>JBEKPY010000050.1:0-47177 GCA_049520275.1 Bryobacteraceae bacterium
ACGCGGCGGCGGCCAGGATTGGCCGCCCCACAAAGGAATCCTCCATCATACGCACATTCTGTTTTTAGATTTGCAGGCCCGTTCCAAAAGTTAAGTGCCATTGGGCTGAGAGCCTGCCCCACTTCGAATCGTCGCGCGCCGCAAAGAAGTCAGGATGTAGTAGCACAACGTGCCGCACTGCGCCTCCGGCGAAAAGTTAAGTGGCATTGGGCTCTCAGCCTGGATGCCCTCTGGGCCCGGGTCCCCGACCCGCCCGCCGATCTGGCCGCGGCGGCGGTCTCTCAGTCCGTCCGGTACCATCCCACAACGCTGTACATGTGTTCAGTAACGCGAGGGAGGCCATCATAAAACTGATCGGAAGCAGGAATCGCAGGTTTCTGACGGCGCTTGCCGTCATTGCCGTCGTCGCCGGCATCGTTTTGTGGCGGTGGCGGGGCAGCAGCTTTCATTGGATTGAGTTTGCCAGGGCTTTTCGCGGTTTGGATGTATTCTGGCTTACTCTCTCCATTGTTCTCATCCTCTCCACCTACTATGGCCGCGCGCTGCGCTGGGAGGTGATGTTGCGGCCCATCCAGCCCCGGGCCAGCGTCGCCCGCGTGCTTTCGGCGACCATCATCGGCTTCACCGCCATCGTTCTGCTGGGCCGGGCTGGCGAACTGGTCCGCCCCTATCTTATCGCCCAGAAAGAGCGCGTGCCGTTTCCCTCCCAGGTAGCTGCCTGGGTGCTGGAGCGCATCTACGACCTGCTCATGGTGCTGGCGATCTTCGGTTTCGCCCTGGCCAGGGTCCCGTGGGCCACCCTGCCCCTCAAACACGGCCTGGCCCAACTGTTCCGGACCGGCGGTTGGGTGGTGGGCACCATTGCCGCCGCCTGCATTGTGCTCCTGGTTGGCTTTGGCAGGTATTCGCACGTGGCGCGCAGATGGGTGAACTGGCTGAGCCGGGTTTTCCCGGAGCGCCTTCGCCCGCGTGTGGCGCAACTGTTCGGCGCGTTTCTGGATGGGATGCAGTCCACCTCAACACCTACGTATGTAGTTCTCATGTCTCTCTACACCGTTCTGGAATGGGCGCTCATCTTCGGGTGTTACTATTGCCTGTTTCGCGCGTTCCCGGCAACCTCCCGCTTCAACCTCGCCGAGATCTCCATCTTTCTGGGAGTTGTCGCTTTCGGGAGCATCCTGCAGATCCCCGGCATCGGGGGTGGCGTGCAGGTGGCCGCCGTGCTCGCCCTCACCGAGATCTTCGGTGTTCCCATCGAGCCGGCCACCGGCATGGCCCTGCTGATCTGGGCGGTCAGTTTCCTGACGGTGGTTCCCATCGGACTCGGCCTGGCTCTTCACGAAGGAATTAACTGGGGCAAATTCAGACACTTGCCCGAAGATGCACAGCTATGATCTGCCCGTTCTGCGGTTTCCGCGAGGACCGCGTCATCGACTCGCGGGAGAGCCGCGAAGGCGACGCCATCCGCCGCCGCCGCCAGTGCCTCAGTTGCGAGCGCCGCTTCACAACCTATGAGCGTACCGACGAGATTCCCTACATGGTGGTCAAGAAGGATGGCCGGCGGGAGAAGTTCGACCGGCAGAAAGTCCTGGCGGGGCTACTAAAAGCCTGCGAAAAACGTCCTGTAAGTATGGCCAGACTGGCCGAGCTTGTCGATGAGGTGGAGGCGAAGCTTGTCGATAGCGCGGACCGGGAACTGTCTACTACACAGATAGGAGAGGTCCTGATGGGACGCCTGGCGAATCTGGACAAGATCGCCTACGTGCGATTCGCTTCCGTCTATCGCGACTTTCAGGACGTCGAGACGTTTTTCAATGAACTGCGGAATCTGGTGCATCAGAAGAAGCCCTGACCGCCACCGCCCGGCCGAACCAAACCGGGCGATCCCGGCATCTAACAGACAGGTTGGGCTTATGAAGGCGGCCATGTCCGGGAGCCACCACCTGGCGGTGGAACCAGGGCAGTCCGTTGTAACCAAAACACTTCCGAAACATCTTGTAAATAGGCACTTAACTTCTGTTGGCAAGCGGTGGTATAATCGACGAGACCGGTCGTCGGCGTGGAGACTCGCGTTTCAGCGAGGCAGTGTGCCTCGATACTATAACAAATACAACAATTTGCGGACGCCCAGGTGCGGTCGCCTTTCTCCCGTCAGGTGAGGTGAGCTTTAAGTGGATCAATTCGAGGATCACTTCCTAACAGAAAACCACGAGGGTCTGAACATCCCTTTCGATGAGGAAGGGCATTTCTTCCATGCCGAAGAGGCCCCCGAGGGTGAGGAGTTTGCGGCCCAGCAGCCGGAAGAGTCCATCTATACGGACGACCCGGTACGGGTGTATCTGCGCGAAATGGGCGCGGTACCCCTGCTGACGCGTGAAGGCGAAGTCAATCTGGCCCGCCGCATGGAACGCGGCAAGTTGCGCATGCAGAAGGCCATCAGCCGCTCGGCTCTGGTGCAGCGCATGATCCTCGAAATCGCTGAAAACGTCCGGCGGGGCGAGGATATCGAAGAGCACGTGGATCTGGGCGACGTGGAGGAAGGCAGCGCGGCGCAGGCCCAGCGGCAGGAGGAGGTGCAGGAGCTGTTTGCCACCCTTCTGGCCTTGAACAAGAAGCAGCTCCAGCTTGCCGAGAAGATGGGCGCGGTGGCTCTGAGCAACAAGAAGATTCGCCGCCGCTGGCAGGGCAAGGTGATGCGCGCCGCCGTGGAAATCTCGCAGACCATCCGGCGTATTCCGTGGCAGCTTCCCAAGTGGCGCGTTTTCGCGCGCGAAATCGAACACGTGGCCGAGGAGATGTCGCATCTCGAGAACGAGATGCGCAAGCTGGACGAGCGCCCCACGCCGGCCGGGCAGAACCGGGTTCGCGAGATCAAGCGCGAGATTCGCAAGCGCGAGGCGGCCGCCAACGCCACGCTCGCTGCCCTGCGGCATAGCCTGGCGGTGATCCGGCACGGCGAGGCCGAGGCCGAGCGCGCCAAGAAGGATCTGGTGGAGGCCAACCTTCGGCTGGTGGTTTCCGTCGCCAAGAAGTACGTCAATCGCGGTCTGCATCTTCTTGATTTGATTCAGGAAGGCAACATCGGTCTGATGCGCGCGGCCGACAAGTTCGAGTACCGCCGCGGCTACAAATTTTCGACCTACGCCACGTGGTGGATCCGGCAGGCGATCACCCGCGCCATCGCCGACCAGTCGCGAACCATCCGCATCCCGGTGCACATGAACGAGAGTATGAACAAGTTCCTGCGCGCCACGCGCGAGCTGGAAAAGGAACTGGGCCGTGCTCCTACAAACGAAGAAATTGGCCGGCGCATGGACATTCCGGTGGAGAAGGTCCAGAAGCTGAAGACCATCTCCCGCGACCCGGTATCGCTGGAGACGCCGGTGGGCCGCGACGGCGAATCCGCGCTGGGCGACCTGATCGAGGACCGCTGGGTGGGGTCGCCGGTGGACGCCGTGATCGACTCCAACGTGCGCGACGAGACCGCCAACATCCTGAAGACGCTTTCTCCGAAGGAGGAGAAGGTGATCCGGCTGCGCTTCGGCATCGGCTGCGAGCGCGAGCACACGCTGGAGGAGATCGGCCAGGAGTTCGACGTCACGCGCGAGCGGATTCGGCAAATCGAAGCCAAGGCCCTGCGGCAGTTGCGTTCGCCCGAGCGGGCCCGGCACCTGCGGGCTCTGCTGGCGGCGCGATAAACGCTGAATCGACGTTGGGGACAACGTCGTCAGTCGGCGTTAAGCGTCCAGGACACCGCTGGCAGGATATTTACACCCCGGTGTTTCTTCTTGTCCAACAGCGCCTGCACCGCCAGCTTCGATGCGTCCTGATTCATCGACGGCCCAATTACTATGGACTCAATCGGGAGCGGCCCGCCACACGGCTGCGCCGGTGCCTTCATGTATGGGATCAACATGTCGGTGGACGGCCGGAAACTCACATCGGACGCGCCCCCGAGGGTTTCAATGACGATTCGCCATTCCTGTTCCGGATGAAAATCGGGACGCTTGAAGACGCACGCGTGAAGGGCGAGGGTCTTTACTATGGAATCGGCGCAAAGCCCGATGTGGGCCTGAGGAACGTCATCCGTATCGGAAAGCGCCCCAATATATTGATCGAACATCTTCCGCAGCCACTCTTTCTGCTCTTCGCGGTCATATCGGACTCGGGCCACGTGAACAAGGGGAGGAATGCTCAACTCCCACCACGGCTGAGGCGTGATCGCCCGGACTAACTTGTCCATTCTGAAGCCGATCGCGAATCCAGCGCCGTTGCGTGCATAGTTCTTCCATTGTTCGGGCAGGTCGTGCGCCTCTGAAAAGCAAGTTACATAAAAGTCGAGGACTTTGTTCCACCAGGTGGTTCGCCCGGTACGTCCGGGGCTGAGCGGACCACCGCCGAGCGGCGATGCGATCCTGCAGGCTTCGATCAGCTTGTGGAGCCGGCCTTCTGGGTACTTTTTTCAAGCTCCTCCCGGACCTCTTCATACACTGTTTCGGCATACTTCAGCTCCGACTGGTCTCTGAAGTGCCTGATGCTCGTCGCCCACAGTTGCCCACTTTTGATAATTCCTGCGAGGCCTTTGGGGCTTGTATAGTGATAAACCGTACGGCCGCAGTCCTGCTCGAAGGATTCTCTCCGGAGCCCCTCAAAAATATCGTCCAGCCTGCGCTTGAATGCACCATCACCTCCATCAATCGGGGCGTCGGGATCATGTCCGCAGTTCGCTGTGATCACTTGAGCACGCTGATATTACAGACGCGCATAAGTAACGGGACATACTCCTGACGAATGTGGCATACTTCCAACAGGAGGATTGCCGTGCTTGCGCGACTGCTTCGATTACACCCCAGCACGCACAGGCGGTTGGTGCGCCTGAGTAAGGAGGCGGAACGGGACGGTGCTTACCGGGTGGCGAAACGGCTGCAGGCCGTCGTGCTGAACTCGGAGGGCCGTACCAGTGGCGAGTTGGCCGGGATTCTTAAGGCGCCACGATCTAAAGTGTCCGAGTGGTTGGCGCGCTATCAGGCTCACGGCATTGACGGTCTGCTGGAAGGCTATCGGTCGGGTCGGCCCGCGGAACTGACGGAGCAGCAACGGCAACAGTTGGGAGACATTCTGGACAGCGGTCCGGTGGCTTACGGTCTGGACAACGGTGTCTGGACATCGCCTATGATCGCCTGGGTAATCGAGGAGGAGTTCGGCGTCCAGTATCATCCCGGTCATGTGCGCAAGGTGCTTCACACCCTGCGATTTTCGGTGCAGCGTCCGCGCCGCGTGCTGGCCCGCGCCGATGCCGCGGCGCAGGACCGCTGGCGCCGCCGCATCTATCCGAACCTTAAAAAAAAGCCCAATCGCGGCACTGGGCGCTGATCTTCACCGACGAAGCCAGCTTCCGGCAGGACTCGACACTGCACGCCACCTGGAGCCGCGTGGGTTGCCCACCGGAGGTTCTGGTTACCGGAGAACGCAAGAGCGTGAAGATCCTCGGAGCCATCGAACTCTGGCGCACGCGGTTCGACTACCGACAGGACACCGTCTTCAATGCCGCGACCTATCTGGGCTTCCTCGAACAACTGGCACGGCGGTATCGCCGCCAGGGGGCCATCCTGATTCAGGACAATGCCTCCTACCATAAAGACGGGGAAGTGTGGGCATGGTTCAAATCCAACCGGCATTGGCTGGAGGTGCATCAGTTGCCGCCCTACTCGCCGGAGTTCAATCCCACCGAAAGGCTGTGGCAACACACCCGCAAGAACGGAACGCACAATCGTTTCTTTCCAGGCCTGGACTCCCTGGTTGCCACCCTCACGCGCGTCTTTGGAGAGATGCAGTCACATCCACAACTGATCCGTTCCTATCTCACTTCTTTTTGTTGATCATCATGTCCCGTTACTTATGCGCGCCTGTAATAGATGCGCTGCTACGTCGCTTACGCGGCGGGTCGCGGCTCGTAACGCCCGACCTTCACATCGGCCTCGTGACGCCGGGCCTGCGCCAGATCCCATGCGGCCTGCACGCGCAGCCAATGGCCGGCGTTGGACCAGCCGGCCTTCTCCAGACGGATGGCCATTTGAGGCGATATGCCGACTTGACCGTTGATGACACGGGACAAGGTGCGTCGGCCCACTCCAAGGAGCTTTGCGCCTTCCGTGACGTTCAGGCCCAGCGGCTCGAGGCAGGCATCCTTGATGGAATGCCCAGGGTGTGGCGGGTCTTTCATCGGCATTGCTCGGTCCCCTCCTAATGGTAGTCCACCAGGTCGATGTCGAATGCGTCCCCATCGACAAAGCGGAAGACGATCCTCCACGCCCCCGATATTGTGATGCTCCACATGCCCTTCATGTCGCCTTTGAGGCGGTGAAGGCGATAGCCCGGCAAATCAAGGTCGGATGGATGCTCCGCGGCATCCAGGTGGCCCAGAACGTCCGCGATGCGACGCACCTGATCGGCGCGGACCTTGCTCGCATCGCCATGGAAGAGGCGCTTCAAGCCCCGATGCCGAAACGTTCTGATCACCACAAACACCGTACCGTTTACTGGCGCTGAGATCAATCGCATGGACATTCCGGTGGAGAAGGTCCAGAAGCTGAAGACCATTTTGCGCGACCGGTTTCGCTGGAAACGCCGGTGGGCCGCGATGGCGAATCCGCGCTCGGCGACCTGATTGAGGACCGCTGGGTGGGGTCGCCGGTGGACGCCGTCATCGATTCCAACGTGCGCGACGAGACCGCGAACATCCTGAAGACGCTTTCTCCGAAGGAGGAGAAGGTGATCCGGCTGCGCTTCGGGATCGGCTGCGAGCGCGAGCACACGCTGGAAGAGATCGGCCAGGAGTTCGACGTCACCCGCGAGCGCATCCGCCAGATCGAGGCCAAGGCCCTGCGGCAGTTGCGGTCGCCGGAGCGGGCCCGGCATCTGCGGGCGCTGCTGGCGGCGCGGTAGGGCGCGGGTTAGTTTTGGTCTCGGAAGAACTCGACTTCGAATTCCGCTCCGGGAGTCACGCCCGGGATCTCCTCCGGACAAGCGATTTCGAGAGTATCGTCTCCATGACCGCCGCCTCCGGTTTCGAGATCCAGAGGCCGGATTCTAAATGCGGCCCTGCCGGCGATCCGGCAACGTTCGAAGATTAGATCTTCCCGTTCTCCGATCGCGTCGCCCCTTTTTCTGAAATCTTCTTTGATCGGAATACGACAATCGATTTTGAGATTGATCGTACCAGGGTGTAGTGCCGTTCCGGCTGCCTCAGCGAACACCTGAGGGTATTCGGTCATGCGCGGCTGGAAATGATCGCATCCCGTCTCAACTCGTCCCTGGATCAACATCCCAATCTCCGTTTGACTCGCCCGAGTACCTCTCGGCTCGTTCGGTTGCGGCCACAGGATCCGATTCACGTTCCGTGAATCGCCTTCACCGCGAGCCGGGGCGCGTGCGCGATGATCTTCAGCAGCGTGGCCGCGGGTCCGGTTGGACGGCGCCGGTCCTGCTCCCAGTTCTGCAGGGTTTTCACGCTGACGCCGATCAGGCGCGCAAATTCCGATTGCGAGAGACTGGTTCGCTCGCGGATCGCCCGTATTCCCGAAGCCCCGGCCACGAACCGGCGCGACGGTTTTCGGCTGCCGCGGAGAATGTCTCCTCCCTCGCGCACGCTTTCCAGCAGTTCTTCAAACATTCCCGCTTTCATCCCGGAACTCCTCTCTCACTGATTCCGCGAGTTGCGACACCTGCCTCGGCGTGAGGTCAGCGGACGCGCTCTTCGGGTACGCGAAGAGCAACAGGATGCGGTCTCTTCGGATGGCCCAATAGTAGATGACTCGGGCTCCCGCTCTCTTGCCCCTCCCGCCAACTGCAACGCGGATCTTGCGGATTCCGCCGCCGCCGACGGAAGACAGCGCCGAGATCGGGATGTGCCACCAGCCTGGACTGCAACGTCGCGTATTCCTCATCGCTCAGCAGAGCCGTGAGCCTCGTGAAGCTGGAGGTTTCGATCAGTTCGACTCGCCCCATTATCCGCCAATGGCGGATAGCGGTCAACATCACAAGGCCTCCGAATCCGAACACAGATCGATTCCCACGTGCGCGACGAGATAGCGAGCATTCTGAAGACGCTTTCTCCGAAGGAGGCCGGCTGCGCTTCGGGAGGAGCGCGCCCGGCACCTGCGAGGTCTGCTGGCGGCGGCAGGAGCGGGCCCGGCGCCGTCGGCAAACCCTCGCAAGTACCACCGTTCGGTGCGAAACATGGTATAACATCCAGTCGTACCGTGAAAACAGCCATATCCATAGATGACAGACTTCTGCAGGAAGCGGACAGGACCGCGCGCCTGATGGGGCTGAGCCGCAGCCGGCTCTTCGCGCGGGCAATTGGCGAGTTCCTGCAACGGCAGCGGCGGGAACAGATGCTGCATCGGCTGAACGAAGTCTACGCAGACGGGATGGAACCGGCGGAAAAACGCCTGCTGGCTGGAATGAAAGCCAGGGTTCGCCCGGCGGTGAAGGAACGCTGGTGAGCGAGATCCGGCAAGGACAAGTGTACTGGCTTGATCTCGGGCCTGCCACCGGTCCGGCGCCCGCCTAGCGGCATCCGTGCGTGGTCGTCCAGAACGATGTTTTCAACCAGAGCGCGATTGCGACGAGCGTGGTGTGTCTGATTACCTCTAATCTGAGCAGAGCGAAGGCGCCGGGCAACGTGCTTCTGAAGAAGGGCGAAGCCAACCTTCCGAAGGCGAGCGTAGTGAACGTCTCGCAGATCCTCACGGTGGACAAGGCAGAGCTTGTGGAGTGTACCGGCAAGCTGAGCGGCGCAGCGGCCGGAGCCGTGCGCGACGGACTGCATATGCTGTTCGACCGGCTGTGACCGGGAGTCCATGTGGATCTCGTTTTCAGGACCGGTTTCGCGCAACGCCATGCATTTACAAGATTGTTTGTTTCCGCAAATGCCGCCATAATTAACCCACCATGAATGGCCAAAGCGTTCGACTCAACGACATTGAGATGTATTACGAAACTGAGGGCTCCGGCGAGCCTCTCCTGCTTCTACACGGCGGTACGGGTTGCCACGAGGACTGGGCCTACGCCGCTCGCGACCTGTTCGCGCGTGAATACAGGCTCATCCTGCCGGACGCTCGCGGTCACGGAAGAACAACCAATCCTCAAAAAACGATTACGCACCGGCAGTGCGCGCTGGACGCATTCGCGCTTCTGGATCATCTTGGCATCAAAGAGTACCGGGCGGTCGGATTGAGCATGGGTGCAAATATCCTGCTGCACATGGCGACGTCCGAACCGGGGCGAATCAGGGCGATGGTTCTGGTCAGCGCGACCATGTACTTTCCGGAGCAGGCTCGGGCGATCATGCGTCAGGTTCCAGAAGCTGGCGGGCAGCCGCCGCAAGCGTGGGAATCGATGCGTAAGCGTCACAAACTCGGGGACGGCCAAATCGTCGCCTTGTGGGACTGGACACGCGGAATGAAGGACAGCTACGACGATATGAATTTCACGTCCCCATCCCTGTCGAGGATCAAAGCTCCCACATTGATCGTCTATGGAGATCGCGATCCGCTATATCCGGTCGAGATGGCGACAGAGATGTATCGCGCTATCCCTCGCTCCGCACTCTGGGTGGTGCCAAACGGCGGCCACGGTCCTGTCTTCTTCGATGCCGCGGCTCAGTTCGCGCAAACCGCGATCGCGTTCTTTCAAAAGTCCGCGTAGTTGCCGGGAAACGCCCAACCGCCGACGTTCGCCAGCCGAGCCCGGAACCGGGAATCGGCCAGGCGCGCTGAGCCGGCGTCGGCGAACCCGACCGCCTCCCGATCACCGGCGCGGTCATCACCACAACTTTGATCAACCACTGCCATGCCCCACCGGGCTTCCTGCTGGACCGGTGCTATCTTCAATGCGCATGCCCGGCGACCTTCCCATCTCCCGCGAACACGGCACACACGCCGCCGCGCGTCCCGCAGCAACAAAACGAAGCCAATTCGCCGTCTTCCGGGAGCCCCAGCCGCCTCCGAGGCCGCTTCGCGCGCCCACAACCGAACGAACCCAATGTGCGCGCTCATCGCGCAGATCTGCCAGCGGGTGCAAGTCCCGCCACAGGAGGTGTCGGTATGCCTGTGTAGCTGAGAAGCGGCATCGCCTGGGAACGGGCGGTGTCGAAGCCGTCCGACCACGCCCACGGTAAGCGTGGGTGAGCAAATCGACGGGCCGTAATGTGAGTGAAGCTCGGGCAAGCCTGCCGACCGGGTATTGGGTCCGGGAAGGCCAGCGCGATCTCGGGAAGAGGCCCGCGCGGGGACCCGCGTAAGCTCAACCGAAAAGCACCGAGGCGATCCCCACCGGGGTAAGAAGCACAGCACGTCGGGAAGGCGATCCGCAGCAGAAGCGGAAGCCCGGAGCCAGCGGTTTCGGCCAAACTCCACCGCGAGGGTGGCGGGTGCCTGGGCCTCGGAGAGGGTCATAGTAGCGAAGAAGCCGGGTAATGCCGGGGGAGCCAGGGACAGGAGGCGCCCTGCCGGTTCTACCTACACATCCTGGCCCACGCCTGCACGCTGGCGAAAGCCAACGGAGGAGCGGCAGGCATCGAAGCGGCAGGGCGGATGATCCCGAAAGCCGCCGCCGGCTTCGCCACACCGCGCCCTTTCCCGACTCTACCTCCCGGGTCGTCCGGGAGCTCGATTTGAGCCGCTGATTACAGTTCCTTAGGAACCGCAACGGCGCCGAACCCGTATAATCGAAGGACAGCCGGGCACGCACCCGTTACACCGACAAGGAGACAAGAATGGGCCGAAAGCTCATCGTTTCGTTACTGCTGCTTGCATTTGCGGCGTTCGCGCAGGACGCCAAACCCAATTTCTCGGGCACCTGGAAACTGAATGCCGGAAAGAGCGACTTCGGCCCGATGCCCCCACCCGACAGCCGGACCGACACCATCGATCATAAGGAACCGGTGGTGAAAGAGTCCGTCAGCATGTCCACCGGCCAGGGCGACATGCAATGGGACATCACCTACACCACCGACGGCAAGGATTCGAAGAACACCGTCATGGGCAGCGAGATGACCAGCAACGCCCATTGGGACGGCAAAACGCTGGTGGTCGATTCGAAGGCGAACTTCGGCGGCAGCGACATGACCATCCACGGGACCACGGTCCTTTCCGACGATGGAAAAACCCTGACGAGGCAGGCTCATATCGCCGGCCCGATGGGTGAGGGCGATCAGAAGCTGGTCTTCGACAAGCAGTAACGCAGCAGCCTGACGGGCCGCATTTCCGGGCCGCGCCCCCTTGCGCTTCTCAGCGCGGCGCGGGGCTGTACATGCTGGCATCGGCAGGGCTGGGATCGCCGCCGGCCGGCCACCAGGCGCATGCCAGTGCGTCGCAATCGGGAGGATTTCGATGGCCGCGACGATGCCGCTGGCGGTCCTGAACGAGCTGTTCGACCATCACTACTGGGCACGGGACCGCCAGCTCCAGGCTTGCGCCGCTCTCACCGAAGAGCAGTTTCTGCGCCCGCTGGGAGGCAGTTTCCCATCGCTCCGCGATACCCTCGTGCATCTGCTGGCCGTGGAGTGGTTGTGGCTGGAGCGATGGCGGGGACGCTCGTCACGAACTCTGGTCCCGCCCGAGGAGTTCCCCACGCTGGCTGCGCTGAGCGAGCGCTGGCGAGCGGTAGAGCGCGACATGAGAGAGTACGTGGCCGGTCTGAGCGAGGAGGCCCTGGAGCGCCCCATGACCATCGTGAGCACGCGAGGAAAGTCGTGGACCTTTGCGTTGTGGCGAATGATCGTGCACCTGCTCAACCACCAGAGTTATCATCGCGGCCAGGTGACCACGTATCTGCGCCAACTTGGGGCGCAACCGGCCAAAGTGGATTTTCTCGACGCGCACGACATGGGTTTCCGGTTGTGATGACGCGCGAAGCCGCGCCGGGACGCACGGCCACCTACTCCCGCGATGTGGGGAAGGTCCGGGAGATCTGATCGTGCCAGGTGAGCGATTCTTCGTCGGCCAGAGCCCAGAACAGACCCAGGCCGGCCGCGAGGGTGCTCAGCCATCCGGAGAACATGCGCAGGAAGCGCTGGCGCCGGTCGGGCCTGCGGCCATCCAGATCCACCAGACGAAGCTGCATCGCCCGCATGCCCGGACTGTCGCCATTGCCCAGACACCACAGCAGGCGGTACAGAAACACCGTGATTGCCGCCACCGCGATGTACACGGGTGCGCTCTGCCTGCTCAGCAGCACCTCGCCGCCGAAGCTGTACAAAGTCCCCACAAAGGCGCCCAGTGCGACCGCCACCACCGTGAAGTCCACAAATGCCGCAAGGCTGCGGTGTGGGAGCGAGGCCACCTGCGCGGCGCAGTAGATGGTGCTCTCGCGAGCGGGACGCGCCGGCGCCGGCGTCATCGCCGGGGAGGTGAAATTCAGAGTCTGCTGATTCGTCGAAACCGCCCGGTGAACCTTCGGACGCGTCGCCCGTGGCCGGAGCGGCTTTTCGCCGGCGGCATTTCCTCCCGCTATAAACGCATTGAACGGGAGAACCTGGCCCATGTCCTTCGTTCCAAACAGCGTACGCTGGTAGGACGGACTTTGCCGATGCCCCGTTCCCGCGCCCGGCACCAATTCCGGGGCCCGCGCCAGGGCTCTGGCCAGGGCATGCGGTTGTGGAGCCCGTTCCTCCGCCAGGGCGGTAGGGGAATACTGGTGAGCAACCCCGATCCCGGCAGGGGCATAGTGGAGCCGGCGCCCGCAACGCTGGCAGCGATGTTCGTCATCCGGATTCCACTCGCGGCAGTAGAGGCAGTTCATGGTTGCTAACCGGTCCGCTTCTCTCTTCCTTCTATATCGGCCGACGACGTCTGTTGCACTACACCGAGGAGCCGTGATACCGTTTGCGTTGAGCCCCTCGCGACAGCGTCGCGTCCTCTCCGGGCGACGAGGCCCACTGCACATACCTATCATATTTGGTCGCGGATGTCACGAACTTTATTACGTTTGGAGACTTTTCCTCACCCTTCTCCTGAACCTTGCCTTCGTAAGTGTTGCAGTTGGACAGACCTTTGAGCCACCGGTGCCCCCGCCTCCCCAGACCACGGAGGCCCGTCCGCAGAGCACGAATCCGGCACTGCCGATTAAGACGCCGCGGCCGAACGCGCCCTCCGAAGGCCAGGTTCTGGTCGGCGCCATCACCCAGGAAATGGACTCCTCCTGGTATCATCTGCGCGGCCACGCCCACGTCGAAACCACCACCATGGCGCTGGACGCCGACGCAGTGGACTACAATCGCGATACCGGCGACGCCACCGCCACCGGCCATGTCCGCTTCGAGAACTTCGTCACCGGCGAGAAGCTCCAGTGCGATCACGCCGAGTACAACGTCAACGAAGAGACGGGCAAATTCTATATCGTCAACGGAACCTCCCCGGCGAAGGTCGAATCGAAACCCGGCCTGCTGACCACCAGCAACCCCTTCTATTTCCAGGCTCGCTGGGCGGAGCGCATCAAGGACAAGTACATCCTGTACCAGGGGTTCGTCACCGACTGCAAGGTCCCGAAACCGTGGTGGAGGCTGCGCGGACGGAGGTTCGTGATATATCCGCGCGAAAAGGCCCTCGCCTACCGTTCCGTTTTCTTCATACGCTGGGTGCCGCTGCTCTACATGCCCGCGTTCTACAAGTCGCTCGAACGAAACCCCCGCGAGAGCGGGTTCCTGTCGCCCAACATTGGCAACAGTTCGCGGTATGGCGAGATGGTCGGTCTCGGGTATTACTGGGCCATCAACCCCAGCGCCGATTTGCTGTACCGGGCGCAGTACTACACCAGCGCCGGCCTTGCCAGCAACTTCGCGTTTCGGGAGAAGATCAAGCCGGGGACGGACTTCTCCGTGATCGCGTACGGCATCGACGACCAGGGCGGACCCAAGCGTCTGGCTACCCCGGGTTTTCAGATCACCGCCAAAGGGCGCGCGGACCTGGGCGACGGCTGGTTCGCGGGCGGCGAGCTGAACTACCTGAGTTCGTTCCAGTTCCGCCAGCAGTTCTCGGAATCGTTCAGCGAGGCGATCTTCAACGAATCGCACACCACCGGCTATGTCACGAAGCACGTGGACACCTGGGCCGTGAACATCGTCACCGACCGCATCCAGACATTCGATTTCAACCCGGCGGAGCCCAACGACGCGGTGATCATCCGTCATCTGCCCGAGGGCGAGTTCCTCATGCGGGAGACCGAGCTCCCCACCACCATTCCTCTCTACTTCTCCATGGAGGCAACCGCCGGTGCCATGGACCGGTCCGAGCCCACGGTGCCCAACGAGGTCACCATTACCACGCCGACCTTCGTGAACCGGGTCGATCTGTGGCCGCGCCTCACCACCAGCCTTCGGCTCGGCGACTTCTCGCTGGTGCCGAGCTTCACCGTGCACGAGACCGAGTACGGATCGAGCCTGAGCGGCAACCGCGCGCTGGCGGGCGCCATTCTGGTCAGCTCGCGGGAGCTGACCGTAGATATCATTCCGCCCTCGCTCGCTCGCGTCTTCCGGGCGCCTTCCTGGCTGGGAAAGAAAATGAAGCACGTCATCGAACCCCGGGCCGAGTTCCACTACGTGGGCGGCATCGGCTCGGAGGCGCTGCGGGTGATCCGCTTCGACGACGCCGACCTGACCACCGACACAACCGAACTGCAGCTCTCGCTGACCAACCGTCTCTACGTAAAGCGCAAGGACGATGGCGTGGACGAGGTTCTGAGCTGGCAACTCAGCCAGATCCGCTTTTTCGACCCCACCTTCGGCGGCGCGGTGGTTCCAGGCCAGCGAAACGTGATCTGGAGCAGCCTCTCGCTGACTCCGTTCGCGTTCATTGACGGGCCTCGCGATTACTCGCCGGTAGTCTCGCTGGTGCGTTTCCAGAAGAAAGTCGGGGTGGAGTGGGAAACCGATTACGATCCGCTGCACAAGGCGGTAGTGGCCAACGTGGTCAGCGCGGACTACCGTCTCGCGCACTACTTTATTTCGATCGGCCAGGCGCAGATGCGGGACGATCCGCCCAACAGCCCGGTGACCATTCTCTCACCCACCTCCGGTCAGTTCCGCGGCGTGGTAGGGTACGGCGAGCAGAACCGGCGTGGCCTGAGCGGCGCGATGAGCTTCTACTACGACTACAAGACGGGAACGCTGGAGTATATGGCCGCCCAGGCGACTTACAACACCGACTGCTGCGGATTCAGCGTGCAATACCGCCGGCTGAATTACGGCGGGCGCGACGAAACGCAGATACTGGGATCTTTCGGCATTGCGAACATCGGTTCGGTGGGCACATTGAAGCGCCAGGAGCGGATATTCTGAGGTCCCCTCGGGGCCGCGGCTCGGCAAGGCATTGATTTTACCGAGCCGCTCGCGTCAAAAAGCGGCCCGTACGTTTCGGTGCTATACTTCCTTTCAAATCTCAGAGACAATGTGTGCCCGAGTACCGGTGCGCTGTGCATCGCACTTCACTCCGCCCGCCCCGTTCGACACGACAGGAGGGCACGATGCGCGCTATCGGGTTCATTGTTCTTGCAGGCATCAGCAGTTTGATGGGAGCAACCGCGGAGGATCACCGTCCGGCGATTGCGGCGACGGCTCAGGTTCCGCTTTCGTTTGAGCGGGCGACCAACGGCAACTCGCGCTGGACGGCCCGCGGAAACGGGTACCTGCTGGCGGTGGGCGCGGCCGATGTCGAAATCGGGTTGCGCGACGAGCGGTTGCGCATCCAGTTTGTGGGCGCGAACCCGCAGGCGTCCTCCGACGGTCTCGACCCGTTGCCCGGCAAGGTGAACTACTTCATTGGGAGAGACCCGAAGCGTTGGCTGCGCGACATTCCCACCTGGGGGCGGGTGCGCTACAACGGCGTGTATCCGGGCACCGACGTGGTCTGGTACGGCCATCAGGGGAATCTGGAGTACGATCTCATGCTGCAGCCGGGCGCCGACGCCAGCCGGATCGCCATGCGGTTTGAGGGCGCCCGCAAGCTGGCTGTGGAAGCCGGCGGCGATCTGCGCGTGGAGATGGCCGGCGGTTCGTTGACGCTGAAGCTGCCGGAAGTGTACCAGGAAGGGAGCGGCCGGCGGCAGATCGGCGCCAGTTATGAGGTGCGAGCGGGCAATGAAGTTCGTTTCCACGTGGCCGCATACGACAAATCGCGCGCGCTGGTGATCGATCCCACCCTGGTGTATGCGACGTACTTTGGCAGCGGCAATCTGTATGTCCAGGGGATGGCGGTGGACAGTTCCGGCAACGTCTACATCGGCGGGTACGTGAACGAGAGCATTTCCTACATAAGCACCGGCGGGTCCACGAATTTCAGCTTCCTTCCGGTCGCCAACGCCGTGCAGGCGGGAATGATGGGGCAGCAGAATGCCTTCGTTTCGAAGTTCGACCCGACCGGGAAAACAGTGTTGTACTCAACCTATCTCGGCGGGTCGAATTTTGACCAGCTAAATGGGATCGCCGTGGATTCCGGCGGCAATCTGACCGGCGTCGGCTATACGCAATCCCCGGATTTTCCGCTGGTGAACGCCATGCAGACGGCCTACGCCGGCAAACAGAGCGGGTTCGTTTTCAGGCTGAATGCCGCCGGGAACGGGCTGGTGTACTCGACGTATCTGGGCGGGTCCACGGCGAGCACATCCGCCACGGGCAACGCTGTGGCTGTCGACGCCTCTCTTAACGCTTACGTCACAGGATGGGTCAACTCTTACGTCACAACATCCCCGGTCACTTTTGGTTTTCCGGTTACCGCAATGGACAATTGCTCTGGTACCCCTGGTAACCCTAACGGCAACCCTTGCACGTTTGTCGCGAAGCTCTCGCCCGCGGGCGCCGAGGTGTACGGGGCGCTAATCGAGAACCCCCAGGGCAACGCGATCGCGGTAGATGCGCAGGGTGCAGCGTACGTCGTCGGCAGCATTGTCTTCAAGCTGAGTTCCGATGCCAGCTCACTCGTCTGGAGCAAGTCCCTGACAGGTTGGGGCACCGCCATCGCCCTCGGCCACGGAAACGTGGTGTATGTGGGCGGCTGGACCTCCTCCCCGGATCTCCCCGTCACAGCGAACGTCGTGCAGGGGACCTATGGAGGAGCGACGGACGCTTTCGTGGCGAGTTTGAGCGCCACTAACGGCCAGCTCGGGTTCGTCACCTATCTGGGCGGCACCAAGTTCGATTCCATTACCTCGCTGACCGTTGGTTCCGGCGGGCTGATTTTGGCGGGCACCACCACTTCGCGGGACTTTCCGGTGGTCCAGGCTCTCCAGCCGGCATTTCCTGCCGCGCCAATTTCATTCTTCAAGAGCACGGACTCGGGCGCATCGTTCATCCCGGCCGACAAGGGTCTGCCGGGTACCCAGAATCTTACGATCCTGCCCGATCCGTCTGCCGAGGGAACGATTCTGGTGGACACAGCATCGGGAGTCTACCGCAGCCCCGACGACGGCGCGACCTGGGTGGAGGTGGAGCCTAACAGCATAGGGAGCTCGGTTCGCAGCCTGTCCAACCCCTCGGTGGTCTACACATCCGCCAGTTGCAATCTCTATAGTTCAGGGGACGGAGGCCAGACGTGGAATCAGCTTATTTCGAATTGCGCGTTGGGAGTTGGTGCATATGTGCTCGGAGTCAGTCCAGCCGATCCCAACACGGTGATGATGTTCTCCGGCAACACCGAATACCGCTCCACGGATGGCGGCCAGACATTCTCATCCCCCATAACCACGCCAATGCCGCTCTATTTGAACAAAGGAGCGCGTGTGGTGGCCAGCCCCGACGGATCCATGTATGCGGCAACGGGTCAATCCGGCCTGTACAAGAGCACGGACGCGGGACTGAGCTGGAACCAACTGGGCAGCGGCGTCCTGCCCCTTAATCTGACGTTCACGCTCAGTACCAGCAACCCCTCCATTCTCTACGCATCAAACGGTGCCACCGTCTACAAGAGCGTGGATGCCGGCACAACCTGGAATGCGGTTGCGCCGTTGGCGGGAGTGAGCTCGCTTGCCGTCGTCCCGGCCGACCCACAAACCCTTTACGGCGTCGGCGCCGGCCGCCACAGTTTGTTGTTTGTCTCCACCGATGGCGGCGTGACCTGGTCTTCCTCACAAGACTTCCTGAACATCTGCTCCCTGACGGGCGTGTCGGGCATTGCAGTAAGCCCATTCAATTCGGCGGAAGTTTACCTGGGCGCCTATGTCCCGCAGAGCGGGTTCGTGGCGCAACTGAGCGCCGATGGCACCACGCTGAACTGGTCCACTTTCTATGGTTCGTACATCGGAGTGTTGGCGATGGGCGGCGCCGCGCAGGCTCCCTCGGGCGATGTCTGGGTCGCCGGTACGAACGCCTACGGAGGTCTTCCGCTGACCACGGATGCGCGGAACAGTAACCCCGCGGCGAGTGGAACGGCGTTTCTGGCCCGGATCGCGGCCGCGACTGCTTCCTGCAGTTACACCATCAACCCAACGACGCAGTACTTGTATTCCGCCGGGTGGCAATATGCGTATTTCGGCGATCAAAGCGCGTTCTCGGTGACGGCGCCGAGCGGATGTGCATGGACAGCTACACCTTCGGATACCTGGATTCATCTTCTCCAAACTTCGGGGACGGGCTCGGGCACCATCCCGTTCGACGCCGACACAAACACCACGGCCAACACGCGAACCGGCACGGTCACCGTCGCCAGCCAGGTGTATACGATCGTGCAGCCGCCCTCGAGCTGCACCTACCAGTTGTCGAGCCCGCCGCTGACTTCCGCGGGGGGCACGGCCACGATTACCGTAACCGCGCCGGCCGGCTGCCCCTGGGACGTCGAGTTCGAGAGCGGCGATCCCGCCAGGGTGACTTCGCCGACCACGGGAACGGGCAACGGCACGGTGACTATTCTAATTCCGCCCAACGCCAGCGTGAATAACAACTGCTACACTGTCCTGATTGGCGGTCAGCCGATCTGCATTAGCGAGCAGAGCGCGTGCACCTACGCGTTCCCGAACGGAGCCGCCATCGCCATACCCGCTGATGGCGGCCAGTACCCCGTCCAGATCAACTGCAACATGAATGGCTGCGGCTGGAATGCCGGGAGCGATCAGAGCTGGCTCACGTTGAACAACGCAAACTCGAGCGGCTCGGGGACGCTGAATTACACGGTGGCCGCGAACAATACCGGCGTGGACCGTGCCGCGCACATCACCGTCGGCGGCCAGCAGATCACCGTTACGCAGGACTTCACCAGCGCGCAGTTCGCCGACGTGCCGCCCTCGGCCACCTTCTTCGACGCGGCGAACCTGATGTTCCAGGCGGACGTAAGCACAGGCTGCCAGCAATCCAGCGACCCTGCGACCCGCCTCTACTGCCCGGACGACAACGTCACGCGCCAGGAGCTAGCGGCGTTTATCGTTCGGGCGGTCACCGGCACGACCAATCCGGCCATCTACAACACGACTCCGTATTTCCAGGATGTGCCGATCACGAACAACTTCTTCCCGCACATTCAGAAGCTGATGGAGCTGGGCATCACCAGCGGCTGCTCGCAGAATCCTCCGCTGTTTTGCCCCACCGCTACGATTCCGCGCTGGGAAATGGCCATGTTCATGATCCGTGCGCGGTTGATGCTCCACGGGGCCACTCTCGCCACGTTTTCCACGCCGTACTTTGCGGACGTGCCGACGAACGTGGAAGGCAACGGGATGCCGTTTCCCTACATCCAGCGGGCCTATGAGGAAAACGTGACCCACGGCTGCGGGAGCAATCCGCTGGTCTTCTGCCCGGACGAGTTGGCGACCCGCGGGCAGATGGCCTCGTTCATCATGCGGGCGCTGTTCAACGAGACGACTGCTCTCGGCCCGAGTGCGCCGTACCTGACGGGAGTGAGTCCGAACGCGGTGGCGGCGAGCCTGGGCAATCAGGTCACGGTGACCATCACCGGCGCGAACACGAACTTCCAGAGCGGCGACACGGTGACGGTGCCCAGTGGAATGCTGGCGGTGAGCAACGTGGTGGTGAACTCCGCAACCTCGATGACGGCGACGCTGACGGTGAACGGAACGGCGGTGGCCGGACCGCAGGCGCTGGTGGTGACCACCGGCGGCCAGAATCTCACGCTACCGCTGGCGATTAGAGTCGGGACTTACTGATTCACTGCCTTTCACTCGTGGGAGAGGCCTCGAGCGAACCCGTGTTGTGGCCGCGAGGCGGGCGGCGCGCTCTACGCCATTGTGAGTGCGCCACAGGACGCTACCCGTCTGTTATACTGCGGGCAGTAAGCGCTATGTCTGACCTCCGCCTCGGAGATGTGATTGACGATTTTTGCGTCAAGTGCAAGCGGCTGACCAACCATGCTATCGTTTCCATCGTCGATGGCCAGGCCGCGAAAGTCCGCTGCCGCACCTGTTATCACGACCACGATTATCGGCATGAGCAGCCGCCGCCCTCGAAAAAAGACCTGAAAAAACAGGAACTGTTCGCTCAGGTGCTCGCCACCGTGGCGCCCGAGAGCGCGCCCGTAGAAGAACCGCCGGACAAGAAAAAGGCCCGCGCCCGCAAGGCCACGAGGTAGCCTCTCTCTTGAAGGTCAGCATCATCGGAACGGGGTATGTCGGCCTGACCACGGGCGTGTGCCTGGCGTGGCTCGGCCACGAGGTGACGTGCGTCGACACCGATGAATCCAAGGTGGAATCGCTCGCGCGCGGTATCCCCACCATCTATGAGCCGTTCCTAGAGCAGTTCATGGCCGAGGCGCGGGACAGACTCCGATTTACCACCAGCTATGCATCGGCCATCCCGGGGTCGCAGGTCATCTTCATCGCGGTAGGTACGCCTCCGGGGCCCGGCGGCGGTCCGGATCTGCAGTATCTGCAGGCCGCGGCCAGGGCGATCGGCCAGCACTTCGAGGGCGAGCACGCAGTGGTGGTGAACAAATCCACGGTGCCCATTGGCAGCGGGAACTGGGTGGACGCGCTCCTGCGCGAATCCTGCGAGGAGGCCCACGGGCGCCCGCCGGACGGACAGTTCTCGGTGGCTTCCAACCCCGAGTTCCTGCGCGAGGGAACGGCCCTGCACGACACGCTGTACGCGGATCGCGTGGTGGTGGGCTCCGACGACAGTCATTCGCTCGAGGTGTTGTACACGTTGTACCGGCCCATCCTCGATCAGACCTTCGTCCCTCCCGCGTATCTGCCCCGCCCCGAGGATCTGGGAGCGGTGCCTCTGGTTTCCACGGACCTGGCCTCGGCCGAGCTGATCAAGTACGCGGCCAACGCGTTTCTGGCGCTGAAGATCAGCTACATCAACGAGATTGGCCAGCTTGCCGAAAAAGTGGGCGCCGATATCACCCAGGTGGCGAAGGGAATC
Organism: Bryobacteraceae bacterium; assembly: GCA_049520275.1. Lineage (GTDB taxonomy): Bacteria > Acidobacteriota > Terriglobia > Bryobacterales > Bryobacteraceae > CAWACP01. Next base: position 21,365 of record JBEKPY010000050.1, read on the forward strand.
GGTCTGGATGCGCGCATTGGCAGCCGTTTTCTGCAGGCCGGCCTCGGCTGGGGCGGATCCTGCTTCGGCAAGGACACCGCCGCTCTGGTTTCCACCGCCGCCGAGTACGGCCTGGAGATGCACATAGTCGAAGCCGCCCGCACCGTGAATGTGCGCCAGCGGGAGCGCGTCATCGAAAAGCTCCTGGCCGAGTTGAAGATTCTGAAGGGCCGTACCGTGGCCCTGCTGGGCCTCGCCTTCAAACCGAATACGGACGACTTGAGGGAAGCACCGGCCATTGAGATCGCCCGGAAACTGCTGGAGCGCGGCTGCCGGGTGAAGGTGCATGACCCGGTGGCGCTGGAGCGCTTCCGGCGCGAGTATCCCAGGCTCCCCGTACTCTGCTGCGTCACGCCCGAGCAGGCCGTCGAGGGCGCCGATGCCCTGGTGCTGGTGACCGAGTGGCCGCAGTACCGCGAGATGAACTGGGAAGCGCTGGCCGCCTCCATGCGCACGCGGCTGGTGCTGGACGGCCGCAATGTGCTGGATCGCGCCCGGCTCGCGCGCGCCGGGTTCCGCTGTCTGAGCCTGAACGGCGACGTCCAGGCGCCCGTCGAGGCGCTGGCGTAGTTTTGATCGGGCTTCCTACTGCGTTGTCTGGCGATAGCTGGCATACAGCCTCCCCATGTCACGTGGTGATGTCAGCGTGATTTTGATGTGGCGCCGTTTCCCGTCGGTGAGCGAATGCGCGGGTGAATAGCTCAGAACGTACCGAGTGTGCAATTCGGTTGCGACCAGATAGCCAAGCCGGACCAGAGCATCGAGGCGTTCAGGCCAGTAAAGCTCTCCTCCGGTCTCATGCGTAAGCTTGCCGAGAAGGTGCGGGGCCTCGATCTCGCCCAGGGCCGGTGATCTGAGCGAGTGAGGGTGGAACAAGCCGACGACAAACACCGCAACGTCCGATTCAGATAGAGATTTGCGGACGGCGCCGTCGGACGAGCGACTCGCGTTGTCGGCTCCATCCGAAAAGATTACCATCGCCCGGCGAGGATTCCGAGCGTGTTGCAATTCCCGCAGGCCAAGATCGATGGCATCCAGCAGCGAGGTGCGTCCCCCCGGCCGTGCCTGCGCGACACGCTGAACGATCTTCTCGGAGTCTCCCGTAAATGGAACCGTCACCTGCGCGGTTTTGGCGAACTCGAGAAGGAAGAATTCGTCTCCGCGAACTTCGGCGCTGAGTACCGACGCGACTCCGTGCGCGGTGGCGGCAAGGCCCGCCGTCATGCTGCCACTTGTGTCGACGAGAATGCCAAGAGAAACAGGCCCATGATCGACCCTCAGGCCGGTGATCCGCTGTTCCGTCTTGTCCTCGAACAAACGGAAGTTCTCCTGGGTCAGGCTGGTGACGGGCGCGCCCTTTTCTGTAGTCACCAGCACCGCAACTCGCACGTGCGAAGTGTCGGGAGCGGCATCCGCGAAGCAGCGTGGATAGACAAGAGCCAGCAGGGCCGGAACCACCATCCGGAACATGGCGTCATTGTATAGCGGACGCGGACGCGAAGGAAGCTGGACGTAGCCGCGTCTCGCCTGGTAACGCCAAAACGCGGCTGGCCGCCGCGTGTCCCCCGCCCCTCAGTTGCCCGCGATGCTGTAGGTCAGGCTGCGCTCCGCCGCGGCGCGCCCCTGCGTCATGGCCACGTGCACTTCGTAGTTGCCGGGCTTCTGAACGGCGCTGATCAGCATGGGCACGCCGCCGGAGGAATCGGGCTCCCCAATGGCCACGGTCCGGTTGGCGATTTGCCGGCCATCCCGGAGAAACCGCACGCGCAGAACCGTCTTGTCGGGGTTGTCCTTTTGCGGATACAGAACGAAGTAGAGGAGCGGATTCGACCCGGCGGGCAGATCGGCCGTCGCCAGCGGAATGACCCGGCGGCCGGCGGACTCGAACGGGTCCGATTCGTCGGCGGAACGTTCCAGTTCCTCAACTTTCTGCGCCAGCATGATGTCGCTCAGTTCAGGCCCGTTCGGCGCCACGTTGTCAATCTGCATCACGTTCGTGCTGGCCCGGTTGCCTTCCTCATCCACCACCGCCGTCTCGATGGTGTAGCGGCCGGGCGGGAGACGGAAGGAACGCTCGTAGGTCATGTGGCGGGTCTCGAGCGACGGCACGTACCGGTCGGCGACATCGGAGGGCACATCGCGGCTGAACCAGTCCTCCACCTGTCCCTGCGAATTACGGGCCAGTGCCAGCAACGACGCGTGGAAGCGATGCTTCTTTGCCTCGGGTTCGGCGGTGGCCGTCAAATTCGCGATGGGAACGTTGAAAACCACGGCGTACTGCGACGTCCCGTTTTCGGAGCGGAAACGCAGCGCCTGCGACTGGAAATCGAAGGCATGCGGCAGGGGCTTCGCGTTCAGCGCCCGCAATCCGGCCATGTCGCCCGCCCCCAGCGAGTTCCCGTGCGCTTCCGGCAGGGAGAAGTACCCGCTGCGCGTCCTCGCCTGCAGGTCCGTCCGCGACAACTTCACTTCGATCTTGCGGAAACGGCCGTCGTACCCGTTCGCCGCCGGCTGGTACGTCACTTCGTAGTGCGTGTCCACGTCCTCCATGACGTGCTTCAGAAGTTGCTCGGTGTTGTTGGTGTTGGCAATGAGAAAACCCCCGGTGCTTTCGGCAAGATCGCGCAGACCGGCCTGCTTGTTGGCGCTCAAGACGCTGTTGCGGACGTAGTCGTCCTGATGCATCAGCTCCTTAATGTCCGCAGGCAGGACGGTCGAGCGGGGGTTGCTATTCGGGATCTCCGCCTGCTGGGTGGAGAGCGTCGCGCTCTTATCCAAGACGTCGACAGACTGTTGCAGCTCCGAATGCGAGGTGGTGCAACCGGCACTCAGGTCGTCCTGGCACACGTTGAGGCCGTACATGTCCAGTCCATAGAAAGTCACGCCGCCCTGGTTCGCGGACCGGATCAGGGATCGCCAGTAGCCCATCTCGTCCGGAGGCCGAGTGAGTCCGGTGCTGAGAAGCAGCACAGTCTTCTGATATGGCGCCAGACTGAGCTGGCGCACCAGCGACCTCAGCGCGTCCAGGTCGCGCATCCCGCCCTGATTGTCGAATTCCATGGACCCGCGCGGCCCCAGGGGATTCGTTGCATCCGCGAGCGGTCCGGCTGCGCCCGACCGAACCTCACCGGCAGTGTTGACAAGCTCCCTGGCCAGTTCAGAGGTATTCAGCCCTCCAGGGCCACCGAGCGACAACCCCAAAGAAAGGCTGCTGAGGGCGGCGCCCACCCCCGCCGTGGTGCTCCCGGCGAGGGGACGAAGCTGGTTCATCGCCGCCAGGTCCACGGCCTTCAGAAGATGCTCGCGGTCGTTGGAGAACGGAGACAGGGGTTTGAGGCCGGCATCGTCCAGACCGAACACGCCAATGAAGGTGTTCGGGCGCAGTTCGTTGTTAACGAACTCGCGCGCGGCCTGCTGGGCCAGCGCTCTGGTCTCCGCATTCAGACCGCTGAAAACCAGGCAAACCAGGTTCACCGTGCGCAGCGGGTTGAGCGGGTTGAGCTTTGGGCCCGCCGTGGACTTTGCCGCCGTTCCGGTAGCGGCTTTGACCTCCGCCGCCTCTTTTTCGTCCTCGATGCGCACCTCGCCGCCTTTTACCAGTCGGAAGGAGCGCACATTCTGGCGGACGCCGTCTTCGTAGACCGCCATCTGTTCGGGCTTGAGATCGGTTACCGGCTTGCCGTGCTTGTTGCGAACCACGACGTCCAGCAGGACCTCGCGCACCGAGCTTTTGATCACGACATTGTCCGCGGTCTGCCCGGCGGGCTCGGTCTGAGCCTGCGCGAAGCCGGCGCCTGACAGCGCGATTCCGGCTGCGCTGAACAGCATGAACCTTACAAAATCTGACAATGACACATTGTACTGACGTTGCCCGCGGGGTTTCAGGTTGCAGGTCATCACCCCTCCAGGATCACGGACGCTGGCGATTCAGTGGAAGGTGCTCTTAGCCCAACAATACTGTTCACTTTGGGCTTCGCCCGCTGGTGGGACACGCGGCGTTAGCCGCGTTTTTGCACGGTACCGAAGGGACGCGGCTTGAGCCGCGTGTCCCTCGCACGCAAAGTGAACAGCGGTGCTCTCAGCCGGACTTTCGCAGTTCTGGTCGTCCGCGGGGAAGGTGCCCTGCCGGTAATCCGGAAGAAGCCTGCCTTTTCGAGCGCTTTGACGGCTCGAAGATGAGGGATGCCGGGAATCTTCGGCACGACGCTACACCGGAACTTCCACTTCCTTCAGGTCACGCGCGTCGACGAGTTGCCTGGCCACTTCCAGATAATCGCCGATCGCATCTCGAATGTTGGCCAGGGCCTCTTCTTCCGTGGACCCCAGCGACCAGCACCCGGGGAGTCCGGGGCAGGAGACGCTGTACCCCTCTTCTGTACGGATGAGCGCAACCGGGTACTTCATGCCTCTCACTCTAGCACCGCGTGCGGCAGCAGCCGCGGCTCCCGCCGCATGTCCCTTCGCACCCTCACCCCTCCAGGATCACGTACGCCAGCGCTTCAGTCGAGGTGTGGGTGAGCGAGAGGGCGATGTTCTTCACTCCCAGCATGGCCGCAAACTGCGCCGCCACGCCGTGAAGCTTGAGCGTGGGCTTACCCGACGGCAGGTTGGTCACCTCGAAATCCCGCCAGCGCACGCCGCGCCGCCACCCCGTGCCTATGGCCTTCATCCCCGCTTCCTTGGCGGCAAAGCGCGCGGCATAGCGCTCGTAGCGGCCCGCCCGGCGGCGCTCGACGTAGGCGATCTCCAGCGGCGTGTAGACCCGCTCGATAAATCGGGCGCCGTAGCGTTCGGCGGCGGCGCGGATGCGGTCCACTTCGGCGATGTCCACGCCGCTGCCGACAATCACGGCGTCTCTCCAATCACAGTCCCGCCCCGGTGGAGGCCAGAGTCAGGCGGCCATGCTTCACGCCTTTGGTGCTGACCAGGGCGTCCGCAATCCGTTTCACCTGGCCGGCCTTGCCCCGGACAACCAGCACCTCCAGGCAGTTGTCGTGGTCCAGATGCACGTGAAGGGTGGAGAGAATGTGGTGGAAGTGCGAGTGCTGCAGGTCCGTGAGCTTCTCGTTCAGAAGGCGGACGTGGTGATTGTAGACCAGCGTCACGGTGCCCACCACCTCGCTATCCGGCTCCGCCCATGCCTCCTGCACCATCTCGTCGCGAATCAGATCGCGGAACGCCTCGGAACGGTTGGTGTAGCCGCGGCGGGCGATGAGACGGTCGAATTTGGCCAGTAAATCGGAATCGATGGCCACTCCAATCCGGCTGAGTTCGCTCATGTGTATACCAGTGTAGGAGATCGGGGGCGGGCCGGGCAGCCGCGCCACTCCTACCAGCCGATTCGATATTGCTAAAATAATGCTGTGGGCAATATCGAGTTTGCCTGGGATCGCCGCAAGGCTCGATCCAACCTGGCCAGGCACGGCGTCGCCTTCGAGGAAGCACAGACTGTTTTTGGGGACGAGAGCGCCCGCTTGATCGATGACCCGGATCACTCCGGGGAAGAAGAGCGGTTCGTGCTGCTGGGCTATAGCATTCAGGCGCGCTGCCTGATCGTCAGCCACTGCTACCGGGAATCGGATTTCGTGATCCGGTTGATCTCCGCCAGACGCGCCACAGCGCACGAAGAGGAAGAGTATTGGAAACTCCGATGAGAAGTGAATACGATTTTTCGCGGTCCCGCAAGAACCCCTATGCCAAACAACTCAAGCGTCAGATCACCATTCGGCTCGATACCGCGGCGGTGGATTACTTCAAGAGCCTGGCGGCGGAGCTGGGGATGCCTTATCAGAACCTGATCAATCTGTTCCTGAGGGACTGCGCCATGCAGAAACGGCGCCCTGCCATTCATTGGTCCCAGGACGCGCCCAAGCGGTAGGTTGGAAGCCACGTTTGGCGGGGAGCCGCGGCTATATCGTTAACCGGCTGGTCCGCACGTTCGTCAGGTCCCACGAGCCGAGCCCGCGGGCGGCGGCAATTTGGAGGTAACGGAGCCTGCCGGCATCCAGATCCCACCAGGTCTTCGCCGCATACGCATCCACGGCGACGGGATCGGTCCCTGCGACGAGCGTCTTTGCGGCAGCCACATCGGCGAGACTTCCGCCCCCTGGACCGTTGCGCAGAAGAACCCGGCACGCATCGACGATGGTGAGCGTCGGGCGCATGAACTCGGCCAGGTCCACCAGACTTTCATGGATGCGCTGGTGCAGGCGGTGCCGCGGCCCGCCCAGGATGCCGTACCAGTTCTTCATGCCCAGCGTCGCGCCGGTGAGGCTGTGGTGCTTGGCGATGGGGATGTTGATCACTTTGTCCGCTGCGAGGAACGGATTCAGCACCGGCCATGAGCCCAGCACGGCCCCGCGCAGATCCACCTCGCGGAATCGCCTCTCCTCGGGCAGGATGACGTGCGCTCCGGCCGCGCGCGCCGCGGCGCCGATACCGCTGCGCTCGAAGCAGCGGCGCGGTTCATTGATGCTCACGTCGGTGACAATCACGTCTCCCGCGCCCGCCTGGCGGCACAATCGAACCGTCTCGGCCACCACCTCGGGATTCGTGTTGGCGGCCTGCTCCGGCGTGCGGTCCCACGACATGTTGGGCTTGATGACCACCACATCGCCGCGCGCGATGAAACGCTCGATGCCGCCGAGTTGCCGAATCGCGGCGCGGACCAGCGCGCGGGGGTCGTCGCCATCGATGATGGCCATCTTGGGAAGGCGCGGATCGGCCGGAACGGTGAAGTCGCGCCGGCGCCCCGCGACGGGAGGTTCTTCCGGCTGGCCGCTGCGATGACGGAGCCAGAAGCCAAGGCCCGCCGCTGTGGCGCTCAGCCCGGCGAGTCCGGCCAGCCTCAGCAGCGCATCGCGTCGCCCGTAGTTCTCGGGGGCACTGGCCATAAGTTCACCCTTTACTCGGAGCCAGTTTCAGTCTACTTCTGTTGGTGTGGGCTCACAAGGCGCCGCCGGCGATTCCGGGAGACTGCGCGCGGTCCTGATCCTGATCGGATTCACGGCGGTGATCGCGCAGATCGTCCTCATGCGCGAGCTGATCGTCGTTTTCTACGGCAACGAGATCACGCTGGGGCTGATGCTTTGCACGTGGCTGTTCTGGACGGCGATTGGCAGCAGCCTGCTTGGGCGTGTGGGCAACCGGGTGGCGCCGTGCAGGCTGGTAGCGGCGCTGGAGGCCGCGATCGCGCTGGCCTTCCCGGTCTCCATCGTCGCGGTTCGCGCCAGCAGAACGGCCCTCGGTTCTCTGCCCGGAGAGATTCTGGGGCCGGGGCCGATGTTTCTCACTTCGTTGCTGGCGCTGGGCTTCTTCTGCATCGTGTCGGGGTGGCTGTTTGCGGCCGGCAGCCGGCTCTACGCCGAAGAGAATGCCCGCTCCACCGCGCAGGCCACCAGCTCGGCATACCTGCTGGAGGCGGTGGGCTCCGCCGCCGGAGGGCTTCTGGCCGGGGTGATCCTGATTCGCTATCTGAGTGCGTTCGACATGGCCGCGCTGCTGGCCCTGCTGAATCTTGCCGCCGCTGCCATGCTCACTATCGCCACGCGCCCCGTCCGGCGTGCTGTGGTGGCCGCGCTGCTCGCCGTCTTTGCCGCGCTGGTGTTTCCGCTCGCCGCGCCAAAGTTGGAGGAGTGGTCGCGGGCGCTGCTGTGGCGCGGCTTTCACGTGGTGGCGGCGCGAAATTCCGTCTACGGCAACCTCGTGGTGGCGAAAACCGAGGACAGCGCCAGCTTGTACGAGAACGGCCTGGTCCTCTTCGATGCACCAAATCCGGCCGCAGCCGAGGAAGCCGTGCACTTTGCTCTGCTCGAGCACCCGCGGCCGCGGAGTCTGCTGCTGATCGGCGGCGGCGTGAACGGAAGTCTGGCGCAGGCGCTGAAGCATCCCAGCCTCGATCGCCTGGATTATGTGGAACTGGACCCCGCGATTCCGGAAATGGCCGCGGCCTGGTTCCCCCGCGAATGGGCGCCGGCCCGCACCGACCCGCGTGTGCGCGTCCATGCGATCGACGGCCGCCTCTTCCTGAAGAGCGCCCGCGCCACATTCGACGTTATCATCGTCAACCTGCCCGACCCGGACACGGCCCAACTGAATCGCTTCTACACGCTCGAATTCTTCCGCGAAGCGAGGCGCGCACTGAATCCGGGTGGAATCCTCTCCCTGCGCGTGACCGCCTCCGAGAACTACATCAGCCCACCCGCAGCCGAGTTCCTGCGCTGCATTTATAAGACACTGCGGGAGGCGTTCCCCGAAGTGGTGGTCATTCCCGGCGACACCGTTCACTTCTGCGCCACCACCCGGCCAGGCGTTCTCACCGCGGACCCGTCCGTGCTTCTGGGGCGGCTGCGCTCCCGCCATCTGCGCACCGGCTACGTCTCCGAGTTCTACCTTCCGTTCCGCATGTCGCCCGACCGCATGGCCCAGCTCGACTCGGCCATCCGTCCCCAGCCGGACACGCCGGTGAACCGGGACTTCGCGCCGATCGCCTATTACTTCGATGTGACCCTGTGGAGCACACGGTTCCACGGCATCTATCGGCGGCTGTTCCAGGTTCTCGGGCGGGCGCCGTTCGGGGCGGTTGCCGGCGGCGCGGCGTTGCTGCTGTTCGCCGCGGCACTATTCGCGCGCCGTCTGCCGGCAAAGGAGCAGCGTGCGCGGGTAAGCGCCGGCTTCTCGGTGGCGGCCATGGGACTCACCATGATCGGCCTGGAGATCCTGTTGCTGCTTGCGTTTCAATCCGTCTACGGTTACGTGTACCAACAGCTTGCCATGGTCATCGCGGGTTTTATGGGCGGACTGGCGTGCGGCGCATGGTGCGGACTCTGGCGTGCACGTGGGCACGAGCTACGGCAGCTCGCGGGCTTGCAGGCGATGGCGGCGTTATGCCCGCTGCTGGTGTACGCCTGCCTCGCCGCGGTCGCACGGATCAGCCGGCCGGCACAACTGGCGCTGGTGGGCCAGGTGCTGTTTCCTCTGCTGGCGGTGCTGTGCGGCGTGCTGGGCGGGTTGCAGTTTCCCGTCGCCAGCCGCATCTTCTTTGACCAGCCGGATGCGCCGCGCCGCGGCAGCATCGGCTCGCTCTACGGCCTCGATCTTGCCGGTTCGTGCGCCGGCGCCATCGTGTTCAGCGCCTACCTGATACCGGTGTGCGGCTTTCTCAAAACGTCGCTGCTGCTGGCATTGCTGAATCTGCCGCCAGTGCTGCTGGCCATGGCATCCCTGCGGGAATCCAAAGCTCCTGCAAGGCCGCTTTCGGCGCCGGTCGAAACACCACCGCTGTAAAGACGAACAGGTCGGTATCGCTGTCGCGCCATGCGTCCGCGGGCAGGCCCGCTTTGCGGCAGGTTTGCCGCACGAAGGTGAGGCGGTCCCACTTGTATTCCGCGGCCACCTGCGGCAGCAGCAGGCCCTGCGTATCGCCCTTGCGGACCAGCAGGCCGTGCAGGCCCACGCGGATCAGGCTTATATCCTGCAAGTGGCGCAGCGGCGAGAGTACCGAGATTTCATAGTTCAGCTCGCGCAGCTCGGGAGCGGTTACCGGCAGGAAGCGCGTGTCCTGCAGCGCGGCCATCGCCGCCACGTCGCTCACGGCAAGATACAACGGCTTCATCGCATGCACATAGCCGATGCAGCCGCGCAGGTCTCCTCGTTTTGTGAGGGTCACGAACACGGCGCGGTCGCTCGCCAGCGCGGACAGCTTCGGCGCCGGAGACAGATACGGCTTCCCTTCCAGAACGGCGGTCTCAACCGACCTCCGCGCGATCCGGAGCAACTCGTCCTTCTCCTCCTGGCTGAGAGCGAGAGCGGTGTCCTGAGCGCCGGTTTGCGCCGGGCCCTTGCTGAAGGCGACGGCGCCATAGCCGACCACGCGGCTGTGGTCGCCGGTAGCATCGCCGCTGTTGGCGTATTTCAGCACCTGCGCCTTGTTGGCCCCCAGCCGTTCCGCCGCGATCATGGCGGCAATGATGGGCCCGCCGCCGCACGCCTCCCAATTTCGCTGGTCGAAGTTCGACTGCATGCTGAGATAGTCCCACTCCTCAATGCCCTGCAGGGTCTTGTGGTCCATGCTCACGGCGTCATCGTAAGGATGGTAATGGGACAGGTCGGAACTGGCCACGATGAGCGTATCGCTCCCCTGACTCAGTTTGGCCAGGGCGACTCCGAGCGCTCGGCATTTCTCCCAGCTCTGATCGCCCATGACGATGGGCACCAGCTTGAACTCGCCGAGTACGCGCTGCAGAAACGGGAGCTGCACTTCGAGCGCGTGTTCGCGTTTGTCGGCGGTCGGCGTATGCCCGAGCGCCGAGAACTGGATGGAAGGGTCCATTCGCACCAGACGATCGGCAAACTCCCGATCCACCGGCACCTGGCCCAGCGGCGTGGAGTAAGCCGCGCCTTCATAAACCGAAGAGAAGTCGAAGGCCTCGTAATGAGAGGGAGCGATCACCACCACCCGCTGCGGTTTGCGGCCTTTCAGTAAGGCATACGAATAGGCCGCCACGGGGCCGGAGAACTGATAGCCCGCATGGGGCGCGACGATGGCCACCAGGTCGGGCACTGCGGGAACCTTCGCCGCGGCCAGAAACTGGTCCAGCATTTTCCCGAGCTCCGCGGGGTCCGCCGGGTAGAACGACCCGGCGACGGCCATCGGCCTGACCTCCTGCTTCGCGGACGACGAGGGCCGCTTGGCGCACAGCGACAACGCGCACAGCGGCAGGAGCGCGAGGAAGAACAAGAGGATACGCATCGAATTCAGACCTCCCAGATTCCGGGAATCGCCTGCCCGCAGTACTGGCATTTGCCCTTGCTCAAATGAACGGCCTGCACCTCCAGGCCCGCGCGCTCCACCACCGCGCGCTTGCACTTCGGGCAATACGTGCTTTCCGCGGGATGTCCGGGCACGTTGCCCAGGTAAACGTAGTGAAGGCCCTCGGCGTCGGCGGCCGCTTTCGCTCGTTCCAGCGTCTTCAGCGGGGTGACGGGAAGGTTCTTCAGCAGGTACTCCGGGTGGAAGCGCGAGAAGTGCAGGGGGACGTCCGTACCCAGTTCCGACTTCACCCAGCGGGCCAGGTCCCGGAACTCCTGGTCGCTGTCGTTCAGCGTGGGAATCACAAGGTACACGATCTCGGTCCACATGCCCTGTTTGCGAAGCGTGACCAGCGCATTCAGAACGGGCTTCAACTCGCCGTTGACCACCTCTTTGTAGAACTTCTCGGTGATGCCCTTCAGGTCCACCTTCACCGCGTCCACGCACCCGCATAGTTCGCGAAGCGGATCTTCCTGAATGAAGCCTCCGGTGACCACGATGTTCCTGATTCCCGCGGCGCGGCCCGCCCGTGCGGCATCCACCATGTACTCGTAGAAAATGACGGGCTCGCTGTAGGTGTAGGCAACCGACGGGCAGCGGTACTGGCGCGCCAGCTCCACCAGATTCTTCGGAGGGATGCGCTCGGCATGAACCTGTTCCGGCCGCACCTGGGAGATGTCCCAGTTCTGGCACATGCGGCAGTTGACGTTGCATCCCGCCGTCGCGATGGAGAACGCCAGTGTCCCCGGGGCGAAGTGGAAGAACGGCTTCTTCTCCACCGGATCGATGTGCGCCGCGCAGACACGGGAGTGCACCAGGGTGTAGTAAGTGCCGCCGTGGTTCTCGCGCACGCCGCAGTAACCGCGCTCGCGATCGTCGATCACGCATTCCCGCGGGCACAACTTGCAGCGGATCTTCCGGTTGGGGAGTTTCTCGTAGTGACGGGCCTCCACCGTGAACGGTGCGTCGCTCTGGGCGGCGGCCGTTGCGTATCCGGCGGCACAACCGGCGAGTGCCGGAATCGCGGCGGTCTGCAGAAATTGACGGCGGTCCATGTCACACCTCCACGCGTTCGATACGCTTCGGATCGTTCGTCCCCAGGCGGTGTCGCGCGTCGGCGGCGGTGGCGATCCAGACGGGCTCGCGGTTCAGTGCCCGCAGCGAGGGCAGATGCTTCTCGGCGCGCTTCGTCTCGATGAGCTGCCACCCGGTGTAATCCAGCGCCACGGGGTCCTGGGCCACGATGAGCCCGTTGAACGGCCAGCTCCATTGCGGCATATACGACGGCCCACCGTCATACTGCGCCGTCATCGCGTCGCAGATGGTCAATCGGACTTTCTGCCGGATGGGAGTGAGCATGTACACGTCGGCGACGTACGGATCGCCCACGTTGCCGTGGTACTTGTTGGGGTTGTGAATCGCTCCGAAGAGATTCTTGAGCGCCATGGACACTCCGGCGATGCCGTGATCCTTGAGCACCGGCAGGTTGATCACCGCATCGCATGTCCGGGTCAGGGTCCGGCTCATCAGGCTGCCCGCGCTGCCGAACACCGCCAGCGTGTCCTCATAGCCCGCTTCGTCGTTCCCGACGCAGCGAATGCGCTGGCCGCGGAAGCCGCCGCTGTCCAGATCGGACGCCAGCCGGTCCCAGATGACGATCCGCTCGCGGGAAACGCCGGCCTGTTGCAGGCGCTCGCAGACGGCCTCGACAAGGCGGACGCTGGTGGAGGCGGTGCCCCGTCCGGCCAGGCAATTCACCTTCAGGCCCACAACCTCACCGGGGCGCACCACTTGTTTCCAGGCTTGCACGGGCGAGTCGGAATCGAAGAAAGCCTGGAGGGCGCGGTCGAGCAGGTTGAGGACACGCCGGGAATCGGGCGTTGCGCCTGCCGCACGCAATGGCGGGTCGCGGGATATGACCACCCTGGACTTGCCCTCGACGGGGCCGAACCAGGCTGCGCCGAGACACGCCTTCAGCACGCCCCGGCGGCTCACGGACAGGCGCTGGTTCATTGCGAACCTGACCTTCTGACCAACTGGGCCGTTCGATTCCTTTATAGCACCGCCGCAGGGACTTCAGATTTGAGCGACGGCAGGCCCGCCGTTCTGCGGGGCAGAACACGGTCTGCGCGGGTCCCGGCCGCCGCCCGCGGGGCTGCCCCACGAATTCTGTATAAGTGTCCGTTAGCGAAGGAAGGGAGTGGACGAATCGGTGTCTGAGAAATCGCTTGAAATCATGCACTTCCAGGTTGTTTCGTACCCGGAGGAGGCAGCACTGGCCCCTCCTGGGCCGCCGGGGGTCATTCAGGCTTGAGGAAATTTGAAGAACGCCTCCCGAAAAGGCCGTTGGATGTATAATCGACACGGGCCAGGACGGCAAAAACGGCAATTCTGGTTAAGAATTGGTGAGGGGCATCGTCCGTCTGCCCGGTCGCCGGTGGCCTCGGCGGCGCCGTTCCGCCGCGAAGTGGAGAAATCATCATGCGCATACAGCTCAATGCGAGTCCAAAAGAGAGCAGAATGTTGCGTTCGATTTCGGTCGCCATCGCCCTGGCCGCTCTGTCCCTTCCTGCCTCGGCAGAGCCGCTGAACTGGACGCTGACGGGGGTAACCTTCACCGACGGGGCTACCGCTACCGGCTCGTTTGTCTTCGACGCCGACACCGATACATTCTCGGATATAGACATTGTCTTCACACCGGCCTCGGGGTCTCCCGTGGAGACATTCTCGTACCTGTGTGTCACGTCGCAGTGCAGCCCCTGGATTAACGGCTACAACGGGCCGTTTCTCACGGTGCCCAGCTCCACGGACCTGACCGGCTTGCCGGGCTTCTGGTTGGGCTTGCCGGAAGCGTTCGGGGGCCCGGGGCCGGATCAACCGATGACGGATGCAGGCGGCACCATACCGTTGAGCGGCCCTAACGCCTTCACCTACGAGGCGACCATCGCCGACGCGATCTGGAGCGACACTGTACAGCACCCCCCGGACGTCGCCATAGCGGGCTCGATTACGGCCGTGCCCGAGCCGGCTTCCGCGCTGCTTGTTGGCATGGCTGTCATGCTGATAGGGTTCCGCGTTTCCGCCGACATGTTGCGGCACCGTTCGCGGATGAAGTTTCACTTCAACGAGCGGAGGAGCTCACGGATGTGCCGATTTACATCGTGAAGCCAGGCGATGTTTTCACGCTGAAGAATCAGATGCTCAATGCGCTGCCCCTTCCGACTCAATCGTGGGTGAGGTAGCAGGCAGGGCTGATCGCTTCCACACCGCAATTCACCTGGCAGGCGCGGATCGACCACGCCCAACTGCTGGAGGCCCTGCTGATAGCGGAAACCATCGAAGCTCAGGCAGTTCAGCGGCTCTCGGCTATTTTCAAGGGGGAATACCATACCGCACCGCTGACCGCCGAAAACCCCGCTTGGAAGGCCGGAGTGGAGTCGAACCCGTCCTGGTTGATAAACTGGCCGTGAACCAGACCTGATGGTCTGCGGACGCCACTGGGCTGCGGAACCAATCCCCCGTTGGGCTCTTGGCCTGCGCGGGGCTCTCAGCCCGCTCTCGCGGTCCCCGTCACTCGCCGCTCCCAGCCGGCGGCAGCCGGATTTTTGTCTGGCGCGGGCCAAATGCGTCTCGCGCGGCAGCGGCGGTCACCGGAATCGGCCTTTTGTTTTTCCTTGGGTTAGAGGGTGGCGCGCAGATCCTCCCACTACACTGCACCGTGGCGAGACGATGCCGTACTATCCAACGCGCCGGGTGACCGTGATCGCCCGCGACCCCAGCGTTCAGGTCCACGGGGCCATCGTCCGCACTGCCGTCGAGATTCCCAACGAGGCACTGCAGGCCGGCCCGCGCGGGTACCGCGTGCAGGTTGTCGACTACGATTCTTCCACCGGCACCCTCTACAAGACCATGACAGCTCCGCCGAACCGGTCCGACGGCCCGCCCGCCGATCCGTTCGAACGCTCCAGCGACGACGAGCTGCTGGCCAGCCCGGACTTCCATGCCATGAACAGCTACGCCATCGTCATGCGGACGCTGGCGCGCTTTGAATTCGCGCTCGGGCGCCGCGTGGCGTGGAGTTTCCCCGGCCATCAGATGAAGGTTGCGCCGCACGCCTTCGCGGATCCGAACGCCTTCTATTCGTCCGAAGATGAGGCGCTGCTGTTTGGCTATTTCCCCCACCCGGACGGTGGACGGCACATTTTCGGCTGTCTGGCGCATGACATCATCGCGCACGAAACCACGCACGCGCTGCTGGACGGGCTGAGGGAGCGCTACACGGACCCGTCGTCGCCCGAACAGGCGGGCTTTCATGAGGGCTTCGCCGACCTCGTCGCGCTGCTCTCCGTCTTCGCGCTGCGAGAGGTGGTGGAAAGGGTGCTGGACCCCGCCGCCGAGGACGACTGCATTTCCGCCCGCACGGTTACCGCCCCTGCGCTGCGGCAATCCATTCTGCTGGGCCTCGGGCAGGAATTCGGACAGGAGCTTTCGGGCATTCGCGGGAATGCGCTGCGGCGTTCGGTGACCCTTCGGCCGCAACAGGCCGAGACATCCGACGCCGAGCCGCATCACCGAGGAGAGGTGCTTGTGGCCGCGGTCATGGACGCTTTCCTGAACGTATGGGTGCGGCGGCTGGCGCCGTACATTCACAATGAGGCGCTGGACCGGGGCCGCGCCGTGGAGGAGGGGGCCGGCGTGGCCGAGCGGCTGCTGACCATCTGCATCCGCGCACTCGACTATTGCCCCCCGACGGATCTGCGGTTCTGCGACTTCGCCAGCGCGCTGCTGACGGCCGACTGGGAAATGTACCCGAGAGACGAGAAGTACTTCTTCCGCAATGAGTTGCGCGGCTCTTTCGCGAGCTATGGCATCCTGCCCGCGTCCGCAGGCGCCCGCGAGCCGGGCGCATGGGACCCCCCGGAAGAAGAGCCCGTGTACGAACGAACCCATTTCGAGGCAATGCAGCGAGACCCGGATGAGCTGTTCCGTTTTATCTGGGAGAACCGGCGGCTTTTCCGTTTGCACGAGAATGCGTACACCCGCGTACTCTCCGTGCGCCCCTCCCTGCGCACCGGCGCGGATGGCTTCGTTTTGCGGGAAACGGTGGTGGAATATGTGCAACTGATCCGCATCCGGGCCGCCGAGCTGAAAACACTGGGGATTCGCCGGCCGCGGGGCATGCCCGGCCAGCAGGAGGTGACTCTCTACGGCGGCAACGCCATGATCTTCGATCAATTTGGCCGGGTAAAATACAACGTCGGGAACTCGCTCTTTAATGCGAAGCGGCAGCAGGCCCGGCTCAACCACCTTTGGGACTGCGGCTTCTTCTCTCCGGGCGCGGCTCCGGCGAACCGCTTCGCGTCCGTTCACCGCCGTCGCATGATGGAGTTCCGGTGAGCCCGCACAGAGTGGTGCTGCGCGCTTACAACGTCGGCTTCGGAGATTGTTTTCTTCTGACGTTTCACTACGCCGGGTCGCGGCGTCGCGTGCTGATCGACTTCGGCAGCACCGCTCCGCCGGCCGGCGCGTCGGCCGGGTATATGTTGCGCATCGCCCGGGACATCGCCGCAGGTGGCTGGCTGGATGCAGTGGTGGCAACTCACCGGCACGGCGATCACATCAACGGGTTTGGCGCGAGCGCAGGAAAAATCATTGCGTCGCTCGCGCCTGAGCTTGTCATCCAACCCTGGACCGAGGACCCCGCGGCTGCTCCGGACGGTATGGGCGGTTGCGCGCCGTGCACTCAGGGCGTGGAGGATATTCTCAACCAGTCCGCCGTCCGCTGCCTGCTGGAGATGGGGCGCAAAGGCCGGGCCGCGTACGTGCATGGGGGGTCGCCGTCGGGCTTTGAAGAGCTGCTGCCGGGCGTGGAGGTTTTCGTGCTCGGCCCGCCCACTTTGGAGCAATCCGCGGCCATCCGGCGGGAGCGTCCGCGGGACGCCGCGGAGTTCTGGCAGTTTCGCGCGTTCTGGGAATCGCAGGCGGGGACCGCCCGGGCAACCGATCTGTTTCCGCGCGCGCCCCGCTACACTCCCGATGCCGCTCCCGCGAACCTGCGCTGGTTCCTCGCGCGGGCCCGGCGCATCCGCGTCGAGCAGACGAAGGAGTTCGTGCGCGCGCTCGATCGCGTGCTGAATAACACCAGCGTCATCCTGCTGTTCCGCATCGGCGATTTCAGCCTGCTGTTTCCCGGCGACGCGCAGATCGAGAACTGGTCCTGGTCGCTTGGCCAGAGGCGGTACCGCGAGCTACTGCGCGGCGTCAACGTCTATAAGGTGGGGCATCACGGCAGCTTCAATGCCACGCCCCGCTCGCTGTGGAACCTGTTCGCGCATCGCACCAGGAAGGAAGGCGAGCCTGGCCGATTGCTCAGCCTGTTATCCACGCGGTCCGGGAAGCATGGCAGCGAGCGGGCCCACACCGAGGTGCCCCGCCAATCTCTGGTGGAAACGCTGGAGCGCGAGAGCGACTTTTTCTGTACCGAGAGTCTGCCGAAATCGCAATTGTACAGAGAGTTCGAGTTTCCGCTCGCCTGAATGAGCTACACGTGCGCTCGGCGTGGCCCTTCGTGCGGGAGGCCACACAGGGAAAATGCCCTGAGTTCCCTCGCCACGCCATACTCCACGCGCCGGATTGTTGGCGCGAATCGTAAAGCAGACCAACGCTGCCGGTGTTGGCGACGGTCATTCCTGGAACGCTCCGAATGTATGGCCGATGGACATGCCCGTAGAGGGCAATCGGCTGGCCGAGCACCCCGTAAACCGACTGCAGCTCGGCATCGCTCGCTTCCGGCATGGGCGAACGCCAGGGACTCTCGGGACTGGCGTGTACCAGCGCCATTGGACTTTGAATCTGCACGCGCGGCAAGCCACCGAGCCACGCGAGTCTTTCTTCTCCCAGCGCCTCGCGGGTCACCGCCGCCATCTCCCGGATGGCGCCCCAAAGGGACTGCAGCCTGGGCGATTGGCTCGCAAAGTCGGACACGATGGCAATTCGCACCACAGTTCTCCGGCGCCGGCAGCGCCACAATAAAACCAATCTCCCACAATCTGGGTTTCCTGCAAGCGGACCCGCGGCGAGAGCCGCGGTTGCGTCGCCTTAAGGATCGGTCTTCGGTAGAATCACTCTGGCTATGTCTGTTTCACCCGAATCACCCGAAGCCGTCGCGCGCGCGTTCGCCGACGCCATCAATCGCCAAAACCCCGACGGGCTCGCCGAACTCATGACCGAAGATCACGTCTTCATCGATTCGCTCGGCACGCGCGTCGCCGGCCGGGAAGCGATGCGAGCAGGGTGGAACGGCTACTTCCGCATGGTGCCCGATTACTCCATCACCGTCACCGAAACGTACGGCGCGGGTGCGGTTGTGATCCTGCTGGGCACGGCGCAGGGGACCCTCGCGGTGGATGGCCGGCTGCCTCCGGAGAACCGCTGGCAGACGCCGGCGGCCTGGCGGGCGGAGATTCGCGGCGTGCAGGTGGCCGCGTGGCGGGTGTACGCTGATAACGAACCCATTCGACAACTGCTGGCCAGGCACCGCAAGTGAGCAGAGCGTATAATTAAATCAAGATCGTGAAGGAGAACCGAGTTTGTCGACAGACCAGGTAGTTCCTGTCGCATCGCACGCTTCGTTTGCACAGTTCGACCCCCTCCGCCGCGTAGTGAACGACTTCAGCATACAGGTCGCCACCGTCAATGGATCGGGCAGTCAGACTGCGAACAGTGTGTTAATGCGCGCCATCTTCCAGATGGGCATTCCCGTTTCGGGCAAGAATCTGTTCCCGTCCAACATCGCCGGCCTGCCCACGTGGTTCACCATCCGCGTGAGCGCCGGCGGCTATATCGGACGCCGCCGCGACAGCGAGTTCTTTGTCGCCATGAACCCCGAAACGGCCCAGGAAGATGTCATGAATCTGCGGCCCGGCGCGGCCATCGTCTATGACGAGCCGCTGAAGCTGAACGGGCTGCGCGACGACCTGCACTTCTATCCCGTCCCGTTCGACAAGCTGGTGGGGCCGGTTTGCCCGGAAGCGAAGCTGCGCAAGCTGGTTCGCAACATGATTTACGACGGCGTGGTGGCGTGGCTGCTGGGCATCGATTTCGACGAGGTCCGCACGGCGCTGCTGAAGCAGTTCGGGGCGCGCAAGGCGAAGGCCGCCGAGCTGAACTGGAACGCCGTGCTGGCCGGCCGCGACTACGCCGAGAAGAGCTTCACCAAGACGGATCCGTTCCTCGTGGAGCGGATGGATAAAACCGCCGGCAAGATCATCATCGACGGAAATTCCGCCTCCGCGCTGGGGTGTCTGTTCGCCGGCGTCACCGTGCTCACCTGGTATCCCATTACGCCGTCATCGTCGCTGGCGGAATCGCTCATCAGCTACCTCGGCAAGTACCGCATCGACAAGGAGACGGGCAAGGCCACCTACGCGGTGGTGCAGGCCGAGGATGAGCTGGCCGCCATCGGCATGGCCATCGGCGCCGGATGGGCGGGCGCGCGCGCCATGACCTGCACCTCCGGCCCGGGCATTTCGCTGATGTCCGAGTTCGTGGGCTTCGCCTACTACACCGAGATTCCCGCGGTGATCATCGACGTGCAGCGCGTGGGCCCGTCCACTGGATTGCCTACGCGCACCATGCAGGGCGACATCCTGAAGAACGCGTTCCTCTCGCACGGCGACGCGCGGCACCCGATTCTGTTCCCTTCGTCGCCGGAGGAATGCTTCAACATGGCCCAGCAGGCCTTCGATCTCGCCGAGTTCTTCCAGACGCCGGTGTTCGTGAATAGCGACCTCGATCTGGGCATGAACAACTGGATGGCCGACCCGTTCCCCTATCCGCAGGAGCCCATCCGCCGCGGCAAGGTGCTCAACGCCGAGGATCTGGACCGTCTGGGTGGATTCGCGCGATACAAGGACGTGGACGGCGATGGGGTGGGCTACCGCACTCTGCCGGGCACCGTGCATCCCGCCGCGTCATACTTCACGCGCGGAAGTGGACACAACGAGAAGGCGCAGTACAGCGAGCGGCCGGAAGATTACATCAACAACATGGACCGGCTGGCGCACAAGTTCGAAATCATGCGCGGCCATGTGCCCGCCTGCGAGGAGCAGCCGAGACCCGGCGCCGAAGTGGGCATCGTGTGCTGCGGAACCTCGCACGACGCCTCCGCGGAAAGCCGCGACCAGCTCGAACGCGAGCACGGGCTGCGCGCGGGTTATCTGCGGGTGCGGGCGTGGCCCTTCCCGGCGGCGGTGAGCGATTTTATCGACCGCCACGAGCGCGTGTACGTCATCGATCAGAATCGCGACGCGCAGTTGTTCTCGCTGCTGAAGCTGGACGTGACCAACGAGCGCGCGGCGAAACTGCGCAGCATCCGCTACTACAGCGGGCTTCCCGTGGATGCGCAAACGCTGACCGATGAGATCGTGAAACAGGAGGAGTTATGAGCGCCGCCCCGCCGATCGCGAAGAAGGTGAATCGCCTCGACCTGGAAATCCTCAGCTACCGCGGCGGCAAGAGCACGCTGTGCGCCGGCTGCGGGCATAACGCCATCACCGAGCGCATCATCGAGGCGTTCTGGGAAATGGGCGTCGAGCCGTGGAGCGTGATGAAGTTTTCCGGCATCGGCTGCTCGGCCAAGACGCCGGCCTACTTCATGAACGCCTCGTTCGGGTTGAACGCGGTGCACGGGCGCGCGCCCACGGTGGCCACCGGCGCCATTCTGGCCAACACCACGCTGCCGGCCATCGTGGTCACCGGCGACGGCGACACCGCGTCCATCGGCATCGGCCACTTCATGCACATGCTGCGCCGCAACGTGCCGCTGGTTTACGTCATCGAGAACAACGGCGTCTACGGGCTCACCAAAGGCCAGTTCTCGGCCACCGCCGATTTCGGCTCGAAGCTGAAGACCGGGGTGATCAACGACACCCAGCCGGTGGATTGCTGTCTGGCCGGCATCGAGATGGGCGCCACCTTTGTGGCCCGCTCTTTTTCCGGTGACAAGCGGCAACTGGCTTCCATCCTGAAGGCGGCCATCGCGCACCGCGGGCTGGCGGTGATCGACGTGATCTCGCCCTGCGTGACGTTCAACGATCACGAGGGCTCCACGCGCAGCTACCAGTACATGAAGGACCACGACGAGCCGGTCCACGAAGTCGATTTCATTCCGTCGTTCATCGATATCGATATCGAGTTCGACGAAGGCACCACGCACGAGGTGGAGATGCACGACGGCTCGCGTATCCGGCTGAAGAAGATCGGCCGCGACTACGATCCCACCAATGCGCTGGGCGCCATCACGGCGATTCACGAATCCAAGGCATCGCTGGAAGTGCTCACCGGCCTCCTCTATCTGGATCAGGATTCGCCCACGCTCATCGACAAGCTGAAGATGGTGCCGGAGCCGCTGGCCACCCTGCCGCAGGACAAAGTGCGGCCCTCGCGCGAAGCGCTCGACCGGATCATGGACGAGTTCCGGTAACCCAGACTCGCCGATCCAGAAACGTCGACAGGATCAGCGAGGTCGCCGTCTGCCCGTAGGCGCTCAGCCTGCGGATCAGTTCCTCGAGGTCCTTTACGGACGCGACGGCGGCGCGCAGCAGGAAGGCCTCTTCGCCGCTGACGTGGTGGCATTCGACGATCTCCCCGGCGCCGCTTAGAAAGCGCCGGAACCGCGAGTAGTCCTTGTTGAGGACGCTCAGGCGGATGAACACCTGCAGCGGCCGGCCCAGCCTGGCGGGGTCCACTTCGGCGTGATACCCGGTGATTAATCCTCCGTCCTCGAGCCGGCGCACGCGCTCCGTGGCGGAGGGCGCGGACATGCCGGCGCGGCGCGCCAGTTCGGCAAACGAGAGTCGCGCGTCCTTCTGAAGCGCTTCGAGGAGAATCCAGTCCTTTTCGTCCATTTGCCTTTGAGTCTATCAAGAATACCGCCACTGGCCTTTGATTCCAACTGTCCGATGATCTTCTGGCCGCGTATTCTGGACGGGATGGCCTTCGAATCTCTGGTGCTGTGGAAGGGCGCCGCGGCCGGTTTGGCGATTGCCGCGCCGGTGGGCCCCATCGGCCTGCTGTGCATACGGCGAACACTCAATCGCGGGAGACTCGCCGGTTTCGTGTCCGGACTGGGCGCGGCCTCGGCGGACCTGATCTATGGCATGGCGGCCGCAACCGGGATCACCGCTCTGAACGCCTGGCTTCTGCACCGGGCCTCGTGGTTGAGCGTGGCCGGTGCAGTGTTTCTCATCGCGCTGGGCATCCGCACGTGGCGCGAGCGGCCCGCCGGCGAATCGGCCAGTGCACGTGACGGAGGGCTGGGCGCGAGCTTCGGCTCCACGTTTCTGCTCACGCTGACCAACCCAATGACCATCGTGTTTTTCGCCGGATTGATGGCCGGGCTCGGCGCCATGGCCGCTTCCTCCAGCGCCGCCCCGTTTTCCCTCGCCGCCGGCGTCTTCCTGGGCTCCGCCGCGTGGTGGCTTGTGCTTGCGGGCACGACGGGCCTGCTTCGTCACCGGCTCTCCCCGGACGCTCTCCGCTGGGTAAACCGCGCTCCCGCCGTGGCGCTGATCGGCTTCGGGTTAAACACGCTCCGAACCGCGATGATCGGATAGCCGGGGCCCCTGATCGGTTATCATGGCCATCTGGAGCGACGAATGCGAAACACATTGAGGGCAATGCTGGCAACGCTGGTTCTGCTGGCCTGCGGAGCACTAGCTGCGGGCCAAAGCGCAGACAAGGCCTATGCACCGATTCCCGGCTTCGACAAGAGCCTGATGGACACTTCCGCCGATCCGTGCGTCGATTTTTATCAATACGCGTGCGGCAACTGGAGCAAACTCCACCCCATTCCCAGCGATTCTCCGTACTCGGATCAGTTCTTCAATCTGGATCAGTACAACCGGCAGGTGCTGCGCGACATTTTGCAAAAGGCGGCAAAACCGGACCCAGCGCGCGACGCCAACACTCAGAAAATCGGCGATTACTACGCCAGTTGCGTGGACGAGACAGCCATTCAGGCAAAGGGGCTTTCCTCCCTGCAGCCGGAACTCGACCGCATCAGCTCACTCACCAGCAAGGATCAGCTTCCCGAACTGCTGGCGCACTATCAACTCATTAACGTCGACTCCTTTCTCGGCTACGGGTCCCAGCAGGACTTTCAGGATGCGACGAAGACCGTCGCGGCGGCGGCGCAAGGTGGACTCGGCCTGCCTGAAAAGGACTACTATTTCCGCACCGGTGCGAAGGACGAAGAGATTCGCCGGCAGTACGTCCAGCACGCCACCAACGTGCTGAAGCTCCTGGGAGAGACCGAAACGCAGGCGGCCAGCGATGCCCAGGCCATCATGAAGCTGGAAACGGCGCTGGCGAAGGTGTCGCTCGATGTGACGTCGCAGCGCGAGCCGCACAACGTCTATCACTGGATGCCGAAGAAGGACCTGCAGGCGCTGACGCCGGTGTTTAACTGGGACCGCTTCTTCGCTTCCTCCGGATCGCCCGCGTTTGCAGAGCTCAACGTCGCGGAACCGGACTTCTTCAGGGGCCTGAACGATGTGCTCGCGCAGACGGATCTGGCGGTTATCAAGCCCTATCTGCGCTGGCGCCTGGCCGCGTCTTTGCCGGGAACGGTGCTGCCCAAAGCTCTGGACCAGGAGAAGTTCGACTTCTATGGCCGAAAGCTGGCAGGCACGCCCGAACAGGAGGCCCGCTGGAAGCGTTGCGTGCGCAGCACGGATGGGGCCCTGCCGGAAGCCCTCGGCAAGGCTTATGTGGAACAGCAGTTCCCGGCTTCTAGCAAGGAACGATCCCTGCAAATCATCCACGACATCGAAGCGGCCATGGACCGGGATCTCGGTTCGCTGGACTGGATGAGCGCGGAGACGAAGGCGCGCGCGCGGGAAAAGCTGCATTTGATTGCCAATAAGGTTGGATATCCCGACAAATGGCGCGATTACTCGCGCCTCGAAATCGCGCCGGGCGACGCCTTCGGGAACAGCCTGCGCGCGATGGAGTTCGAGTCGCGCCGGCAACTGGCCAAGATTGGCAAGCCGGTGGACCGGGACGAGTGGATCACCTCAACCCCCACCGTGAACGCGTTCTACAATCCGTCCATGAACGACATCAACTTTCCAGCCGGCGTCCTGCAACCGGCGTTCTTCGACGCGAATGAGCCCGACGCGCTGAATTACGGCCACATCGGCCTGTTCATGGGACACGAAATCACGCACGGATTCGACGACCAGGGACGGCAGTTCGACGGCCACGGCAATTTGCAGGACTGGTGGACAAAGCCGGATGCGGACAAATTCCTGGAGAAGTCTCAGTGCCTGGTGGACGAGTACGCGAAGTTCGTGGCGGGCGACACCCACCTCAACGGGAAGCTCACGCTCGGCGAGAACACGGCGGACAACGGCGGATTGCGGCTCGCCTATATGGCCTTCATCGCGCGCGCCGCGCAAGAGGGCGTCGATCCGAAAAGCAAGGCGTCCGCAGGCTACACGCCCGCCCAGCAGTTCTTCATCGGATTCGCGCAGGACTGGTGTTCGGACTGGCGCCCGGAGCTGGAGCGTCTGATCGCGACCACGGATCCGCACTCCCCGGATCGCTTCCGCGCGAACGGGGTGCTGGTCAACATGCCGGAATTCTCCAGCGCCTTCGCGTGCAAGACTGGCCAGCCCATGGCCCCGGCCAAAGCCTGTCGCGTCTGGTAACGCGCTACCGCAGGCTTAGCCCGCCATCGACAGCCATCAACTGCCCGGTGACGAATTCGCCCGCGCGCAGGAAATAGATCACCGCGTCGGCGATCTCGTCCGGCGTGCCGCCGCGACCCGCGGGCGTGGCGCGAATCATGGCCGCGCCGCGTTCGTCCAGATCGTCGAATGGAATCACGCCCGGCGCGACGGAGTTCACAGTGATCTCCGGCGCCCACGCCTTCGCCAGCGCTTTGGTCAGCATGATGACGCCAGCCTTGGAGGCGCAATAATGCGCGTGCTCGGCCCACGGCCGGATGCCACCCAGAGAACTGATGTTCACGATGCGCCCCGCGCCGCCGCGCTTCATCAGCCGCGCGGCCTCCTGACAGCAGAAGAAAGTGGCCTTCAGATTGACGGAATGGATGAAATCCCAGTCGGCTTCGCTGATGTCCAGCGGATCGATGCGGGTGAAGCGTGCCGCGTTGTTGACCAGGCAGTCCAGCCCGCCGAACCGCTCCGCGACCTCGGCAAAGAGACGGCGGATGGCGGGCACGCTGGCAAGGTCGGCCTGGAACAGCTCCGCGCCGCCGCACTCCTCGGCCGTGCGCCTGGCCTCCGCATCCGAGGTGCCGTAGTGGATGCCCACACGATAGCCCTCGCCGGCCAGCCGCAGGGCGATTCCCCGGCCGATCCGCTTCGCCGCGCCCGTCACCAGAACGCTCTGGCTGCCCATGGGTGCCATTGTGACACTTGCGCCGCCGGTCCGCTTACACTGGTGCAATGAAGTATCTGGTAGTGCTGGCCGGCGGCGGCGCCGGCAGTCTGGCGCGCTACGTGGCGAGCACCGCCATCATGCAGCGATTCGGCGGCGCGTTCCCGCTGGGCACTTTCGTCGTCAACATCACCGGATCTTTTCTGATTGGCCTGTTGATGACCCTGTTTACCGAGCGGCTCGACTGGAACCACACCTGGCGGCTTCTGCTGGTCACTGGTTTCCTCGGCGGATACACTACTTTCTCGAGCTTCGAATACGAGAGCCTGCAGGCGTTGCGCCAGGGGGCAAAGTGGGCAGGGCTGTTCAACGTGGTGGGCAGCGTCGTGGCCGGTTACGTGGCTGTGTGGCTGGGCGCGGCGCTGGCCGAGCGCGGTTAGTACTACTGTGTTATAAACGGCGTGAGCAACAGAAGGGGCAGCAGGGGAGCTGCTGGAGCAGGGCTCGGCCGATCCGAATGCGGAGCGTGGCAATGGACTGGCGGTTATGCCGTTCGGC
>JBEKPY010000051.1:0-46964 GCA_049520275.1 Bryobacteraceae bacterium
CGGCTGACGTTCGCCAAACTCTCCCAGGTGATGGGCACGCCCGATTACATTTCCCCCGAGCAGGTGAAAGGCAAACGCGGCGACGGGCGCAGCGACATCTACGCGCTGGGCGTCATGCTTTATGAAATGCTCACCGGCCAGACGCCCTTCCGCGGGCCCAACGCGTTCGCCATCATGAACGACCGCCTGCTGAACAATCCCGTTCCGCCGCGCGAGCTGGACCCGTCCATTTCGCCGCAGTTGCAGGAGATCATCTACCGTGCGATGGAGCGCGACCCGCGCAACCGCTACGCCAGCGCGAAGGAGTTCGCCTGGGATCTGGAGCATCAGGATCAGGTGGGGGTGGCCGAGCGAACCGAGATTTTCGGTTTGCTGATCTGGGTGGCCAGGCGGGCGTGAGCTTCGATCAGTCATTGGCCGGCCGGGGTGCCTCGCTAACGCGTCGGCAGCGGGTCAGTTTGCATTTTCCCATCGGGTTTGCAGCGCTCTTCGGTCCGATGCCGATTCGGCCATTGACGGCAGATCGGATCGGCTACGAGCTTCTGACGAACTTACTCATCTTACATAAATCATCAAGAAACAAGGTGTTCACAGTTGAACAGATCGGGCAGCTTCTCCGAGTGCCTGAGGGCGCTGTCCGGCAAGAGATAGAATCCGGCCGCTTACGAGCTTTGAATGTTGCTGGACACGTTCGAGTTCGTGAAGTGGACCTAAACACCTATCTTGAGAGAGATGACACGAAGTCGGTTTGCGTACCAGGCTCGTGCGAAGCTCAAACACAGAACCCGAGTCAGCTCAGTCCGGCTGCCGACTTTACTCACACTTGGCCCGACGGGACGGTTGAGCGGTACACGGAAGCGCACGCGGGCATCGCTTCGTACCTTGGCAGGGAATACCGCGTGCAAATGGGATTCACGTTTCGCCATTCGGCAGGTAAGCGTCGTCGTCGCTCTTTGGTCCTGGTGGATCGCTATCCGACAGTCGAGTTCGTCGCGGCGGACGAAAAGACGAAAGGGATGATGGCCAGCATAATCAGAAATCGGGACGGAAAGCAACTTCCAGTCGGCGCGACACTTCCCCCTGAGTACCAGGTTCTTCCCGTCGGTCCGTATAGTGAAATTGTGATTGAACCCGGCGCATCGAATGGAGTGGCGGTGGTGTGCGAATCGCGAGATTTCGACACAATGATCAAGCACGCGCTTATCCGTTACCGGTTTCGTAAGGAGCGCCGATAACCAGTGGTGGGTGCGCCCGAGGCCGTTTGCAATTGTGCGCGTTGGCGAAGTGGTCGTTCGGGGTTGCGGCCCGGGCCGAAGAACGGCTTTCGCGAAGGAGGCCTCTGTACGCCCCCGCGCCAAAACCGACCCGCCGCCGACGTGCTCGTGATACTATTTCGTATATACAATGCTTGTCGCCTGGGATGAGGCAAAGAATCGCGTCAACCGGCGGAAGCACGGCGTTTCGTTTGAAACGGCGGCACGTACATTCGAAGACCCTGCAGCGTTGTCCTACGTGGAGCGCGTTGTCGAGGGGCAGGAACGGTGGCACACCATCGGCTTGGCGGGTGGAATCACTGTGCTGTTGGTAGTCCACACGGTCGAGGAACAGAATGGCGAAGAAAAAGTCCGAATCATCTCCGCGAGAAAAGCAGATCCCCGCGAGCGCTCTCTTTACGACTCCTCTGTCTGATCGTCAGCGAAAGGAACTGGAACGGCTGGCCCAAATGCCGGATTCGGAAATCGACTACAGCGATGCTCCCGCGATAAGCTCTGTTCCCGCGCGCGTCCGGGTGGGCCGATTCTACAGGCCGATCAAGCAGCAGATCAGCCTCCGGGTTGACGCCGACGTTTTGGCTTGGTTCCGGTCGCGAGGCGCCAGATATCAAACCCACATGAATGAGGTCCTGCGCCGGGAGATGCAGACCGGGCTCAGGCGCCGGTGAATCCGACGATCAGCGCCGGCTTCGCTCGCCTCTCAGCGGGAGCTCGACCAGTCGCGACGTTTTGCGCGCTGAGATCACGAACCGGGCATCGAACTCTTCATAAGCCTCGACCGCTTCCCGGCAGTAGAACCCCAAATCGGCGCGCCCGTAGATCTGCTGCACGCCCGGCGGCAGGGCGCATGCACATTCCGTATATGATCGCCGATCTGTTTCCCCGTGGGGCGGTCGCCGTTGCGCAGTTCGCCCCAGATGTATTCCCGCGTCTCGGCAATAAACGTCAGCATGGGCTGGTAGCTTTTCCTGCCTTTGTTCTTCGGGTTGTAACTCTTGCGCCCGCCCATCTGCTGGCCTGACCACAAGCGCAGAACGATGGGTCGGCTAGTCTGTGACACTTTCGAAAGTCCTTTATTTTCAACATCGGCCGGGCCCCGAAAAGCTGCGGCTCGAACAGATCGCTGGTCGGTTGGAGCCAGTGTCACAGACCCGTTCATTCCGGCCCCGCCGGTGGCCTTGCTTATCCGGGGATAAGGTCGGCTTTGGCGTGGAAGTACACGGGCCATGAAGTGTTGGTGATGCACCTCTTCGTGTACCGGGTGCGAGACGGTGCCTGAAGTGTCCGGCGTGAATTGGTTTTTCTGGTAAGCGACAATTATTCTTCCCTATCAGCGACAACTAGACTCTTTCCAGCGTTGCGGCCCTTGACACTCGCCGGTTTTTACTCTGGGTTCAGAATAAGTCGAAATGCAAGTCTCTGCTAAGTGTTTGATTCTGAAGTGGATTGAATTCTTGGACGAGACCCTGAGGGGCTGATCAATCCAGTTGCTAAGGTGTGATGTAAGTTGTTAGAATTAAAGACATGGGCCACCCTAGCTCAGTTGGTAGAGCGGCTGATTCGTAATCAGCAGGTCGCCGGTTCGATCCCGGCGGGTGGCTCCATCTAACCTCTTCACCCTCATTGAATTGCGGACACTTCGGGCGTTCCCTCGGAAATGGCAGTTTCGGGATTGTGCCCAATTTTGTGCCCACCCCGAACCTTCTCCATCGCTTCCAGAATGTCGGCATCGCTCGGGTGAACGTACCGTTTCGTGGTGTTCATGTCGGTGTGGCCCGCCAGAACGTGAAGGGTGAACGGGTCCATGTGCTTCGCCCACCGCGTAATGCAGGTGTGACGGAAGGTGTACAGGACGAACGGCGCCACCTCGGAGTTTTTGACCGCCGCCGCGTGTTGCTTCTTCAGGGTGGATGCTTCGATATGCCCGCTCTTGGTGTCCGCCGGGAAGATCCATCCCGAAGTGGCGTCCGCCCGCCGCATCTCCAGAACCCCAAGCACCCGCTGAGAAGCCGGAATCCGCCGCCGCGATCCGCGCCCCTTGCCCATGTGAATCTCAACCGCGCCGTCCTGTATGCTGTCCTGCCAGTTCAGCCGGAAGCACTCTTCCGGCCTCAACCCGCAGTCAATCAGGACCGTTGCAACGTCACGCAACAGGAACGCATCTGGCTTGCTCGGTTGCTGTCCCCTCTTCACGGCCCGGATGCCTTCGAGTGCCCGCCGGTATCCTTCGCTCAAGTCCTGCCCAATCGCTGTAACCGCGTCCAGGTACTTGCGTTCCTCCCCGGGAGTGAGAACCCGCTCACGGTGGTTTTCGCCGGAAAGCAACCGGACGCGCGGAAGGATGGTTGAAACCTTGCCCCACTCCGCCGCAAGGTGGAAGCCCCGCCGAAGAGTAGCCAGGTCCCGGTTGACCGTTGATACCTGAACTTTCGCGCTTTGCCGGTGCGCCACGAACCCCGCGATATGCTCGGTCGTGATCTGATCCAAGTGAAGTCCCGCCAACTTCGAGTAGGCTTGCAAGTTCGCCACGCTGTTCTCATAGAAGCGGACCGTGTTCGGCTTCGCCGCCTTCGTGGTGCGGACGAACGGCAGAAAGTCGTTTTCGAGAAACTTCTCAAGGGTGGTAACCGGCTTCTTCTCTCGAATGCCAACTTCGCCCTTCGCCAGCGAAGCCTTATGCGCAGCCTCCATCTGTTCGGCAGTGCGCTTGTTCGATTGCTTCGTGCTCTCCCGGATCGGTTCGCCGTTCCAGAAAAACTTGTACCACCACTTCTTTCCACGTTTGAAAACCGCCATGTTACGCATCCGCCTTTCCCGGTTCCACTTCTTCGAGAAGCCGATTCATCCATTCCTGCCACGCTTCCGGGTCCGCCGTGGTGCCCGCTTCCACCGCCATCCGGTTCCAGTCCGGTTCCGCATGGACCCGTATGTAATCGCGTTCCGGGTCCTTCGGGACGAAGGTGAACGCTATGAACAGATCGAACCACCGCGCCACCGCAAACGCCTGTTGCATGGTGCATCCGAAGCGAAGCGCCACGCGCGCGAAGCTCTCAATATTCCAGGTCCGCCGCGCTTCGTTCATGAAGTCGATAACCGCCGCTTCCCCAATCTCCGCTATCAGGTCGGGAGTGTCCGGCAGTTCCGCAAGCTCGGGAAGGTTGCCAAGGTCCATCCCGCCCGCCAGATCCGCCGCCGGTATCGGCGCCCGCCCGCGTCCGGCCTGTCCAGTCTT
This sequence comes from Bryobacteraceae bacterium, assembly GCA_049520275.1. Lineage (GTDB taxonomy): Bacteria > Acidobacteriota > Terriglobia > Bryobacterales > Bryobacteraceae > CAWACP01. The sequence goes on from JBEKPY010000051.1 coordinate 4,507, forward strand.
CTGCCGAAGGTCCCCCCACCAGCCGCCACGCCATGAACAGACGTTGGCCTTCACCCATGCCACGGCTTCCGCCCGGTTCACTCTTCCGTCCGGCCTCACGGGAAGCCCCATCCCGCACAATTGCGAGATTCGCGCGCGGGACAAGTCCAGTTCCCGCGCCAACTCCGCCTTTGTAATCACGTCAGCCATTGATAACTCCCGTAAAGTGGAAACCTGTTAAGTGGATTTTCCGGCCTGTCACTAGCGCCGTGGTGCCGTCAGTACACCCCCGGCGGAAACTCCGGGAGAAGGACCCGCCGCGCTCAAAGCTGCTCACGGATTGCCCGCTCAACATTGCCGCCTAGATTCACCCAAATTACAGCCCCGCTCGGATGCTTGTACGGAACTGGCTTCACCAGGTAGCGCGGTTTCGCCAACACCCAAGCGTAGGTATTCCGATACCATCCCAGTCGCGCTTCACTGGGACGCATCCCGGCTTTCATTGCGTTCTTGCGAAACACGTCCGCCGAAAGCGGACCGACGCATTCAACGATTTCACATACTCCGGCAATAGTGCCGGAGCCGCTCGGAATCAGTCCGATGGTGCCCCGGATAGCAGTTCTGGAACCTCGAATCTCCCAGGTCTTCTTGCCGTCAAGGATCATGTCTACCCAGGGGTGTCGGATCAAAAGAGCACGAATCATAGCGCATCTCCCGCCGTCATTTCTTCCGGTCCCCATCGTCTTCGAGTTCCAGCCCCAGTTGCTCTTGCCGATCCGCCGGCAACTTCTCCAGTTCGGTTTTCAGTTCGGCCACCTTCCGCTCGAACCATGCCCGATCCTTCTTGGGCGGAGCCTTCTTTTTTGCCTTGCCCGCGATTGGCTTCTTCTTCGCCACAGCCTTCTTCTTCGCCTTGCGCACGGTTGGCTTGATGGGCTTTGCGGGCTTAGGGTGCTTGAGCGAATCAGCGTGTTCGTCTTCGGGTTTCTCTTCGCCTTCGTCTTCGTATTCAAACCCCTGCGTAATCACCACCAGCGTCTGGCCGTGCATTAGCTTGGCGAGTCCCTGTGCCGTGATCTTCACGTCCTCATCACGGGTCTTTTGGACAAGTTGGTTCAGTTGGTCAATGCACGGCAGGATATTCGCCGTCACCCCTTCGTCTATGAACTCTTGGAGATCTGGGAAGCTGTTGGCCTCAATCGCTTTCCTTAGATCGCTCAGCCCTTGTCCTGAAGCGAACTGATCGAGAATCTTGTTTTCGTTTGCGAGATACCAGCTCATGGTTTCGATTCTAATGCCTCACTGCCGTCTCAAGCCGCCCGCCGCCACGCTCGAATCTTGGTGCTTTCCCGTCATACAGCGCCTACAAAAACTACAAAAACCACATACCGCCAGCCTTATGCCGCCCGGAGTGCTTCCACTACATACTGAAACCGCCATGCCGTCCCGCGCCGCGTGGTGAAGCCTTGCCGGTTCAGTTCGTCCGCAATCCGCCGGGTGGTGTAGCCCGCCGCCTTCAGTTCCCGGATGCGGGACAGGATGCCTTGCTCCGCCGGGTCCGCTTCCAGGTGCAAGCCGTCCGCCGCCATGCGGCATCCGAAGGGGACCGTCCCCACCCGCTCACCGTTCGCGCGCTTGTGGTGCATGGCGTCCCGCGTCCGCTCTCCGATAGCTTCCCGCTCCCACTGGGATACCGCCGTCATGATGTTGAGCACCAGCCGGCCCGCCGCCGTGCCCGTGTCCAGGGATTCGGCCACGCTCACCAGGGACACGCCGCGCCGGGTGAACCGCTCCAACAGTTCGGCAAGGTCTTTCACGCTTCGGGTGAGCCGGTCCAACTTCGCAATGATGACGATATCCACGGCGTCGGCATCCACCAGGGAGAGAAGCCGCGCCATGCCCGGACGGTTCAGAGACTTTGCGGATTCGCCCGCGTCAATGATGACTTCCGCCAGTTCCGCGCCTTGCACCACCGCCATAGCCCGGACCTTCTCCGATTGCGCTTCGAGCGAAACGCCGAAGTCCGCCTGTTTCTCCGTGCTCACTCTGACGTATCCGATAGCCTTCATGAGTAAAGAATATCATTTGTGCTATCACAAATCAAGAGTTTTGTGATATGACATAATCATGCACATGGAAGCTCCACCAAAGCGAAGAGGACGCCCGCCGGAAGGTCTTGGCAAGAAAGGCGAACCGGACCGCATCCGAGACTACCCGCGCCAACTGTTCACCATGCGGCCCGCCACGAAGGCCCGCCTCAAGGCAATTGCAGAGCATGAGAACCGCTCCGAGTGGCGGGTGGTGGAAGACAGCATCGCTTCGTACTTCGAGCACATGACGCCGAAGGACCGCCGCACCGTGGAAGCTATCTTCAGGCGCGCCGCCACCGCAAGAGATTGAAACCGTCATTCTCACCCCTTTTGTCATGTGACCGTCCCGTTGCATGACAGATCCGCCGGCTTTGGCTCGATTTTCCCGCTAGGGCTTCTTATTATAGGCGGTAAAAACTCTTTGCCGCTTCAGCCGAACAGCCCGGTAAGGTCGAACATCCGTTCCTCTTTGATTGCCGCCGGGTCCGTCTTGCCTACTTCTTCGGGTTCCAGAGTGCCTATGCCTTGAAGCACGGCAAGCGCCGCCTTCAACCGCACTCCCGCCGGAATCTCCGTTCCAGTGAGCATTTCCCGCACGGTCAGTACAGCCGCTTCCGCCAGTCCCCGCAGTTGCGCGCGCATGGCGTCCATTTGTTCCCGTTTCGCCCGGTTCAGTTCGGCCTGAAAGGTGGCATCGGACTTGAGCCAAAGGTAGAACGTAGTCCGGTCTACATTCGCCTGCTTCGTCGCGTCCGTAACGGTTGCGCCCCGTACTAACGCCGTGATTACTTCGGCCTGTTGTGGCGCAAGTTCCAATGTTGATTCTGTCGAGTTCTGTTGATTCCGTTTCATGTGCATCCGTCCTTTTGCGGCTTCGCCGCTCTCATCGTAAATTGCCTTCCGCCGCGCGATAGATGGCGCGGATTCGTTCGCAAAGGTTCCGAAGGTCTTCTGGTATCCCCACCATCGGGAAGCCCCGCCGCGCGGCTTCTTCGGCTTAATTCATGGCGTCCAAGAGTTCTTCGTCCAACTCTTCAAGCGGGTGCCCAATGAAGAAGGGTCCGTATTGCTCCCGGCCCCGCCGCCACTTTGCCGCGCGCGCCTCTTCGATAGGAAGGTGAATCAGCTTCTCAGCCATTGGCGCCCGCCTGGTGCTCACGTTCCCGGATGTTTGCCGCCGGCCCGCAGTTCTCGCAATGCTCGGAACAGCGAAAGCCCCTTCCGTGCATCGGTATGTGAACCACTTCAGGCCGCGCGCCGCAAACGTCACATGGTGCGGATACGTTTCGGGTTCGGAAACAATCGCGCGGACTTCGAGCAACCACCGTCCGGGTCTTCATAGCTCGGTCCCCCTCGTTTTTCGCTCACCATGCCGGACGGTTGCCGCCGTGATGCGGCCCGGTTTCCTTGAGACGCCTTGCTCTTGAAAGAGCCGGTTCAGCGCCGCCGCCTTCCACTCCGCCCACGGAGTTCCCTTGGAGCACCAGCCCATTTCGTTCAGCATCCGGTCCTGGACCTTCCAGGGTTCCGCCGGGTGCTGTTCCATCGCGGCAAGCACGTTGATGGGGACGGGTTCACCATCCACCCGCCGCAACTTGTACCGCATGGGGACGCCGGCCCCATCCAGGTAGCGGACGGGTAGCCGGTCCGATCCGAAGGTGCGAAGCGCCGCCCGGACTTCCGGCCCGTCCAAATCGCTCCACACGCCGATGGTTGCGCCGCCCTCAAGTGCCATGATTCGGACGCCGGCCCGGTTCAGCACGGCGGACGCGCGCGCCAACTCCGCCGGGTCCGGCCCCGCTTCAATCTCGGGACATTCGGCGGAAGTGGCACCTACAGAAACTACAGAATCGGTTTCTGATGTTTTTGTAGGTTCGCTCTCCGCCCGATCCTCCAAGATTTGTGCCTTCGGCTTCCAATCCATCCAACGGCTTCGGGATGCCGGGTGAAGGGTGGGAGTGCTCATTCCCACACCCCCGGATTCACTGCGTAGCGATTGGACGGGCGCCCACGGCCCAAAGGGTCGGATGATTCGCCGCACACGTCCCGGACCCATCCGGCATCCTGAAGCACTTCCGCCGCCTGCTTCACGGCTTCAGGCGAGTCCAGACCGCTCCACCCCTTCAGGTACACATCCCGGCAGGAGAAGAAGCCATCCGTCCCCACCTTCCGGTGTTTGATCTTGTCCGCCAGTTCCCGCGCGGCCCGCAGTTGCGGAGTCACGATACAGGAATAGACCCGCCGCGCGTGAGACTCCAGGTATTCGCACCATGCCGCCGCCTGTTGCGCGTGCCGAAGGGAAACGGTATCGGCATCCCCGTTGCCCGCCGCCGTTTCTGTTAGGTGGAACAGAACCGCAAGAGCCGGCATCAGCTTCCGGTACTTGCTCAAGTGGGAAACTAGAGCCGGGTGGAGTTCGTCCCCGCGAATCTTCGCTTCCAGTTCCGCAAGCCATTCGATGAAGAGTTCCTGTGCATCGGGCGCGAAGTGGAACCGCGCCGGATTCTCCGCGTCCAACTCCACCAGCTTGCGGAAGACCCGCGCCGCCTGTTCCTCGGAAGCCGCATCGGGCGCCCGGTCCACATAGTTCCAATCGGGCGCCGTGTCCGGCCAAACCAGTAATTGAAACCGCTGAATCAATCCGTCATTGCTGGGACCGTCTTCGAGTGCATCCACCATGTAGGAGCGAAGCCGGCCCGGTTGGATGCCGCCCAACATGGACATGCAGCACGCTTCAACGTGGATGGTTCCACGCCCGATCCGGTCTATCGTGTGCCCGGTGTCACCATTCCACGCTTGCAGACAGAAGGCCCGCTCACCTTCGCGCCCCGCCCGGTCCAATTGACTCCACCAGCCGGTGAGTTCATCCCGGATTACCAGGATGCCCGCCGGGTTTTCGCTCATGGTCTGGTGAAGCGCCTCGAAGGTGGCATCGTTCACGATCAGCCGCCGCAACCTCGGTTCTTCGGGTTCGTCTTCCGGCCTGTCGGGTGCCGTGTTCCCCTTCTTCGATGCCGCCTTGTACTGTTCTTTCCACGCCGCGCGCCGAAGCTCGTATTCCTCTTTCTCCCGCCCGTAGTCCTTCAGCGCCTCTTCGTGCTCCTGCCGCCATTCGGTCTGGATCTGATTCAGGGGACGGGTTGCCGCCTGAATGACAGGGGACTTCATGAAACCCGGTGGCGCGATGATGCCGCCCCAAAGGTTCGGAACAATTACCCATCCGGTGTCGTTCGCCTTCGGCTGAATGACAGCCCGCCGGTTTACCGCGCCGGCAAGACAGAGCACCATCACCACCGCCGGATAGTCCATCGGCACTTGCATACGCTCCGCCACGTCTGCCACCAGGGGACGGAAGGAATCCGGCAGAAGGTCTTCGGAGAAGGTTTCCACGGGCGGAAGTTCGCTTTGAATCGGTTCCAGCTTCGGCCAATCGTCCGCCGCTTCCGCGCGCGCCTGGTGGCGCGGTTCGGCTTCCACCAGTCCCCACCGCGCCCGAAGTTCCGAGAGAGCCGCCGCGCCCATCGGCGCCGCCGCTTCGGTCAGTTCCCGGAACCGCTCGAAGGTGCCACCCGCGTCCCGCCAATCGGTAACGTCACCCTTCGCCGGCAAGCCCGGAAGCTCCACGATGCGGATGGAAGCCGCTGCACTCAACAGAGCCGCCGCAACCGCCGCCGCGTGCTTCCGGCCCGGTTCGTCATTGTCGGGAAGGATGACGATATGCCGGCCCCGGAAGTAGTCCGTCCATCCCGCGTACAAGGTGCTGTTGCCGGACCCGCCCGGATTGCAGGATGCCACCAGCCCCCAACCTTCCAGGGTATGAACGTCCTTTTCCCCTTCGGGAAGGTAGACGGCTTCGGCATTGAGCAACTTCGGAAGCCGGTAAGGAACGCGCGGGCAAACCCGGAAGCGATACTCCGCGCCGTCATAGTCGGTATAGTCTGCCGCGCGCTTCCAGGTGGTCTTCCCTGTTGCGCGCGCCGCCCTATCATCGGGAAGGTACTTGCCAGCATCCAGCCCCACCACGATCCCGCCGGCCTCAACTCCGCCGGTCCGTTCCGGGTCCGTGGTGCCCGCCGCCTCAACTCCACTCGGGCGGACCTGAATGAAGGTCTTTGTCCCGTCCGGCTTCAGGTAGCGGACAACCTCGAAGAGAGGGCTTCCGTCCCGATCCACATACGGGTAGCGCGCCATTTCCCGCCACCCGCCCGCCGTGTTGGTGGATTTCGTAGTTTTTGTAGGTACCGTACCCGCCGAATTTCCATTCGTGCGGGTACCGTGGTGCCGGTGTTCGGGTTCGATCCGCCCCACCAGCCGGAAGACTTCGGCCTTCCGGGTCGGGAAGTCCCCGCCGGTCAGAGCCGCTTCGAGTTCCAGAATGTCCCCGCCGCGCCCACAGGTGGAATGACAGAACCACCGCCCGGTGTCCGGTTCCACCGCGAAGTTTTCATTCTTGCCATGGTGGATCGGACAGGCGCCGCGCCACTCCGCCGCGCGCCTCTGCTTCAAGTGCGGGACGCGCGCCGCGTAGTAAGTGGAGACTTCGCCGGAAGTGAACGTGATGGCTGAACCCGCCATCTACCGCGCCTCCGCCTGGTGCCCGCCGCCGGACGGACGGGATTCGAGCCATGCCGAAATGTCTTCCGGCTTGTAGCGGACCGCCGCCCCAATCTTCAGGTACTTCGGCCCCTGCCGAAGAAGGCGCCACCGCCGGACGGACGCCACGGACAAGCCGGTGATCCGCGCTACGTCAAATTCATTGAGAAGGCTTTGCAGCCGTTCCTTTGCTACGCTTTCGCGTTCGCAGGTTTGTGAAGTTTTCATATCCGCCCAACAGGGCGAAAATTCGGCGGGCAAGGACAGTTTTCGGCGAAAACTCCCCTAAGATATTGAAAGGCGGGCAAAAACAAATCGGAAGTTTTTTGTTTGGTTCGGGCGAAAACTCGCCTACGTGTGGAACGAAGGACTACAGCCGATCTTGAAACATGCCTGGTATCCGGTTCCTTCAACAAACGGAATGGGATCGGCGGTAATACTGAAGTGCTTCCGAAGCACCTTCCGTATCTCCTGTATCCGCTTCTCCACCTTCGGCCACTCCGCGTTCGTTTTCGCCCCGTCCCGAATGATGCCGTTCAGTTCTGCCATCGCGCGCAAGGTCACCCATGCCCGGTTGGGCTTGCCCCGTTTCGCTCTGCGATCAGCGAACCCTAACTCGCCGTAGTTCTGGGTTTCGGTTCCTGTACCATTGCGGATCTGAACCCGCTCGTCACTCAGGAAAGAGATTTCAATGGCTTGCCAACTCACCCCGCCACCACGCGCGCCCTTCGCCACCTTTGCCGGCTTTCCCTGTGCGGGTTCGGTCAAGCCCGGTTTCGTTTCGCCGGCAAGGTCCGCTTTCGAGAAGCCGCCTTCCACCGCGCGCGTCCATGCTTCGGCCCGCAGTTTCAGAGCCGCGTGAGTCAACGCTTCGCCCGTGATTGCACCAACATGCCACACGGAAGCCCGATCCTTCTCGGGAATCTCCGCCCACGGATTCGCCCGCATGACGAAAAGCGCAAACCCCGCTTCCAGTTCTTTCCGCATCGGGTCCGCCAGCCATGGGTACTGACTCAAGCCGTAACGGACAAACCGCGCGATATCGGAATGCAATTCGGCCTCAAACTCGTTCACGGACCCGCAAACCGCCATACACTCCCGCGCTACCAGGTTGAACTGATGAATGACCAGCTCCCGAAGAAACTCCGCGTCATGAACTGGCCCGCTCTTGTTCGCCTCACGCTCCAATTTCGGTAAGTAGTCCGCCAGAAATGCCGCCGTAGCCGCTTCCATGCGGACAAGGGCCTCAGCGGGCAATTTGGCAATTATCGTTCCCTGGGATGCTTCGGCGGCTTCGAGTGCCGCCGCCCGCTTCCGAAGCGCAACCATCCGGCAATGCTGTTTCAACTGGTCGAGCACGGTGCGATCAATGCGGTATTTCTGAACGATCCAATCGCCGATGGCGTCCAACTTGGCGTTGAACCCCTCGATATCCAGTTTCCCGGTGTTCAGGTACTCTCTCGCAGTCGCGCCGAAGAGGTGCCCCGCCGCCCGTTCGTGGCCCCCGACCAGTTCCTTCCGCGCCAAATCCAGTGGAATGTCGCCTGGTGAGAAACCAATCCCTGACGGGTCCACACCCATCCGGTACGCCTCAGCCGCATACTGGTCAGCGGTGGCCTGACTGCTTGCGAGGATAGAGTCCGCTTCAATCTCGGCTGCCGCTATGCGGTCCCTTGCGGACGGGGGTAGGTCTGAAAGATCCATGATCGCTCCCTCAGCGATTCCCTGAATGAAAATAGCCGCCCCTGGGTAGGGTGCCCAGCCTTCGCCCCGGTTCATGACGCCGGAACTAGGCGGCCTCTATCAGTCTAACAATTCACCGCAATTTTGTTTCGGTCCGCGTCTGCCGGGTTCTGCCGGGTGTGCCCAATTTTGTGCCCACCCCACACATAGAAACGTTGTTCGCAGTTGCGAGTGTTCTGGGTTCGAGAGGGTGTAAGCCATTGGAAACTAGCAATGATTAGGAATCGCGCGCAACCATTGTGCCCACTGCTAAGTTATTGATTCTTCGCGCGTTCACGATTCGTAATCAGCAGGTCGCCGGTTCGATCCCGGCGGGTGGCTCCACAAATCAACCACTCAGAATCGGCACTCGAAGGCGGCCCAGCGCCGCTCGATTACGACTCCGGCACCCCGCCGAATGCCGTGTGTACCGGTCATGACCGGCGAACCCGCGTCTCATGCGTGAGTTCAGCGGAAGCCTCGATCCGGCGGTTGCCGCTATCAAATCAGGGAACAACCCTGGCGGGGGCGGTGTCCAAATGCAAATGCTGTTCACGCTGGAAACCACTTTGCAGGACGTCCGCTACGCGATTCGCGGACTCACGCGGAATCCCGCCTTCTCGCTGACCGCGATCTTCGCCGCGGCCCTGGGCATTGGCGCCACCAGCGCCGTGTTCAGCGCGGTAGACCGCATCCTCTTTCGCGCGCTTCCGTACGCCGACGAAGACCGGCTGGTCTCGACGGGGATGATGGCGCCGCTCGATACCAACGAGTTTCTGTTCGCGGAGCCGTATTTCGATTTGCGCCGCAATCCCGGGCCTTTCGAGGAGGTGACGGCTTTTCAGGCCGGCGCCGTCGACACCGATCTCACCGAGGGCAATCCCCTTCGTTTGCGCGCGCTGCGCCTCGAAGCTAATTTTCTGCGGGTTTTCGGCATCAGGCCGCTCGCCGGCCGCGCCTTCACGCACGAAGAGGACCGCCGCGGCGGACCGAGCGTGGCCATGATTTCCTACGGACTGTGGCGCAGCCGCTTTGCCGCCGATCTGCGCGTGGTTGGCCGGACGATGTCGCTCGATGGCGCGCCGGTGCAGATCGTCGGCGTGCTGCCCAGGGACTTCGAGATGCCGACGCTCACCGAAGCCGATGTCCTGCTCCCGCTGGCGCTGAACGAAGCGACCGAGCGCGCGGGCCGCGCCCTGCGGGTGTTCGCCCGGTTGAGGCCGGGCATCACCGTGAGGGGGGCAATGGCCGGGCTGCAGCCGCAGTTCCAACGCGCGCTGGAGACGGTGCCGCCGCAGTTTCGCAAGGAAATCTCGTTCCGCGTGCGGCCGGTGCGCGACCGCCAGGTGGGCGATGTGCGCCTGGCGTCGCTGGCGCTGTTCGGCGCGGTGCTGGCTGTGCTCCTTATCGCCTGCGCCAATATAGCGAGTCTGCTAATGGCGCGTGCCGTGGCACGTAGGCGGGAACTCGCCGTGCGTGCGGCGTTGGGCGCTTCCCGTCTGCGGCTGGTGCGTCAAACACTCACCGAGAGCCTGGTGCTGAGCGCTCTCGGGGGTGCGCTGGGTTGCGTTCTCGCATGGGCGCTGCTGCGCGTCTTTGTCGCCATTGGCCCCGCCGCGCTGCCGCGGCTGGAAGACGCCGCCATCGACGCGCGCGTGTTGCTGTTCACGCTGGGCGCGGCGCTGGTTTCGGGCCTGCTCTTCGGCATCGCGCCCGCGCTCCGCCAATCCGGGTCGTTGATGGTCGGAGGCGGGCACTCCACGGTACGCACCCGCGGGCGATTGCGCTCCGCGCTGGTGACTCTCGAGATTGCGTTTTCCATGGTGCTGTTGACGGGAGCCGGCCTGCTGCTGCGCAGCTTGTGGAGAATCGAGAGTGTCCCGCTGGGCATGCAATCCGATCGTGTGCTCACCGCGCGATTCGTGCTGGGCCGCCAGCGTTACGGCAACGATGCACAACAGCTCGCGTTCTTCAATGAGCTGGAGCGGCGCCTGGCTGCCGCGCCGGGCGTGGAAGCGGTCGCCATCACCGATACGATGCCGCCATCGGGTGGCATGCGCGCGCGCCCGCTCTCGACCATCGATATCGAAGGCCAGCCGGCCCGGCCGGAAGGCACCGGCGGCATGGTGGGCTGGCGCTACGTCACGCCCGGCTATTTCGCCGCGCTGGGAATACCCATCATCCGCGGGCGGCCGTTCACGGAACAGGACCGCGATCCGGAGACCCTGGTGGCGATCCTCAGCGAATCGCTCGCCCGGCACATGTTTCCGCACGAGGATCCGGTCGGCAGGCACGTCCTCAAGGGACCGCAGGGCCAGTGGACCACTGTGGTCGGCGTTGCCCGCGACGTGACGAATTTCGTGAATCGCGGCTCGACAAGAGAAAGCTCACCGGAGTTTTACATCCTGCGAAAGCACTCGGACGACATCAATTTCCAGCGTCAGGAGCCGCCCACGGGCTGGCGATCCGCCATCGTGATCGCGCGCACGGCCATCGATCCGAAGCTGGCGGCGGGTTCCGTGCGCGCCATCCTCGGGTCGCTCGATCCCACTCTGCCGGTGGAGATGGAAACCATGCCCCAGCGCCTGCGGGAAATCGACCAGAGGCCGCGCTTCTTCGCCGTCCTGCTGGCTGCATTCGCGGCTATGGGCGTGTCCATTGCGGCGGTCGGGTTGTTCGGCGTGATGTCGTTTCTGGTGACCGAGCGCACGCGTGAAATTGGGGTGCGCATGGCCCTGGGCGCCACGCCCGGGCATATCGTGCGCATGACGCTCACTTCGGCGGCGCTCTGGACGGCGGTGGGAATTGTGATTGGCGCCGGCGGATCGCTCTCGGCCGCGCGTCTGCTGCGCTCGCTGCTGTTTCACGTGGGACCCGGGGATCCGGCGGCGTTGGGCGCGGCCATGACCGTCTTGTGCGCTGTCGCGCTGTTGGCGACTGCGGCGCCGGCGCGCCGCGCCGCACGGCTCGATCCTGGCCGCACGTTACGCGAGGAGTGAGTTTATCGGCTCAACGAGTACGCGCGGTCCCACAAGGCCATGTCGCCGATTACCTGGCCGGATATGACGATCTCCACCCGGCGGTTTTGTTCGCGTCCGGGCAATGTCGCATTTGACGCGATAGGCCGGTCTTTGCCAAAGCCGGCCGCGGTCACCGCATCGGGACTCAGCCCGGCGGACACCAGCAACTCCCGTACCATCTGCGCGTGCTTTTGCGCCCCCGCGTCGCTGCCGCGGTCATCCGTGTAGCCTTCCACGCTAAGGCTCAGGCCGGGGTGCGCGGAGAGGATCTCGGCAATCCGGGTTAGTCGTTGCCCGAGACCGGAACGCTCGACCATCGAATCGGGGACGGTAACCAGCAGCCCGCGAGGCGTGTCGCGCGTCGGAAGTATGCCGTTCAGTTGCGCCAGCAACTCCGCTCGCGACTGTCTTTGCTCGGAAATCGATTGGGCCTGTTTTGCCTGCATGGCTTCCGCGGCTGCGGCGCTGGCCTCCCGTTCCCGCTGGCTCGCCAGCGCCTGCGCCTGCGCGGCGTCCGCCTGGGCCTGCTCCGCCGATGCTCGTTGCGATTCGGCTTCGGCATGCTCCGCGTCCGCTCTGGCTTTGGCCTCCTGCGCCTCCGCCAACGCTTCCTCTCTCGCCTTGCGGTCGGCGGAACTCTCCTTTTGCTGGCTGGACAAGCGTTCCTCGTCCCGGCGCCGGGCGGCGATCGCGCGCGCATCCTCGGCCATCTGCGACGCTTCGCGGGCCTCCGACACAATCGAGTGCGTGTCCTGCTTCCGCGCCTCCATATCCTGCGCGTCCCGCAGCAGCGCCTGGGCTCTCCCGAAGGTGTCCGGTGCGTATTGCCCGGCTCCCTGAGATTGCGCGATTTGCACGGCGCTCCGGGCCTGGTACACCTCCAGCAGCGCCTCATAGCGGTCATAGGGCAACTTGCGGACCTGCTCGCCGGGCGGAGCGCCCGCTCCCGCTTGGATGGTCATGGTGTACTGTCCACGAGGCAGCAGCTCGTATTTCGCGGTCACCACCTCGCGCTTGCCGATAGTCTCCGGCCGCACCACGTTCTCAACCACCACGACATCGCTCGGCGCGGTCACCGCGTAGTAGGGCTCGGCCGTTACCATGAGCCCCAGCGCCTGCAGGTCCGTAGTGACTTCGATTTTGCCGTTGTTGGACGAATTCAGCACCAGCTCGCCCAGATTCTTCGCCCGCCCCTCGGGAGTGATGGCCCACATGACATAGGTCAGATACTCAGGCCCGAATTTCGCGGGCGGATCCATGTGCTCGAACCTGGCGCCGATCTGGATTCGTCCGCGTTTGCTCTCGACGGTCGCCTGTCCTTTGGCGTTCGGCATCAGCACCGTTCCCTCAAAACCGATTTCAGTCGGTCCGCCGAGATGTTCGTAGTTGACCGCCGGCAGCGTTCGAGAAACCACCGTAACATGGTAAATGGGCTGGGAATCGCTCGGAGGCGCCTGTGGCGCCGCATATGCGGCCGGCATCAGCAGCAGCGCACCCGCTGATAATGACAGTAATCCGTTCATGGCATTCAAACCTCCACGGGGCATCGGAGGAGCACGTCGAGGGCCGCAAGCCACATTCCCTTGTAAGTCAGGTACCTGTGTAAGTTGGAAGGTAACATTCCGGTGTAACTCGGAGAATCGACGCTGTTGTCTGGAAAACAATTCCGAGTGGCGGAGCCTCGCTTGCGGCCGAATCAACAGTCCGGGGGCTGGATTGGGACATAGGGGCGCCGGCCCCGAGCCTACACGGATTGCCGTCTGACCGGAATCGAGAGGAGCGCGAACAGCACGAGGGCGGCGGCCGCTCCGCCGAACAGGTACACCGGCCATGGCCCCAGAAAATCGAGAAGAGACCCGCCGCCGGGTTTCTGGCACAGATACATGAAGTTGGTCCGGAACAGCGCGTTGAATAGGCCAACCACCGCGGTATAACCTGCCAGCAGAGCGAAAGCGCGCCACATGGCGTTGCGCCGCAGTGGGCAGATTCGGCCGAACACCAGAACGGCCGCGGCGATGACCACCCCGCCGTGGGCCACGAAGAAGTAAATGGCCGGGTATGAGGGCCACTTGGACCAGAGGGTCGGCGTCAGCAGGGCCATTCCCGCCCCCGCCAGGCCGGCGAAATACAGGAACTCGACCAGCATGGGAAAAGGCGTCAGGCAGGCAATCACGGCGGCCCACAGTGTCACGTCGCAAAGTTGCAGCGGCAGGTTACTGGCGCGGATCCCTTCGTGCCAGTAGCGGAACACCCACCAGATCAGTTCGTTGATGGCGATGCCGTATCCGAGCAGCATCCGCACCTGGCGCGCCCGCGCGGAATTTCTCCGGCAGAGCCCGCAGAGCAGAATGGCAATGGCGGCAATGGCGGCCAGCAACAGAATGTGGATGGGCAGATTCATCGCTCGGACATTGCGTACAACAGCGTGCCCACCGCTGCCTGCCAGATGGCGAAGGGCCACGCCATGGCCGCGTCGGATCCCTCCGCGAACAACGGCAATTGAAATGGCACGGCGGCAACGGCTCCAACGCCCGCCAACAGCAGGAGCGGACGAGCGCGAATCAGCTTGCGGCAGCCAATGGCCGTCGCAGCCGCCACGCCCAATCCTCCCACCAGTCCGGCCGCGCACATGTTCGCGTGCGGGGTCCCACGGTCAAGGGCGACAGCCACCCAGAAAGCGCCGGCCCACACGAGGCAATGAAGAATCGCGACAACCGGCATCAGGAGGGCCGGACGAACGCACAGGATGGCGGCGAGAACCGCAAACGGAAGCACCGCCGGCGCGACGCCCAGAAACGTCTTCGTGAGCGCGGTGTCCATGAGCAGTTCCGAAAGAACGCCCGCGCCCACGAATAGAACAGCCGCGAGAATCAGTTTGAGCGGTCGTGACATAGTCTTCCTCATAAGATCCGCCGGAGGTGCTCGCGGAAGCGGGTGTAGACCCACGAGACCGCCAGCAGAATCAGGCCCAGCGCCACAAACGAGAGAATCCGGTACATGGTGTCGAGATTCCGCAGGTCGTAGAGGAACAGCTTCAGGATGCAGGCGAGCAGCAGCACCAGGCCCTGCAACCGCAGCACGCGCTCCCGCAGCGGGAATCCGGCGCCCAGCAGCGCGACACCTTCCACGCCGCAGGCCACCGTCAGCAGCCCGCCGGAGACCTCGTGGTAGAGGAGTACGGTGAGCAGGGCCGTCGCCAGCAGCGAGAACATCGCGCGCGCGCGCCGAACCGCGGTCTCCGACAGGAATTGCGCGAGATAAAGCCCGGCGATCACGGCGACGGTCAGAAAGAGATGCCTTTCAAGCGAGAATATCTGAATCACGGCCAGACCGAATGCGAGCACCGAGATGACGTAGCTTTGGAAACGCAGATCGGAGAGCGCGTAATGTGTACCGAGGAATAGCAGGACCATCGCGAAGGCCATCCAACCAAAGGGGACGGCGTGGAGCGGCAACTCGGCTTCGAGCAGGCAGACAATCAGCGCGGCTGCCGCCCATATGTGCAGGCGTGTGATCGCCATGCGCAATTGGATCTGGCGAAGCCAGGCATAACAGAAGACGGCGGCCGCCCCGATTGTCATGATCGGACGCAAGTGCCGGCCGGGAAGATTCACGCCGAGCGTCCACACGAAAACCAGCGGCAGGATGGCATTACCGAGCCAGCGGAACGATGGCTGCGAGCGAAGGAGTCCGAGTTCCAGCCACGCGACTGCAATCGCCGCCCAGCAGATGGCCACGCCCACGTCGGGAACCACCATCCAGAGTGCGGGCAGCATGAATAGCGTGCCGACTACGGCGGACAGATCGCGCAGGAAGGCCTGTTCCCGATCGTTCGCGACGCGCGTGGTGAGCATCCAGGCGCACGCGGCGGCCCCGAACCAGGAAACCGCCACCGCCACGTCGGGGAACTTCGCGAATCTCTCAGCGTGCGTCACGACCACCGCGATCCCACCGAACATCGCGACGACGTAGGAAACGGCGCGAAGCTCGGCGGGCAGGTTGCGCAGGGCCAGCTCGAACAGCAGCACCGCGAGCAGGCACCACGACAACGCGACATAGCCGGCTGGCACGGTGCGCCAGAGCAGAAGCATGGAGAGCGCGGCGGCGCCCACGGCGCAGGCGTTGGAGAGCCCGGTTCGCTCGGCGCCCTCCACCCCGGACCGCGGCAGGAAGCGGCAGCGCAGGACATTTCCATACACCAGCGCCAGGCTGGCGGCCAGGGGAATCCACGAGCGGTGCGGGGCGCCGGCAGAGTGCAGCCCGGCGGTGGCGATGGCGCCGCTGGCGGCCAGCACATATGCCTGCACGCGAAACTCGCGCAACCGGGCGCGCGCGCCGATCTCAAACAGAACCGTCGCAAACAGCAGCCAGGCCGTGCCCACGAGCCACTCCGGGCATTCCGCGCCGAGAACCAGCATGATCAACCCGGCTGCGGAGTAGCTGAACGCGGAGTGCGCACGGAACAGCCCGCGGTTGGCGTAGAACAGGAACGCGTGGAACATGGCGGGCGGCGTCCAGTTCCAGATGGGCTGGCCGAGGACGGGTGTCTTCGCGGCGGGGAGGTTGCGCCAGGCCAGCGTGGCCAGCGAGATGGCGAACGCGCGTCCGCCAAGGCGGCGCAGGAAGGGCGCGCCAAAGCGCACGCCCGCCAGATAAATGATCTCCGCTTCCATGGCCAGGCCCACGCTCTTCCACACGCCGGGCACGCGGCCCACCACGGCCAGAGCGGCGAGGACCGCAGCCACGAGTAGTGCGCCCTCGTAACTGCCAGCGCGCAGCCGCACCAGCAGAGAATCGTCCGGGCCGAAGCTGGAGGGCGGCCGGATCACGGCGCGGGCGATGGCCGTTGCCAGGTGCAGTGCCGCCGCGTACGCGGATGCCAGCCACAGCAGATCCGGCGCGTGATGCGACCACGCCAGGTACGACAAGCCCAGGAACGCCGCGGAGTTCAGCGGGAACATCCATTCCACGCCGCCCCCCAGCGAGCGCCGGCGAACGCGCATTAGATCGAAGGCCTCGAACAACACCCAGTAGGCGAGGAAAAGCGTCTGGGTAGAGGCCAGCGGCGCATTCGTCGAATCGCCGCGCGCGATGCAGGTGGCGTACGTGGCCACCAGCCCGAACAGGGCCATGGCGTTCCACTCGAGCGCGCCGGCGAGATACAGGATGGAGGCGGCGAGTGGAATCAGGCTGACCACCGCGAACGGCGTGGAGGGCGTGGCTGCCAGCGCGGCAAACGCGGCGGCGTAGGCCACCCCGGTGACCGCCTGGGCACGGTAACGAAGCGAGTGCGCGATCATGCCGGCGGCCACCAGCAGCATCACCACCGAGCCGGCGAAAGGGTTTTGGATGATGCGTGCCGCGGGGAGAGCGTAGATGGCGTAGGATGTGGCGTACAGCCCGGCCCATCCGGCGCCGATCAGCCCGCGCGCGAAGACGCGGTACTTCGCCTTGCGCTCCACATACACACCCGCCGCCAGCGCGGCCGCGCTGAGGGCAATGGAGACGCTGGCCTTGCCCACGGGTCCCATGCGCGCGAATGAATAGGCAAGGAACAGGGCGATGCCGATCACCAGCACCACCGCGCCAATCTTGTTGAGGATGCTCCCGCCTACCAGCGCTTCCCACTCCTCGTTGCCGAGGGACTGGCGGAGGCGATCGGAGAACGAAGGTTCGGTGGCGTATGGAGGCAGGGGCGGCGGGATCGCGGGCTGCTCCGGTTCGGCTGCACGCGGCTGCTCCACAATGGCAACGGGCTCTGGAATTGGAACCGGCTCCGGAATCGCGGCCGGCTGCGGGATGGCGATCGGCTGCGGCGCATGACTCGTTTCGATCACTGGTTCCGGAACGGGTTCGGGCGCGGGCGGTGGCGCGGGCGGGCTCTGGCCGCGCAGCGCTTCCTCCACGGCATGCACGCGACCGGTGAGGAGGCGAATCTGCTCCTCCCACATGTCCATGGCAGTGAGGCGATCTTCGAGCCGGTTGACCCGCGATCGAATCACCAGCCAGGCGATAATCAACACTACGAACAGGACTGCGACGAAGTATTCCATCTGCGCCTCCCGGCGGGCTGACTATGCTAGCGCGTGCGCCTTTTCCGCGGCTTTCTGCTCGGCCAGCTCGCGGGCCTTGCGCAGGTCGAGCTTGCCGGTGCCCAGCGTGGGAATGGCGTCCACGCGGTAGTAGTTCTCGCGTTTGGGAGTCCACAAGGGTGGAAACCCGTTGCCGGCGAGATGTTCGTAGACTTGCGCCGGAGTCACCTCCGCCGACGTGTACATGGCCACCAGGCGCTCGCCCCGCAGCGGGTCGGGAATGCCCACGACACAGCAGGGCGATTCGCCAAGGACGCCGGAGAGCGCTTCTTCCACTTTCAGGTGCGGCACCATCTCGCCCCCGATCTTGCTCATGCGGGCGATGCGATCCAGAATGTAAATGAACCCGTCCTCGTCCACCCGCCCGATGTCGCCGGTAATGTAATAGCCGTCGTGCAACGCCTCTGCGGTCCGCCGCGGATCGTCCAGATAGCCGGCCATGCGGGCGGGCCCATTCAACAACAGCAGACCCTCTTCTCCTTCTGGAACGGGCTCGAACGTCTCCGGGTTCACCACGCGCACCAGCAGGCCGGGGATGGCGCGGCCCACCGTCCCCGCGCGGCTGCCGATTTGCGGCGGGTCGCTGGTGGGCACATCCACGGTGTTCACCGCCACCACCGGCCCCATCTCGGTGCACCCGTAGCCTTCCAGCGTGCGTACGCCGAACTTCTCGTAAAACGCCTGGGCCAGCGCCGGACGGAGCTTTTCGGCGCCCACCACCGGGTAGCGCAAGGAGGCGAATTGCTCGCGCGTACATTGCCGCAGGTAGGTGACGCAGAACGTCGGCGTGGAGAGCAGGAAGGTGGCGTGGTATTTCGCGGCCAGCTCGCCGATGGTTTTCGCGTCCATGGGGTTGGGATGATATACGGCGGGGTAGCGCTGGATGAGCGGGAACCAGAGCGTGTAGGTGTAGCCGAAGGAGTGGAAGAAGGGAAGCACGCCCAGCATGCAGTCGCGCCGGGTCAGGTTGTAGACCTGCGCGGTGGTGTCCATGTTGGCGATCAGGTTCCAGTGGGTGAGCATGACGCCCTTGGGCTCGCCGGTGCAGCCGCTGGTGAAAATGATGGCGGCGACGTCGTCGGGCCGGGCCTTTCCGGCAAGACGCCCCGCGGGCGCGAAGCGGGCCGACAGCAGGGCGCGCACTTTCGCAGCCGTGCTGAACTCGAGCATGTCCTCGGCGCACACCATCTCCGGCGTCGCCGCCAGCTTGATCTTCCCGAGGAAGACGCGTGAGGTGATAATGGTGCGCAGGCCACACCGCTGGGCGGCCACGCGGATGCCCTCCTCGCCGGTGGTGAAGTTCAGATTCACGGCGGTCCTGCCCGCCAGCGCCAGCCCGAGATTCACCAGCGCGCCGCCCACCGAGGAGGGCAGCAGCACGCCGATGCGTTGTTCGCCGGGCCGGCGCGTGTCGAACCAGTCGCGCACCAGCAGCGCGGCGGTGAGGGTCTTCCCGAAGGTGAGGCTCTTCCCGGTGGAATCGGCCAGTGCGAGCGCGGACCAGTTGCCGCGGACGGCGGCGATGAGGCGGTGCGGGAGGGTGGAATCGGGCCGCTTGTGCCGCGGCATCGCCTGATTCTCCATCTCGAGAATGCGCTGGCGCAGTTTGGTGGGCGATATCGGCCCGTACATCGGCTCGCCGATCTGGATGGTCACGTCCCAGCGCAGCAATCGCCGGATCGGGCGCCAGCCGTGGAACAGGCCGCCGCAGCGGTAGCTGAGCGGGTGTCCCCACAAGCCGTCGAAGAAGATGGGAATAATGGGCGCGCCGGTCCCCTGCACGATCCTCTCGAAACCGCGCTGGAAGGGCATGACGTGCCCGGTCTGGGTGATGGCGCCCTCGGGGAAAATGCACACCATCTCCCCATTGCTCACCTCTTCGCGGGCGGCGCGCAACGCGCGGAGGGTGCTCTTCGGGGAACTCGTAGGCAATGGAATCGTATGCAGGCTCCGGTAGAACGGCCGCAACGGTTTCATGTCGTACAGCCGCTTCCACATCATGAAACGGATGAAGCGGTTGGTGGTGTAGCCGAGCAGCGGCACATCCATGTAGGACACATGATTGGCCACCAGCAGCGCGCCGCCCTCGGCGGGGATGCGCTCGCCGTTGAGGATGCGAAGCCGGAAGAAGGCCCGTAGGATTCCCAGCACCACAAAACGCAGGGTGACGTCGGCGAGCTCGAACACCACGTACAGCGTGGCCGCCAGCGTGGCGATGCCCAGCGCCACAATCACGTGCGCGGCGTTCCAGTGCAGCTTGTCGTGCAGGCTCCAGAGAACGCCGGAAGCCAGCACCACGCCAACCATGTTGAGAAAATTGTTGGTGGCCAGCACGCGGCCCTTCTCCTTCGCGCCGGCGCGATCCTGCAAATACGCGTTGAGCGGCACCACGAACAGCCCGCCGGAGAAGCCCACCGCGGCCAGCCATGCCACGGCCCATTCGTAGGAGTGCGTGCATCCCAGCGCGATGGTGAACCCGCCCATCAGCACCGATCCCAGGGGCACCAGACCGAGCTCGATGTGATCGCCCGCCAGCCTTCCCGCCACCACGCTGCCCACTCCAATGCCCAGGGCCAGCGCGGTGATCAGCAAACCGACCCTC
This sequence comes from Bryobacteraceae bacterium, assembly GCA_049520275.1. GTDB lineage: Bacteria > Acidobacteriota > Terriglobia > Bryobacterales > Bryobacteraceae > CAWACP01. The sequence goes on from JBEKPY010000051.1 coordinate 24,605, forward strand.
GTCTCGGAGGCGTGCAGCGTCTCTTCGCCGACCAGCAGCAGAGAGAGCTGAAACAGAGCGCCCACGAACCAGAACCAGGAGATGCCCAGCACGGTCAGCCACAGCGTGCTGCGGCCGCGCAGGCTGCGGATGCCGATGACCACTTCATGGAACGGGTTCCAGCGAAACGGCAGGCGCGAGCCCGACGGCGGCGTGTGCGTGATGAACAGGCTCGTCGCCGACCCCACCAGCGCAATCCCCAACAGCGTCAGCCCGATCTTCAGCGGCGCGCTCTGCCAGTGTTCGAACAGCAGCGTGCCGAAGCTGGTGCCCACCACGATGGCCACGAATGTGGTCAGTTCCAGCAGGCCATTGGCGCGCGCCAGTTGCGATTCCGGCATCATTTCGGGGAGGATGCCATACTTGGCCGGGCTGAAGAAGTTGGCCTGCACCGCCAGCAGGAACAGCACCAGCAGCAACATGTCGATGCGATGCGAGAGCAGCGCGCCGATGCCGGTGATCATGATGACGATCTCCAGCGCTTTGGTGCTCTGCAGCACGCGAGTCTTGGAGAAACGGTCGGCAATCTGTCCGGCCGGGCCGGCGAACAGGAGGAAAGGAATCACGAACACCGCGCCGGCCAGCGCCAGATAGCGGCTGCCGGCCTGCTGATCCATGGCCAGCCGCAGCGCCATGATGGAGACAATCATCTTGTAGACGTTGTCGTTGAAGGCGCCGAGGAACTGGGTCCAGAGAAAGGCCTGGAAGCCGCCGTCGCCGAGAAGTCTGGCGTAGCTTCCCGAGGATTCCGCGCTCTGTGTCCGGTTGCTCATGCCTTCCTTAGCGCAAGCCGCGTGCCCATATGATGTGCCTGAATGATCCAGTATATTCTGTGGTTTGCGCGGCGGCTCCTACCGCTTCTGGTACATCCTCTGTACATGGCCATACAATTGATGTATGGACGCCTACTCGCCTCTGGAACGCCGTTTCCTCACCGCCGTGGCCAGGCTGGCCTACTCGAACCCGTTTTTGACCGAGCGCGTGGATCACGAGCGCGCGGCGCTGGGGCGCGAATTCGTTCCCGCGGGCCCGGTGTGGAGCGCTTCCGTCACCGACCCCGACGCCGAGCTTCCCAACGTCGCCCGCATCCACGCCCGGCTGGAGCCGCTGATCGAGAGCATCCACGCGCGGCTGGAGCGCACTTCGGACATGTCGGCCGCCGACCTCGCCATCTACGAGGAGTCCGTGCACGAGATGCTCTACCAGCGTTACTACAGGAAGTTCACGCAGGCCGAGGGGCGCTGGCAGTTCTACCGCCAGTTTCTGGCCGACTGGAAGCACTACTTCAGCATTTCCGGCAAGCGCTTTGAAACGGCCCTGCAGCCGGCGCACGTGTTCGCCTGTTACCGCCAGGTGCGGCGAGCTTTCCTGCACATCTTCGACAACATCATCGGCGACTCCATGCCCGCCGCGCGGCTGCGCGCCAGCGTCTGGCAGTCCGTGTTCACGCACGATATGCGCCGCTACCGCCGCATCCTCTACGCGCGCATGGGCGACTACCCGACGCTTATCATGGGACCGTCCGGCACGGGCAAGGAACTGGTGGCCCGGGCCATCGCCGCCGCCCGCTACGTTCCGTTCGACGCCGAGCGCATGGAGTTTGCCGACGCGCCCGGGGAATCGTTCTTCGCCATCAACCTGGCCGCGCTCTCGCCGGCGCTCATCGAATCGGAATTGTTCGGCCACCGCCGCGGGGCGTTCACCGGCGCAACCGGCGACCGCAAGGGGTGGCTGGATGCCTGCCCCGAGCCGGGATCGGTGTTTCTGGACGAGCTCGGCGAAATGGAGTTGTCTCTGCAGGTGAAGCTGCTGCGGGTGATCGAGACACGCCGGTTCTCCGCGGTAGGCGACACCGCGCTGCGCGTGTTCAGGGGCAAGCTGATCGCCGCCACCAACCGCAACCTGGCAGAGGACATCCAGGCGCGCCGCTTCCGCGAAGATCTCTACTACCGGCTCTGCGCAGACCAGATCCGCACCCCTTCGCTGCGCGAGCAGGTCGAAGACTCGCCGCAGGTTCTTCACGACCTGCTGCTTTACATGGTTCGCCGCGCCGTGGGCGACGAGGCCGAGCAATGCCTGCCGGAAGTGGAAGGATGGATCAATGCGCATCTGCCGCGCGACTACGCCTGGCCGGGCAACTATCGGGAACTCGAACAGTGCGTGCGCAACATTATCATCCGCCGCTCCTACCAGCCGATTGCCGAGCAGGCGTCCGCGCCCGGCGATTTCTTCGCGGCTCAGGTTCAGGGCGGCCAGGTAACGGCCAGCGAGCTGCTTGCGTGGTACTCGGCGCTGGTCTACCGGAAGGCCGGAAGCTACGAGGAAGCCGCCGGAAGGCTCGGCCTCGACCGCCGCACCGTAAAGGCGAAGGTGGAATCGTATCTGGAGAAAGTCGCCGGGTAGGACACGCGGCGCCAGAAAGCGACCAGTGCGCGTTCGTCCGCGGCGGTTCCTTGCAGCTTTCGAGCCGCGTTTCTGCCCGGTACCGTGCGAATGCGGCTGCCGGGTAGTGTCTGAAATGTGCGTTGAATCTACTTGAACGGATTCGGCCCAACCTCGCAACGCTCGGCGTTCTAGGACCTCTGCAACCAAATGCCAGCGGGAGCGTCAAATCCTGTAGGACCGTTTTGACTTGCGTAAAAACACTGACTTGCGCAAGAATGGTCTGAACCCTTGGATGCATTGAGCTGGCTGGATGGCACTCCCACACGCCAGTGACCAACTTGGTGGCTTACTTTTTTGGGCAGAGGGAAGTCGTCAGTTGTTCATCTAAGTCCTTTCCCTCCAAGATCTTAGACAGCACATCATCGATAGGTAAGATAGAACACTGAGCGGTTTGGCGTGTTGGCTGCACTAGGATTGGTGCAGTGGAGGATCTGGCGGTTATGGCGAAGAAGCACAACACAGAGGAAGAAACGGGGGCACTGCACGCGGTCGCTGAGAGTGGCGAACTGCACGCAGTGGCCATATGGAATCTCCATGTGCTGCTGATTCCATCTGGGAGCAACTGGGTGGCTCAGGGCGTTGAGATTGACTACGTTGCGCAGGGAGATTCCATCGAAGGGGCCAAACATAACTTCGAGCACGGTCTGGAATCGTCCATCGACCTGAACATCAGGATGTACGGAAACATCGAAGGACTTCTGACGTTCGGCCCCGACGAAGTACTACGCGAAGCGGTTCTCCATCGTGGAACACAGTACAAGGTGTATTCGCAGCTAACTGCCCACGACATGAGCGAACGCTATAGGCAGGTGCTGCCCTTCAACAACGTGGTGTTTTTGAAAAAGGACGCCGCATAAAAGTGCGTGAAACCGGAGCCGCGAGAGAAAATGTCCTCCGTGCGCTCCGCCGTGCCGGGCCGCCCCATTCCCCAAAGAAATTAACCGTCGTTGAGGGCAACGATTGGTGGGTCGTCGTTTCCGATGACGTGAAATGGACATTGAACTACTACCTGCCCCCAAATGTAGACAGGCATGTCGTGAATCAGATTTCTCGTCGCTTCCAAGTGCCAAAGGTGTGGTTCTATGAGCCATTGATAGCACCCGGCGAAGAAGAGGCTACCAAGCCGAGCTGAACCGTCGTTTTCCTCTTCCCTGCCGCTTAGCGAACGCAGTCTGGAGCGCCCCCTTTGGGGGAAAGTTACCCGGTAACATTGCGACGCGCCTTCACCTACTCCTTCAGTGCCGTCGAACTCGTGCCTTCGGGATCTTCAGGCCGCCAGAAGTTCGGCGATTCCCCAGATATGATCCGTGAGCCCTGCTTCCATCGCGGGTGTGACTCTCAGGATTTTGTGAATCCGGCAGAAGTTGTAGTAGGCGAAGTGGAGGCAGTAGGCATTTCAGACACTACCGGCTGCCGCCGCGCGTCCCCGCCCGCTGTGCCAGAATTAGGAGAAGTGCCTTCGCCGCTGGACGTTCATCTCGCGCACTACGATGGGCCGCTGGACCTGTTGCTCGACCTCATCCGCAAGCAGCAGATCAACATCTACGACATCCCCATCGCCTCCATCACCGCCCAGTATCTGGAATACATGCAGCGCGCCATCGAGATGGACATCGAGATCGGCTCGGAGTTCGTATACATGGCGGCCACGCTCATCCACATCAAATCCCGGATGCTGCTGCCGCGCGATCCCGAGCTGGAGAAGATCTCGCCCGAGGAAGATCCGCGCCGCGAGTTGGTGGACCGGCTGCTGGAGCACGAGCGCTTCAAGAACGCGGCGGAAATGCTGCAGCAGAAGCGCATGGTGGAGGAGGCCGTCTGGTCCAATCCGCGGATTGGCGAGTTTATTTCCGAGGACGAGGCCCCGGCCCTGGCGGTGACTCTGTTCGACCTGGTGAAGACGTTTCAGCAGGTGCTGGACCGCACGCGCAATCGTCCCACCTACGAGGTCGGCAGCGAGACCATCTCCATTCCGGAGATGATCCGCTATCTGCGCGGCGTGCTGAAGAGGGCGCCCGCCAACCAGACGCTTTCGGCGACGGATTTGTTCGAGCAACAGCGCAGCCAGCGCGCCATGATCTGCCTGTTCCTGGCCATCCTGGAACTGGTGAAAAGGCAGGCCATCGCACTGACGCAAAAGGATGCGTTCGGCGACATCGGCCTCCAGCGAACGGAGACGTTTGAGGAATCGTTCGGCTCCGAAGAGGCCCTGGCGGCCATCGAGCAGGAATACAACTGACCGAAATGGAAGACATCGAAGTGAACACCACCTCCGTGGAGGCGAGCGAGCCCGCGGAGCGCGACCTCGCCGAGAGCGACCTTGCGGAGGGCAACCTCGCGGAGCACGAGCCCGCGGAGCGCGAACCCGCGGAGCGCCAGACCGTCGATGAAACGCCTGGCGCCGAGGCGCCCGAGGAGATCGTCGCCGAACAACTGCTGATCGTGGAAGACGCCGCGACGCCGGACATGGAGCGGGCCCGGCTTCGCGCCATCATCGAAGCGGTGGTATATGTAACCGACGAACCGCTCACGCTGCAGCAAATCGCCGCGGCGCTGAACCACCCCATCGACAAGGTGCAGGGCATCCTCGAAGAACTCATCGCCGACTACAATCGCCCCGAGCGCGGCCTCAGCATCCGCGAGGTGGCGGGCGGATACAAGATGACCACCCGGCCCGAGCACCATGAGGCCGTGCGCACGTTCGTGCGCAATCTGAAGCCGCCGCTCAAGCTGTCGCTGGCGGCGCTGGAGACGCTGGCCGTGGTGGCCTACAAGCAGCCCGTCACCGCACCGGAAATCATGGAGATCCGCGGTGTGCAGGGCGTCGGCGTCCTGAAGACGCTGCTCGACCGCAAGCTGATCGCGGTGGCCGGCAGGAAGAACGTGGTGGGCAAGCCAATCCTGTACAAGACCACCCGGGACTTCCTCATTCAGTTCGGCTTGAGCGACCTCGCCGAGTTGCCCACGCTCAAGGAGTTTGAGGAGCTGGGCAGGATGGCCCTGAGCGACGTGGAGCCCGAGGCGGCGAGCGCTCCGTCCGCGGCGCAAGAAGCCGCGGGAGAAGCCGCCGGTCGCGCCAGCGCGCCGATTGCGGCGGAACCCGTGCAGGGCGAGCCCGGTCCGGCCGAAGCCGCACCGGTCGAAACGGTGCGTGAAGAACCTGCGCTGGAGGAAGCGGATCGGGAAGAACCCGCTCCCGACGAGCCTGCACCGGTCGAGGCGGCCGAAGCCGGTCGGGAAGAGGGCGTTCCGGAAGAAGCCGCCCAAGCCGAGCCCGGTTCGGTCGAACGCGCTCCCGACGAGCCTGCACCGGTCGAGACGGCCGAAGCCGGTCGGCAGGAGGGCGTTCTGGAAGAAGCCGCGCCGGAAGAAGCCGCACAAGCCGAGCCCGGTCCGGTCGAACCCGCTCCAGTCGAATCCGTGCCCGGCGAAGTCACGACCGTCGACGCCGTGGCCCCCGACACGGTGACGCCCGAGGCCACGACCACCGAGGAAGGCTGAGCCCCATCATGGCCGAACAGAGGCTGCAGAAGCTACTGGCCCATGCCGGTGTCACCAGCCGCCGCAAAGCCGAGCAGCTCATGCTGGAAGGGCGGGTCACCGTCAACGGCAAATGCGTGACCGAGCTGGGCACGAAGGCCGACCCGGCGCGCGACCACATCAAGGTGGATGGGAAGCTGGTTCGCTTTTCCCATCGTCTGCTTTATCTGGTTCTTAATAAGCCCACCGGCTACGTCACCACGGCCAGCGACCCCGAGGGCCGGCCCACCGTGCTCGACCTCATGCACGGCGTGCGCGAGCGGGTGTATCCGGTGGGCCGCCTCGACTATCACAGCGAGGGGCTGCTGCTGCTCACCAACGATGGCGAGTTCGCCAACCGCATCACCTCCGCGAAAAACCACGTGGTCAAGACCTACGTGGTGAAGGTGACGGGGACGCTGACCGAAGAGCAGGAAACGGCGTTCCGCGAGGGGATCGTGCTGGACGGCCGGCGCACCGCTCCCGCCGGGTTGAAGTTGATTCGGCGGGCCGTCAACCCGTGGTACGAGGTGAAGCTGACCGAAGGCCGGCAGAATCAGATTCGGCTCATGTTCAAGCATTTCGGGAAACTGGTGGAGAAGCTGCGCCGGGTGAAGATCGGCTTTCTGGAGTTGGGCCCCATCAAAGCGGGCGAATATCGGGCGCTCACGCCGGCGGAAGTGGCGCGGTTCCGCAAGGTGCTGCATCTGGACGAGTAGGGGACGCCCTCGAAAACGATGTCCGAAGAGCCCACTGAGAGTTTTTTATCAGGAAGGAAGGGGCACAGGTTCCTGATTGGGTCCGGTGACATCAAGATGGAGTCCGAGTTTGGCCATGGCTCGTTTGAGGGAAGAGGGTTTCTGCGGAATGGTCCTTCGGTCGCTTGCGCGCGCTCGCCTCAAACGCTGCGCCGAAAGATGGGCCGCGACGGCGATCCGCGCTTCACCTCTACAAAACCCGCGGCCTCGAACGAGGCAATGGTTCCGGTCCAGAGAAACGCGGCGGGTGCATTGGAAGCGTACGGCGCCACCGGATAACCTTCCACGATGGTGGCTCCGTGCGCGGCGGCGAGCTCGGCCGCGGCCAGCAACAGTTGCGCGGAGACTCCGCGGCGGCGAAACTCCTTGCGCACGAACAAGCAGGAAATCGACCAGACCGGCTGGCCGTCAACGGGACCGAGCACGCGGCTCCTTGCCAGACGCACGTAGGACTGCCGCGGGGCCACGGCGCACCAGCCTATCGGCTCGCTTCCCGACCAAGCCAGAATGCCAGGAGGCGGCCCCTCGCCAACAACGCGCCTGAGCGCGGCTTTGTTGCCCGCGCCCTTTTGCCGCTCAAACTCCGCCTTCGGCAAGCGCCAGCTCATGCACCAGCAGCCACCACACGCGCCGCGCACGCCGAACAGGCGTTCCAGATCGGGCCATACATCGGCGGTGAGCGGTGCAAAACGGAGCGACCCGAGGAGTGTCTTGTTTTGCATGCTGTGTAAACAGCATACGCGAACTTCCGTGGCAGTGAAGCTGCAGAGACTACGCTGAAACGAATGCGGAGGGCGGGATCATTGCGCGGTCAGCGTGACAAGCCGGAGCGGCGCAGACCGCCCCGGCATCTGTTTTGCCGCGAATCAATCTTCCAGCACGACGCGGACGGTGCTTCCGCCGAGGTCGATCTCACGCAGCGTAAGCTGGCCGTCCGAGCCCCTGTCGTAGACGAATTTGGTGTCCGCGTACTTCCGCTCAGCGGTGGCCAGCTTTGCCGGCGCTTCGGCGATAGTCTTTCCGCGATGGAACACGGCCTTCCCATTGTCCACGTCGAGCCTGTACTCGCCAGCTTTCAACTGAGTCCCGTGTACGTTTGTGGTTTGCAGTAGTTTGATGTTGTAAGTGCTGGCACTGGCAAGTCCAGCGCCCGCAAACACTAACATCAATGGAATCAAAGTGCTCCTCATCATGTGTTTCCAACTCCTTTTTTCGGGATACCGATCACCGAGCAGGATCGTCCCTCTCCCTACTTACGTACGAGCTGGTGTTTGGTTCCGTGAAGAGCGCAAAATTCAGGCAAGTTACGGATTGGTTAGTTACGCCTGGATCTAACTGGCTGTTACTTACCGAGTAACGCGGCGATCCCTTCCGCATTATTCGGCGCGACTTCCGGATGATTCCCAAAAGTGGGACGGATAATCTCACTATTGGGACCCTGTAACTGGCCGGTATGATATTTGTAAATATAGTCGGGGTCCTTCAGGAGATTTCCTGTAAGCACCGCGACTACGCTCGCCGACGGGTCCATGACACCCGCAGCGGTCAGCTTGCGAATTCCAGCGAGCGTCGCCGCCGAGGCGGGTTCGCAACCGATGCCCGCGCGGCCGATCTGCGCTTTGGCATCGGCAATCTCCTGCTCGGTGACCTTTTCGACGACGCCGTTGGACGCGCGCACCTCCGCCAGCGCTTTGGGCCAGGACACCGGATCGCCGATGCGAATCGCCGTCGCCAGAGTCTCCGGCCTGGGCACGCTGGCGAACTCGCCGCCCTGGTTGACCAGGCGCCAGAACGGCGCCGCGCCAGCGGCCTGCACAACCGCCAGGCGCGGCATGCGCGGAATGAATCCGAACGCGTGCAATTCGCGCAGCGCCTTGCCGAACGCCGAGGTGTTGCCGAGATTGCCTCCCGGCAGGACGATCCAGTCGGGCGGATTCCAGTCGAGCTGGTCCATCATCTCGAAGATGATGCTCTTTTGCCCTTCGATGCGGAACGGGTTGATGGAATTGAGAAGGTAGATGCCCAGCCGCTCGGCCAGCACGCGCACCAGAGCCAGAATCTGGTCGAAATTCGCCTCCACCTGCAGCGTGCGCGCGCCGTATTCGAGCGCCTGCGCCAGCTTGCCGTAGGAAATGTTGCCGTGCGGGATGAAGATGATGGGCTGCAGTCCGGCCGCACTGGCGTAGGCGGCCATGGAGGCCGACGTGTTGCCGGTGGAAACGCAGGCCACGCGTTTCATGCCCAGGTGCTTGGCCTGGGTGACGCCGCAGGTCATGCCATTGTCCTTGAAGGAGCCGGTGGGGTTGAATCCCTGATGCTTGAAGGTGACGCGCTGGAGCCCGCCGTATTCGGCCGCGCGCGGCGCATCCAGCAGCGGGGTGTTGCCTTCGCGCAGGGAGACCACCTGATCCAATCCGTCGTCGAACGGCAGCAACTCGCGATACCGCCATACGCCGCTCTGGTCCAGCTTCGTGTTGTTGAGGCGGCGTTCGCGCCACGTCTTCTTCCACCCGGCGACGTCCACGGGCGCCTCGGGAAACACCGCTTCCAGCAATCCGCCGCACGCAGGACAGTTGTAGAGCACCGCGTCGAGCGCAAACCGCGCCCGGCAGTCGGGTTGGAAGCATATCAATTCGGCTCGCATGGTGATAAAACTTCAGTATGCCCTATGTCCGGCAAATGAACGTGCGGCCGTTGAACGACCTGGCGAGTGTGGGGCCGGCCACCCTGGCCGATTTCGAAGTGCTCGGAATACGCTCCATGGACCAGCTCGCCCGCTGCGAGGCGCACGAGCTGTATCAGCGGCTTTGTGCGCTCACGGGCGAGCGCCACGACCCCTGTTGCGAGGATGTTTTCCGCTGCGCCATCGCCCAGGCGCGCGATCCGTTTCTGCGCGCCGAGCAGAAGAAGTGGTGGTACTGGACGCGGGTGCGCAAGACTCGCACTGCCTCCCACGGGTATTGACAAGGCTCCGGGCGAAGGGTTGCAGGTTCGAGTCCTGCCTGGGGAGCCAATTGAAGCTTTCTCGACCGCACGCTATCTGATTGATTTCATTGCGGGCATTTCAGAAGTTTCTTCTGGATTGGGACCCCTTGAGAGTGACCCCGGCGTGGACTCGAACTCTTTACCCAGACCAGCATCCCCCAAACGAATCGACCTCGGCCCACTAGGCGTGCCAACTTCCTGACCGCTGCTTTGCACCGGTTTGAGTGGTTATAATGCTGCTCAGATGAGACTCAAACCATGGACGTTCCAAGCGGTCAGCCTGGCAGTGATTCTGTCTTTGCTTCAGAGTACAGTGTCGCAAGCTCAGCCGTCACCACATCTGGAGATTCTCGTCGAGTCTGCGCTTTCACGAATTAAAGCCCATATTGCGGCATTGCTAAGTAAACCCCAACCAGAGCTATTTTCGAGACATCTCAGATCGGTGCTCGCTTTGAGCGAAGAGAATGTCTTGAAGCTGCAACTTGCTGGAACCGATAAAGACGAGCGTGAAAAGCAGCTATTCGGTTACCTGAGCACAATTGACGCGGGCCTGAGCAGCGATGGTGAAAGGGCCGAGCCGTATCTCGTGGATGGAAGACGTTCGCTGACGCTCGCGCGGCTCTCGCAGAGCGACGGAACGCTTCAGTATTGTATCGTCAGTCTGCCTCCCCATTGGGATTCGCGGAAAGCTTACGCGCTCCACATTCAGCTACATGGCAGGGGGCCAGACGTCCCACTCGCCTATGTGAGTGACACATTCCAACCGCCGAAAGCGGACACGGTAAAGAACGCCGACATAATTACTATAGTCCCCTGGTTGCGTGGAAACGGCGAGTGGAGAAACCAAAACGGGTCGGAGCCTGACATATGGGAAGCAATCGAGGATGTCAAAAGCTTCGCAACAGTCGACCCGAACCGTTGGTACCTTTCAGGCCATTCGTGGGGAGGTGATGACGCCTGGTCAATCGTCCAACGCACACCCGATTTATGGGCGGCTGTTGGAATCATGGCGGGCAACCCGATTGGGGCTCCGTATGCGTTGGGATTGGTGGGCAATGCCAGCAACGTACCCTTCTACCTCTGGGTCGGCGATGAGGACAAAGAACGGAAGGCATCGTTTGACAACTTTCGAGCTTCACTGACTGCGGTAGGTAATCCTCCGAGAATCGTGGTGGCGGCAGGGGTTGGACACAACTATCGCGCGGAGGATGCGACTGCATTGGAGGCTTGGTTGCTGGAGCACACCCGACGTCGGCCCAGACATTTCTCGTTTATCGCGGACACGCCGCAGCATCGGGGCGTCTGGGGGATTTCTATTCCAAGAGCTTATCCGGATGCGTATCCACATGCGGAGCCACGTGCAAAGTTCGAATGCTGGATTCAGGGGACCACCATTCGCATCCGCGCTTGGGACGCCAAGCAGATAGAAGTGAATTTCAGCCCCGCAGGTTTGAACCTGTCTGGGAACCTGGAGGTAATCGTAAACGGGAAGAATCGGTTCCGCGGCATCGCACCCTCGAAGCCGCTTTCATTGAACTTGTAGCGCTGTCGGAAGCGGCCGGAATATCATCAGGGAACGCTACTTGGATCTCGCGTGACGCGCTCACCCGGAGCTTGTCCTGGGTTCCCTTGACTAGTTCGAGACGTGTCCAGACTGGGTGCCCGGCATGGAAACTGGTAGTCGGGGTGCACCGATCCGCCTGAAAACAATGAGCGTCCATCGGTTCGATTACAGTACCAGTTGGGCCGAAAAAGTTCGAAACGTGTCCAGTGTGGGGAGCCAAACCCATCCAGAAATCGACCTTGATGTTTCAGCAGGTTGCGCGCCTCAGCCTGAGTGCGCCGTAGTGGATTCGAACCAGGCTCGCTCTCCTGAACACGATGCCGCGAGTGGGAAGGTTGGGGAGGGTTCCTTTCCTTGGCCGATTCGATTGCGTCATTCTACAATGAAGGTGATGAGACGCAAGATTGCTCGGGCGTTTGCTTATTCCGTCTTCTACGAGCAGGCCGCTGAAGGTGGCTACGTGGCGTCCGTCCCGGCTCTGCCTGGCTGTCACACCCAAGGTGAAACCCTGGAAGAAGCCGAGCGCAACGTCAAGGAAGCCATCGCGTTATACCTGGAGAGCCTGGCGGATCATGGGGAGGCAATTCCTGAGGAAGGGCCATCGTTCCAGGGAAGGGTCAGCGTTCCGGTACTTGTTCCGGCGTGATTCATGGCCAAACTCCCGTCGCTGACTGCGCGCAAGGTGGTCCGGGCGCTCAAACGCGCCGGATTCGTCGAGGACCGGCAAAAGGGAAGCCATCTGATCTTGATTCATCCCGAGAAGAAGGTTCGTACCGTGGTGCCTGTTCATTCCGGCCGGACCATCAAGGAACCTCTGTTGCGCGCCATCGTTCGGGATGCGAACCTCTCGGTCGATGAGTTCATGGAGTTGCTTTGACCTGGGAACGAGGCCGCGCCCCCCATCAGTCGCCGATCAATTCGAACAGCCACCGCATCTGAGGCAGAGGGTCAAACAAGAAAGTTCGAAACGCGTCCACGCTGGGGAGCCACACAAAATCGGCCTTTCAAGAGTGAGAATCGTGGGTCACCCCAATTCAACGCTCGAACTATCCCGTATTGCCAGCAGCTTCGATAGCGCGGTTCCTGAACCGTATTAGAATTGGCGCTCCCCCACCCTGACCAGGCCGCTCGTCACGCACTTGCTCATGATGTTGCGGAAGCGGGTGCGGCTGATCTGGTGATCGGCCAGCAACCGGCCGTTGTAAATCAGAGCAAAAACCGCGTAGGGTGTTGGCGCATTCTGGGCATCGCTCCACGACTCGAGATCAACCACCGTGGGCTTGATGCCGTACTCATTCTCCGCCGTCTCAATGATTGTAGTCGCGAATCTCGCGACATGCGGGCACTGGCTTGAGCGGATGATGGTCAGACCCCGGCTGTACCGCCCGAGTTTCTGATCCCAGCCTTTCTTGAAGGCCGGGTGTACGGTGCCACTATCGAACTTCCGAACGAGCAACTGGTAGTCCGGCGGCGCGGTATCGATGGGCTCGAAACCGTTTGCCAGGAACAGGCGTCGGTCGGCCAGCCATGGGCCGTCCCGGACCATCACGGCGGCGCCGCGCATGCCCGCCTTTCTCGCATCATCCAGGCAGCTTTCCACCATGATGCTCCCCCACCCCTTTCGCTGATGCTGCTTGAGAAAGGTCCAAACGCAGTGAATAAACATGAAGCCGGTGGCTTCCACACCACGCCAGGCGAACTCGCCCGGGAGGTATTCAATGTAACCGCTCGGTTGTCCGTCCGGGGCAAGAAGCATCTTAGCCCGCAGACCGAACCGTGCGTTCGCTTGCAGCCAGCAGTGCTTTTGCTGGCGGCCAGGATGAGTGGGGTCCTTTATTCCGCAGCACGGCATGGCCTCGAAGTTCGCCGCATCGACATCAATCAAGCGGGGCCTGGGTATCAATGGAGACCGACCCTTTCAGGCAGGGGACGCCGCCGCCTTGAAGTTCGCCCGGAACGATCCTCCACATCTGTGCTATCGGAGGAGGCCGTGACAATCAGCTTGTCCGCCCGCGCCGGCGCCCGGGCCCGAGATGCAATCCGCAGTTGCCCCCACTCCTCCACCGGCGTATAAGCCTCCACACTGTCATCATATCCGCCTCGCCGGATGGCTTACGATCACAATGTGGGGTCCCCGATGACGGAAGCCGGCGCCGTGCGAGCGCGCTATGCGCGGCGGGCCGCCCGGAGCGATCCCGCCCTCCCGCTTTTTCTCGGAGAGCGCGAGCGGGCCGTGCGGCGGTGGCTCGCCGAAACCGGCATCCAGCCCTCGTCGGCGCGCGTTCTGGAGATCGGTTGCGGCGCCGGTGGCAATCTTCTCGATCTGATCCGATTGGGCTTCACTCCGTCGAATCTGACCGGCGTTGAACTGCAGGAAGACCGGCTGGAGGAAGCGAAGCGGCGCCTGCCCCCGGCCGTGCAACTCATCTGCGGCGATGCTCTCGACGTGGCCTTGGAGCCCGGCGCGTTTGACGTGGCTATGCTGTTCACCGTGTTCACGTCCCTGCTCGACGCCGACTACCGCGAGCGCCTGGCCGCGCACGTGTGGGGTCTGGCGAGACCCGGAGGCGGCGTGCTCTGGTACGATTTCTGTTTTGATAATCCATCGAATCGTGACGTGGCCGGCATCCCGGTGAAGGCCGTCCGGGCGCTATTCCCGGCCGGCGCCGTGCGCTGCCGCCGGATCACCCTGGCGCCGCCTCTGGCGCGGGCCGCTGTGCGTCTCCATCCGTCGCTGTACCACGTGCTGAACGCGATTCCTTTGCTGCGCACGCACGTTCTGTGCTGGATCGAAAAGGGGCTCCGTTGAACGAAGGCTTCATCGAATTCGCCCGTCCCGACTATGGCGACGCCGAGATCGCGGCGGCCGCCTCCGCGCTCGCATCCGGCTGGACGACAACCGGTCCGCGCACCGCGGCTTTCGAGAAAGCGTTTTGCGAGTACACCGGCGCGCGGTACGCGCTGGGGGTAAACTCCGGCAGCGCGGCCCTGCACCTGGCGCTGGCCGCTCTGGGAATCGCGCCCGGCGACGAAGTGATCACCACGCCGCTGACCTTTTGCGCCACCGTCAACGCCATCCTGCTGGCCGGAGCGACGCCCGTCCTCGCCGATATCGGGGACGGCCTCAACATTTCCCCCGACGCCATTCGCCACGCCATCACGCCGCGCACCCGGGCCATCGTCCCGGTGCATCTTGCCGGACTGCCCTGCGACATGGAGGCCATCGGGCGCATTGCCGGGGAATACGGGCTCTTTGTGGTGGAAGACGCGGCGCATGCGGCAGGCGCTTCCCTGGGGCAAGTGCGCGTGGGCGCCGGCGCTTCCGACGCCGTGGCGTTCAGCTTCTACGCGACAAAGAACCTGAGCACCGGCGAGGGAGGCATGGTCACCTGCCGTGACGCGGGTTTGTGGGAGCGCATGCGCATCCTGTCGCTCCATGGGATCAGCCACGATACGTGGGAGCGCCAGGACATGAAGGACAACTGGGCCTACGACGTGGTGGAGTGCGGGTTCAAGTACAACATGAGCGATCTGGTGGCCGCCATCGGCCTGGCGCAACTCGCCCGGCTCGACGAAATGAACCGGCGGCGCGCCGCCATCGCCCGCGCATACAACGCGGCGTTTGCGGAAATGCCCGAGCTGGAGCTGCCTCCCGACTCGGCCGCCTCCACGCACGCCTGGCAGCTCTACATCCTGCGGCTGAACCTCGTCCGGCTGCGCGTGGACCGCTCGCAGTTCATCGCGGAAATGCGCCGGCGGGGCGTCGGCTGCAGCGTGCATTTCAAGCCCATTCCAATGCACCAGTATTATCGCGAGAGGCTCAATGTTCCCGATGCCCCCTGCCGGCGGGCACTGGACGAGTACCCGCGTCTGGTCTCGCTTCCGCTTTCCTCCCGCCTCGTTGACGCCGAGGTGGCGAAGGTGATCGCCGCCGTCAGGGACACGGTGCGGACGCACACATGCTGCTGAAGCGTATCTTCGATGTCGTGGTGAGCGCAGGCGCGCTGCTGGTGCTCCTCCCCGTCCTGCTGGCGGTGGCGATCGCGGTTGCGCTCGATTCCGGGTGGCCGGTCCTGTTTGGGCAGGAACGCGTGGGATGGAGGTTCCGCCGGTTCCGGCTGTGGAAGTTTCGCACCATGGTACACGGCAGCGCCGGTCCGCCCATCACGGTTCCCGGCGACCCTCGCATCACCCGCGCCGGGCGTTTTCTGCGCTCCAGCAAGTTGGACGAGCTGCCGCAGCTTTGGAATGTCCTGCGCGGGGACATGAGCCTGGTAGGTCCTCGCCCGGAGGCGCCCCGATACGTGGAAATGTTCCACGAACGCTATGCTCCGGTGCTGGAGCTGCGGCCCGGCATTACCGACACGGCTTCCATCTGTTTCCGCTATGAAGACCGCGTGCTGGCCGCGACGGATGATCCGCAGGCCGAATACGTGCGGCACATCCTGCCCGACAAGCTCGCCCTGGCGCAGGAGTATGTGCGCACCCGCACCTTCGCGCGCGACCTCGGCATTCTTCTGCGCACGCTCTGGGCCGTCGCGGCGCCCCCGCTGAGCGGTCAGCGATGACCACTCGCGACCTGACAGTTGCTACCGGGCCGCGGCGGGGAGAAGGCGTGAAATACTCGGCGTTTTAACCACTCGGTTACCCTCGTGGCTCGGTGACATCCTGCAACTGCAAACTCGGGCCGTCGGGACCGAGCCGCGACGGTCACGGAGCGGTCTACCCTTCCGGCGATGCGAACACCACCACCGCCAGCGGAGGGAGAGTGATCTCCAGGCTGTGGTAGTGGTTGTTGAACGCCACCGGCTGCGTCCCGGCGCCTCCTCCGTTGCCCATGTTCGACCCGCCGTAGATCTCCGCGTCGGAGTTGAAGATCTCGCGATACAAGCCCGGGTCGGGCACGCCCACGCGATACTTCAGGTGCGGCGTCGGCGTGAAATTGCACACCATCAGCAGGAAAGGCTTGCCGTTCCGGGGCCGCCGGAGGAAGGAGATCACCGAGTGGTCGACATCGTGAAAGTCCACCCATTCGAATCCCTGCCATTGGAAGTCCACGTCGTACAGGGCGGGGTGGGCGCGATAGAGGCGGTTGAGGTCGCGCACGAAATTCTGCAGCTTCCGGTGCGGCTCGAACTGAAGCAGGTCCCACTCCACGCTGCGGTCGTGGTTCCACTCGTTCCACTGGCCGATCTCCGAACCCATGAACAGCAGTTTCTTGCCGGGGTGCGTATACATGTAGGTGAGGAACGCGCGGACATTGGCGAACTTCTGCCAGACGTCGCCGGGCATCTTCGCCAGCAGCGCGCCCTTGCCGTGCACCACCTCGTCATGAGAGATGGGCAGGACGAAGTTCTCGGTGAAGGCGTACAGCATGCTGAAGGTGATGTTGTTGTGGTGATAGCGGCGGAAGATGGGGTCGTTGGAGAAGTAGCTGAGCATGTCGTGCATCCAGCCCATATTCCACTTCATGGTGAAACCGAGCCCGTTCATATAGACGGGCTTGGAGACGCCGGCAAACGCCGTGGATTCCTCGGCAATGGTCAGGGTGCCGGGTACGGTGTGGGCGAGCTCGTTGAAGCGCCGCAGAAAACTGATGGCTTCCAGGTTCTCGTTGCCGCCGTACATGTTGGGAATCCACTCGCCCGCTTTTCGCGAATAGTCCAGGTACAGGATGGCGGCCACGGCATCCACCCGCAGGCCGTCGATGTGGTACTCCTTCAACCAGAACATGGCGTTGGAAACCAGGAACGAGCGCACCTCGTTGCGTCCGTAGTTGAAGACCAGCGTGCCCCATTCCTTGTGCTCGCCCTTGCGCGGGTCGGCATGTTCGTAGAGCGCGGTTCCATCGAAAAAGGCGAGGCCGTGCGCGTCCTTGGGGAAATGCGCGGGGACCCAGTCGACGATGACGCCGACGCCCTCCTGGTGGCAGCGGTCCACGAAGTACATGAAGTCCTCGGGCGGACCGAAACGCGCCGTGGGCGTGAAATACCCGGTGACCTGGTATCCCCAGGAGCCCGAGTACGGGTGTTCCATGATGGGCAGCAGCTCGATGTGCGTGTAGCCCATGTCCTTGACGTAAGAGACCAGCTTGGCGGCGAGATCGCGGTAGCTGAGCACCTCGTTGCGCGGGCCGCGCAGGAACGACCCGAGGTGGACTTCATAGACCGAGAACGGCCGCCTCAGCCAGTCGGTGCGGCCACGCTCCTCGGTCCATTGCTGGTCTCCCCAGCTATAGGCTGCCAGGTCCGCGACGATGGAGGCCGATTTCGGCGGTTCTTCGCAGGCAAAGGCGCACGGATCCGCCTTGAGCTGGTGATAGCCGAAGAAGCGCGAGCGTACCGAGTACTTGTAGTGCGTGCCGGACCCGATGTGTGGAATGAAGATCTCCCACACTCCGCCGTCGCGCATGCGCATGGGGTGGCGGCGGGTGTCCCATTCGTTGAAATCGCCCACCACGCTGACCACCAGGGCGTTGGGCGCCCACACGGCAAAGCGCACGCCGGGGACGCCTTCCACCTCCACCAGATGAGCCCCCAGGCTGTGCCATAGCTCTGAGTTGGTGCCTTCGGTGTTCAGATGCAGGTCGAACTCCGAGAGCAGCGGAGGGAAACGATAGGGGTCCTCAAGTTCCGCCTCGCCGCCGCTCCAGAGCTTCAGCACCAGGCGGTAGCGTCCCGGCTCGTTTTCGAGGCGCCCCGTGAAGAGACCCTGCGGGTCCACCTTCTCCATGGGGACGAACTGCCCATCCAGGTGGAGTTGCGCGTCCGAGGCTTGCGGCAGGAGGGCACGCACCTCCCAGCCGCCGTCTTCGTTGCGGTGCGGTCCGAGCAGGGCGAAGGCATCGCCGTGCCATCCCCCGACAATCGCTTCCATTTCGCCAGGCGTCATCGACGTATATTATGGCAGGAATGGCCGCCGTCCCTAAGAATCTCAGGAAAGCGTCGCTGCACGTGCATCTCGAAGGCGCCATCTGGCCGGAAACGCTGCTGGAGATCGACCCTTCGCTCACCCACGACGAGATTCGCGCGAATATGCCGGAAGGCTCGTTCGCCCGCTTCATCGAATCCTACATCTGGCTCACCAGCCGGTTGACGGCTCCGGAACACTACGCGCTGGCCACACGCCATCTGTTGCTCAGGCTCGCGGCGGAGGGCGTCCGCTACGCGGAGATTACGCTGTCGGCCGGTGTGATTCTCTGGAAGGGTCAGGATCTCGGCCGCATCTACGACGCCATTTGGGCGGAAAGCCAGCGGGGCCCGTTTCCGGTGTTCTGGATACCGGACGCCACCCGGCAGTTCGGAGTGGAAGCGGCGATGCGGGTGGCGCGATTCGCGGTGGAGCGGCGCGACAGCGGAGTGGTGGCGTTCGGGATCGGCGGCGACGAAGCGCGCGGCCCGGCCCAGTGGTTTGCGGACGTCTACCGGTTTTGCCGCCAGAACGGCCTGCACCTGACCTGTCACGCGGGCGAGACGGTGGGGCCGGAGTCGGTCCGCGCGGCCCTGGCGATTGGCGCGGAGAGAATCGGGCACGGGATTTCGGCCGCTGCCGACCCGGCGCTGATGGCGGAGTTGCGCGAGCGCGATATCCCACTGGAAATCTGCCCGACCAGCAACGTGCGCACGGGCGCGGTCCCGTCGCTGGATGTTCACCCGCTGCGGCGGGTGTTCGACGCCGGCGTGCCGATTGTGCTCGATTCCGACGACCCCGCGCTGTTCGGCACCAGTATCGGCCGGGAGTATGAGATCGCCGCGGCGAGGTTCGGGTTTACCGAAGAGGAATTGGCGCGGCTGGCCACTAACAGTTTTCGATATGCCTTCTGCCACCGTGAGCGAGATGCTGGTTCCCGAGGAGTTGATTGAGCGCCGGATCTACTTCATCCGGCACCGCAAGGTGATGGTGGATGCGGACCTGGCCGGGCTGTATCAGGTTGCAACAAAAGCGCTTAACCAGGCGGTCCGGCGCAACCCCGAGCGTTTTCCGGAAGACTTCATGTTCCAGCTCACCCCGGATGAGGCTGAGGCTTTGAGGTCACAGTTTGTGACCTCAAAGCCCGGCCGCGGCGGCCGCCGCTATCTGCCGTACGTCTTCACCGAGCACGGCGTGGGCATGCTTTCCTCCGTGCTCAACAGCCCGCGCGCGGTCCAGATGAACATCCTGATCATCCGCACCTTCATCCGCATGCGGGAGATGCTGGCTACCCACGATGACCTGGCCGTGCGCATGAACCAGATCGAAACCACCCAGTGGGTTCACGCCTCCGTAATCAACACCCTGGCGGAGGAGATCGAAGAAATGAAGCGCCTGCCCGAGCCCGCACCCCTCCGCATCGGCTTCCGGACCGCGTAGCGAGATCCGGCGCGGAACCAGTCGCCACGCTCCCAGCGCCATCCTCACATGCTCGCAGTGTACAAAGCCACCCGTCTCGTCGTATAACTTGAATTCATGAGGAAACTACTGGGATTGGTGATTGCCGCAATCTGGCTGGCCGGGTGCTCGTCCGCTCCCCCGGAAACGAACAAGCAGGCCGCGCCCGCGCCGGCGGCGGTTTCGCAAGCCGCGCCGAACTCCAGCTCCGTGGCGAAATACCTGGAGCTGGCGGGCTTCCGTCTGGATGAGAAGGGCCCGGGGAAGCTGCAGATTCGCTTCGCGCTGATCAACCATTCGGACGCGGATCTGGGCGACATCACGCTGCAGGTGAACGTGCGCACCATAACGGCGCGGGCCGGGGAACCGCCGCTGTTTTCGTTTCCAGCCACCGTCCAGGGCGTCGGACCCGGCGACGTGAAGGACATTACCGTCATCGCGCCCACGAAGCTGCGGGTGTATGAGCTGCCGGACTGGCAGTTCCTCCGGGCCGATTTTCAGGTCACCTCGCCGCAGTGAGGGGCCGCGCGGCGCATGCTACGCTCAAGGGAGCGCCTCTCCGCGCGGAGCACTGTTCTGTCGGACCCACACACGTGAAAATCGGTTTTGTGAGCCTCGGCTGTCCCAAGAATCTTGTGGACAGCGAAGTCATGATGGGCCTGCTCGTGGAGCGCGGACACCAGCTCACGCCGCACCCCGAGGACGCCGACGCGATCGTGGTCAACACCTGCAGCTTCATCGATCCGGCCAAACAGGAATCGGTGGAGGCCATTCTGGAGATGGCCGCGTACAAGAAGACCGGGCGCGCGAAGAAGCTGATTGTTGCCGGGTGCCTGGTGGAGAGGTACCGCGGGGACATTCGCAAGGACATGCCCGAGGTGGATGCGCTCATCGGGACCAACGAGCTGGATCGCGTGGTGGGGCTTTGCGAAGGGGAAGAGGCCGCGCCGGCTGCGGCCGGGCCGTACCTGTATCACCACCTCACGCCGAGGGTGCTGGCGACGCCCCGGCACTACGCCTACATCAAGATCGCCGAAGGCTGCGATCACCCGTGCTCGTTCTGCGTGATTCCGCAGTACCGGGGCGCGTTCCGCAGCCGCCGCTTCGAATCGGTGGTGGCGGAGGCGGCGCGCCTGTTCGCGCAGGGCGTCCGCGAAATCAACCTGATCGGCCAGGACACCACCTGCTACGGCGAGGACTTCGGGCTGAAGGACGGACTGGCGCATTTGCTGGCACGGCTCGCGCGGATTGAAACGCGGCAGCCGACATGGATCCGGTTCCTCTATTGCTACCCGAACAAAGTGACCGGGAGGCTGCTGGACACTATCGCCGAACACGATGCCCTGGTGAAGTACCTGGACATGCCCCTGCAGCACGCCAGCGCCAGCGTGCTCCGGCGCATGAAACGCGGGGCAAACGGCGACATTTTTCTTCGGCTCCTGGAGCGGATCCGGGCCACCATTCCGGGGGTGGCCATTCGCACCAGCATGATTGTGGGCTTTCCGGGCGAGAGCGACGCGGATTTCGAAACGCTGTGCGATTTCGTCAAAGCCGCAAGGTTCGACCGCCTGGGCGTGTTCGCGTACTCGGATGAGGACACCAGCGCCAGCTACCATCTGGATGGCAAGGTGGACGGCCGCACCATCTACAACCGGAAGCGCCGGTTGATGTCGCTGCAGCGGCGCATCTCGCGGGCGCGCAACCGGGCGCTGGTGGGCAGCGAATCGGATGTGCTGGTGGAAGGGCCGTCCCGCGAAACGGAGCTGCTCTGGGAGGCCCGGCTGTCCACGCAGGCGCCGGAGATCGACGGCGTCTGTCTGATCAACGATTTTGGGGACACGCCGCCGCGGCCGGGCGAGATGCGCCGTATGAAGATCACCGGGGCGCACGACTACGATCTGGTGGGCGGGCTCACCGGCGAGGGCGCTGCCGATTCCGCCGCTGTTCCGGCGCAGTTGAGTCCGTTTCGCATTCTGGTGTCATCCAGACTGGAAACAGCGCGGCCGCAGACGGCCCCGATGGCCCGTTGAGTTTCGCGTATGCAATGTCCGATCTGCCGAAAGGAAGTCGCCATTTCCAGCCCATTTGCGCCGTTTTGCAGCGAACGATGTAAGCTCATCGACCTGGGCAACTGGGCCGCGGGGAAGTATGTGATCCCCGGCGCGCCTGCGCCGCGCGAAGACCCGGACGAACCAGAGCAGCCGTGAAGCGGCTCGCATTCATCGTCGCCACCTGGTTCGGCTGCGGTTACTGGCCGTGGGGTCCGGGAACGGCCGGATCGGTTGCCGCCGTCGCGATGGCGTGGATCGCCGTGCACTTCGGCGGTTTCGGGCCGCGCTGGTTCCTGCTCTGGGCGGGCGCGCTCGCTCCATTCGGCGTTCTCGCCGCCACCGTGGTCGAGAAAGAGACGGGCACGAAGGACCCATCCATCGTGGTGGTGGATGAGGTGTCCGGCCAGTGGCTCACTCTGGCGGGAGCGGTCGCGCTGAACTGGAAAAGCTGGATTCTCGCGCTGATTCTCTTCCGGATTTTCGATATCTGGAAGCCCTGGCCGGTGCGCCGCCTGGAACGGCTGCCAGCGGGCCGCGGCATAATGGCCGACGACATCATGGCCGGGGTATATGGCGCGCTTGTGTTATTCGCGGCAGGGTGTTTCAATCTTTATTGAATATGGCAGCGAGAA
>JBEKPY010000052.1:0-45236 GCA_049520275.1 Bryobacteraceae bacterium
CGCCAGGCCGGCTTGAAAGCCGGCTGCGGGCAGGATTGCCCGCCCCACAAACTCAGAGAATCAACCACTTGCCAGACAGGCTCAAAAGTTAAGTGCCATTGGGCTGGGAGCCTGCCCCACTTGAATCGTCTGGTAATTTCGCTTTTATTCGCGGTCATTTCAGCCGAGTCCGCCCGCGCCGCCGACCAGTGGCTCCGGCTTACCACGCCGCATTTCGAGATGCTCACGACGGCCGGCGAGAAAAAAGGCCGGGAGTGCGTCCTTTATTTCGAGACGGTGCGCCAGTTCTTCATAGACGTGGGGATTGCCAAAGACGTGCCCGGCAAACGCGTGCGGATTGTGGCGTTTCGAAGCGACAGGGAGTTCCGTGCGTATGCGCCCAACGAGTTCGTGGCGGCGTTCTATGCGGGCGGCGCGGATAACGACTATATCGTCCTCAGCCAGATCGGCCTCACATCCTACCCCGTCGCCGTACACGAATACGTACATTTGGTGGTCAGACACACTGGCCTCACTCTTCCCCTCTGGATGAACGAGGGTCTGGCGGAAGTGTTCTCGACACTGCGGCCGATCGGGAAGAAGGTGGCGTTTGGCGATCCCATCCCCGGGCGGGTGTTGGAGGCGCGCAGCGGTCCCCTGCTCGATCTGCGAACTCTGATCTCGGTGGGCGAAGACTCGCGCTACTACAACGAGCGCAATCGCGCCAGCATCTTCTACTCGGAAAGCTGGGCGCTCATGCACATGCTGTATGTGAGCCCGGAGTACCGGCCAAGATTCCCCGGTTTTCTGAATGCCATTGCCGCGGGTGAGGGAACCGAAGCCGCGTTCGGCAGAGGCTTCGGCAAGAGCCTGAACGATGTACAGAAGGACCTGTTCACCTACATTCGCAACGGGCGCTTTTACTCGCTGGCGGCTTCGGTGCAACTCGACAAGAGCGTCGAGGATGCCGACGTGCAGCCCATGTCCGCCTGGGACGCCGATCTCGCGCTCGCGGAGATCCAGTCCTGTTCTCAGCATCAGACCGAGACGGGAAGGAAGACGCTGGAGCGGCTGATGGCGGAGCAACCACAACGTCCGGAAGCGCCGGCGATCCTGGCGGAACTGGCACTCCGCGAGGGGCGTACGGAGGAGGCGATCCGTCTCTTCGCGAAGGCGGCGGAATTGGGCAGCACCAATCCGGAGATCTACTTCCGCTATGCCATGCTGCTTTGGAGCCGCTCGGGCGGACACGACGAAGCCGTGCGAAACGCCCTGCAAAAGGCGGTCGAGCTGAAGCCGGACTATGCGGAAGCGCGCATGCGCCTCGGTTTCGCCTTCATGGACCACGGCGATTACAAGCAGGGTCTGGCGGAACTGGTTCAGATCAAGGGTGTCAAGCCGGAGGACGCTTTTCCCTATTTCAACGCCGTCGCTTATGCGAACTACCGTCTCGGCAACCAGACGGACGCCCGCGTGGCGCTCGAGAAAGCGAAGAAGTGGGCGAAGGAGCCTGCCGACGTGATGACCGCCGAGCAGTTGGGCGAGGCTCTGAATAGCCAGTCCTCCAACTCCTCAAGGGCGGCCGGAGAACAGACGCCCACGGCCGCGCAGACCGAAACCGTCGAAGCGGTGACGGCCCCGTCCCGGCTTCCCAGGATGGCGGGAACGCTGGATACCCTGGAGTGCGGCGGAGCGCGCGCGCGGCTGGCCATCGTGGTCAACGGCCAGACAGTGTGGTTTCTGGTGGACAATCCAGGCGCGGTGCGCATGACCAGCACGGGCACGGGCGCGGTCGATTTCACGTGCGGGAAGCAGGCGGCACGGCGAGTGGTTATCGAATACCAGGATCATCCCGACAGCGAAACGAAAACGGCCGGCGTGGTCCGCGGGATCGAGTTCCAATAGCGCCGCGGCGGCCAGAAACGCTGCCGCTCAGACGAGGTGAAAGTGGCCGTCGCGCTCCAGCAGCTCGACGGGGATGCCAAAGAGCGCGCCGAGCCGCTCCGAGGTGAGCACTTCGTCCTTGCTCCCGTCGGCTTCGATGCGGCCGTCGCGGAGCAGGATCACGCGCCCGACCTCGGGGATGATGTCGGCCAGATCGTGCGTGACCAGGATCAGGCCGAGCCCCGATTGCGCGAGGTTACGGAAAATGCGGCGCACGTCGCGCTGCGCGCGCAGGTCCAGCGAGGTACATGGCTCGTCCAGCAGCAGCGCTTGCGGCCGGTGCACCAGCGCGCGGGCGGTGACCACGCGATGCACCTCGCCGGAGGACATTTCGGTCATGGCTCGCGAGGCCAGGCGATCCACCTCCATGGTGCGCAACGCTTCCATGGCCGCCTCCACCATGGATGTGTCGTAGCGATGGTAGGGCATCACGCGGACGCTGCTGAAGAACCCCGAGAGCACGATCTCCAGCGCGCTGGCTTCGCGCATGCACGCGGCTACCAGATCGTTGGTGATGATGCCCAGCAGCCCGCGCAGCTCGAAGACGTTCCAGCGTTCCCGCCCGAGAATGCGCAGCGAAGCATCCGGCCGCGCCAGCGGATAGCACTCGCGGGTGATGGCCTTGATGAAGGTGGATTTCCCGCAGCCGTTGGGGCCGAGGATGGCCACATGCTCGGCGGGCTCGAGGCGCAACGAGACGTCGCGCAGGGCCAGGCGCTCGCCGCGCATGATGGAGACGTTGCGGAATTCGATCAGGGCCGGGGGCTGCTCGGGCATTCCCTTTCAGAATGGCAGGTCTGAGCGTGCAGTTCGGGGAAATTGGGGCACTCCGCCTGAACGCAGGTTGAGGCGGTCCGGAAATCAGACGGAATGTCCCTAATTCGCCCGAGAACGCGGCTGTCGCCGCGCGTCCCTTACGGATAGAGGCCGCGGAGTTGCGTGGCCTCGGCGACGCGGCTGATGCCGAGCATGTTGGCCGCCGTGCGCATGGCCACCCGCCGCTCCAGACGGAGCTTCAACACGTCGTTGAAGGCGGTCTTCATCACCTTCTCCAGCCGGTTGTACACGTCCTGCGCGTCCCAGAACAGGTGCGACTCATCCTGCACCCATTCGAAGTAGGAGACGGTGACGCCGCCGGCGTTGCAAAGGATGTCCGGGATGATGAACACGCCCTTGTCTTCGAGGATGGCGTCGGCTGCCGGCGTCAGCGGGCCGTTGGCCGCCTCGGCGACGATGCGCGCCTTGACGCGTCCGGCGTTCTCCTCGTGGATGGCGCTTTCGAGCGCGGCCGGGACAAGGATGTCGCAGTCGAGCGCGAACATCTCGGCGGGAGTCAGCGGCTCGGCCTCGGGGAATCCGGAGACGCGGCCGGTGGTTTCCTTGTGGCGAATCAGTTTGGGAACATCGAGGCCGCGCCGATTGTAGATGCAGCCGGTGGAATCGTTGACCGCGACCACGCGCACGCCCAGTCCGTTCAGCAGTTGCGCCGAGATGGAACCGGCGTTGCCGAAACCCTGCACCACCACGCTCATCTGCTTGGGATCGAGATGCAGATGCTCGCACGCCGACAGGATGGTGTAGAATACGCCGCGGCCGGTGGCTTCGTTGCGCCCCAGCGAGCCTCCCAGACTCAGCGGCTTGCCGGTGACCACGCCGGGAATGGTGTAGCCGCGCGTCATGCTGTAGGTGTCCATGATCCACGCCATGGTTTGGGAGTTGGTGTAGACGTCGGGCGCGGGGATGTCCTGTTCCGGGCCGATGAGCGGGAGAATGGCGCTGGCATAGCGGCGGGTGAGGCGCTCCAGCTCGAGCTGGGTCATGACCTTGGGGTTGCAGGTGACGCCGCCCTTGGCGCCGCCGAAGGGGATGTTCACCACGGCGCACTTCCAGGTCATCCACGTGGCCAGCGCCTTCACTTCATCGAGCGTGACATTGGGGTGGTAGCGGATTCCGCCTTTCCCGGGACCCCGGACAGTGCTGTGCTGCACCCGGTATCCCTCGAAGCGCCGGACGGTGCCGTTCTCCATGCGAACCGGGATGGTCACCGTAAGGATCCGTTCCGGATACTTGATCATTTCCCGGACGCTCAATTCCATTCCGAGCGCATCCGCCGCGATCTCGAAGTTCTCGATCGCGATCTCGTACGCATTCTTTTCCGCTGTCGCTGCTAACATGGCAGCCTCCTTTCGAAATATGAGACCTGATGATGGGCCGCGCCGGATGTTGCCGTGCGCGGGTGAGAAGGGAGAAAAGCCGAGCGTTGCCCACGGTCCGAGAAGAGATGTGGAAGTACCGGGGAGAGGTTTGCGGCAGGGCCGCGTGGGGCGGGTTGACAACCGGCTTGTGGCCGGCGTGAAACCGGAACCATCTTTTTACCTCCAGCAGCCCGGGTGCGGGATGCTGAACGCAGAACACTCGTGCCGGGGCATGTTACGCCGCCGGCACTCCACTATGGAGCCGACTCGATCATAGCATGGGCGCGGGGCGGGGGGGGGACCTTACGTGGATGGCGGTGCCTGCGCCTGGCGGACTGAGTCGAATCCTTTTTCGAATGCTCTCAACTGCATGTGAAACCGTCGCGTGTCACTCTGCCGGAGATCCTCTCGATCCAACTCCGCTAATTCCCGTGCGGAGATCTGATGCTGACCAAAGAATCCGTGCACTATCTCGGCCTCTTCATCCGTCGCTATGGCTCCGACGTCCGATCCCAGAAGGAACGCATTGGCGTACTCGAAGTCTTCCAGATCGGCGGCAAACACATCATCGCCGAAGATGCGGTCGCTTGCCTCCTGGTAGCTGCGAAGCAACGATCTCAGATGGTCGAGATCCTTCCGCCGGCGATGCGGATCTTCCGCATACGCAACGATCTTCAGCAGCGCATTCACAGGTAGCGGGGCCACTCTGAACCGAAGATCGGGCGCAAATGGCATCAGCACTGAACGAGCAAAGACATGGTCGAAGCCGACGAGGCTCATAGCAAACTGACTCTCGGGCCAAACGATTCGCCTGGCGGCACGCAGATTCGGACCGGCAGGGATCAGATCGATCAACGAGCCGGCTGGTGCGCGCCAGCGATGCTCTCTGCCGGGTTCCCGGATCCACCCACATGCCTTGAGTGCGATAGACAGGGCTGCAAAATCTCCGAGGTCAAGGGCCACCGCGAGATCGACATCGCGCGTGAATTGATCGAGGTCAACAAAACAGAGTAGGGCGGCCGCTCCAATGATGGTAACCTCGGCGGCGAACTGCTCGGCAACAACGTGCAGTTGCACGAGGTCCTCCATCTGCTCTCGAGTCAGCATGGATCAGGTCAGGAATTCCCGCCGAAATTCTTGAGCGGCCTCGTGGGCGCGGGGATCTTTGCCGCTGAGGAGTTCCGCATAGATGAGCCACGGCGGTGCGAGCATGTGCTGTTCCCGCTCCTCCCAGAAGACAAGATCTCCGAACGCGCTCAGAATGGTTATTGGGCCTTCGCGATCCGGGAGCAAGCGGAGTTGCTGCGCGATTGCACGGGTCGAGGGTTTGAGAAACAAGGTTACGTCGGGCCCGCGATAGAACTTCTGAAGAAGGTCAGCAGCGGGGCCGCCGCTCAGCGAATACCGGACGCCCGATGGCCTTTCCTTCCGAAGGCGAGAGAGAAAGGACTCTGCCGTTTTTTCCGGAGAACGAAACGTGCCCAGTGTGAGCTTTGGACGGAGCACCTGTGCGTAACCCGATAGTAAGCGATCGGCCAGCAGCTTTGCCGGCCTGAGCTTATACTGTTTGCCGGTCCGAACGAGTAAG
This sequence comes from Bryobacteraceae bacterium, assembly GCA_049520275.1. GTDB lineage: Bacteria > Acidobacteriota > Terriglobia > Bryobacterales > Bryobacteraceae > CAWACP01. The sequence goes on from JBEKPY010000052.1 coordinate 5,707, forward strand.
CCCTCGACGACCATCTGGCGCCGGGCCTGGGAGGCCTTGCTCTTGCTAATCCCGGCCGCGGAATCCAGCCGGCGGACCGGCCAGTTGACGGACTCCGGATAAGTGGCGAATTGAAAGAGCAACTGAAGTTGCGCGGGGCTGGCTGGCCGTCGTTCGGATAGCGGCTCCGGTGCTGGAATGCCGATGACAGTCCAGTTGTATGCGTTTCCCAGTTCGAGATGAATGTTGCCGGCATCGTCAGCGAAATTAACTTTGGCTTCGATGAGCGCCTCCGCAGCCTGACGAGGGATATAACGGGCGAGGAGGATAACACCTTGTGTCCGATCCGTCCGCAGGTGGTTCAGCCACGCGAGTAGCTGGCTGACCGCGGAACGAGCTACGTAGGATCGCTTCGCTTCCACCGCGAGCTGGAACCGGCCGTGAGGAGTCTTGATCTGAAGCTTCCCATCGTATCCCGGGTCACGCCCTTTCGTGACAGGTGTGTACTTAAGACCTCTCACGAACGGCAGGCGCTGAAGAGGGTAGAGGAACTCAGGCTGGCGATGAGGCTCGCGGATCACTTGTCCACAATAATACCATGTCCATGTATTGTGGACAATAAGAATACGTGGACAAACGGATCGGGAAGACGCCCGTCCTACCAGAAGTAGGCGGCCACCACGTTGGGCGACGCGGGGGTCCCGGAGATCACCCGCACGTGCAGGACAAGCTGCAAGTTTTTGCGCTGCCAGCCGCTGGGGGCGGTGCGCAGGGCCTCGGCCATCAGCTCCGGACGGCTCACCAGCTCCGCCGCCGCGTTGGTCCCGTACTGGGTTGCGCCGGCGATTTCCAGAAGCATGGCGCGCGTCTCCGGGTGAAACACGCGCGACACGATGGCGTAATCCTCGTCGGTGCGGCGATCGAGACCGACATGAGGCAGCGTCCACGCGGTCGGCTTGCCGTTGTCGGTGACCGTCAGCGGGCGCTGGTCGGCATCGATGAAATAGCGCAACTCGCGGCTGATTTCCTTCCAGCGCGTGTAGGAGTAACCGACGAGAACGGTGGGCGAGGTGCGCAGGTCGGCGAAGGAGACGTCGCTGCCGATCTTCACCTGCCAGCGCTGGTTCATGCGGCTGAGCAGCGAACCCAGCCGGGACACCGCCATCAGATCGCCGCCGCCGACGAACTGGTCGGTGAGGAGAGTAAACTCGTTGAGCCGGGGAGGTCCGGTTTCGCCGGGCCGGCGGTCCAGCGCGTACACCGGCACGTACGCCGCCGACAGCAAAACCGGCTGCGAGCCCTGCAGCATGGGCGCCCAGAACTGATCGAGAGTGGTCTCCGGCCGCCGCGGGCGCAACAGGAAAAACAGCGCAGCGGCCACCACTACCACGGCGCCGAGGATTGCCAGCACGGCCCAGGATCGGCGCTTCGCGGGTTGCCCCGACACAGCCGGGTGGTCCTTCTCGTCGGGAGGACTCACCGCGCGGAACTCGGGGATGTAGGTCCCCGCGGGCAGATCGATGTGCAACGAATCGCCGCGGCCCTCGGTAGCGTAGTAGCGATCCAGGCGCTTGCGAACTTCGCCTGCCTTCACGCGAACGGTGGCGTCGTCGGCCGGGTCGTAGGAAGCCGGCCTGGCGAAAACGTCAATTCCAATGGTCCGCTCTTTGAGCGTGTCGGTGCGGCCGGCAAGCGTGTTCTCGACTACGTAACGGAGAAACTCCTGGGAGCGCCGGCTGGTGCGAAATTCCTGACTGGCGAGCACGCGCGCGAGCTCGTCACGGACAGTGGCCTGCTGGTCCCGCCCCGGGCCACCAGCGTCCCGGCCCGTGACGTGCGACGCTGCCGGAGTCCGCCCGTCCGTCATGCACTAACCTCGCCACCCAAAGCCGCTTCGAGCCAAGTATATCAGTGACGCGCGGAGGTCTGCGGCTGGGGCGGCACCAACGCGGTTGTCGCCGCGTGTTCCTGCCGCAGCGGCTCCTCCACCTTCAGAAACTGGTCGGCGGCTATGTTCGACAGCTTCTGCACGGCGCCGCGCGGCCACTGGATTTCTATGGACTGGACCCGTTTCTCCTCGCCAAGCCCGAAGTGCACGCGCTTGTCGCTGGAGGACATGAACCCCACGCTCACCGAGACGTGGTTGTAGAGCGTGCGGCCCGAGGCGGTGGTCAGTTTCACCTTCGCGCCGATGGCGTCGCGGTTGCTGTAGCGGCCCACCAGCTCCAGCGTCAGCCAGTGGTTGCCGTTGCCGCCTGAATTGAGCAGGATGCGGGGCCGCTCCATGAGCGAGGTCACCACCAGATCCTCGAAGCCGTCGTTATTGAGATCGCCGACGGCCGACCCGCGCTGATAGCCGGTGCGCAGAAAGCCGGGGCCCATTCGATCGGACACGTCCACGAACTGCTTGCCTTCCAGATTCCGGAACATGGTGTCGTGCTGGCGCGCGTTCGGCTTCACGTTGTCGACGTCGCCGTTGGCGGAATACAGGTCCTTCCAGCCGTCGTTGTCGTAGTCGATAAACGCGGTGCTCCAGCCCGAGAGCGGCTCGCTGAGCTGTTGCAGCCGGACCTGCTCGGGGACGTAGCGGAAGAAGTCGCCACGGTTGCGGAAGAGCTGCCAGATCTGCCCCATCAGATTGTTCGTGAAAATGTCCACGCGGCCGTCGTTGTCGTAGTCTTTGGCGTCGCTGCCCATGGAGGAAACCGCTTTGGCGTCGTCGTTGTAGGCGACGCCGAGCTGCAGCCCCTGGTCCTCGAACGTGCCGTTTCCCTTGTTGATGAACAGCGAATTGGGCTCGGTGTCGTTGGCGATGAAGACGTCCTGATAACCGCTTCCGGTGAAGTCGGCGATGGAGATTCCCATTCCCTTGCCCGGGGCGGCGGCGAAGCCGGACTTCTCGGTTACGTCTTCGAATCGGCCGTGGCCCAGGTTGTGATAGAGCCGATGCGCGGCGCGCGGATAAAACGTCGGGCTGCAGTAATACTCCACGCCGGCGGCGCTGCAGCGCCGGTCGGTTTGAGGAGTCCAGGTGGTGTAGTTGGCCACCACCAGATCCAGCAGGCCGTCGTTGTCGTAGTCGAACCAGGCCGCGCCCACGCTCAGTATCCCGGGCGGCTTGCGGCCGATGCCGGACTGCTCGGTGACGTCGGTGAAGGTCCCGTCGCCGTTGTTGTGATACAGCGTGTTGCGCGCGGCGCCGCAGATGAAGATGTCCTCGAAGCCGTCGTTGTCGTAATCGCCGACGGCGACGCCCAGATTGTAGTCGAGGTTCTCGCCGAGGAGTCCGGCTTTCCGGGTCACGTCCTCGAACGTGCCGTCGCCCTTGTTGCGGAGCAGACAGTTGTAGAACGCGGGGCCGGTCTTTTTCAGCTCGGGCAACTTCGCGCCGTTAGTGAAGAAGATGTCCATGCGGCCGTCGTTGTCGTAGTCGAAGATGGCCACGCCGCCGGCCATGGGCTGCACGAAGTACTTGCGGGGCGAGAGATCGTTATTGGTGATAAAGGAGAACTTCGAGCGGGCGGTGATGTCGATGAAGTGCGGCTGCGTGGGCTGGAACGCGATGGCGCCGCCGACGAAGACGCACGCGGCGCACGCCGTGAAAAATGCCGGTCTCACTTGCCGCCGCTGTCCGGCGCCGGCACGCCGGAGACGTTTCGCTTCACCGTCTCGGTGTTTTGCTGGATCTTCTCGGAGGTGCTCTTCTGCAGTGCGAATTCGCGGGCGGCATCCTCCTTGCGTCCCAGTTCCTGGTAGGCGTGAGCGAGGGTGAAGTGTATGGTGGGATTGCCGGGTGCCAGCTTCGCCGCCGTTTCCAGCGGCCCCACCGCGTCGGCCGCGCGGCCGGAATCGAGCAGGCAGCGGCCCAGACCGAAGTACGGCTCGGGCAAGCCCGCATTCAGCTTTGTCGCGCTCGCGTAGTGCTCGATGGCCTGGGGCAATTTGCCGCTCTTGCGGGCCAGCTCACCCAGAAAGTACTCCGCCCCGGCGTTCCGCGGGTAGACCTTCAACTCCTGCTCGAACTCCTTGCGCGCCTCGTCGTTGGACGTGGCGGTGGCGGGCAGCGTCAGGATGATCTGGCCGATGCGGTAGTGGATCCCCGGCATGGCGGGTTCGCGCTGCAGCAGGACGCGGTATTCGGCGATCGCCTTCTGCCAGTCGCCGTGCTTCTCAAAGTTTTCGGCGTTGATTTCCACCACCAGCGGCGAATCGGGAGCAGACTCCATTAACTCCTGCGAGCTGCGAGACGACAGGTCCGAGTACACGTGCGTGGCCATGAACAGGATCTCGGGATCGTGCGGGAACTCCTGTTCCAGCCAGGCCAGCAGCGTGGTGGCGGCGCCCCGATGGTCCAGCATCATCGCGCAGCGCACGCCCGCGGCGCCCATGCGGCGTTTCAGCTCGCGGTCCTGGATCTGCGTTTCCTGTTCCAGGGCCTGGCGGATCAGGGGCATGGCCTCGGAGCACTTGCCCTGCTCGGCCAGCTCGGAGCCGCGTTCGGCGGCGGACTGATCCGGCGCGGCCAGGGCGAGGCCCACAGAGAATGCGGCGGATATGAGTGCGGCGATGGCAGGCTGGTGCATGGAGGACTTGCTTACTATATTGGAACGCATTGGGAGCTTGTTTCAAAACGCGCCGAGCCGGGCGGGCGGCGCAAGTACTGCAGACTCGATGGACACGGGGCGCCAGAAGCTGTAAAACAATCAAAACTCGGCCATTTTTCCACAGCGCAAGGCATTGAAAACATTCAATACGAAAAATGGTTTGGGCTATTGTCTTACAGGTTCCCAGCCGCCTACTCGCCCGGCACCGCAAAAACGCGGCTGCCGCCGCGTGTCCTGGCAGTGAACGGGCCGATTGACAATCGGCGCAGGTTAACAACTGCCCCGCAGCAGCAAAGCAAGGCCTCAGCTCTTGCGGATGTCACGGTGGGTCTCCTTGACCTTGTAGCCGGCTTTGGCCAGCCGCCTGGCGATCTCGCTGGCGATCATCACCGAGCGGTGATGTCCGCCGGTGCAGCCGAATGAGATGGTCAGGTAGCTCTTCCCTTCCTGTACGTAGTGGGGGATCAGATAGATCAGCAGATCGCTGATCCGGTTCACAAACTCGGTGGTCTGCGGAAACGACCGAATGTAGCCGGCCACGCCCGCGTGACGGCCGGTCTTGTTCCTGAACTCGGGCATGTAGTGCGGATTCGGCAGGAAGCGCACGTCGAAAACAAGATCGCTGTCCATGGGAATCCCGTGCCGGTAGCCAAAGCTGGTCACCTCGACGCGCAGGTTCGATTCGTCGCGCTCGCCGGAGAATTTCTCGCCGATGATCTCACGGAGTTCGTGGACGTTGAGCCCGGAGGTGTCGATCACCAGATCGGCGGCCTCGCGTATCGGCTGCAGACGCTCGCGCTCGCTCTGGATACTCTCGGATACCGACAGTTCCGTCCCCAGCGGGTGAGGCCGGCGGGTCTCGCTGTAGCGGCGCATCAGCGTTCGGTCGTCGGTCTCGAGGAAGACCAGCCGCACGGGGATCGTGTGGCGCAGGCTCTTCAGGAGGGCGGGCAGTTTGCCCAGCTCCCCTCCTTCGCGGACATCCACCACCAGGGCGGCATGGCGCACGTCGTGGGAGGAATGCACCAGTTCCGCGAACTTGGGGATGAGGCCGACCGGCAGGTTATCCACCGAATAATAACCGAGGTCCTCAAAGGCGCGCAGCGCCGTACCCTTGCCGGAGCCGCTGAACCCGGTCAGGACTACCAGTTCCGGAGAATCGGCGCCGGTCGTTTGCTTCGCTTTGCCGCGGGAACCGCTCTTAGGCTGGGCCACTAGTCTCCAGTGTCGGCCAACTCCGTTGCGCCTGGCGGCTCGGGCTGCGGCCGGTCCTCGACCGCACGGCGCCTGCATACGCGCTTTCCAGGAGCGGGCCGGAGAGCTCTTCGAAGCAGTACACTCCACTAGCTCTCAATCAGATCGAAGTGGCCGTCCTTGCGGCGGACCAGCACGTTCCGCTTCCCGGAGCCGGCCTCTTCAAAGACCATGTAGTCTTCGCTCGCCTCGATTTCGAGCATGGCCTCGTCCACGGTCATCGGCTTGAGGCGGTGGTCCGGAGTGTCGGACTGGCCGACCCGGAAGACCTTTGGGGTTACCCGCTTTGCGGCTTTGCCCAGGGCCTTCGGCGGCGCGCCGTTTTTCACGCCTTCGGCCCGCTTCGCGCTTCCTTCGGGCATGCGCTGTGGCGCGTCCTTGTGGCGCTTGGTATCGCGCCACTTTGTGCGCAGCTTGGACAGTTGCTTCTCCAGATTGTCGACCGCGCCGCTCACGGCCGTGAAAAGATCGGCATCCGCGCCCACCGCGACCAGATGGTGGTCCCACACATTGACGTTGATCTGGGCCTGGTGCAGGAACCGCTCTTTGGTCAGCATGACGCGCGCCTCCCTCTCCCCGCGACCCAGCAGCTTGGAAATGCGCGCAAGTCTGGCGTCCAGCTTCTTCGCCTGATTGGGCGGGAATTCCGCCTCCCTGCCCGTGTAGACAAGTTTCATCGAAATCACCTCCGGCCGGAGAATCTCAGGTTCGCACGCGCCGTTGATGGGTGGAGGGAATGCGCATATCCTCGCGGTACTTGGCCACGGTCCTCCGCGTGACATCGATTCCTTCGGCTCTCAACCGCGCCGTGATCTGCTCATCGGTGAGCGGCCTCGCGTGGTCTTCCTCCTCGATCATCTTCTTCACCCTGCGTTTGAGAATCAGCAGAGGCGTCCCGCTGCCGGCCGCGCCCTGCACGGCTTCCGAGAAGAAATAACGCAGCTCGAACACGCCCTGGGGCGTATGCGTGTATTTGCCGGCCACCGCCCGGCTCACCGTCGACGGATGCACGCCTATCTCTTCGGCCACTTCCTTGATCATCATGGGCTTGAGATAGTCGATCCCCTTTTCGAGAAAATCCAACTGGCGCCGCACGATGGACTGGCAGACCCGCAGGATGGTGTGCTTCCGCTGCTCGATGTTCTTCATGAGCTGCAGCGCGGAAGCGTACCGTTCCTTCACGTAGTTGCGCACCTCCTTGCTGGGTTCCTGATCGCGGTCGAGCATGCGCTTGTACTGCGCGTTCAGGCGGAGTTGCGGAAGGTCGTCCTCGTTGAGCTGGATCAGGTACTCGTCGCCATCCTTGGAGATGTAGACATCGGGCTCGATCTGCCGTGCGCCGGGGGCCGAATAGCGCAGGCCCGGCCAGGGGTCCAGCCTGCGGATGACGCTCACCGCGATCTGGATGTGCTCGGCGGGCCGGGCGAGCAGGCGCGCCAGATCGCGATACTGCCGCGATTGCAGCAGCTTCAGATGCTGGTCCACAATCTGCCAGGCCACGCCGCCGCGCGCGTTCCGGCTCTCCAGTTGCAGCAGCAGACACTCGCGCAGGTCGCGGGCGGCGATCCCCGCCGGGTCCAGGCTCTGCACCACGCGCAACGCCTCTTCCATCTCCGCGGCGGTGCGCCCGTCCGATTCGGCGATTTCCTCCAGCGAGGCGGTCAGGCGGCCGTACTCGTCCAGATTGCCGATAATGCTGACCGCGGCATCGCGCACGGCCTCGGGCATCACCAGAACCGAGAGCTGCGACTGCAGATGGTCCGCGAGAGTGACGGGGGAGGACAGGAAGGTCTCGAACGAAGGTTTCTCGACGGACTCCGACGCCGGGCTCTTGTACCCCGGGTCCAGATAGTCGTCGAAGAAAGACCCGAAGTCGATCTCGTCGAACGGGTCCTTGTCCTCCCTCGTCTCCGGCGCTTCCGGCGTCTCGACGGTGGGCGGTCCGGCGGGTCCATCGGGGCCCACTTCGAAGGTGGTGGGCTCCGCCTGTTCCAGTGCTACTATCTCCGGCGATTCCGCGGCGCCCTCGCTCTCGGCGGCGGCTCCGTTGCTCAGCGCTTCCAGAATGGACTGGTCCGACGGATCGGCCACGCGCTCGTTTTCGAGCAGCGCCTGTACTTCCTCCGGGGTCAGCTCCTCGCCGGCTTCGGCGGACTCCTCCAGAACCGGGTTCTGGGCGATCTCCTGGACGATCATGTCCTTCAGCTCGAGACGGTTCAGTTGCAGGACCGTGACCATCTGGACCAGACCGGGGGTCAGGATCTGCTTTTGCGCGACCTTGAGCTGCAGCCTCTGCGAAAGCATCGTTTTCGCTTACATGATAGCAGCGTTCCGGGCGAATAGTGCCCGCCTTTACTTGCAATTCACGGTCCGCTTTAGCGGGGTTCTGTCGGGCACATATTGTACTCCCGGACGGGAGTCCCGATGGACACCCTGCGCGCCGCGGGTCGGTTACCGGTAGGCCGGCACGCCGGTGACGCGTTCGCCGATCACCAGCGCGTGGATGTGGTCGGTCCCCTCGTACGTTTTCACCGTTTCGAGGTTGCACATGTGCCGCATGATGGGGTACTCGTCCATGATGCCGTTGGCGCCCAGCAGATCGCGGCTGAGGCGGGCGCATTCGAGTGCGATGGTCACGTTGTTCCGCTTCAGCATGGAAACGTGAGCCGGGTCTGCGCGGCGCTGGTCCTTGAGCCGGCCCACCTGAATGGCCAGAAGCTGCGCTTTGGTAATCTCGGTGATCATCCATGCCAGCTTCTCCTGCACCAGTTGGTGGGAGGCGATGGGACGGTCGTCAAACTGCTTGCGCAGGAGCGCGTACTGGCGGGCGGTTTCGTAGCAATCCATGGCGGCGCCGATGACGCCCCAGCCGATGCCGTAACGCGCCTGAGTGAGGCAGCTCAGCGGCGCCTTCAGCCCGCGGGCATCCGGCAGACGGTTCGCCTCTGGCACACGGCAATCCGAGAACGACAGGCTGGAGGTGACCGAGGCCCGCATGGACAGCTTCCCGTGGATCTCCGAGGTGCTGTAGCCGGGTGTGCCGTTTTCCACCAGGAACCCGCGGATTCCGTCGTCCGTGCGCGCCCACACCACGGCGAGGTCGGCCACCGAGCCGTTGGTGATCCAGGTCTTCTCGCCGTTGAGCACCCATTCGCCGCCGTCGCGGATGGCGCGCGTGGTCATGCCCGCGGGGTTCGAGCCAAAGCCCGGCTCGGTGAGGCCGAAACAGCCAATGGCTTCGCCCGATTGCAGCTTCGGCAGCCAGCGCGTCTTCTGCTCCGCGGAACCGTAGGTGAAGATTGGGTACATGACCAGCGCGCCCTGCACCGACACGAAGCTGCGCAGGCCGGAATCGCCGCGCTCCAGCTCCTGCATGATGAGGCCGTATTCCACGCTGGACATGCCCGCGCAGCCGTAGCCTTCGAGGTTCGCGCCGAGGAAGCCGAGCTCGCCCATTTCGGGGATGAGCTCCTTCGGGAACCGCGCGTCGCGGTAGCAGTCGCGAATCAGGGGCAGCAGCCGCTCGTCCACGAACTGCCGCGCCGTTTGCCGCACCAGCAGCTCCTCCTCGCTGAACAGCGAATCGATATGCAGGTAATCCACGCCGTTGAATCGCGCCATAGCACCTTGATTCTACGTCACGCCGCGCGGGGAACTTTTCATGGGGAGTGGCGATCTAATCTCGACAGGTATTCCATGCGCCGATTGTGTTTTGTGTTGCTCATTTCCGCCTGTGCGCTGTTTGCGCAGAGCGACGGGGAGCCAGCGGACGCCCGCGGTTGGATGGACCGCGGTGTCGGGGCTTTCAAGAACGCGAGGTATGCGGAGGCGGTGGACGCTTTCCAGCGCTCGGTGGATCTGGACCCCTCCAACTTGAATGCGCGCCTGTATCTGGCGACCTCGTTCTTCGTGCAATATATTCCGGGAGCGATCTCGCCGGACAACCTCGCATTCGCCGACAAGGCGCGCGCGGGCTTCGAACAGGTGCTGGCTCTGGAGCCGGATAACAAGACCGCATTGCAGTATCTTGCTTCTCTCGCCTATCAGGTGGCGTCCGGCACGTCTGACCCGGAGGAGAAGGCCCGCCGGCTGGACGCCGCCCGCTCCTGGTACGAGAAGCTTGCCGCCGTCGATCCGAAGAACAAAGAGGCGTGGTACAGCCTGGGTGTGATCGACTGGATGAAATGGTATCCGAAGTGGAAGGCGGCGCTGGAGCAGGCTGGGATTTTGCCGGATGAGCAGCGCCCGATGTCGAACTACAATCTGCGCGAGGACCTCCGGACCACTTCCGGGCAGCTTGTCGAGGACGGCATCTCGAAGCTGGCAAATGCGCTGGAGATCGATCCCCAATATGACGACGCCATGGCCTACATGAACCTCTTCGTGCGGGAGCGCGCCTCCCTGGACGACACTCCGGAACAGTACGAAAAGGACATCGCACTCGCGGGTGACTGGGTGCAGAAGGCTCTCGAAGCGAAGAAGGCCAAAGCGGGCGGCGGCACGGGCGGCAACACCGCGCCGTCTCCCTCAGGCGTTCAGCGCATTCGCGTGGGCGGCAACGTGCAAAAGTGCAACCTGATCGCCAGAGTGAACCCGGAGTACCCGCCGCTGGCAAGGGAAGCCCGCATTCAGGGGACCGTGCGCCTTCAGATCGTCATCGGCACCGAAGGCCGGGTTTTCAGCGTGGAGCTGGTCAACGGCCATCCGCTACTTGTTCAGGCGACAAAGGATGCGGTCCAGCAGTGGGTGTACAGACCAACGTTTCTGAACGGGCAACCGGTTGAGGTGGTGACAACGGTGGATGTCTATTTCGGTCTCGAGGGAGTTGTCGGGGACACCGCGCCGTGCCAGATGTAGTCGCCTTCACCAACCTTGTACCGTGGCCCGTTCGCTCCCGCGGTCGCGATGGTTGCTGGCGCCGCTACTGAAGCCGGCATGAGATCCGTCGCGGCGCAGCCGGATTTCGGTTGCGCCGGAGACGGCCGATGCGGTCTGATAGACCCATGAAACGGTTGCGATGGATTCTGCCGCTTGCTGCGCTGATGGCTGCTTTCCTCAGTGCCGCGGATAATGTCGTCTACGTCGGCACGTACACGGGCAAGGGCAGCCAGGGGATTTATGCGTGGCGCTTCGATGCGACCAAGGGCCGGCTCTCGGAAGTGGGACTGGTGGGCGAGACCACCAACCCGTCGTTCCTCGCCGTACACCCCAACGGCAGGTTCCTCTATGCCGTCAACGAGACCAGCGCGGGTTCGGTGACCAGCTTTTCCATCGACGAGAAAACCGCGAAACTCACCGAGCTGAACCACGTCCCTTCCGGCGGCGCCGACCCCTGCCACCTGGTGGTGGACCCCACCGGGCGCGCGGTCATCGTGGCCAACTACACGGGCGGCAGCGTGGCCTCCTTCCCGCTGGCCGCCGATGGCACGCTCGGCAACGCCGTCACGTTTCTGCAGCACAGCGGCGCCAGCGTCAACAAAGCGCGGCAGGCAGCGGCGCACGCGCATGACGTCGCCCTTTCGCGCGACAACCGTTTCGCCATCATCTGCGACCTCGGCATGGACAAGCTGATGGTCTACCACTTCGACCCGCGGACCGGCGCCCTCAGCGCCAACGATCCACCCTTCGCGCGCCTGAAGGCGGGGTCCGGGCCGCGCCATTTCGCCTTCGACGCCGCCGGCGCACATGGCTACGCGATCAGCGAGCTTGCCTCCACCATCACCACCTTCGACTGGGATGCGAGCCGCGGCGCGCTGCGGGAGATCCAGACGGTCTCCACGCTGCCCACGGATTTCAAGGGCGAGAACACCACGGCGGAGATTGCGATCCATCCGTCGGGCCGGTTTCTATACGGCTCGAACCGCGGCCACGACAGCCTGGCATTGTTCATGATCGATCGAGGGACGGGAACGCTGAAGCCGGCCGGGCGCTTTTCCACCGGGGGCAGGACGCCACGGAGCTTCGCCATCGACCCGACCGGCAAGTGGCTGCTGGCGGCGAACCAGGATACGAACGACATCGTCGTCTTCCGCATCGACGAGAAGACCGGTGCGCTCAAGGCCACGGGCCGGCGGTTGCAGGTCTCGCAGCCGGTCTGCGTGCTGTTTGCCGCGGCGCGGTAGGACATGCGGCGACCGCCGTACCGGTGCGCGCGATGTGAATCCCGGACATGCGGCGTTAGCCGCGTTCCTACAGCGCCAGGTGAGTACGCGGCTGCCGCCGCGTGTCCGCGGTAGAATGGAGATTCCGGGACACTTTGGCACGGGGCTCGCGACTAGCCCGTTCTCTTACAAACTTCGGTTAACGGAATCATGTCTATTCTATGAAGCCATCACAGACTCCAACAAATCCCTGTTTCTCTTCCGGACCTTGCGCAAAACGGCCGGGCTGGACAATCGACGTTCTAAAGGGGGCCGCGGTCGGGCGGTCGCACCGGTCAAAGATCGGCAAGAACAAGCTGGCCGAAGTGATCGATCGCAGCAAGAAGCTGCTCGGCATGCCGGCAGACTATGTCCTCGGCATCGTTCCCGCATCCGACACGGGAGCGGTCGAGATGGCCATGTGGTCGATGCTCGGCGAACGAGGCGTCGACGTGTTGTCGTGGGAGAGCTTCGGCAGCGGCTGGGCGAACGACTGCAAAAACCAGCTCAAGCTGAAAGACCTGCGCTTATTCAAGGCCGATTACGGCAAACTGCCGGACCTGAGCCAGGCGGACTGGAATCGCGATGTGGTGTTCCCCTGGAATGGAACTACATCGGGCGTCCGCGTGCCCAACGGGGACTGGATCGCCGCCGACCGGCAGGGCCTGGCCATTTGCGACGCCACCTCGGCGGTATTCGCCATGGACGTGCCCTGGGACAAGCTGGATGTGGCGACATGGTCGTGGCAGAAGGTTCTGGGCGGCGAGGCGGCGCATGGGATGCTCACGCTGAGCCCGCGCGCGGTGAAGCGGCTGGAAGGATACTCGCCCGATCGCCCCCTGCCGAAGATCTTCCAGATGAGCAAGGGCGGCAAGCTGATGGCCGGCATTTTCGCGGGGGAAACTATCAACACGCCATCGATGCTTGCCGTTGAGGATGCGCTCGACGGACTGAAGTGGGCGGAGAGCATTGGCGGTCTGGGGGCCCTGATCGCGCGGTCGAGCGCGAACCTCAGGGTGATCGAGGATTGGGTCGCGGAATCGTCGTGGGCGGGATTCCTCGCCGAAGAGAAAGCGATTCGCTCCAGCACGTCGATCTGTTTGAAGATCGTCGATCCCGCCTACCGTGCGCTGTCGGTGGAGGATCAAGCGAAGCACGCCAAATCCATCGTCTCGCTGCTCGACAAAGAGGGCGCGGCCTGGGACATTGGCGCGTACCGCGACGCGCCGGCGGGCCTGCGAGTGTGGGGCGGCGCAACCGTGGAAACGTCCAACCTGCAGTTACTCATGCCCTGGCTCGACTGGGCTTATGAGGAGGTGAAGAAGGCGTTCTGATGGGATGAGGCGGAGACCCGCCGGCTGAGACGCGGGGTCGCCTTGACCACCGTGCTCGGGTCAAGCCGGAGGTGCGCAGCATCCATTCGATTCCTCCGCCGGAGCTGACCGCGTCTCGCAAACGGTTTCGGGACTGCATGGAGTTTGCCCAAGGTCGAAGCAGAAGGGTCTATTGCCATGCCAGGCGCCGCAGAACGGGAAGTGACATAATTATGGCATGAGCGTCCGAACCACGATCGACATTCCAGACGATCTTCATGCCGCGCTCCGGCAGCGTGCGGCGGCAGAGCGCACCTCGATTCGTTCGCTGATTACCGCCGCCATCGAGAGCGAATTCTCAGCGCGGCCATCGCGCCGCGTGACCGGACCACTGGTGGGAAAGAGAGGCAAGCCCGCCGCCGGCAGTCCCGACCGGGAGAATCCGTACGACGTCCTATTTGCCTGATCTCAACGTGTGGCTGGCCTTGACCTGGGCCAACCACATGCACTCCGATGCTGCGTGGACCTGGTTTTCCCGGCAGGAGGACGACCGGTTCTTCTTTTGCCGCTTCACGCAACTCGGGCTGTTGCGGCTGCTGACAACCTCCGCGGTGATGAGCAGGGATGTGCTGACCATCGGCGGAGCCTGGAAGGTGTACGACCGGTGGCTGGAGGATTCGCGAGTGGCAATCCGGCCGGGGCCGTTTGAACTTGACGCGGCCTTCCGCGCGGCAACCCGTTCGGTTTCCCGGCTGTCGTCGCCGAAAGCGCTTGGCGATTGCTATCTGCTTGCGGTCAGCCAGGTCACAGATGCTACGCTCGTGACGTTCGACCGCGGTCTGGCATCCGCATGCCAGAAAGCCCGCCAGCGCGTAACGCTGCTGGAACCTCGCGCATTGGCCGGAGGTTGAATGCGGGGGCTGGCAGGCGCACCCTTCCGTCTCGACGTGGTAAAGAGGTTACGATAAAAGGAGGGTAAGAACGTGGCAACTCTCGATTGGTCCCAACGCCCCGTTGTCGAAAGCATACCGGGCAAGGTGAGCGGCGCGTGGGTTTTGAAGGGTACGCGGATGCCGGTGTCCGCCATCTTCGAAAATCTGGAAGCCGGGGCCAGTATCGATGACATCATGGAGTGGTTCGACGGGCTGGACCGCGAACAGGTGAAGGCGGTTATTAAGTTCGCCGTCCGCAGCCTAGAGAAAGCGCCGGCATACGCGCCGTAAATGCGGATTATTTTCGATCAGGCAACGCCCGTGCCGATCCGTTCGTATCTCGACGGCCATACCGTTCGCACTGCAGCTGACCGTAGCGGAAGAGACGGGATTTGACGTCCTGTTGACAACGGACAAGAACATGCGTTATCAGCAGAACCTTGCGGTCCGTACGATCGCGGTTGTGGTTCTCGGCCAGCAGCAGTGGCCGCGACTTCGCCCCCACATTCAGCGCGTCATTGAAGCGGTCAATGCGGCCACACCCGGCAGCTATGTTGAGGTTGACATACCCTTTCAGTAAGTCCGTGCCCGCGCCGAGTTGAAAAGGGCCAGTTTCGAAATGCCGCGCCGCCCCCAGCAAACAGGGCCGACATAGTCCTGCTTTGTTGTCCCATAAAGCCGTCTCTACCCGCACACGTCCAGCAGCTTCTTCCGAATCTCCGGCTTCATCTCCAACGGCACTCTCGCTCCCGGCCGGGCAACGTAGAAGGCGGGACGGGCCTAAATGATCTCTACATCCGTCCTGCGCTTGGACCGAGTTGGAAGGAATCTACCCCGCCGCGTTTCTTATGGGGCGACGAGCGTGGTCAGCGAGAAGAAGGGGATACTGAGGCTATGGGTGACATATACGTTTGGCGGCTTAAGAACCGCCCCGGCAGATTCACCGTGATTGCACCGGACACCGAACATTACGATCTGTCTCCGAACTACGGGGAATGCACAGAGGAGGAAGTAGAGACGCTCTTGGCCCGCAATTACAAGCAATCTCCCTCAGAGATCGAAGCGCTGATAAGCCAGGCAAAGTCACGCCCGGAGCTTCCTATCTCGTAAAGCGCGGGTTTCAAGATGACTGCGCCGGCACGGTAACTCGCCCGAGACCGCGCCGCAAGAATGTCATCAGTTACGATCAAGCGAAAGTGGGCCTACGAGGTAAAGAGCGCCGTAACCGCGCTTGCGGCGCTAGCGCTCGCCTTTCTCAAGCGTTACGTCAGCGAGAACAGCGTAATCGGAAAACAGCACCCGATGCACCTGCGGCGTAATTCCTACCAGCTTGGCTCTTACATCGAGACCATCGGGATATCCGCGAGGGCGCAGGTGAACGATGAACCTGTCGAGCTGCTGTTGCACAGCGTCCTGCAGCCGCTCCACATCAACACATATTCTGTCTGCACGGCTCATCGCTTGGAACGAAATGCCTGAAACCATAACGCCACCGCCGATGGCCTGATAGACGGTTCCGTCCGTTACAGCCATCGCGGCCTGAGCGTTCAAACTCCTCACTCTCCTGCGCTGTTTTTCACTCAGAACTTCGCCTTTTACGCCGATGATCCGCCACCCCGCGATGACTTGCGGCCAGTTGCGATGCAGGCTTTCAACAATGCTGTTGCGCTCCCAGTCGCCGTGCTCATAAATGTTGATGGCATAACAATCGTCGTCGGTAATGAAGGCAAACAGCAGTGGCCCTGTGCGATCGGCAAGTAAGGAATTCTTGGGCCATGGCCCCGCGCCGAGATGGAGGTGATTAACGCCCCACTCGTTAAGGAGCCCGTCCAGGTTTGTCAAAGACGAGTGCCGCTCGCTGAGATGAGGCCCGAGATCATTCCCCTTGACCACCTTCTCCCGTAATACGTCCCATCCACTGGCCACTTCCGGTGGGCAATAAAAATCGTCGGCTTCCCATACCACTCTTGGGCGGACGGCAGGTCGCCTGCGGAGCGAATCGATAAACAAAGCAAGCGCACGGTCGCCAGATCTCTCACTTGGGACTTCCTCTGGTCCCCACTCTTCCTCCAAATGCTGGCGAGCCATGTCCAAGAGATCCGACTTGAAATCCGCAATAAGTGTCGCCATGCCCACAGCCATTGTACCTTCGCGTTGTCCGGCAATGCTGGGATGAAATACGGTTACCGAGCTACAAACGTCATCTCTACCCGCACACGTCCAGCAGCTTCTTCCGAATCTCCGGTTGCATGGCCAGCGGCACCCTCGCACCTTCGAACGTGACGTAGAACACGTCCATGGCCTTGTGCGCCTCGGTATCGATCAGCACCACCTCGATGTTCAGGCCGGCCGATGAGAGCACCTGGGTCATGTCGTACAGCAGGCCGGGGCGATCCACCGTCACGATCTCGATCAGCGAAGAGGTCTCGGATGCGTCGTTGTTGAACGCCACCGACGCGGGAATGTGCGCCCCGTTGGTGATGGACGGCTTGCGCCGGCCGGCGAGAAGCCTGCGCACGTCCACCTTGCCGATGATGGCGCGGCGCACGGTATCGCGGAGCCGGTCGACTTCGGACGCGTTCAACTCCAGGGTGCGATGGGGGTCGGCGAAAGCAAACGTGTCGAGAATAATCCCCTGGGAATTGGAGAACGCTTCGGCCTTCAGGATATTCAGTCCGAAAGAGGCCAGCGTTCCGGACAGCGAAGCCAGCAGGAACGGGCGGTCGCCGGTGATTACGGTCATGCGCCATGTTCCCTCGGAGCGTTCGATAGAGATAGCCAGACCCGCCGCTCTGTTTTCGCTCCACAGGACATAGTGCGCGCGGATGTCGTCCTCGCTATGGGTGTTCAGATAGCGCGTGGGAAAGCCTTCAATGAACGCGGAGACTTCGGCGGTGAAGCGAGGCTCGCGAATGCGCGAGGTCTGCAGCTCGCGCGTGAACTCGTCGTAGCCGGCCAGATACGTGAGCCAGAGCTGTTCCAGACGCCACGGCGTCATGGCCGATGGATTCACCGCGCTAATGTCCGCCCAGGTGAGCAGCGTCAGCATGCGCAGACGCTCCACCGTGCCGATGCGCTCGGCCATGTAACGGGCCGTACCGGGATCGATGAGATCGCGCGAGCTCATGATGCCGGACAGATCCAGATGGTGACGGATCAGGAACAGCACGGTCTCGCGCTCGCCCGGCGGCACGCCCAGGCGCTCCATCACCACGGCGGCCAGCCGAAGCGACTCGCCGGTATGTTCGCCCGTCCCGCCGCCCTTGCCCATGTCGTGCAGCAACAGCGCCAGGCGCAATGTCTCCCACGCGGCCGTCTCATGGAGCAAGGTGCGGAATCGCTGCCGCTCGTCGTCCTTCGAGTCGCGCAGATCTTCCAGCGATTCCAGCGTCACCAGGGTGTGCTCGTCCACGGTGTACTGATGATAGAAGTCGCGCGTCACCAGGCAATCGATGCGGCTCCACTCCGGGATGAGCCGGGTGAGCAGGCCGGTCTCGTGCATGACGCGAAGCGCGGTGGCGGCATACGGCAACCCCAGCAGTGCGCGCAGAGACGGCCAGGACGGCTGCCGGTTCAGCCACATGCCGCCCAACGCGGCGGCGATGCGGCTCTCGGTTTCGCGGGCCAGACGGAGGTTGTGCCGCGCGAGGAACTGCATCAGGCGGATGGGGTATTCGGGATCGCGCTCCAGCTCCAGCGGCTCCCGCAGCAGCACGCGCTCGCGCGAGACGGTGAATTCGGAGTTGGAAACGCGGCCGCGCCAGTCGCGGAATTGCGAGAACAGGCCCAGATCGCGGCGTTCGGACGCCTCCATGGCCTGGTTGGCGGCGCGCCAGATTTCGCGGGCGCTGCGATAGTACTCCCGCATCCACGCGGCGGGTTCCGCGGAAATGGCCTCCTGCAGATCGAAGGTGAGCAGATTGGCGTCGCGGCCCATGGAGCGATGCAGGAAGATGCGGATGGAATACAAAAGCTCGGCGGCCGTCTCCGGCGTATAGTCGGCCGGCGCTTCCCGCAACATGGACAGCCAGCGGATGACATGCAGGTCGCGCAGTGCGCCCGGATGTTCTTTTACGTTGGGTTCGAGATGATAAATGGTGTCGGCGAATTTGGCGCGGCGCGCGCGGGTCATGCGGCAGAGCTGATCCATCAGGACGGCCCGCTCGCGACGCAGGAACCTCGGCAGCTCGGCCTCCAGCCGGCCATGGCGCGCGCGGTCGCCGCACAGGAAGCGATGGTCCAGCAGGCTGATGGTCAGCTCGAGGTTGCCCTGATGCAGCTCCAGGCAGTCCTCCACGGTGTGCACCGACTGGCTCACCCGCAGACCGGCGTCCCACAGCGCGCGCAGGAATTCCGCGATCAGCTCGCGCTGCTCCTTTGTTTCGTCGGCAGCCGCGTTGAGCAGCAGCAGATCGACGTCGGAATACGGGAACAGCTCCCGCCGCCCGTATCCGCCCACCGCCACCACGGTGACCGGCGGACGGATGTTCTGGAACGCGGTGACCACCATGTGGTCCACCTCGCTGGAACGGCGCAGGAGGTCCTCGCGCGCGTCGCTGGGCGTCCACACCAGCGCCGGCGCGGCGGCGGCCGGCGCTGGTGTCCGGGAGGCGGGTTGTTGCTGGGTTCGTATGTTCGGTATCAGAGCGCGCCCTCTCCGCGCTCGTCGTTGCGTATGCGGATGGCCTCGGCGACATCGAAGATGAATATCTTTCCGTCGCCGATCTTGCCCGTCCTCGCGGAGTTCAGAATGGTCTGGATGACTTCGTCGGACCGCGCCGTGGAGACCACCATTTCGATCTTCATCTTGGGCAGGAGGTCCACTTCGTACTCCATGCCCCGATAGATCTCTTTGTGCCCCTTCTGGCGCCCATGTCCGCGGACCTCGGTGATGGTCATCCCATCGACGCCGATGGCCTTCAACGCGGCCTTGACGTCTTCCAGTTTGTGCGGCTGAATCACGGCTTCAATCTTCTTCATAGGTCACGCTTCGAGATTATAACCTTCTTCGCCGTGCTGGCTGAGGTCCAGACCTTCCGTCTCCTGCTCCGCATCCACGCGCACGCCGAGCAGCAAATCGCAAATCTTCAAGATCACCAGGGTACCCACCGCGGCCAGACCCCATGAAATGAGCACCCCGACACACTGATTCAGCACCTGGGACGGGTTGCCGTCCACGAGCCCGAGGGCCTTCCCGTTCCAGCCGTCGTTGACCAGGCGGGTGGCGAAGACGCCGGTCAGGATCGCCCCAACCGTGCCGCCGATGCCGTGCACGCCAAAGGCATCCAGGGTGTCGTCATAGCCGAGTTTCTGCTTCACCGCCGCTACCATGAAGTAGCACACGACGCCGGCGGTGAACCCGATCAGCAGCGCGGGCATCGGCTTCACAAACCCGGATGCCGGCGTGATGGCCACCAGACCGGCCACCGCCCCGGAGATGCCACCCAGAACGCTCGGCTTGCCGTTGCGCAGCCACTCCACCAGCAGCCAGCCGAGAACCGCGGCCGCCGTGGCGAAATGGGTGGCCACGAAGGCACTGGTGGCCAGCGGCGACGCAGCCAGCGCGCTGCCGGCGTTAAAGCCGAACCAGCCCACCCACAGCAGGCTCGCCCCGATGAAGCTCAACGTGAGATTGTGCGGTTTCATCGGCTCGGTGGGATAGCCGATGCGCTTGCCCAGATACAGCGCCGCCATCAGGGCGGATACACCGGAACTGATGTGCACCACCGTTCCTCCGGCAAAATCGAAACACGGTATGCGGCCTCCGCTGAAGGCGTTCAGAAAACCGCCCTTGCCCCACACCATGTGCGCCAGCGGGAAGTACACCAGCAGCATCCAAAGCACCGTGAACAACAGCATGGCGCTGAATTTCATGCGCTCGGCATAGGCGCCCGAAATCAGCGCCGGCGTGATGATGGCGAACATCAACTGATAGATCATGAACGTCTGCTGCGGGATGGTGGGCGCATAGTCCGCGTTCGGCGCCGCGCCAACGCCGTGCAGGAACGCGTATCGCAGGTCGCCCAGGAAAGCCGAGCCTTCCCCAAATGCCAGACTGTAACCCACCAACGCCCAGATCACGGTGACTACAGCCATCAGGATGAAGCTGTGCATCATGCTGCTGAGCACGTTTTTCGGCCTTACCAGGCCGCCGTAGAACAGAGCCAGACCAGGCCCGGTCATCATGAGCACCAAGGCCGCGCTCACCAGCATCCAGGCGTTGTCGCCGGCGCTCTGAGCCGATTTAACCGCAGTTTCCACCGCCGAGATTCGCGCTTCCGTGGCCGGTGGTATGGATTGAGCCCACGCCATTGTGGGCGCCAGCAACGTGAGCGCACACAGCAACAGGGCAGAGAAGTAGCGACGGGGCATAACACCGATTATGCCGGGCGGCGGCGGGGAGACGGAACCAGGAAAATTTTATCGGGGCGATTTGATTTTTCGACCAGGCGGGCGGGCCGGGCAGCTACTGGTACTTCGGTGCGCGGGCCCGCCAGGAGGTTCCGCCCACGAACTCCGCGCCAACGACGTAATTCGTCCCATGGCGCCGGCAGAACCGGACGGTGGCCTGGCCCTGCACTTTCATGTCGGCGGAACTGAACCTGATCACCGAACGGGCTTCCACCTGCTCGGGCAACTCCAGCCGCACTCCGGACTCGGAGAGATCGAGAATGCGCACGAGGGCCCACTTGTCCACGCCGGACCCGTCGGTCCACATAACGCGGCCCTTCGTGTTGCAGGCAACGCGTGCGTGTCGGCGGATATTGGCGTAATCTCTCATGATTCCTGGCAGCCCCGGCCGCTCGCGGCTACGATTCGTACAGCATTCGAAAGCGCTGAACGTCGGGCCTCAGCGCCGCGTTCCTCTCAGCAAAAGGCGTAGCTGGAATGGATGCCGCTCGATTCCAGCACGGCGGCCATCTTCTCCAGCGCCGACTTGTGGATCTGCGACACGCGGCTCTCGTTGATGCCCAGAACGCCGCCGATCTCTTTCATGGTCATCTCGTTGGTGTAATAGAGGACCACAACCTTCTGGTATCTCTCCGGCAGAGCCTTCATGGCCGTGCCGAGCACGGTGCGCATCTGCGATCGGGCGCAGAGGTTGTCCGGATGGGTCTCCGGCTTGCTCGGAAACTCCGGCGCGGGGAGATCTTCGTGATCGGTGTTGCGAGCCGACGCCGAGACCAGCCCGACATTGCGGAGATCGATCATCATGTGGCGCCAGCGCTCGACGTCGACGCCGATCTTTTCGGCCACTTCGCTCTCGGTGGGCATGCGCTGCAGGGTGGAGGCGAGGTCGCGGGTGACCGCTTCCACCTGCTTGTGGCGGCGGCGCAGGTCGCGCGAGGCCCAGTCGAGCTGGCGGAGACTGTCGAGAATGGCCCCCTTGATGCGATGCTTGGCGTAGCTGGAGAAGACCACCTGCTTCCCGGGATTGTACTTCTCCGCGGCGTCGAACAGTCCGAGAACCCCGGCATGGACAAGGTCGTCCAGTTCCACGTGCACCGGCAGGTTTTCGTGAACACGGATGGCGATGGCCTTCACCAGCGGCAGATGATCGAGGATAACGCGATCGCGCCACGCTGTCCGTGCTCTCTGCTCCTCATCCGTCTTGTTAGCCTTCATAGTGCTCACCAACCCTTTCTGCATTCTCATCGGGTTCGGGCCTTTGCCTCATCCGGAGCAAACCTTAGACCACAATTCAGGAACCCTGAGAGCATGGGGAATCTCGTCGTAGCCAAATAGAGCTATGTGAAAAGTAAGTCTTGTATCTGAGGTACTTGGCCACTTAGTCCTGGTCATCGCAACCTGTTCTTCCTATCGCCCGGCCGGCTTGCGCCGCGCCCGCCAGGTCCCGTTCTGAACCCGGACCGTTCCGGATCGATCTCAATTCGGAACGGCGAATCCCAGAATGAAACGTCGGGATAGATCGCCCCGGCCTTACTTGCTATATCGGATGCCTTAGTGGGTTTTAGAGTGAATTTATGAGTGGTGCAGGGAAGAGAGCCAGGTCTTCACCGCCATACCACCGAGAAAGATCCACACCGCGATGCGCATCTTTCCGGTCAGCGTGAAGGTGGCCAGCGCGGCCAGAACCGCGTACGCCGCCATTGGGGCAAGCAGGCCGGATTTTTGAGGGGTGTCCATGGCGTGACTATTAGTACCAGTCGCGCAGCGGTCCAGTACCGGCGTGCAGGGCAGGCAAGTCCGCGCCTCCGCCGTTATTACAACCCAGCGTAACGCAGACGCGATATAATCCCTCAATCGGAAACGACCAGGAGTCAACCATGTCCACCAACGCCACAAGCCCGGCTGCGCCGCCGCCGGAACCCACCGCCAGTCTCAAGGAAGGCCTCCTCGGGCTGGTCAACGTTTACATCGACCCCGCGAGCACCGCCCGGCGGGTGCAATTGAAGTGGTTCTGGGTCTACCCGCTGGTGGTGCTCAGCATCGTCAGCACGATCGTGCAACTGCGCATGATCCCGTTCACCATACAGGCCATGCGCGTGGACCCGCCCAACGGCATCAGCGGCGAGCAACTGGACCGCGTGCTTTCCATGACCACCACCATCTCGACCGTATCGGCGTACTGCATGCCGCTCCTCATTTTGCTCTTCACCGCCATTGGCGCCCTGCTGGTCATGGCCGTCGGAGCCATTATCGACGCGCGCGTTCGCTTCCAGCATCTGCTCAGTCTCCTGCTGACGTGCGGCATGGTCTCCATGCTGCAGTATGTTGCCGGGGTGATCGTGCTGACCTCCAAGGGCCTCGATGACATCCAGAGCATGCACCAGTTGCAGGTTCCGCTGGGCCTGGACATTTTCGTCAACGCTACCGGCGCGCTGGGCGGGCTGCTGAACTTCTTCTCCATTTTCATGATCTGGTACATCGTCATTCTGAGCCTGACCTACTCGCATCTGGCGAAAGTCTCGAAGGGCAAGGCCTTCTTTGCCACCATGCCCGCCTGGCTGTTGCCCATGCTGATAGCGGTGCTTGGCGCGATGTTCCGGAAGTAGGCGAGTTCGCCTACCGCCCGAAACGCCAACTGCAGGACGCCGCCACGTACGACGGCAGGCGCACACCCACGATTTGCTCGAAAGGTTCGGCTTCACCGGCAACCGCCAGCACCTCCGTGGTCTGGCCGGTGTAGCCGCCGGCAATCAGGAAGTTTACGCCGGCCATGACTCTGCCCTCGTGGAAGGGACGCGCCAGCGAGCCGCGGAATTCCCGCACCGGGACGCCGACGAAGCCGTCGCCCAGCGGCTTGCGGCCCACCTGTTCATACTCGGCGCGCGCCTGCAGGCGGAACGGAAGGCGGTCCAGAGTGCCCAGGAAATCGGAGATGAGCCGCGGAGCCTCGGGAACGGGCAGGCCAGTGGAGAGGTCGCGGGCGTCGGCTTTGGAAACCGAAGCCTCGAACACCCCGACGCGGAAATAGCGCCGCGCCGCGGCCGTGATGAACCGGTTGCGGCTGGGGCCCTCGTAATACTGCAGCCCGGTGTCCGGATCGATTTTGCCCAGCGATTGTTCCTGGGTGACCCGACCCGTAGTCACGCGAAAATCGATTCCGGCCACGTCCCTTGAAACAACCCCCTGCCAGGAATGAGCCCGGCTCACCGGGGTTCCCGCCAGCATTCCGGTCCCCTCCCGCGGGTCGTTGGTGAAGAAGGTCTGGCCGAAGCTGAAGGAAGCCGACGGCAGCGGCAGGTTGTGCGGAGCGATCAGGTCCACGGTCGCCTTCGGAGAATTCACTCCCACCCATTTCCGGAACGAATTCGAGGGGTTCAGCAGATCCTGGTTGTCGATGCCGATCTGATCGCGCCGCCAGCCGGCGCTGTACCGCAGCCACGGCGTCAGGCGCCCGCGCAGCGCGGCGTACGGCGCCAGAAAGTTCAGCGTCACGTTGTTGGAAGCCACCTTCTGAAAAGGGCCGTAGTAGTTCGGGTTCAGGGGATCGAACGGCGCCTCGTAGTGGTCCAGATCGAGCCGGCGCGGGGCATCGCGCAGGGTGTCGATGCCGGCCATGAAGGTGAAGCTCTCGCTCGTGTGCTGGACGTAGTTTGCGTTCCCTCCCGTCACCGTGCGAAACTCGCTCTGCCGGATCAGGCCGTCGCCGAAGTTCGAATCGAGCGCCAGGTTGTAGGTGCGGAAGAAGCCCGACAACTGCAACTCGCTTGCCGGCGTGAGCCTGCGGATGTCGTTCGCGGCGACCTCGCCGGTGTGCGTCTGGTCTCTTTGGCGCGGGTCAATAGTGTCGTGAAGATCGGGTACGCCAATAGGCGTCAGCCCGGGGACCTTCGATTCGCCGTAATAGCCCGCGGCAAACAGGGTCAGCTCGTGCCGGTCGAAATGGAAGACCCGGAACGCGTCCAGCTTGTATTGTCTGCGGTGCTCGGGCGTTTCCAGAAAGCCGTTGCCCCACGCCGCCTCCAGCGCCACCCAGGCCTTCACCTGCGGCGCGGCCGGACTCCAGCCCGCCATCACGTCGGCGTCCCGATCGTCACCGGTGAACGTGAGCGACGGCTCCAGCCGCGAGCGGAAGCTGTACGTCTCCGCGAGATCCACGGAATGGTCGCCCTCGCGGACGTTGAACGCGCCGCCGTCCACCGTCACGCTCTCGATGATGGCCGGAACGATGACGTTCGGATCGGAGTAGCCATTGCCGTGCGCGTTCGCGGAGAGGTTGTTGGGGATGAGATAGCTGCCTACCTCGAAGAATGTGGCGATCGGTTCGCCGTGGTCGCCGGCAACGCCGGGAGCGAAATACTGCGGCGCCTTGATGCCGCCCGACGCGGTCTCGATGGGCAAACCCGGAATGGACACCGGCGCTCCGGGCCGCCCGGGATTGGCATCCAGAATCTCGTCGCGCACCAGGACGCGCTGGGCCGGATCGGGAGACATTATGGATTCCGGGGCATCGGCGCTGACATTGACCGAGTCCGTGCGCGCGGCCAGAGCCGCAAAGCGAAGTTGCAGCGCCCCGCTTCCCGCGTCTATGACGGCGGCATGGCGGAGGACGGCAAAACCCGCGGCCTTCGCTTCGAAGGTGTAGTTGCCCATTCCGCGAAGCTCCATCGTGAAGTGACCGTCGCCGGCGGTGCTGGCGCCAGCCGCTGTCCCGTCCGCCGCGATCGCCCGGATCGAAGCTCCGGCAACCGGCTGGCCCTGCGGGTCCACAAGACTGCCGGACAAGGTGACCGCGCCGGCCAAGCCTCCGAGCATCCACGCACAAATCAACAGTCGCATCCACGTGGCCATGGCTTCTTCCGCGATGGTATCACGAATGTTTCATTCGTAACACCGACTCGCTATAAGAACTACGTCGCGCGGAAGCCGTTTGGATTGCGCCGGAGACCCTGATTCACATTAATAGCGGCGCCTGCGTATCCCGAGGCCAACGGAGAGTGTCACTGCGCCGGATCGACCCCTGAGCATCCACGCAGAAAGGAACAGTCTCAACAGTGTGGCCCTCGGAGAGGCGCCGCTACCCATGCTACGTTTGCAGGCTCGTAACGGATTCGTCCACTGCCCGTCTGCGGTCCCGCTTTTATGGGCCAGACCGCGTCGGCATTGCCGCCACGTCCGTGATATGCCTGCGCGCGTCGGCAATTTTCGCCTTTAGCCCCGAGTCCCGAGTGCAGAGGTCGAGATACCGAAGGACAAACAGCGTCGTCGCCGGCTCGCGATCCGACAGATTTTCAATCGAGTTCGGATCGGAAAAGGCGGTGTTTAGGATGTAGATGGCGTCCTCAATCTGATCGTTGCTGAGTTCGCGATCAGACAGAACCCTCGTTAGGGCGACAGCAGTCGAGTCGCCGGCCCTTCTCATTTGCTTGTCGCCCTGACCTTCGGAATAGCCACCGAACACGAGCTTCTCAATCCTTTGCTGCAAGGTGGGTGGAGGCTTTATGGGCCCGGGTCCCTGGGGGAGTACCTCGCTGGAAAGTGCCGTGCATAGATAGAATACCGTCCAGAATCTCATATATCACCTGCTCACGTTTATGTCACCGCTGTTGCTGATGGTTCCGTGCCCGAATCCGTTTGCGCCGACGGTGTCGGTTACGCTCAGGACCTGCTCGCGGATCGTATAAAATGTGCCATTCAGTAACATGTCTATCGTCTGGTTGGCGACGAAGTCCTGGCCCTGGCTGAATGCTACGTTTCCGAAACTGGCAATGGATTCGTTCCGGAGGTCTCTATTACGGGTTGCGCGACCCAAAAGTTGTGCCGCGCGTGGACCCGGCGCCGCCCGGTCCCGGCTCCTGTGCCGCGCGTGGACCCGGCGCCGCCCGGTCCCGGCTCCTGTGCCGCGCGCCTTTTATTACGAACCCGCCACCGGAGCGACGATGATCGGCGTCGACGTGGGGGCGTTCGAGCCGGCCTCGGGCTCCACGGTAACCGCCACCGCGCCCGTCGTCTCCACGTCCACCGGCCCCTCGAGGCTGTGCATGGCCGTGCCGGCCGCGGTGGCCCGGAACAAGCCCGCCGCTTTCGGCGCGCCGCCCTTCGGGATCACCCACATCTCGTAGATCTTCCCGGCCGACAGTTGCGGAAGCCGTGCGGCGATGAGCAGCACGCCACTGTGGGGGTTCACGAAAACGCTGCCCCGCGGAGGCTCGTGCTTCTCCTGCCCGAAGACCACGGTGCGGGTGTCCGGCGCGTTGAGCACATTGAGCACCAGCCGCACGCGGGCCAGTTCGCTATCGGTCACCAGCGCCTGCTGACGCGCGGCGTCCAGTTCGGTGGACATCCGGTACGCCCGCGCGCCGGACCACGCCACCGCCACCAGACACGCGGTCACCGCCGTCCACGCCACCCAGCCCCACATGCGGCTGGGAACGCCCATACCCGCCAGCAGCCGGCCGCGCACGCGCCTGGAGGGAACCGTCTCCGGCGTCATCGCCGCCAGGATGGCCACGTTCTGGATGGCCGCGCGCTGCAATCCAGCGCGGCACACCTCGCAGCCGCTGCCCAGATGCTGGCCGATCTCGGCTCGCTCCTCCCCTTCGAGGACACCGAGCGCGTACAGTTCATACACGTCGCGCATTTCCTCGTGGGTCACGCCACCGCCTCACCAAGCTCCTGGCGCAGCATCTTGAGCGCGCTCCGCACCCATGTCTTCACCGTGCCCAGGGGCTGCTTCAACCGTTCCGCCATCTCCGTCTGCGACAGACCCTCGTAGTAGGCCAGCTCGATCACCAGGCGCTGATTCGGAGTCAGCCGCTCCATCGCGTCTCGCAGCATCTTCTGGCGATCGAGCGTCAGCATCTCGCCCTGAGCATTCCCGAACATCGCGGGGTGCTCCAGCAGGTCCAGATCGAAAGCCGTCTCGCCAGCCCGGCCTTCCACCGAGCGCAGGTAGTCGATGGCGCGATTGCGCGCCACCGTCAGTATCCATGGGCCCAGCGCACCCCTGCTTCGGTCAAAAGCGGGAATGCGATTCCAGATGCGCAGGAACGTCTCCTGCACCAGGTCCTCGGC
The DNA here is from genome assembly GCA_049520275.1 of Bryobacteraceae bacterium. Classification (GTDB taxonomy): domain Bacteria; phylum Acidobacteriota; class Terriglobia; order Bryobacterales; family Bryobacteraceae; genus CAWACP01. Next base: position 33,411 of record JBEKPY010000052.1, read on the forward strand.
CACGCCCTCGTTGCGCACAATGCGCAGAATCACCGAGTAGGTGAGCCGTCCATAGCGGTCATAGAGCACCGACATGGCATGGGGGTCGCGCCGTTTCAGCCGGTCCACCAGTTCGCTGTCGTCGCGGAAATGCAGGACGGCCGACAGAACCCAGACCGCCAGTGACACCAGGAAGGTATTGCTCATTTCCGCGTCCGCCGAATTATTCTCGCACATCGCCGGGGCGTGCGGGGGCCGCGCCAGGCCGCTGCGCAATCAGGTCCGCGTGACGAAGAATCCCAGGATCCCTGACGCCGGCGGCGAGCGCTTCATGGATCTCAGCGGCGGCGCGCCGGGTATCGCCGTTGGCCGCGAGCGCCCACGCATAGCAATCCAGTGTGAATGCGTCATGCCGGCGCGCGATTTCCTGCTCGGCCAGCCGCAACGCCTGGGCCGGTTTGTGGGCGGCGTCGACGTACCAGGCGATCAGCTCGCGGTTGGCGTTGTCGGCCATCGCGGATTCCCCGAGAGCCTTTCTCTCGAACTCGGCGAAGGCCGCGTCCGCCTCGTTTTTCCGGCCGGCTAACTGCAGCGCTTTCCCGACGGCATACAGGTTCGCGGCGCGCGGCGCCTCCTCGTAGAGCGTCTGGAGCAAAGTCACGGCTTCGTCGTACCGTTGTTGCGCGATTCGCACCTCGGCCAGCGCGCCCAACCCAACCGGATACCAGGGAAACAATCCCAGAGCCCTGGTGGCGGACGTCTCCGCCTGCGCCAGGTTGCCGGCCAGGACGTGCAGGTGAGCCAGACGGACCAGCAGCCAGGCCCGTTCTTCCGTCTGCTGGTAGGGCGTGGCGTCCAGGGCCATTTGCGTAACCTCGATGGCCGGCCCAATGTAACCGAGCAGCCCGCGAAGATAGCCCGCAATGGCCAGCCCGGCGGGGTTGCCCGGCCGGATGTTCAGCATCCATTGACCCGCCTCCGCCGCCGCCTTGTAGTTGCCCAGTTCCGCGTTGGCTTCGGCAAGGTAGCCGTAGACGGCGACGTCGTCGGGCGTCTGCTTGTTGAGCCGCGCGGCCAGTTCCAGTGCTTTTGCAAACTCGTGCCGCCCCAGCAGCAGCCGCGTCCGCACTTTGAGTCCATCGAAGTTGTCGGGGGCGATGGCGAACCCCTGGGCCAGGGTCTCTTCGGCCTTCTGGAAGTAAATGGCGTCGGACGTCTCGCGAGCGCGGCGCACGTACGCCCCAGCCAGGTCGTTGTAGTAAGGATAATGATCCGGCCGCTTCGCGATCTCCGTCTGGGCCATTCGAATGCCAACCTCGGCGGGACTCTCCGCATAAGCGGCCGAGGCCAGCAGCAAGCACGCTATAAGGAGTTTCATGGAGTCCCCTGCTGTCCAACACAGGCTGAAGTCTGCCCCGAAAAGCTTGTCAGCACCTCGCGTTGCAACTTCAGCCTGTGGCTCTCTGATTCAGTACACTAGTTGTCCGGGCAGATCCCGCCCGTCAGCGCGGGGCATCCGGGCAATCCAGGGCCCGCGTCGTGAGAGCTGTCACGGCCGCTGTAAGCGGGCGCGACATATGGGAAAGTCGCCGTCGGCTGTACCGCAGGTGTATTCACGCCGTCGCCAATGGGCGTGCCATACTTTTTCGGATCCACCAGAATGCCGGCAACCACACGGGCGGCGATATCAAACACGTCGTCATTCAGCCGCCGGCCATTGGGGAAGCCGCCTAAATCGCCCGCCAGCGCCGCGAGGCGCTTCTGGTTTGCAGGCGCCGTCACAGGAATGCCGGTGTTGAGCCGCAACAGGTCCGCGACCGGCCCGCCGTCGGCAGGCCCACAACCCGGGCATATCGGGGCCATGTATTGCACCAGAAGCAGCAGATCGGTGCGCGGCGCGGGGGGCACGGGAACTCCGATCGTAGAGAAGATAGTCGCCAACAGAGGATTCAGGACGAAATTGGCGAACTGCGCATCGTGCGACGGTATGTCGGTACTGAAGCGATCCTTCGAGCCGGTGCCGATGATTACCTCGTTGATCAGCGGATTGCCCAGCCGTTGCACCTGCGCCCAACTGGTCCCAATCACGTCAATGCCCCCAATCAGGTCGATCTGCTGCCTTGAAGTGGTGCCCCACGTCCCGATGACGGCTTGTTTGTCGTTGGCCGGGTGAATCTGGCCATCGACGGTCAGCCAGGTAATGGGCACCTCGAGGACGATGCTGTTGACGTTGTAGCCGGCCAGTGTGTTCGGCGCGTAGTTGTTGTGGTCGTCTGCGTCCACGGCGGCGCTCAGAACCCCGCCTCCCGCCGACATGCGGAAGTTCAGCGAATCGAACGCGGCTCCAAGGTCGATGAAGAAGGGATCGGCAACCGTGCCGGCGAATACGCGCGCGCTGCTGCCGAGGTTATACACGCCCTGCTGGCGAAGCGCCGCATAGTTCGGCATCGTACGCGGTCCCACGTTGGTGGGCACGGCGTACAGCGTCTGCCCGGCGCCCAGGTCGGTAGTCTGGCCGTTGGGCGCTACCATGGTCACGGTGTAGGTCTGGCTCAGACTCAGGCCCTCGGACCCCGGTCCGCTCAGCGCGGTGATCGGCGGAATCCCGGCCAGGTTCCCGACGAATCCAGTGAACACCGGGGGCAGGCCGATGTTCGTCTGAAAACGAAACTGGAACTTCACGTTCGCAAAGCCGCTCTGGGTATTGTCGACCTTCATTTCGTACAGAATGCCCGGGTCGAAGGGAAAGTAGTTCGGACCGTTGGAAGGCTCCAGAAACGGGTCCACGTTCAGAATCATGACCACCCGGTCGGGATGTTCCGGACTGACGAACGCGAACCAGTCGGTGATGTCGGCCTTCTGATCCAGCGCGGTGATGGGCGCCTCGCGGTGGCTGGCCGCAAATACTTGTGGCGAATAGACCACCAGCATTGCCAGTAGGATGGCAAGGCCGGGTCGGAGCAGCAGTTGCTTCATCGGGTTCTTCTCCTTTGCCTGGATGGCATCACCTCTTTTACGAGGCTCGCCCCGGTTTCGGATTTGCCCGGATGAGTTTTTACAATTGCCCCAGCACTCTGGCCCGATCGCCCGGCGTCATTTTCTCGCAGGCGTAGCGCAGCATCAGCCGCGGCGCACCGCTCCAGCCGGTCAGCAGGCTGACCACTTGACGCGGCCGGCTGGGGTAGGTTTCCTTCAGCAGCCAGCCCACGCCCTTCTGCACCATGTCGTCGGCGTCGTTGCGCAGCATGCCGGCAATCGCGAAGATCGTTTCCGTGCTCCTTCCCTTCTTCGCTTCCTGCAGCAGCGAAACCGCGGCGGCGCGCCTCTTCCAGCGGTTCTTCGAGCGCGTCCACCGGGGCAGCTTGTCCATCAGCGCCGGCTCGTTGGCCACGCAGGCGGCCAGCAGCCAGGAGGACACGCCGTCGCAGTGCGCCCAGTTGTGTACGTAGCCATCGATCCAGCGCTCGAACATGCGGAATTCCGGCCCCGCGCACTGCTTCGCGAATCGCCGGTAGAGATGGCAGACCAGCACGCCTTCCTCCATCTTTCCGCCTTCCCACAGCAGCGTGCACAGGCGATTGCGCGCGGCGACCGGCCACTTCTTCACCGCCCGGTACACCTCGGCAACCACTTTCTGCAGGACCCTCGAGCGCACGCCAATGGGGTCTACCGGTTCGCGGAAGAAGTTGCGCACGCCCACGGCCACCTCCGGCCGCGCCGAAGCTTCCAGGCGAGCGCGAATGGACAGCGCCAGTATCAGTGGCAGGTCGGTCATGGATGACTCTCGAACCAGCCGATCACGCGGCGTTCGAATTCGGCCGGCACGGCGCCCAGCGCGCAGGTATGGCAAGTGCCAGGCGGCTCCCACAGCGATATCCGCCCGGGATTGCGCGCGGCTATTCGCTCCGACTGCGCCGGATACACGTTGTCATCGGCCAGACCATGGATGAGTAGCACCGGCGTGCGCGCGGTGGCCACTGCGTTCTCTGGGGACGCATCGTCCAAATCGATACCATAACGCCAGCGCGAATACAACAGGCCGCTCTCGATCACGCCGAAATAAAGTGGGCGCTTTAACGCCAGACGGGTTCCGAAATGCTGCGACACGCGATCATAGGCCACCTCGCGAAAGTTCTGGAAGGCGCATTCGGCGACGACCGCGCGGAACCGGGGCTCGGTAGCGAGCGATTCCAGCAGCACCCCGGCGCCCATGCTTTCGCCGAGGCCGTAGAGCCGCGTGGTGGGCGTATTCGCGAACAGCCAGTCGGCCCAGGAGTGCGTGTCCCGCCGCTCCAGCACGCCAAAGGTCTCAATCGCCCCGCCGCTCGATCCATTGCCGCGCTCATCGGCCGCCAGCACGCGATAGCCATGCCTGAGCAGCAGCCTGGCGTATGCGAGCTCGCTGAGGCGCGAATCGGCCATGCCATGGAACAGCATCACCGCAGAACCGCTCGCGTGCGCAGGTTCAAAGAGCCACGCGCGCAATGGCGCCGAATCGAACGCTCCAACCTGCACCTCGCGAACGCTCCCGCCCAGTTCTCTCGCCAGCGCCAGGGCGGGCTCCTGCGTCACGCTGACCCGGCTCGCATGAAACGCCCCCTCGCTCAGAATGATGCCGCCGCCAATCCACCACACCACCAGCAAGGCCATCGCGAGCAAGGCGAGTGCGGGCCAAAGCCGGACCCGGCGCACAGAGCGTATCGTAAGGATCGCGGTGGACATGCCCCTCTTATTGGACGAGCCGGCCCCGCACTATGTTTCCTTCCGCGGCTGCCAGCGGGGCCTATGCGATCAGTTCGCGCGGCCCAACGATTCCAAATCAGGCATGCAACATTCATGCGTGGCCGCCATCGGGACCTGCACAAGGTCGCTGCGGCATATCTCCGCCGCGAATCGGAGGAACCACACACTCCAGCCGACGGCCCCGTTCATCAAATCGTCGGAGCAGTTATCTGCCGGTTGGAGACTTCGATGGCACGGGCCGGACTGCTCGCTATTACCAATCGAGGTTCATGCGCTTCTTGAGCGCGTGAAACGCCGGGGTGTTCTGAAACCTGGCGAAGGCGGTCTCAATGTGGATATGGGTCGCCCCGCCCTCGTGCGCGTCCATGGATCTTTCCAGCCATTTCACCGTACTCGGCTCATCGTCCAGGGCGGCGTACACCAGAGCAAACTGGAACATGGGGATATCCCCGTTCTTATAATTCTGCTCAAACGGCCGAAGGATGCGGAGAGCGTCGTCGCGACGACCGGCGCGGGCTTCGGCTTGCGCCAGGGCTATGTTGGCATCGGGTACCCGCTGAGCGAGCTTGCGCAGATTCACAATCGCCGGGCCCGTCCTGCCCAACTGGGCGTCCAACGCATTGAGCTCGATCTGCCACACCACGGCGCCGGGATTCTGGGAGACCAGCAGCCGCATCTCCTCGCGCGCTTCAGCGGGGCGTCCTTCCAGTTCCAGAGCCATGGTTGTGTTCACGGCCGCCGCCCTGCTCAGCGGGTCAAGATCGCGCGCGCGCCGCAGGTGTTCGTCAGCTTCAGTCCGCCTGCCAAGGATGAGATAAAGAAGGCCGAGGCTCATCTCTGCCCCCGCGCTCTGGCCGGCGGCAAGCGACGCCTGGAACTCCCGTTCGGCGCGATCCCAATCCCAATCGTATTGCTCCGCGTAAAGACCGAGCGCCGCGTGCGCCGCCGAAAGCCCGGGATCGAGCTGGCTGGCCCTTTGCCAGAGTTGCTCAGCTTGCCTTAACTCGGCCAGCAACGCACGCTGGGAGGATACGCTACGCCGGTTCCAGATCGCGTCTCCGAGGCCCAGGCAGGCAGCGGCGTATTCCGGATCGATTTCGAGCGCGCGCCGGTAATCCTGTTGTGCCTGCGCATTGGTTTCCGGGGTTCCCAGGTTCTCCTCGAAGCGGGCCTTGAGATAGTAATCGTGGGCCTGGTCGGGGACCATGTGTGCTTTCTTCGGAACCTCTGCGATTCCGAGGCTGGCGGCGATTCGGGCTTCGAGATCTGTCTCGATCGCGCCGATGTCCGCCACCGGGCGATGGTAGATATTGGTCCAGAGGCGGGCGCCGTCGGAGGTGCGCTCCAGGGACGATACGATTTTGACCTGGTCGCCGGTGCGTTCGACGGTCGATTCCAGCACGTGCGTCACGTTCATCGACTGCGCGGCCTGGCGCAGGTCCGCTGGTTTGCTCGTGAGCTGCGCAGCCGACGCCCGCGCAATCACCCGCAGCGTCCTGGTGCGCGAGAGCCCATCTGTAATCTCCGCCGTCAGCCCGCTGCTCAGGTAGCCGCTTTCCGGACCGGAGCTCAGGCTCTTGAACGGCAGCACAGCGATCGATGGAGGTTGCTTCACGGCCATCCGGCGCGACACGAACCAGCCCGCCGCCGCGATCAACAGAAGCAACGCAGCCAGTAACGCCAGGGAGGACACGCGGCGAAGCCGCGTTCTTGCGCGGCGCGCCTGCACCGGTTCGCCGTCCAGATAGCGCGCCAGATCGGCATCCATCTCCACCGCCGATGCATAGCGTTTTTCGGGGTCTTTGCTCAGCGCCGTGGAAAGGATCGCATCGAGTGGCCCATCCAGGCCCGAAGGTTCAGGCTCCGTGTGATTGATCGTATCGGCGACCGCGGCAGGCGAATGGCTGGCAAACCGGTACGGCAGCCGGCCGGTGAGCAGGCGGTAAAGCAGCACGCCCGCCGAGTAGACGTCGGAGGAGAAGGTCAGCGGTTTTCCGGCGACCTGCTCCGGGCTGGCGCATTCCGGAGTGAACGCAAAGACGCCGGTCCTGGTGATGGCGGTGTCGCCGCTCGCATCCACCAGCCGCGCGGTGCCGAAATCGAGCAGCTTCGCGTTTCCGCTGGCATCCACCATAATATTCGACGGCTTGAGGTCGCGATGAATCACCTGGCAGCCGTGGACATAAATCAGCGCCTCCAGCACCTGCCGCATCAGAGCGATCCTCGAGCGCGCGTCCAACTGGTGTGTATCGCAATATCGATCGATGGACAGGCCGTCGACGAACTCCATCACAAGAAAGGGAAGGCCCGAACCGGTGACGCCGCCGTCAATCAGGCGGGCCACTTTCGGATGGTCCAGGCTGGCCAGAAACTGCCGTTCCCGGCGAAAGCGCTCCTCGATATCCGGAGACGCCAGCGCCAGCGGCACCACCTTGACCGCCGCGGACATACGAAATGCTCCATCCGCCCGTTCGGCAAGATAGACCGCGCCCATTCCTCCGCGGCCCAGCAGCCGGATGGCCTGCCACGGTCCGTACCGCGGAAGAGTCTCGGGCGGGGCGGGAGCGGCCGCGCTCACCAGCTCATGGTCCTTTAGTAACTGTCGAACCTCGGCAAACAGGCCCGCATCGGTCGCTTGCTGTTCCCGCAGAAAGGCATCCCGTTCCACCCCGGGCGGATACTCCAGCACCGCATCGAAGATGGCTTCGATCTGGCGGAATCGCTCAATTTCTTCCGCGGTCATCGGAGTGGTCCTTCAGGCGCGGTAGAGACGCCGGCGCAGCCAGGCCAGGGAAAAACGCAGGCCGCGCTCCACCTTGCTCTTGGAGACCTGCAGAAGATCCGCTGTTTCCTCCACCGAGCAGCCCAGGAAGTAATGCAATTCGACGGCGCGGGTCTTGAACGCATCGTACTCGCCCAGTTCGTTAAGCGCCGCCGAAAGATCGAGGTCTCCCGAGCTCTCATCGGAGAGCCATGCCAGTTCCGCGTCCAGCGGGATTCGCGTCCACCCTACGCCCCGCTTTTCCGCTTTGGCTTTCCGCGCCGAATCGATCAGCACGCGGCGAGTGAGCTGCGCGGCGAAGGTAAAGAAATGCGCGCGATCGTTGAGGGCCAGCCGTCGCAGGCGTAACAGATCCAGAAAAACCTCGTTCACCACCGCGGTGGGCTGCAAGGTGTGACCAGGCCGTTCGTCGCGGAGAAAAGCCTCGGCAAGCGCGCGGAGATGATCGTAAACCAGAGGCGCCAGCAGTTCCATCGCGCCCGGCTCGCCTTGCTCCCAACGGCTGAGAAGCAGCGTGATTTCCCCCTGTCCCGCAGTTTGCAACCTTCAGGATAACCATAGATTCAGTGCCCCTGGCCAGGCGGGGTGAAAACAGCCCTCAGCAGGAACGGCGCAATATGGCCGAAGACTCCGTCACCTGAATCCGGCTCTCCCCGCCACCGATCGCGGCGAAGTCGGGGCCGCAAAAGTTTGAAGGTGTTTCCCAACGTCTTGCGCCGTTTTCAGTGGGAGGAGACACGCGATGAACAACACCAGTCCGAATGCGATTTCCAGATCGAAATCTTCAATGTCCTCGCAGTTCAGCAGGACATCAACGTCAACGGCGAGGCACCCGAACCGGATGCCCTCGGGAGTAGTTCTGTGCCGGCTGGGGATTTCGATGTCCCTGGCTGCACTGTCCACCACCGGGGCCCCGGCGCAGACCCGGGCCGTCTCCCCGAACTCGCCGCAGGCATTGGCGATATCGAGCAGTTACGGGAAGCTGCCGCTCGGCTTTGAAGCCAACCGGGGCCAAACCGACGCGCGCGTGCAGTTCCTCTCTCGCGGAGATGGCTTCACGCTTTTCCTCACGGGTGAGCGGGCAATCCTCGAACTGGCGGCGGGCAAGTCCAGCGATGCCTCGTCAACCGCTTTGTTCATGAATCTCGTAGGCGCCAGGCAGAACGTCGCGGCATTAGGCGAGGATCCGCTGCCGGGCTACTCCAACTATCTTGTTGGTAACGACCCAGCGAAATGGAAACGGAACCTGGAGACCTGGCGCAAGGTGCGTTATGCCGGAGTGTACCCGGGAGTCGACCTGGTTTATTACGGCGCCGAGGGACGGTTAGAATACGACTTCGTTATCGCGCCCCAGGCTGATCCATCCAGGATTCGCCTGCGATTCGCTGGCGCCACGCCAGTGGTTGACGCATCCGGCGATCTCGTCCTGTCTCTGGCCACCAAAGACGGCCCCAACCAGGTCCGCTTCCGCAAGCCCGTGCTGTACCAGAAGGCGCAGGGAGTCCGCCAGCCAGTGAACGGAAAATTCACGATCGCCGCCAACCACGAGGTCGGCTTCGAGGTCGGCGCGTATGACCGTACTCACGAGCTGGTCATCGACCCGGTGCTCACCTACTCCAGCTATCTGGGTGGCTCCTCGGGGGTTTCGGAAATCTACGGCATGACCGTCAACACAGCCGGCGAGATCTACGTCACGGGAGAGACAAGTGCGCTCGACTACCCGACGACATCCGGGAGCGTTCAGCCAACCTGCCCGGAAACCCAGGCCTTGAAGACCAAATGCGGCCCATATCCAGAGAACTATACCGCTTTTGTCGCGAAAATCAGCGCCGACGGTCAATCGCTCATCTATTCCACCTATCTGGGCGGCAGCGGCGCCGGGTACGGCGTGGGGGGCAGCGCGTACAGCCCAGGTGGCAGCGGGAATGACTACGGTCAATCCATCGCAGTCGATTCCGGTGACGACGCCTGGGTGCTGGGCCGAACAACTTCGAACAATTTCCCCGTAACGGCCGATGCATATCAACTCTACTGCTCACCGGAAACGAGCAATCTCGGCGCGAAGAATCAGTCTACGAACAACACTTGTAATGGTTCCAATGGCACCCCGTCCCTGTTCATTGTCCAGCTCAATCCGACGGGGACGGAGATCCTGTACGGCACGTTCTTTGGCGGGTCGCAGCAGGAGACTCCAGCCGCAATCGCGCTCGATACAAAGGGGGATGTGTACTTCACCGGAACGTCCGCGACCACCGGTGGACCATATTCGGAGACCGGACAGTTCCCCTATCCCACCACGGCGTCCGCCTATCAAACCACCGGTCCGAGGGGCGGGGTGTTCGCCTTCGTCACCGAACTGAGTCCGGGTGGAAAGTCGCTGCTGTATTCGACTTTTTTCGGTTCGCTGAGCACCAACACCTATGGCCAGGCGTTGGCGGTGAACGCGGGGAAGATCTTTATCGGCGGCTCCGGTCAGGACGGGATCCCCACCACTTCGGGTGCTCTGAGCGGCACGTGCCCGCCGCAGCCCGGCGGACCCCACTGCGCGACCAACGGCTGGGTGGCCGAGTTCGACCCCACTCAATCTGGCGCCGCATCGCTGGTCTTCGCCACCTATTTGAACGGCACGTCGGCCGGTGGAACGCAGTTCAAATCAAACGTTACTGCGCTCGCAGCCGACGCTTCAGCGAACGTATATGTTGCTGGAACAGACCAGTACACCAACTTCCCCACCACATCGGGAGTATTGCAAACCACTTGTGCCGTGCACAACGGCTTCTGCGGAGCGACTGCATTTGTGACCAAGCTTAGCCAAACGGGAGGTCTTGTGTGGTCCACTTTTTATGGCTCGCCGTCGGAATCCGGCCAGATTGGCTCTGGCTCACCAGCCATCGCCCTGGACGCGAATAACGACGTCTACATCACCGACAGTGCGAACGCATCCGGTGATCTGCCGCTCATGAACACCCTGGAGACCTACGCCGGCGGCCAGGCGGTGGTTGCGGAGCTGAGTAACGATGGTACGCAGTTGCTGTTCGGAACCTTCTTCGGGAGTGGGAATGGATCGAATGTTTATCCGACGGGCATCGCGGTGGACTCGAACATGAATCTCTACTTCGCCGGCTATAACTCAGGAGGGAACGTGCCGCTGGTCAATGCCTACCAGACTTCGGTCGGGTCCAACCCCGGATTCTTCGCGAAGGTTTCCCGCACGGCGGAGTTCAGCGACGTGCCGTCGAGCGCTACTTTCTACGAAGCGGCGAACCTCATGTTCGAGTACGGGGTAACCACCGGCTGCGTGCAATCCAGCGATCCTGCGACCCGCGGCTACTGCCCCAATGACAACGTCACTCGCCAGGAGATGGCGGCGTTTATTGTGCGGGCGGTCACCGGCACCGTCACTCCGGCCATCTACAACACGACTCCCTACTTCCAGGACGTCCCGGCTTCCAATCCCTTCTTTCCGCACATTCAGAAAATGATGGAGCTGGGTATTACGACGGGCTGTTCGCAGGATCCCCCGCTGTTTTGCCCGACGAATACGATTCCGCGCTGGGAGATGGCGATATTCATGATCCGCGCCCGGCTGATGCTGCAGGGGGCCAGTTTCAGCTATGACTCCACGCCGTATTTTGCGGACGTGCCGACGAACGTGGAGGGCAACGGGCAGCCGTTCCCATTCATCCAGCGGGCCTATGAAGAGCACGTGACCAACGGCTGCGGAACCAATCCGCTGGTCTACTGTCCGGATGAGCTGGTGACGCGGGGCCAGATGGCGTCGTTCATCATGCGGGGGTTGTTCAACCTGACTACGATTCTGGGCCCGAGTGCGCCGCAGGTGGCGGGAGTGACTCCGGACGCGGTGGCGGCGCCGTCGGGAAGTCAGATCACCGTGGCGATTGCGGGAGCCAACACGAACTTCCAGAGCGGCGACACGGTAACCGTGCCGAGCGGGATGCTGGATGTCAGCAACGTAATCGTGAACTCGGCGACCTCGATCAGCGCGACGCTGACGACAAACTCGACCACGGTGGCCGGACCACAGGCGCTGGTGGTGACCACCGGCGGCCAGAATCTCACGCTGCCGCTGGCGATCAAAGTGGGGACCTACTGAGAAGGCTGGCCGGACTCCACACGCTAAAGCCTGTGCCGCCATGTACTGACACGCTTCCGATCTGAACAGGGACGGCATAGACTTTAGGGCTCTCCGCAGGAATTAGTAAGAGCGGCCATTCTACGCGGCTTTCATGATTCTGTGGACTACGACAAATTCGAGGTTGGCCGCGGCCAGCCGTTTGGCTTTCAGCAGCAGGTAACGCAGG
>JBEKPY010000053.1:0-45049 GCA_049520275.1 Bryobacteraceae bacterium
CAGGCACTCCACCTCCAACGTCACGTGCCCATTCAGTAGTTCCGGGATGCTCGGCATGACCGAGATTCTACGAAATCCCGCGACTCTACGCTGGTCGGTTTGAGGTCGAAGACCTCGCTAGACATCAGACCACGATGACCACTTCCGCGCCAGCCTGAACGCGCTTCAGAATGGCGGCAAGGTCGCGCACCGAGGCGGCTTCGCTGATGTGCACCGCGTGCGGTTCCATACTCGCGACGATACCTCAGGCGCCTGTGAATCCCCGGCCCTGGGTGCTCAGCGGCGTGCGCCGAAATGGCGGTAGCCGCCGCCAACGTAGGCGCGGCCGCCGCCGTAGTATCCGCGATAGTAGGGAGCTCGGATCACCACCGAAGGCCCGTAGCCGTAGGGCCCGTAGTAGTATGGGGCCGCATATCCGTCGCCGCAGGAATACGCGTAGGGATCGCAGTAGGCGTACGGAGCATACGCGTAGTCGTAGTAGCCGGGGTAGTAACCGAGGCCCCATCCGCCGCCATACCATCCACCGTAGCCGCCTCTGTACCCGCCGCGATAGTAACCGCCGCCACCGCGGGCGTAACCATCGCCACCGCGGGCGTAGCCACCACCACCGCGAGAGTAGCCGCCACCGTACCCGCCGCGGGCGTAGCCGCCGCCGTAGCCACCGCCACCGTAGTGGCCTCCTCCACCCGAGTAGCCGCGGCTCATGCCACTGGCATGACCACCACCGCCACCGCCGTGGGATCCGCCGCCACCCCCATGGCCACCGCGCTGGGCCAGCGCCACAGTTGCCGCCAGCAGCCACAGCATCACCAAGCAAACTGGCATTGTCTTACGCATGGGAAATCTCCCTACACCTTAGATTGACGCCGCCGCCTTCAGGTTGCATTGCATGTTTTCGCCCCGCACAGCGTCCCATCTGACATGAATCTACCAAATCCACGGCTCCCTCGCCCGAGGCTGCCGCTCCTCATCGGCGCCGCGCTCGTCGCCATCCTGGCGGTGTATGGCGCGCAACGGGCTTACCCTCCCGCTACTCAGCAGGTTGCGCAGGTTGGACCCGGCTCTCCGCTGCCCGTCTATGTCGTGAACGAGCCGTCGATACCGGATGATTTTGTCCCCGGTTCGACGTGGCGATTCACCTCGTGGACCGTTCCCAACTCGATGACCTGGACGGCGCGGGTCGACAAAGTCTCGGGCAGTTGGGCGTATCTCACCGTGCAGGGAAACGAACAAACGACGGCGGGCTGGTACTACATTCCGCAGATGCCCGGCTACTGGCAGAAGCAGTGACGGCGGGCGCGCCCTCTTCCATCCGCTTCAACTGGCCGCAGGCGGCGAAGATGTCGCGTCCGCGGGGCTTGCGGATAAAGCAGGGCAGGGCCCGGCGGAGGATTGCCTGGAAGGCGTGCACGCGCGCCGGGTCGGGCGTCTGGTAGGGAATGCCCGGCCCGGGGTTCAGCGCGATCAGGTTCACTTTGGCATTGAGATGGGCCAGCAGGCGCACCACGCGCGACGCGTCGGCGTCCGTGTCGTTGACGCCGCCCAGCAGCACGTACTCGAAGGTCAGCCGCTCCCAGGGGCGCAGAGGATAGGCGCGGCAGGCATCCAGCAGATCGCGCAGATGATACTTGCGCGTAATGGGCATCAGCTCGCGGCGCTGCTCCTCGGTGGAGGCGTTCAGGGAAATGGCCAGCTTCGGGCGCACGGCCTCGCGGCCGAGCTCGGCGATCTTCGGGGTGATGCCGGAAGTGGAAACGGTGATGCGGCGCGGGGAAATCCCCATGCCCGCCGGGTCGGCCAGCAGGCGCGTGGCCTTAAGCACGTTGGGGAGGTTGAGCAGCGGCTCGCCCATGCCCATCATGACGATGTTCACGCGGCTGGACGACGCGTCAAGGCTATGCTCGCGCAGCAGGAACAGCACCTGGCCGACGATCTCGCCGGCGGTGAGATTGCGTTCCAGTCCTATCAGCGCGGTCAGGCAGAAACGGCAATTCACCGGGCAGCCCACCTGGCTGGAGATGCAGAAGGTGTCCCGCGTCTCTTCCGGCATGAGCACGGTTTCGATGGTTCGCCCGTCGTCGAGCGTCAGCAGATAACGCCGCGTGCCATCGGTGGAAGTCCAGCGCGACGCGGCGGCATCGGGAACACCGGGCCGGTATTGCGAGGCGATTTCCCGGCGCAGAGCCTGAGGAAGGTTCGTAATCTCCTCAATGCCGGACACCCTTTGCCGGTACAGCGCGTCGTACATCTGCCGGGCGCGAAACCCCGGATGGCCTTTGCCGAGGACCTGCTCAATCTCGGGAAGTTCCATTCCTACAAGGGGTTGCAGCACATTGCGATTTTAGCATCCCGGCGGCGCGCGACCTCGCCCGTCGCGGCGCGCAGGCGCCGCGCTACTATGAAATCAGCTTCGCCGATGTCTTTTTCCACCGCTCCCCTGAAACCCCGCGAGATTCAGAGAACCTCGCTGGCCAACGGCATTCGTGTGATTACCGAGCAGATGGACCATGTCCGCTCGGTTTCCATGGGGATCTGGATCGGCACCGGTTCGCGGCGGGAGACCGCGGAGGAGAACGGGATCTCCCACTTCATCGAGCACATGGTGTTCAAGGGCACGGCGCACCGCTCGGCCGAGGACATCGCGCGCTCGGTGGATTCCATCGGCGGCGGTCTGGACGCCTTCACCGCCAAGGAAATGGTGAGTTACAACACCAAGGTGCTGGACCAGCATATGCCCATCGCCTTCGACGTGCTGTCGGATCTGGTTCTTAACCCGCTATTCCGCGACGAGGACATCGAGAAGGAGAAGGGCGTCATCCTGGAAGAGCTGAAGATGGAGGTGGACAACCCGGAGTACCTCCTGCACGAGATCTTCTCCAGCAATTTCTGGAAAGACCATCCGATTGGCCGGCCCATTCTGGGAACCAAAGACACGGTGCGGAATTTCCAGCACGGGATGCTGCGCAATTACTACGACCGCACCTACGCGCCGGCGAACATCCTGATCACCGCCGCCGGCCATCTGGAGCACGACCGCGTGGTGGATCTGGTGAGGGAGCGCTTCGATGGGATGAAGCCGCTGGCGCCCATCGAGAGCGACGCCGCCCCCACCGCGCACGCGCGCCTGGTGTTTCGCAACAAGACGTCGCTGGAGCAGACGCACCTGTACCTGGGCGTTCCCAGTCTGCCCATGTCCCATGACCGGCGCTTCGCCTGCTACGTGTTGAACACGGTGCTGGGCGGGGGCATGAGCTCGCGACTGTTCCAGAATATTCGCGAGAAGAAGGGGCTGGCCTACGCGGTGTTCTCCGAGTTGAGCATGTACTCCGACGCCGGCTGCCTGGCCATCTATGCGGGGATGTCCATGGAATCGGCGCGGCAGGTGGTGGACCTCATCGTGGAAGAGTTCCGCAACCTGAAGAACGAGCCGGTGGGCGAGGACGAACTGCGGCGGGCGAAGGACCACCTCAAGGGATCTTTTGTGCTGGGGCTCGAGTCCACGTCCAGCCGCATGGGAAATCTGGCGCGGCAGGAGTTATACTACAAACGATTCTTCAGCCTGGACGAGATGCTGGAAAGTATCGAACGGGTGACCGCCGCCGAAGTGCAGGCCATTGCTCAGGAGTTCTTCGACGCGAAGAAGATCACGATGGCGATGCTGGGGAATCTGGGCGACTTCCGCATTCACCGCGAGGAACTCGACTGCTAAAGAACGCCGCGACCGCGTACTCGGGAACCGCGAAACTCCGGGGACAGGAGTGCCTTTCGCGGGCCGCGGCGGGGCCGTTCGAACACGAAAAGCCAGGGACGTGCGGCGACAGCCGCGCCTCCTGGAGCCTCTCATCCGGTTCGGTGGCCGAAACGGCCATAGCCAACACGCGGCGGCAGGCGCGTACTCGCCAGAAAAAACGCGGCTGGCGCCCCGTGTCCCGGGGGCGAATCCACGCTACACGCACCGTGCACTCATCCTCGCGTGCGCAGTATTGGCGTTCGCGCTGGACCCCGCTTCACTTAAGCCGCAGGGCTACGTCAGCGACTTCGCGCACGTGGTGGATGGGCCATCGCGCGAGGCCACGGAGCAGTATTGCCAGAAGCTGGAACAGGCCACCGGCGTGCAATTGGCGCTGGTGACCGTCGATTCGCTCGAGGACGCGCCGATCGAGGATTTCGCCAACAACCTTGCCCGGAAATGGGGCATCGGACACAAAGGACAGAACGACGGTCTCCTTCTGCTGCTGGCTATCAAGGACCGTAAGCAGCGCATCGAGGTGGGCTACGGTCTGGAGCCGATTCTCCCGGATGGCTTCGTGGGCGACGTGGCGCTGGAGATGCGTCCGCTGCTGCAGCAGGGCCAGTACGGCGCGGCCATCCTGCAGGGCGCCGAGTCGATGGGTTCGCGCATCGCCGCAGCCAAGCACGTTTCGCTCGATTTCGAGATACAGCGACCGCGTCCGCGCGCGGTGAGCCGCGGCCGCGGCATTCCTTTTCCGCTGATTATCATCGGCATCGCGATTCTGCTGCTGGTGTTTCGGCGGCGGGGTGGGGGTGGCGGCGGCGGCCTTGGATGGTTCATTCTGGGGAGCATGCTGGGTGGCGGCGGCCGCGGCTGGGGCGGTGGCGGCGGTTTCGGGGGCTTTGGCTCAGGCGGTGGGGGCGGAGGCGGAGGTTTCGGTGGATTCGGCGGCGGCGATTTCGGTGGAGGCGGCGCTTCGAGCGGCTGGTAATTCATGGAAAAGAAACTCGCTGAACTTGTGGAGAAGACTCGCGCGGCGCTCGGGGACCGGCTGGTGGCGGTGATCCTGTATGGTTCCGGCGCCAGCGGCGAACATCACGCGAAATTCTCCGACCTGAACGTGCTGGCGGTGGTGACGGACGTGACCGCTCGCGAGCTGGCCGATGCCGAGCCGGTGGTGCGATGGTGGCAGGGCGAAGGCAACCCCTCGCCCTTGCTGCTGGCGCGGGAAGAGGTGCGTGCTTCCACCGACGTGTTCCCCATCGAGTTCCACGACATGCTGGAGCGGCGGCGCGTGCTGTACGGCGAGGACGTGATCGCGGGCCTGCAGATCGACCGGACGTACTACCGCGCGCAGGTGGAGCACGATCTTCTCGCGAAGCTGCTGCGGCTGCGCCAGAAAGCCGCCGCCGTGCTCAGCGACCGCGATGCGTTGCTCGCTCTGATGCTGGATTCGGTTTCCACGTTCTCGGTCCTGCTGCGGCATGCCATGCTGCTGGGGGGCATCAGCCCGGGCACGAAGAAGCGCGAGGTGATCTCGCACCTCCACGAGATTGGCATCGACCCGGGACCCTTCGAGAAGCTGCTGGATGTGCGCGAAGGGCGGGCGAAGGCGAAGGACGTGACGCCGCGGGCGCTGTTCGAAGAGTATCTGGCGCGCATCCATTCCGCTGTAGAATATGTCGATCGGCTGGCAAAATAGGATGGTGGGCGAGCTCGGGAGCGGCCTGAGACCCGCTGCAGGCTGCGAGCCTGCCCCGCATCGAATCGTCGTGGACTGTAGTAGTACTTCGCAAAACAGAACGGAGAGGCGGACCTCATGAAGATTGCTCTGATCGTGATCGCGGTGCTGGTGGTGATGGCGATCGGCGTGTTTGGCTGGGCCATGGGCGAGCGCAACGCGCTGGTGGTGGAACAACAGGCGGTCAAGGCGCAGTGGGCCCAGGTGGACGTGGCGCTGCAACGCCGGGCCGATCTGATTCCCAACCTGGTGGAGACCGTAAAGGGCTATGCGAAGCAGGAAGTGACCGTGTTCACCAACATCGCCAACGCGCGGGCGGCGCTGGGCGGCGCGCAGACGCCGCAGCAGAAGATGCAGGCCAATGGCCAGCTTGACAGCGCACTGAGCCGGCTGCTGGTGATCGTGGAGAATTACCCGCAATTGAAGTCGGACCGGAACTTCCAGGAGCTGCAGTTCGAGCTGGCGGGCACCGAGAATCGTATCGCCATCGAACGGCGCAAGTACAACGAGGCGGTGCAGGAATTCAACAAGGACATCCAGTTGTTCCCGCGCAATATTATCGCGGGCATGTTCGGGTACCAGGCCGAAGCGTATTTCCAGACCGAAGCGGGAGCGCGCACGGCGCCGAAGGTGGCATTCTAGCTGGCCGGAGACCCGATGCGGCTGGGACAGTTGAAGTGGAACAACACGGTCACCGCGGCCATTTTCGAGAATGACCAGGCCCGCCCCATCCCCGAGTACAATCTCTACGACCTGATTGTGCGCTCGGAGAAGGAACACGTCGAACTGGCCTCGCTGGCCGGCCGTCTGGCCGCTCCCCATTTGCAGGCCGCGCCGCCGGTGATTCCGCTGTCGCCCCGGGAAGTCTGGGCCTGCGATCGCAACTACGAGGGGAGCAGCTACATCGACGGTTATCGCGTCGGCGTGGATCGCATCGATCGCCCGGAGATCTTCTTCAAAGGCACCGCGCGCGTGTGCGTGGGGCCCGGGCAGGCTATTGGCATCCGTTCCGATTCCCGTTTCACGGCGCCGGAGCCGGAGCTGGCCCTGGTGCTGGGCGGCAAAGGCAGGGTGATCGGTTACACCATCGGCAACGATGTTTCGGCGTGGGATATCGAACGCGACAACCCGCTCTACCTGACGCAATCGAAGACGTTCACCGGCTGCTGCGCACTGGGCCCGCAGATGGTGACCGTCGACGAGATTCCGGATCCGTACAACCTGCGGATGAGCTGCAAGGTGGAGCGCGCGGGCCGAGTGCTTTTTGCGGGGGAAGCCTCCACAGCCTCGATGCAACGCAAATTCGACACGCTGGTGGAGTTTCTGCTGCGGGGCAACCCGGTGCCCGCGGGCTCGGTGCTGCTCACCGGGACGGGCATCATCGTTCCTCGCGAAGCCGCGCTGGCCGCCGGCGACGTGGTGACCATCCGGGTGCCGGGCATCGGTGTGCTGTCGAACACGGCCGCGATGGTGTAGGAGTGGGCGCGAAACTCAAGAACGACGAGATCACGGCCAAAGACCTCGCTGCTTTCGTTGCCACGGATTCTGATTTCGGTTTTGAGATGCAGGTCCTTGCGCAGCTCCGCGAGGTAGGCTTCTCCTGCTCTCATTCCGGAACCTACCGTGACCCCGTTACGGACAAGACCAGGCAGTACGATATTCGCGCGTCCATGACCCGCGGAGACTCGACGCTCGCGTTGGCGGTGGAGTGCAAAAATCTCCGCCGTAACAACCCGCTCCTGTTGAGCTCGGTCCCCGAACGCCTGCTGAAGCCTTCCACGACGCTCTCGTCTACCTGCCAGCCCGAGTTTTTCAACCGTGGGAAGTCATTCCTGTTACCGGACCTGCTTCCGCCTACAAGCCGGGAGACATGGTAGGCAAGAAGACGGACCAAGTGGGCCGGGGCATCGCCGCCGGAGAACTGGTCAGCAACGACGAGGCGACATTTGACAAGTTAAACCAGGCCGTCAATAGTTGTCAGGATTTGCTGCGCGCCTTGCCAGGCGGGTCGCCTCGACGGGTCCAACGGGTGATCTTACCCGTTCTTGTTTTGCCACCAGGAGCCTTGTGGCAGGTCGACTATAGCCCAGATGGTTCGATCACGAAGCAGCCGCGCCAAGTCAACAGAGCTACGTTCTTCCTCGATCACACCTGGACAGTGCCGGGAATCATGGGAAGCCAGCTCTCCTATCGGCTGTCCCACATTGAACTGGTCACGTTTGAGGCACTGGCGGGAATCGCAGAAAGCTGGTTCGGCGCCGGAGGATTCTTCCCCTCCTGACAGCGTGGCTCGTCTGGCTCCGCCGCTGGAAGCTACAATAAAAACGATGCCGACGGCAGAGCCAGTAATCGTGATCGATCCGGATGTCATGAACGGGATGCCCTGTTTTCGTGGCACGCGCGTTCCGTTCAAGAATCTGATTGACTACCTCGAGAGTGGCCATTCTCTGGGCGAGTTCCTTCGGCAGTTTCCCACCGTCACGCGTGAGATGGCGGTCCAATCGCTTGAGGAAGCGAAGGATTCCCTGCTCGCCAGAATCGCATGAAGATCTTGCTGGATGAGTGCCTGCCACTCGATTTCCGGCACAGCTCTCCCAATCACGAAGCGCACACGGTTCAGTGGGCAGGTTTGAAAGGCAGGAAGAATGGAGATCTGCTGCAGGCTGCTGAAGCTGCAGGATACGACGTGCTGCTGACGGTCGATCACGGAATACCTCACCAACGGCGTCCCACTGGCCGGAAGCTCTCCATCATTCTGGTCCGGTCCCGAACCAATCAGATGGAGGACCTGTTGCCTCTGGTGGATGCGATCTCACAGGCGCTGGAAACGATCCAACCCGGTCAGACTACCGCGATCTGAGTGTCGGACTGGCGCATGGGCCTGCGATCGCAACTACGAGGGGAGCAGCTACATCGGCGGTTTCCGCGTCGGCGTGGATCGCATCGATCGCCCGGAGATCTTCTTCAAAGGCACCGCGCGCGTGTGCGTGGGGCCCGGCCAGGCCATTGGCATCCGTTCCGATTCCCGTTTCACGGCGCCGGAACCGGAGCTGGCCCTCGTGCTGGGGGGCAAGGGCAGGGTGATCGGTTACACCATCGGGAAGAACACGGCCGCGATGGTGTAGGGGGCGGGCCCGCGTCCTCCCTGTGAGACAGGCAACGATATCTCGCAGAGAACGGTGGCGTGAGCAGGGGCCCATCCCGCGCGTGCGATTGGGCCGGGCTGGCAGGGAGAAACGCGGCTCGCTGCCGCCGCGCGCTACCATTGAGGAAACGAAGTGACAGCGTATTCGGCCTCCTCGGCTTTTCCCGGGAGCTCGCGCAGAACGGAGTTTCGGCGGCGAGTGATGGGGAGTTTCCGCTTC
This sequence comes from Bryobacteraceae bacterium, assembly GCA_049520275.1. GTDB lineage: Bacteria > Acidobacteriota > Terriglobia > Bryobacterales > Bryobacteraceae > CAWACP01. Next base: position 8,840 of record JBEKPY010000053.1, read on the forward strand.
GTGGGGAGGGCCGCCGCCGGGACCTGTGCGCTTCTATGCGGCCTGCATCTCTGGGTTGCCGTGTTGCCGGCGTGGGGAGCGGACGCCCCCACTGCCCGTCTCGACAGGCGCACGGAGAAGATCTGGCAGGAGGCGGTGCGCATCGAGGACAGCGACGCCAAACGCGCCGGCGCGCTGCTCGACGAGGTGGTCCGCGCGGCGCCCGGGTACGCGCCGGCATGGCAGCATCGCGCCCGGCTGGAGTACTCCGACGGCCGCTTCGACGACGCTCTCAGGGATTTGGACACCGCCGTGGCGCTGGAGGGGACCGACGCCGAATCGTACCGCCTGCGCGGCGACTGCCACCGCCAGCTCGGCCACCTCGACAAGGCCCTGGCCGACTACACCCGCGCGCTTTCCATGAGCCTGGACACGGCCGCTTTGTACAACAGCCGGGCAGCCGTGTATCATGCCGCCGGCCGCAACGAAGAGGCGCTTCAGGACTACACCCGCGGCATCCGCCTCCGCCTGGACGATCCCGTTCCCCTCAAGGAACGCGGCAACGTGTATGCCGCCATGGGACGCTACCGCGACGCCGTCGACGACTACGACCAGGCGATCCGCTACCGGCCCGACTACGCGGATGCCTACATGGACCGGGGGTTCGCATACGGACAACTGGGTGACTTCCAGCGCGCCACCGACGACTTCGACGCGGTGATCCGCCTGCAGCCGAACAACTCCAAAGGCTGGACCCTGCGCGGCGCCGTGCATCTGAAGCTGGACGAGCTGCCGCAGGCCCTCGACGATTTCACTCACGCCATCCGGCTACAGCCCAGGGACCCTTACTGCTATCTCGCTCGCGCCGCTGTTCTGGTGAAGATGAAGCGGCCCGAAGATGCGCTGGCGGACCGGGAGGAGGCGGTGCGCCTGCGCCCCGATCTGCCGGAGGTGCACATCGCCCGCGGCGGTTCCTATCACGAGCTGGGCCGGCACGATGAGGGCATCGCCGACCGGAGCGAGGCCATCCGGCTGCGGCCCGAGATGCCGGAAGCGTGGTTCGCGCGCGGCAACGACTATGTGCTGCTGGGCGAGTACGACAAGGCGAAGAGCGATCTCACCGAGGCGCTGCGGCTGAGGCCGGACTTTGTGGAAGCGCAGGAACTGCTCACGAAGACGGAGGCGGAGTTGAAGCAAAAGGCGGCCGAAGAACGGGCGCAGCAGGCGCAACTGGTTGCGGCGGCCCCGGCGCCGCCGCGTAGCACTCCAGCCGCTGCACCGCCAGCGCAGCCGGGCAGCGCCCCCGCCGCAGCGCCGCCGCGACACGCCCCGTCCGTATCGGCCTCCGCAGACGCTTTGCGGAGGGCCGAGGCGCACCAGCAGCGCGGCCGGGAGCTCACCGGCGCGGGAAAGTTCCCGCAGGCCGTGACCGAGCTCACCGAGGCGCTCCGTCTCAACCCGAATCTGGCGCCGGCCTGGAACGCCCGTGGGTACGCTTACCTGCGCATGCGCAACTACGCCCGCGCCATTGCCGACTTCAGCCAGGCCATCCGCCTGAACCCGGCCTACGCCAATGCCTGGCACAATCGCGCGGTGGCTCGCCGGGCCAGCGGGGACCAGGAGGGATGGGCCGCCGACGCCAAAGAAGCCTCGCTTCTGCAACGGCCATGAGCGCCGCCGCGTCCACGTTTCCAGGGTTCCGTTTACGCGCGCCGGCAAGAGTAGCAGGAGTGCCGGGCTACAATGGGGCCAGAAGCCGAAAGAGGTGTTTATGCGGTCATACGGGTGGTTGGCGGTTGCCTCGCTGATCGTGGTTTCCTGTTTCGCGCAGCAGCCGGGAAGAACCGGAACGGTTGGCGGCGCCGCCCGCCAGGGTATTGGCCACGGCCGTGGCAACGGTGGCGGCTACGGAGGCGGCTATGGTGGATACGCCCGGCGCACCGTGGTGGCGCCCATCTACGTTGCCGTTCCCGGGTACGGCGGGTATGGATACGGATACGGCCCGGACTATGGTGACGGCTCAACTGACGCGCCGCCCGTCCAGACAGCTCCCACCGTGATCATTAACCAGAACTACGTGCCCGATCATGCCAATCCGGTGGTGCGCGAGGTTCCGGATACGCCGGACTCCGGATCTTTCCAGGCACCCGGCCCGCCGCCGGCGGAACCCTCTTCTTCCGACGCGGACGCGCCTTCCGAGTCCGACCAGCCGACGATTTACTTGATCGCCTTCCGCGATCACTCCATCGTGCCGGCCCTAGCTTACTGGACCGAGGGCAACATGCTGAAGTACGTGAACATGGACCATGGCCTGAACCAGGCCACGCTGGATCTGGTGGACCGTGACATGTCGCGCCTGCTCAACCAGCAGCGCAACGTCGAGTTTCGATTGCCCGCCAGGTAGCGGTCAGTTATCCCGCGGGCCAGGATTGCATCCTGCGGGCCAGCGGCTCTCGGATTCTTCGGATTCCTCCTCATTCCGCTTGACACTCCGGCCGGCCTGGCACTATACTTCCCCTCAAGCGTCTATGGGAACGGGAAAACAACGCTCCGACGGTGAACTTGTGCAGGGCACTCTCGACATGCTGATTCTGAAGACGCTTGGGAGGGGGCCCATGCATGGCTACGGCATCGCTCAATCGATTCAGCAGGTCTCCGACGACGTCCTTCGCGTCGAGGAAGGCTCGTTGTATCCGGCGTTGCATCGGCTGGAGCTGGACGACATGGTCGATTCCGAATGGGGTCAATCGGCCAATAACCGCCGGGCGAAATATTACCGTCTCACCGCGCGCGGGCGCAGGCAACTGCACGCGGAGGCGAGTAACTGGAGGCGTCTGGCCGAAGCCATCGCCCGCGTAATGGAGACGGCATGAAAAGGTTCGTGAAGAAGTTGCGGACGCTGAGGCGCCGCCGTCAACTGGACCGCGATCTCGAAGACGAGTTGCGTTTTCACCTCGAAATGGAAGCCGAAGCGCAGGGCGGTGATCGCCAGCACGCGCGGCGCCGCCTCGGAAATCCCACCGCCCTCAAGGAAAGATGCCGCGAAATCTGGACCTTCACGAGGCTCGAAACCTGGTGGCAGGATATTCGTTATGCTCTGCGCACGCTCGCCCAAACGCCCGGATTCACGCTGGTTGCGGTAACCGCCCTCGCTCTCGGCATCGGCGCCGACACGGCTGTGTTTACCATCGCCAACGGCGCCTTCTGCTGGAACCTGGGACTCGACCACATCGACCGCATCGTTGTCGTCAGCACCACCGAGGCCGCGCGCCATCAGGATTTCTTTGGATCGTACCCGGATTTCCGCGATATTCGATCGCAGACAAAATCGCTCGCGGGCCTGGCCGCCTATGAATTCGCGTCGGTGAATCTGAGCGACACCAAAACGCTCCCTGAGCGCTACCACTGCGTGACCATGTCCGCGAACGGATTCTCCGTGTCCGAACAAACTCCCCTGCTCGGCCGCGGCTTCCTGCCCGAGGACGAGCGTCCCGGCGCACCGGCGGTTGTCGTCCTGACCTACTTCGTCTGGCAGGACCGCTACGGGAAAGATCCGGCGATCCTGGGGAAGACTATTCACGTGAACAACCTCCCCGCCACCGTGATCGGCGTCATGCCTCCCGGCAGACGATTTCCCGAAGAAACCGATCTGTGGACGCCATTGATTCCGGATGCCCGCGCGGAAGACCGTTCCAATCGCAACCTGGTTCTGTTTGGCCGCCTCGCCGACGGCGTCAACATGGCTGCCGCCCGAACCGAGCTGGCCGGCATTGCCAGCCGCCTCGCGAAGCAGTATGCGGATACCAACAGTGGCCTCACCGCCGATGTCGAGACCATCGCCGCGATAACCGGCGCCTATAACATGCGGCCGCTCTTTGTGGCCTTGTGGTTCGCCGTCGGCTTCGTCCTGCTGATCGCCTGCGCGGATGTTGCGAACATGCTGCTGGCGCGCGGAACCGGGCGCATGCGCGAGATTTCCATCCGTGTCGCCATCGGCGCCGGCCGCGGCCGCATCGTGCGCCAGCTCCTGGTGGAGAGCGTTATTCTGTCCCTTCTCGGCGGGTCTCTCGGATGGCTGGTGGCGCTGGGCGGGCTGCGCTGGTTCGATGCCGGAACCGGAGGGATCGCCAAACCGGTGTGGCTCAATCTGTCGCTCGACAGCACCGCGTTCACCTATCTGGCGATTGTCTCAATCGCTACCGGGATTCTCTTCGGCCTGGCCCCGGCGTTGCGCCTTGCCCGAATCGATCTTCACACGGCGACCAAAGATGGCGGTGTGGGCGTTGCGGGCAGCCGGCGTGTCCTCTCCGTCTCCAGTCTCCTCGTGGTGTTCGAAATGGCCATGTGCATTGTCCTGCTGGCTGGCGCGGGGCTGATGATCCGCAGCGCGGTGAACCTGTACGGCGCACCCATCGGCGTGCAGACTGCCAACGTCCTCACTATGCGTGTCAACCTTCCCGAGGCAAAGTACCCCGCTCCCGCGGATCAGACCGGCTTTCACCGCGCGTTGAAGAGCCGCCTCGAGTCCCTCGCCGGTGTAGAAGCCGCGGGAATCGTATCGAGTCTGCCTGTTGGCGGATGGATGCCCGTGTCCTACCAGCTCCAGGGTGCGGCCATCGAGCCCGGCCGTGCTCCGCAGATTGGCGCGATTGTGGCCAGTCCCGGCTACTTCCGCGCGCTGCGCACCGAGCCCCATCGTGGCCGCGCATTCACCGATTCCGACGGCGTCGCCGGCGTTCCTGTGGTCCTGGTGAACGAGAGCTTTGCCGCCCGGTTCTGGCCCGGCGGAAACGCGCTCGGCAAACGTCTTCGCCTGGTGAAGGGCCAGGCCGTTCAGCCATGGTTGACCGTGGTGGGCGTCCTGCCCGATATCCTGCAGAATTTCCGGCGCCCCCTCGACCACGATCCGTTGATCTACCTGCCCTACGCCGAGGAGCCGCAGCGGGAAATGTTCATCGTGTCGCGCACCCGGGTGCCCGCCGGCACGCTGGCCGAGGGTTTTCGCCGCAGCGTGCAAAACATGGATGAGAATCTGCCCGTTTACGACGTCCGCACCCTCGAAGACCGTCTCGCCGAGAACCGCCTGTCGGTGAAGCTCCTCGGAGGCATGTTCTCGGTCTTTGCGGCGATTGCCCTGGTGCTTGCCTCCATCGGGCTGTACGCCGTCATCGCCCACTCGGTCAGTCGGCGTACCCAGGAGATCGGAATCCGTCTGGCGTTGGGCGGCACGCGCCACGACATTCTTCGGCTCGTGTTCGCGCAAGGAATGCGGCCCCTCACCCTGGGAATGGCGCTGGGTTTACTGTTCGCATTCGGCTTGACGCACGTTCTCCGGATGGTTTTGATCGGGGTGTCGCCGAGCGATCCCATCACGTTCGGAATTGCCGTCTTCGTCCTCGTCGCCGCGGGTGCTCTTGGATGCGCCATTCCCGCGCGCCGAGCCGTTCGCGTCGATCCGGTGGTGGCCTTACGCTACGAATAGCTGCAAACTACCGGCCGTAGTAGTCGGCGTTCCTCTTGGTGAACTCCGCCCACTTTTCCGGCAGGTCGTCGAGCGCGAAGATCGCCGACACCGGGCAAACGGGCACGCAGGCGCCGCAGTCGATGCATTCCACCGGATCGATGTACAGCAACTCCGCCTCGGCGAAATTCGCCTCGTCCTTCTTCGGATGGATGCAGTCTACCGGGCAGGCGTCGACGCACGCGGTATCCTTGGTTCCAATGCAGGGCTCAGCAATAACGTAGGCCATGATGTCTCCCAGAAGTGAACGCGAACTCCGATTATATCAGCGCGGCCCGCGCGCCGTATCGTTGGCGCCCGGCAAAAACGCGGCTGGGCGCCGCGTGTCCCTCGCTCCCTGCTCTCATGGCGCACATCCACGGATCTTGCCCGCCAGAAAGAGCGCCGTTTCGAGGGCCTGCTCGTAGTTCAGCCGGGGATCGAGGGAGGAGCGATACTCGCGCGTGAGGTCGGCTTCGCTCAGCTTGCGTGCGCCCCCGATGCATTCGGTGACATCCTCTCCGGTCAGCTCGATGTGCACGCCGCCGAGCGAGCTCGCGCACGCGGCGTGGATGTCGAAGGCCTGTTCCAGCTCGCCGAGAATGTCCTCGAAGTAGCGGGTCTTGATGCCGTCGGAAGTGACCCGGGTGTTGCCGTGCATGGGGTCGCTCGACCACAGCACGGTCTTGCCGGAGCGCCGGACCGTATCGATGAGCGGCGGAAGGAGGCAGGCGATCCTGTCGGCGCCGAAGCGGTGAATCAGGGTGAGGCGGCCGGGCTCGTTGTCCGGGTGCAACAGATCGAGCAGCCGCGCCAGCACCTCCGGCGTGGTGGCCGGGCCCACTTTCAATCCGATGGGGTTGCGGATGCCCCGGAAATACTCCACATGGGCGCCATGGGGATCGCTGGTGCGCACGCCGATCCAGGGAAAGTGCGTGGACAGGTTGTACCAGCCCTCGCGGCGGGGGACGCGGCGCGTCTGGGCCTGTTCGTAGGGCAGCAGCAGCCCCTCGTGGCTGGTGAAGAAATCGATCCACCGCAGCTCGCCGGGATGGACGCCGAGGATGTTCTCCATGAAGCGCAGCGATTCGCCCACGCTGCGCGCCACGCGGCGATACTCCTCGGCCATGGGGGAGTGGCCAACGAAATCGAGGTCCCAGTAGTCGAGGCGGTGGGGATCGGAAAAGCCGCGGCTGACCAGCGCGCGAATGAAGTTCAGGGTCAGGCCGGCGCGTTCATAGCCGCGCAGCATGAGCTGCGGATCGGGAGTCCGTGCCGCGGCGGTGAACTCGGGGCCGTTGATAAGATCTCCGCGATAGCTGGGCAGGGTCACGCCGTTGCGGGTCTCGACGTCGTCCGAGCGCGGTTTGGCGTACTGGCCGGCGAAACGGCCGACGCGGATGACCCGCCTGCCGCCGTGGGTAAGCACCAGGCTCATTTGCAGCAGGACCTTCAGCTTGCTGGTGATGGTGTTGGAGTCGCACTGGTCGAAGCTCTCGGCGCAGTCGCCGCCCTGCAGCAGGAATCGCTCGCCGCGGGCGGCCTCGGCCAATTGCTGCTTGAGCGCGCCGATCTCCCAGGAGGTGACCAGCGGCGGCAGCTTCGAAATCCGCTCCACCACGCCGGCCAGCTCGGCCTCCGACGCATACGCCGGCTGTTGCGCCGCCGGCTTCCGCTTCCAGGAATCGGGGGACCATTCGGGCATCGGGTTCAAGTTCAAGTGTAGTGCGAAACGGCGGGGCGGGACGTCATACTGGCGCGGCGCGCCGCAGGCCGAGGCCGGTGTCGCCATGTCCCGAAACGCAGGATTCGAGTGCTTTACTGGAAATGTGAAGAAAAAGAGGGAAACTGCCGATGAGGCGGTTATGGGCGTTTCCAGGCTTTCCGTGTACGCCCGCGGCTTCCGCAGCGAGGAGTGAGATGCCTCCGCAATTTCAGCGCATTGTGACCTTGTCGGTGATGGTCATTCTGGTCGCTCTGTTCACGTGGATCTACGCCCGGGAACATCAGCAACGGCTGCGCCTGTGGATGATTGGCTGGGGTTTCATCGTCATCCACTTCCTGGGAGGGCTGCTGGCGAGTTTCTCGCTGATTCCCGGCGTGGTGGGGGACTGGCTGGCCTACGCCACGCTGGTTTTCACGGCCTGCGCTTTCTTCCTTTCAGTATGCTCCACGTGCAGCACGCCCGCCCGGCGCGCGGTGTACTGGGCGGCCATTGTGGCCCCCGCGGTGAGTTACTGGACCTGCATGGTGGCGGGCATCGCGAACCCGTGGCCGTATCGCGCGATGCTGGCGACGCTGCTTGCCGCGGGCGTCTGGCTGGCCCTTACCCACGGCCGGCACGCGGCCTTCACCACGGCCCTCTGGGCGGCCGCCGGGGTGGTCCCGGGGTGCTGGCTGCTCTGGTATGTCGGGGTGCGCGTGGATTACGGGATGGATTTGATCCTGTTCGAGAGCTTCGCCATTACCGGCTGGTGTTACTGGCGGTATCACGGCCGCCTCACGCCGGGCGTCCTGCTGACCTCGCTTTCGCTGCTGGCCTGGGGGCTGGTATGGCCGGCGGCCGAGATTTGCGCGATTCTGCACGCCAACATTCCGGGCGACCACGTGGTCTGGGATCTTCCGAAGTACTTCGTGGCGTTCGGAATGATCATGACCCTGTTCGAGAATCAGACCGATATCCTGCAAGTGGAGATCGGCGAACGCAAGCGCGCGGAGCAGGCCGCCCACGCCGCCAACGAGGCCAAGAGCGTCTTCCTTGCCTCCATGAGCCATGAAATCCGGACGCCCATGAACGGGGTCATCGGGATGACCGAGCTCCTTCTGGACACCCCCCTGACCCAGGAGCAGCGGGAAGACCTGAATCTGGTGAAGGGTTCCGCCGAATCCCTGCTGATGGTGATCAACGACATTCTCGACTTCTCGAAAATCGAGGCCGGCAAGGTGGCTCTCGAAGACACTCCGTTCGACCTTGCGCAGATGGTCGGGGAAACTGTGCGGACGCTGAGCTTCCGGGCGCACCAGAAGGGCCTCGAGCTGATCTACGACCTGCGGGGGGAGGTGCCTCAAACGGCGATTGGCGATCCCGGCCGGGTGCGTCAGATCCTGGTGAATCTGATCGGCAATGCCGTCAAATTCACCGACAGCGGCGAGGTGGCTGTCGGCATGAGCGTCGAATCCGCCGCCGGCGGCGGCAAGCTTGTGCACTTCACGATCAGCGACACCGGCATTGGCATCGCCGAAGAGAGCCGCCAGGCCATTTTCGAACCGTTTACTCAGGCCGACGGTTCCACCACGCGAAGGTTCGGCGGAACCGGGCTGGGACTGGCCATCTCATCGCGGCTGGCGGGCATGATGGGCGGGCGAATCTGGGTAGAGGCCGGCGCGGCCGGTGTTGGCAGCGTCTTCCACTTTACGGCCCAGGTCCGATTTCAGGCCGACGCGCCGCCGAGGCCGCCTCTTGCGCCGGTGGACGCGCTCCGGAACCTGCCAATTCTCGTCGTGGACGATAACCCGACCAATCGTCACGTGCTGGTGAAGATGCTGGCCGGCTGGGCCATGCAGCCGGTGGCGGTGGAGAGCGGCGCGGAAGCGCTGAACATGCTCGAGGACGGCAACGCGGGGACCGATCCGATCCGGCTGATTCTTCTGGACGCGCTGATGCCGGGCATGGATGGCTTTGAAACGGCCCGGCAGATCCGCAACCTCCACCAGGACCCCCCGCCGATCATCATGCTGCGATCGATCGGCATGGCGGATGACGCATTCCGTTGCCGGGATGCCGGCATCGCGGCCTGGCTCCTCAAGCCGGTGCGGGCAGCGGAGCTGTTGGAGCGTATTCGCGCGGCCATCGGCGCGCCATCGCTCGAGGAAACGGCGGCTGGGGCTGCGCAGCCGGACACCACAACCGGGGCGTCGAGCATGCGAGTACTGGTAGCCGAAGACAACGCCGTGAACCGGACCATGGTGGTTCGTCTGCTCGGCAAGCGCGGTCATGAAGTCAGGGTGGCGGACAACGGGCGCAGCGCGCTGGCGGCGTTCGACGAGCAAGCGTTCGATGTCATCCTGATGGACGTGGAGATGCCGGATATGGACGGGCTGGAGACGACCGGGCTGATTCGAAAACGCGAATACATGTCCGGCGCGCACACTCCGATCATCGCCCTGACCGCTCACGCCATGAAGGGCGACGAGGAGAAATGCCTGGCTGCCGGCATGGACGCGTACGTGTCCAAGCCGATCGACCCGGCTACCCTGTTCAGGGTGATCGATCGGGTGAGGCGCGAATCCGTCGCTCTGCCGTCCTGACGCAACGGCGGCGCCTCTGGAATACACACGAATAAACACCGATAGGAAACCAACAAGCTTATTCGTGTTTATTCGCGTGCATTCGTGGCATAAACGGTTTCTCCGTTCTAAAGCACCAGCAACGCCGACTGTTCGCGCAGCCCGCCCACCGTTACCGCGCCGATGCGCACGTCGAGCATTTGGTTGGCGGCCCGCGGCGCCGCCAGTTCCACCTTCAGAAAGTTGCCGCTGAGGGCGCCCTGCGCGAGGGTCACCACGGACAACGTCCGTCCCACCATGGCACGGCGGAACGCGATGCTCTTTTCTTCGGCCAGCTCGCGCAGAACGCGGTTCCGTTCCTTGCGCACGGGCACGGGAACCTGATCGGGACGGTCGGCAGCCGGGGTTCCCGGCCGTTCCGAGTACGTGAAAACGTGCAGGTAGGTGAACGGCAGGCTGGCGATGAACTGGCGGCTTTGCTCGAACTCCCCGGCGGTCTCTCCCGGGAACCCGACCATCACGTCGGCGCCGATGGCGGCGTCCGGCATCAGGGCGCGCGCTTTGCGGATGCGGTCCTCATAGTGGCGCGGGCGATACCTGCGGTGCATCCGCCGCAGCACCGTGTCCGCGCCCGATTGCAGCGGCGCATGCACGTGTCCGGCGACGCGCGGCTCGCCAGCCATCAGGCCCAGCAGATCGTCGCTGAAATCCATCGGTTCCACCGAACTGAGGCGAACGCGCTCGATTGCGGTCTCGTCGAGAATGCGGCGAAGCACATCGGCCAGACGCATAGCGCTGCCCGGTTCCCTGCCCCAGCGCCCGAGGTTGATGCCGCTCAGAACCACTTCGCGATAGCGCCCGGCCAGGGCGCGAATCTCCGCGACCACGCGATCCGCGGGCATGCTGCGGCTCGGCCCGCGCACGAAGGGGATGATGCAGAATGAGCAACGGTTGCCGCAACCGTCCTGGATTTTGAGATTAGGGCGGGTGCGGTCGCCCGCGGCGTCTTCCACGGGCGCGGCCAGGAACTCGCGCTGCTCGAACATGTCACCCACCTGGATCAGGCCGTGATAGGGGATGGCGGCGGGCTCGCCCACGATGTCGGCAATGCGCGTCTTGTGGGAATTACCTACCACCCAGTGAACGCCGGGCATACTGGCGATCTCGTCCGGCGCGCGCTGGGCATAACACCCGGTCACGAGGATGCGGGCGGCGGGGTTCTCACGGTACACCCTGCGCACGGTCTGGCGTACATCCTCGTCGGCGGTGGAGGTAACCGTGCATGTGTTGAGAACAACCAGTTGCGCTTCAGAGACTTCGCCGACTTGGGAGAGTCCCCTGCCGGAGAGCGCCGTTTCAATGGCGGCGCCATCGGCCTGAGAGGCGCGGCACCCGAAATTCCGGACGAGGAATCGCTCCACCTCTCCAGTATTCCAGCAACGTGACGGAGAAAGCCAGTTGGGGATAAAGAAAGGGCGTGGGGGGACGATAGATAAGCGTGGCTGGGGAACGGGTACTGTCGCAGGAGGAAATCGACAGTGTATTCCGCAATATGCGCGAATCGCCGCAGGAGGGCGATCTCGCCAGGCGCGCCCAGCCGTACGATTTCCGCCGGCCGGACCGCATCGCCAAGGATCAGTTACGCGCCATTCACGTGCTGCACGAGAACTTCGCGCGCTCGCTGGCGTCGAGCCTTTCCGCCTACCTGCGCGCGTACGTGGCCGTGAACCTGGTTTCGGTGGAACAGCTCTCCTTCATGGAATTCTCGCAGTGCCTGCCCTCGCCAAGCTGTCTGGTGTCGCTGGGCATGAAGCCTTTCGAGGGAAACGCGGTGATGGAGGTGAACAACACGCTGGTCTTCCCCATTCTCGAGATGCTGCTGGGCGGTTCGGGGAAGTTCACCACGAAGATGAATCGCGAGATCACCGAGATCGAGCAGAGCATCCTCGACGGTCTGTTCCGCATTATCCTGCACGATCTGAAGCTCTCGTGGCAGGCCGTGGCGAACCTGGAATTCACCATCGACGCTCACGAAACCGAGCCGCAACTGCTGCAGATCCTGGCGCCGAACGAGGCGGTGGTGGCCATCAGCATGGAAGTGCGCATCGGTGAGAATTCCGGGATGATCAACCTCGGCGTCCCCTCGATCATCATCAAGATGCTGCGTCAGAAATTCGACCAGCAGTGGTCGGTGCGCAAGAGCGAGTCCACGGAACAGGAACGCGACCGCATTCTGCGGCTGATCAAGCCCGCGTTGATGCTCACGGATGCGCGTCTGCAGGGTCCCACGCTGACGGTTTCCGAACTGCTCGAGGTTCAGGGCGGCGATATCCTCACCTTCGATTTCCCGGTGGCGCGGCCTCTGGACCTGCTCATCAATTCAAAGCTCAAGTTCCGCGGTCACGTGGCCACCAATGGCCGGAGGAAGGCCTTCTGCGTCGACCAGGTCTACAACCCTACGGATTAGCGGCATTGTGCGGCTTTCCGCATCCGCGTCTCCCTCCGGCAGCATGACTGGCTTCCGGCTGTACAGATGCGCAAAGGGATAAAACCGCCTCAACCCAGCGACAGGCGGGAGGCGCCGGGAACGACGCTACGGGATCTCTACCGCACCGTTCTCGGTGGCCATCAGGTGGCCTTCGGCATCGCGGACCACCAGCCGGATGAGGTAGCTCCCCGGCTTCACGTCGAAGCTGGAGATCACCTTGATTGGGGGCGCCTGGCGGATCCGTTCCATGGACGTGTCGAGAAACCGCATGTGCACGATCTTCTCCAGGCCGGCGACGAAATTGCCGTTGTTGTCGAACAGAGCGGAAACCACCGTCAAATCGTTGCGGTTGCGCCCTTCGTCCTTGCGAAACTGCAACTGCTTCAGGTCCACGCTGGCCAGCACCTTCAGCTTCGCCTCCGTGTCGCTGGGTTTGAAAAACTGGGTGTGCAGCTCCACCGGAAGTTCGTGGATCTCTTCGCGTGAGAAGACCGCGCTCTCGACCTCTTCTTTCGCCACCGCCAGCTCGCTCTCGGCGCGCTTCGGAGCAAAGTACCCGTGCCTCGCCTGCAAGCTCAATTTCTCCGCGGAGCTCAGCTTTACCTTGAGCGCGTGGAAGCTCCCGTCCGGTTTCAGGTTCTCCGGTGCGAAGCCAATCATGTAGACGTACTCGGGCGCCGTGGCCAGCCGGCGGAAACCGCCGTCAAAATCGTTGGTGTTCTGGATAAACGTTCCGCCGGTTCCCGCGGCCATTTCCGCCAGAACGGCGGACGATGCCATCGCTTCCTGCTGATAATACTGCGCCTTCATTCGGGTGATGTATTCGCTATATTGCCGCTGGCTGATGTCGCCGGCGGGGTCGAGCGTATACAGGCCGCGCGCGTCCAGCGAGCTGATGCGCACGTTGGAGCGGATGGCCCGCTCCACAACGTCGAGTTCCTCGGGCAGGAGACTTTCCAGCGCGAGAAATCCGGGGGAAACGATGATCAGGTTGCGCTGTCCCGGCATCACCGAGATTCTGCGGACTGCTTCCTTCAGCGTAATCAGAGAAACCTGGCTTTCGTGCTCGCCGTTCGAAACAGCGCGTTGTGCCGCCGACCTGGCGATATTCTGCGCCTCGGCAGCCGCCTGTGGCGGCAGACTCATGCAAATTATGGTCTCCTGAGTGGCCACCGACAACGCCTGCTGGTCGTTCTTGTTTGCGATCAGGTCCCCCATGTAATAGCTCACGTCCGGGCATTCCTGCACTCCGGAACCGGTGAGTGGGCGCGAACGCAACTTGAGCAGAGCGGCATGCAGTTTCGCGTGGTCGTCGGTGAAATCGAGCGCGCCCTGGCCCGATGTGGCGAAGATGGCCGCGCGGTCGGCGGGTTGCAGCGTATCGATGTTCCGGCCGGCGGCATCGCGCACCTGCCCGAGGTCGCCAAATTTCAAGTGAATGTCGTCAAAAAGGTAGGCGACGAAGTTTTCGGGGACCGCTACCGGCTGCTCCGGCTGCTTCCCGGCCTGGACGTCCTCGGGGTTCACGCTCGCAGCAGGCTTTGCCGCCACCGCCGCCTGACCGCCGGCCTTCTCCACGGTGAACTTCGTGATCTGCTGCCGCTTGCCCTTATCGAAGAGCTGGAAATCGTCCTTCTTCAGGTTCCCCACGGCATGTCCGTTCGCATCGCGCACCACCACCGGAACCATTACCAGATTCACTTTGGACTGGAAGGTCACGGCCTGGTCGTGCGATGTCACCTCCGCCGCGTTCGCCGAAGCGGGGGGGGCGGGCGCCAGGCTGGGCATCTCCGTCTTCGCCACGAGCGGCCCGCCGGGCGGGGCAGCCACGGGCGGTGCGATGCCCAGCGTCTCGGCCATTTCCTTTTCCTCCGCCTTGCTCTCCTGGGGAGCCTGGGAGGCGCGCCTGGCGGTCTGCACCGTTTCCTTCGCTGGTTTCGCATCCCAGTATGCGCGGCGGGCCTGCACGTCCAGCCCGTGCCCATCCTTCAGGGAGACCTTCAGATTATGCAGGCTGCCGTCCTGCTTCAGGTTCTCGGGCGAGAAGCCCAGGACGTAGCGATACTCCGGCGCGTCGGCCAGTTGGTGCAGCGCCGAATCGTAGTCGTTGCGGTCGCGAATATAGGTGCCGCCAGTGCCGTCCGCCAAAACGAACAGCAGCTCGTCCGGGCCGTTGCCCAGAGGTTCGAGGCCGCGCACGTTCAGCGTGTTGATCACCACGTTGGACTGGATGGAGCGGTCGATCAGGCTCATGGTATCCGGCAACAGATCCCAGTTCGGCCCGTTGCGGATCTGGAAGCCTTGCGACAGCAGGACCATGGTCCGTTGTCCCGGCTCCGCGGACATCCGCTGGACGATCGCCTGCAACTCCTCCAGGGAGCGCCGCCCCTCCCACTCCTGCTGGCGGCCGCTTTGATCGAACACCGGCGCGTGCGCCTGGCCGGAAGGGAACAGCACGGAGGGCATGCCCCCCGCGGACCTGTCCTGGCTGGGGTGCAGCTTGAGCAGCGCCTGCTCCAGCTTCGCGCGGTCGCTGGTGAAATCGAGCGCGGTTTCTCCGGTGGTGGTGAGAATGGCCACCCGGTCCGAGGGCTTCAGCGTGGCGATGTAGCGCCGGGCAGCGTCACGCGCCCAGATCAGGTAGCCCGAATCGAATTTGTCCATGCCGCCCATCTTCAGGTGGTAGTCGTCGAACACCAGCGCGACAAAGCGGTCCGGGATCACCATGGGCGCAGCATGCTTCTGGAGCGCGCCCACTTCGTTCTCATTCACGCCGGCTTCCTCGGCGCCTTCCACCGGTTTCTCCAGCGCGACATGCTGGCCCGGCTTTTCCACGGCGAATTGTCTGATCTCCTGGAGCTTGCCCCGGTCGAAGAGTTGGAAATCGTCTTTCGTGAGATTGCCCACGGCGTGTCCCTGGGAATCGCGCACCACCACCGGCACCAGCACCAGATTCACTTTGGCCTTGAAGGTCGCCGGCTGGCTCTCCGACGGCTGAGACTGGCCGATGCCGATGGTCTCTTCCACCTCCTTCGCCTCGGCCTCGCTCGCCACGAACAAGGGCGCGGCCGGGGCTGTCAGCGCCTCCTGCTGTTGGGCGGGTGTCGCCGCGTAGTAGCTGGTGCGAGCCTGCAGGTTGAGCTTGCGCGGTTCCTTCAACGTCACCTTCAAGTGATGGAGCTTGCCGTCCAGGTTCGCGTCGCCCGGCGAGAAACCCAGCATATAGGTACACTCCGGCGTCGCCATCCGCCGGTACGCCCCGTCGGCATCGTTGGTGTTCTCGACGAAGGTGCCGCCGGTCGCATACGCCAGGGCGCTCAGTCCCAGGCGCTCCGAGAGGTCGGCCAGAGCCTGGCCCTGGATGGCACTCTCCATCTGCTGGGCGTTCCCTGTCAGAGAGGAATCGGCGCCGGGCGTGGTGGGGTGGAGGGCGCGCGCATTCAGTGTATGGATGACCACTCTCGAGCGGATGGCGTAGTCAGCCAGGAGATGCAGCACTCGGGGGTCCAATGCCATCCCATAGGAAACGAATACGACGCTCCGTTGTCCCGGCAGGGTCGACATCCGTTCGACGATTCGATCCAGGAAGCCCTGGAGTTGAAACTGGGCTGAATCCGCGGCGGTGGGGACGGGGCCCCCACCGCGAACCGAGGGTGGCTGCGCGCTGCGCGCCTCGCGACAAACGGAGTGCGGCCGGAACTGAAGCTTCGATATCGTGTCCCGCAGCTTTGCACGGTCGTCGGTGAATTCGAGCTGGGTGGTGCAGGAGGTGGTGAAGACGGCCGCGCGGTCGCCAGGCTGCAAGGTGGCCATGTGCCGCATGGCGCCATCGCGCACCCAGACCAGATCGCCGGACTCCTGGAAGGACAGGTCGTCGAAAACATACGCGGCAAAGTGGTCGGGGATGACCATCGGCGCGCCCTTCGCGTTCTCCGTCTGAGCTTCCCCGCCCGCGCCATTTGCCTCTGGAAGCGGCTTCCGGGTGGCAAGGCGCTGGCCCGGCTTCTCCACCCGGAAGCTGGTAATCTCCTGGGGCTTGTCGTTGTCGAGCAGCGTGAAATCTTCTTTGCGCAGGTCCGACACGACGTTCCCGTGGGCATCGCGCACCACCACCGGCACCATCACGACATTCACGCCGGACTTGAAAGTGACGGTGTCGCCGCCGGACTGCGCAACCACGTGGCCGGTGACCAGAAGGAAGGAAATGACTGGGACGAAGACCGCCGCCGCCGCACTGGCGCTCCCCAAAAGCCCGTTACGAGAGTCCATAATCGCCTCTCCGCCATTCGTTTGCAAAGCTTGTTACCCGAGGGACGCACCGGGAACGCTTCTATGGTACAGCCTGAGTTCCGCTATGGGATCTCTACCGCGCTGTTTTCGGTGTCCATCAGATGGCCCGCGGAGTCGCGCACCACCAGGCGGATGCGATAACTTCCCGGCTTCACGTCGAAGTCGGTGATCACGTTGATGGGGGGCGTCTGCCCGAGCCGCTGGACGGTCTGGTCCAGCAGGCGCATGTGCACGGTCTTCTGCAGGCTGGCGACGAAATTCCCGTTGTTGTCGAACACCGCCGACAGCACCGTCAGGTCGTTCCGGTTGCGGCCATCGTCCTTGCGAAAGGCCAACTGCTTCAGGTCCACGCTGGCCAGCACTTTCAGCTTCGCCTCGGTGTCGCTGGGCTTGAAGAACTGGGTGTGCAACTCCACCGGCAACTCGTGGATCTCCTCCTTCGAAAAGACCGCGGTGTCGATCCCCTGCGCCGCGGCCAGTTCGCCTTCCGCGCTTTTCGGAGCATAGTACCCGTGCCTCGCCTGCAGGCTGAGTTTCCCCGGGGAGTTCAGTTTGACCTGCAGCGGGTGGAAGCTGCCATCCGGCTTCAGGTCCTCCGGCGCGAAACCGAGCATGTAGACATACTCGGGCGCCGTGGTCAGCCGCCGGAAACCGGCGTCAAGATCGTTGCTTCCCTGGATGAAGGCGCCACCGGTTCCCGCGGCCAGCTCCGCCAGAACGGCGGACGTTTCCAATGCCTCCTGCTGCCGGTACAGCGCTCTTTGTCCCTCCCACACCGGGTCATAATTCCTCTCTTCGATGTCGCCGCCGGGATTCAGCGTATAGAGGCCGCGCGCGTCCAGAGAGCTGATGCGCACGTTGGCGCGAATGGCGCGCTCGATCGCGTCGAGTTCCTCCGGACGACCGTTTTCCAGCATGAGGAATCCCGGAGAAACGAAGATCAGGTTGCGCGTGCCCGGCATCACCGAGATCCTGCGGACGGCATCGTTGAGCGCGGTCAGCGGAATGTGGGTCTCCTGGCCGCCGCGCAGGACCGCCGTGCGCGCGGCTACCTGAGCGAGCTGCTGCGCCTGGGGAAACATTTGCGGAGGCCAGTCCTGGCACTTCATGGTTTCGTCGGTGACCATCCTCAACGCATCCGCGTCGTTCTTGTTGACGATCAGGTCTCCCACGTAATAGCTCACGTTCGGGCATTTCTGCGGCTCGGGCCCGGTGATTGGGCGCGGCTGCAACCTGAGCAGGGCGGCGTGCAGTTTGGTGCGGTCGGCGGTGAAATCGAGCGTGCCCTGCCCCGACGTAGTGAAGATGGCCGCCCGGTCCGCCGCTTGCAGTGCGTCGATGCTCCGGCCCGCCGCATCGCGCACCGGAACCAGGTCTCCAAACTTCAAATCAACGTCGTCAAAGAGGTAGACGACGAAGTTTTCGGGCGGAGCCGCGGGCTGCTCCGTCTGCGTGTCCGGCGGGCCGCCCTCGGGGTTCGCGTGTTCCGCTGGGGGCCTGGCTACGGCCACCTGACCGCTGGCCTTTTCCACGGTGAACTGCGCGATCTGCTGCCGCCTGCCTTTGTCGAAAAGTTGAAAATCGTCCCTGGTCAGATTTCCCACGGCGTGTCCCTGCGAATCGCGCACCACCACCGGGACCATCACCAGACGCACCTTCGACTGGAAGGTTGCCTCCTGGCCGCCGCCGGACTGCGCAACCGCCTGGCCGGCGACGAAAAGGAATGAAATGACCGGGAAGAAAAGAGCCGCCGTCGTACTGGCGCTCCGAAAAAGCCCGTTACGAGAGTCCATGATTGCCTCTACGGCGCTTGTTTTGAGAACTGTCACCCGAGTGGACGTACGGGAACGCTCTTACAGTACAGCCTGCATCAGGAACGAATGGGCTGCCCCGGCGCGGCCGCCTGGGTGGCGAAATGGGCTTTCAGCCGCCGAGTGGCCGCGCGGCCTACCACCTTCAGCAGTTCCTCTTCGCTGGCCAGGCGTACACGCTCCGAGCTGCCGAAATGGCGCAGCAGCCTGGTCAGGGTCTTTTCGCCGATGCCGGGGACATTCTCCAGCTCGGAGGCCAGCCGGGTGGCGTTGCGGCGCGTGCGGTGGAAGGTGACCGCGAACCGGTGGGCCTCATCGCGCACGGTCTGGATCAGGTGCAGGACGGGAGAGTGGTGGTCCAGCCGCACCGGCTCGTCCTCGCGGCCCAGGACATAGATCAGCTCCTCGCGCTTGGCGATGGAGGCGAGCGGCTGGTTGATGATGCCCAGCGCTTCCAGCGACTCGGCCGCGGCATGGAGCTGGCCCAGGCCGCCGTCGATGAGGATCAGGCCGGGCATCGGCTTGCCCTCTTCCTTCAGCCGCGCGTAACGGCGCGCGACCGCCTCGCGCATGGAGGCGAAATCGTCGTTGCCCACGACGGTGCGGATGATGAACTTGCGATAGTCCTGCTTCTTCATCTGCCCGTCTTCCCACACCACCATGCTGGCCACTTTGTCGGTGCCCTGGATGTGCGAGATGTCGAAGCACTCGATGCGCCGGGGCTTCTCGGCCAGGTCGAGCGCGTCGGCGAGCGCCTCCAGGATGGCCCGCGACCTGGGCCGCAGCACGCGAAAGCGCTGCATGAAGCTGTGCATGGCGTTGGTCTCCACCAGCGTGAGCATGGCCTTCTTCTGCCCGCGCTGCGGGGTGTGGATCTCCACCTTGCGGCCGCGGCGCTCGCCCAGATACTCTTCGAGCGCTTCGCGGTCCTCGAAATCGACGGGAACGTGAATCAGGCCGGGAATATACTGCTGGCCGATGTAAACCTGCTTCAACAGCGACGAAAACAGCTCGGCGGGGTCCAGCCCCGCCTGATCTTCCCAGAAGAACTCGCGCCGGTCGACGATCTTCCCGGCGCGCAGGTGAAAGAGATTCACGGCCACCAGCGGCGGCTCCGCGTAGAAAGAGAAGATGTCGGTGTCATCGCCGCTGGCGGCGGCCATCTTCTGCTTCTCCTCGACCTCCTCGACGGTGGCGATGAGGTCGCGCAGCGCCGCGGCCTGCTCGAATTCGTCGCCGTCGGAGGCGGCCTGCATACGCGCGCGCAACTGCCCGGCCAGGTCCTTCAGGTGCCCTTCGAGAAACAGCTTCACGTCGTGGACGGCACGGGCATAGGTTTCGTCCGTGGTGAGCCCCGCGACGCAGGGGCCAAGGCAGCGGTGAATGTGGTACTCGAGGCAGGGATGGGTGTGCGTGCGCGAAAAATCGACGCGGCAGGACGGCACCTTGAAGTGCCCGTGAATGAAGTGCACCAGGCGGTGTGCCAGGTTCGCCGGAAAATACGGGCCGTAGTAGGTGGCGCCATCCTTCAGCAGGCGGCGCGTGACGTACACACGCGGGTACTTCTCGGCGGTCAGCTTGATGTACGGGTAGGTCTTGTCGTCCCGGAGAAGGATGTTGAAGCGGGGCTTGTAGCGCTTGATGAGGTTGTTCTCGAGCGCCAGGGCCTCCTTCTCGTTGTCGACCAGGATGTAGTCGACGTCCGCCGCTTCCGCGATGAGGCTCCCCGTCCTGGCGTCCGCCAGCCGCTCCTCCACGAAGTAACTGCGGACGCGGCTGCGCAGGCTCTTCGCTTTCCCGACGTAGAGGACCGTGCCGTGGGCGTCCTTGTAAAGGTAAACTCCGGGGAGGGCGGGCAATTGCGCGGCTTGTTCCTTCAGTGCGGGCCGCGGTTCCATTGCAAAGTTATACTCTAATTGTGACACGAGCGTTCCTCCCGGTGATGTTGCTACCCCTGCTGATGCTCTCGGGAAGGGCCCAGGACAAGCCGGCGGCGCCGTCCGAGGAGCCGAAATACCAGGAACCGGCCGAAGAGGACGTCGCCGAAAACCCGAAGCCGAAGGTGTACGCGTTCAACCCGATGCAGGCACAGAAGGAGCTGACCGTCGGCAACTTCTACTTCAAGCAGGGCAAATTCCATTCCGCGGCGCTGCGGTTCGAGGAAGCCACGAAGTGGAACCCCGGGCTGGCCGAGGCGTGGCTGCGCCTGGGCGAGGCCGACGAAAAGCAGAACGACGCCGCGGCCATGCGCAAGGCTTTCGAGAAATACCTGGAGCTGGATGCGAAGTCGAAGGAAGCCGATTCGGTGCGGCACAAGCTGGCTTCCCTGAACGCGTCATCGAAGAAACCGTAAGCGCCGGCCGTTGCGCCGGCGCGCTTCCGCGGTCAACACCGCCAGCAGGCGCCGCATTCCGGCATCCCAATTGGGAAACAGGTCCACGTACTGAATCTGCCGCGCCACGCAGGCGGGCACGGCGCAGTCTTCGAGGCGCACCGGGATGAAGAAGATTTCGTCCAGCGGCGTCTGCCGCGTGCATTCGAGGGCGAAGCGCAGCTCGCTCTGGAACGAGCCGCGCTTGACCACCGCGCGCGTGGAGAAACAACCGATGAAGAAATCGCTGGTGTGAATCGCCGTCTCGATGGCGCGCGGCCAGTTTTGTCCGGGCAGGAGTTTGGTCTTGTCGAACCACGGCTCGAAGCGCTTCGCGGCGAGGGCGTCGTGCAGCCGGCGGACTGGACCGGCGTCCTCGTCGACATACGCGAGGAACACGCGGGGGCGATTCTGCGGGACAAAGCGCAGGCCGCCCGGCCCGTTCGGCAGGAAGGTGCCCAGACCGTCGATCTCGACGCGCGCCCCTTCGGCCAGACACTCCCTGACGATCCGTACGAGGCGGTCTTCCGCCGTGTCCTGGCGCTCGGAACGGCGCATCAGCGCTGCCCTTTCGGCTTCCTGGGATCCGGTGCAGAACGGCGCCTCGGGGGCGGGGGATGCGGGATTTCTGCTCCGTGTGGAGGCCCGACGACGCCGGACCCCGTCCGCTTCTTAGGAGCTCGCTCAGAACCTGCCGGGACCGGGCTGCCGGGGTACGCGAGCTCCTGATTTCGATGGCTGCGCGGCTCGCCAGCTTTGCGCTTCCCGGGCACCGGATGCAGAATGCCCACGCCGCGCAAGCACGCATCACGGCCGTTGCGGAGCTTCTCCAGAATGCCGGCCACGACACGGTCTACTTCGTCGGCGGCCGCTCCGGGCGTGAGCTGGAGCTCATTGGCGAGGCGGCGGGCGATCTCCTGCTTTCCGTACACGAATATATACTAGCCTCCGCGGCCTCGACGGAGCGGGCTAGCCGGCCTCCACAATGCTCGTAACTAACTGTAAAAGAAGGCTTATACCTCCGCTGGGCGAGGTCACAGGCAGTTGTGAACGCGGTCCTACGGACTCCACGATTAAACAGTTTTAATGCCATCTTAAGGACCGCTTCATGTCGCGCTGACATGATTGCTGCGAAGCCGTAACAATTTTTGTTCGACCGTAGAGAAGGAGACTGCAAACCTATGAAGCTGATGACTCTTATGCTCGGCCTGTCCCTCGCGCTCGGCTGCGTTGCGTTCGCGGACGATGCCGCGACCACTGCCACCAAGGCGACTAAGACAAAGAAGACCAAGGCCACCAAGGCCACCAAGGCGAAGGCCACCAAGGCGAAGAACGCGGACACCACCGCCAAGTAACTGTTCCTGTTGGTGTTTTCCGGATCGCGCACGCTGGTCGCAGGGCTGGTGTGCGCGGTTTGTGTTTTTTGCGCGTGCCTTGCGGTTAAGCGGATTTAATGCCTCCTTAAGACCGGGTTCATGTCGTCCGGGCATGATGAAGGTGGAGTTGGGCTGCGGCTCACTTCAGAAACACAAGGAGATCACAATCACATGAAGAAGATTATGGGCCTCATGCTCGGCCTGTCCCTCGCCCTCGGCTGCGTTGCGTTTGCGGACGATGCCGCGACTACCGCCACGAAGACGAAAGCCACCAAGACCCACAAGACCCACGCGAAGAAGACCAAGGCCGCCAACGCCGACACCACCGCCAAGTAACTTTCGTTCATAGACGTTTTCGGGAATCGCGCCGGCCGGGCCCCGCTCGGGTGTGCGCGATTCGCGTTTTTTGGGGCTTGCTGCCCGCACTGCTTGCTCGCGCGCTGCTCCGGGCGCCATCTGCCCGCTCAGCGAGAAGCGTGTCAGAATCCGTCCGCAGCGCAAGGGTGACCCGGGGGCGCAACAGCGGTCCCGCCGGCCTCGCCCAGCCACAATCCGACGGCAGCGCCCCCACCTCTCAGCGCGCCGGCAACCGGTCATACACGGTCATACAACGGGCGAGATTCTGATAGACTCAGACAAACTAACAAGAACCGATGACGCATACGCAGGGCT
The DNA here is from genome assembly GCA_049520275.1 of Bryobacteraceae bacterium. Lineage (GTDB taxonomy): Bacteria > Acidobacteriota > Terriglobia > Bryobacterales > Bryobacteraceae > CAWACP01. Next base: position 31,614 of record JBEKPY010000053.1, read on the forward strand.
GGCTCGCGTTCCTCAGCGGCGGCATTCTCATCGTGACGCTGCTTGGCGCTCTCTCTGTCTTCGAAGAGAGGGACGAGGCCGAACGAATGAGGAATCCCGCCTACGCGGCAAAGAAGCGCGCTGAAGAGGCCGAGAGGGAACTCCGCGCCCGCGAAGCGCGAGAGCGTGAGGCCGAGGCGGAGCGCGAGGCTGCGGCGCGGAGCGAACGGGAGCGCAGGGACGCCGCCGAACGCGCCGAGGGCGAACGCCGGGAGGCGGAGGCGCGTGCCGAACGCGAGCGCATCGAAGCGACGGCGCGCGCCGATCCTCAGCAGAAACTCTCCATCGAGAGCTTCGTCTGGCGCCGCCGCCCGGAAGGCGTGATTCTTCTCGCCGACTTCACTCTTCGCAACGAGAATGACTTCCCGGTCAGCGACGTCGCCATTCGATGCAAACTGTACGACGGCGACTGGAATGAGATCGACGATGCCGCGGCCACCCTGGGCGCAACTGTGCAGACGCATTCGTCGAGGGATTTCACCGACGTCCAGATGGGGCTGTTCCCCGAAGGCCGCGTGCGCGTGCGCTGCCAGGTGCTGAGTGCCGTCGCCCGCTGAGCGAACGGCTGAGGGTTGCTGTCTCGAGGTCGCTCTGGACGGGACGCGACGAGGCGCTTCATCTTAAGGTCGCCGATATCGACAGTCAACGGATGCTGATTCTGGTGCGGGAGGGCAAAGGTCGACGGCCCCGGCAGGTGATGCTCTCACCCAAACTGCTGGCTCTGCTCCGCGCTTACTGGCGCTGGCGACAGCCCCCGGACTGGTTTGTTTCCCGGAGAGAAGCCGGGCTGTCCTATGCATCCTTCCGGCGTCCGACAGATCTGCCAACAACTCGCCCGGAAAGCCGGCATAAGGAAACAGGTAAGCCCGCACATCTGGCGGCACTCGTTCGCCACCCACCCGTTGGACGCAGGCACGGACCTCCGCACCATCCAGGTTCTGCTCGGGCATGCCGGCCTCAAAACCACGGCCATCTACCTCCATGTCTCAGTGCGAAGAGTACAGGAGACGCAGAGTCCCCTTGAGGACCTCGCGATCGCCGAGATCCTCACTCCGGACGACGACGGCAGAAGGCGGTGAGAGCACATCGGCTCGAAGTAGCCGATGTCATTCGGGAATACGGAGAGGAGTTTCTGAAACAGTGGGGACACACCATCTCACCACAGCAACGGAAAGCTCTCCATGACATCGGTGTCTGCCGCACCGCCGCGCTCGGCGGTCACGTCGAGGAATGCGACGATTGCGCGCATCGCCTCATCGCTTACAACTCCTGCCGGAACCGGCATTGCCCGAGGTGTCAGTCCGCGGCCGGAGAGCGATGGCTTGTGGAAAGGGCGAAAGAGTTGCTCCCCGTCCCGTACTGCCACGTCGTCTTCACCATCCCCCAACAGCTTGCGCCCGTGGCCTTGCAAACCAGAGGGTCTGCTACGGCCTGTTGTTCCGCGCCGTGTCCGAGACGCTGCAGGAAATCGCCGACGAGTTCCCGCGCCTCCGGGCGAAGTTAGGCTTCCTGGCAGTGCTGCACACCTGGAGTCAACAGTTGGTGCACCATCCGCATGTCCACTATCGAGAAGTTGAAGAAGACGAAGTGGGTCGTCCACGCCAAACCGCCCTTTGGCGGACCGGAGGCGGTTTTGAAATACCTCGCCCGCTATACGCACCGGGTGGCAATCTCCAGCAGTCGCCTGGTCTCGATGGAGAACGGCCGGGTCACTTTCCGGTGGCGCGACTCCAGACACGGCAACCGGTCCAGCACGATGACGCTGGAAGCGGTCGAGTTCATTCGGCGCTTCCTGCTGCACATCCTGCCCGCGGGGTTTGTGAAGATCCGCCATTTCGGTTTCCTGGCAAACCGCAATCGATCTTCGGCTCTCATCCTGTGTCGGCAGCTTTTGAACGCTTCAGGAGACGGCGCCGGGTCCGCTGCGGTCCTGACTCGCGAGCCGAACTCTTCCGTCGAACACCGTTGCCCGGTCTGCCATGTCGGCGTGCTTCGAGTCGTGGAGTGGCTCTCGGCAGAGAAGACCCAGAACCGCCGGTCAGTTCGATCACCGACAGCGCAGGTTGATTCCTCATGACCGCAAGTTCCCAGCTTGCTAACTCCGGCATCCCAGGCTGGTCTTGCGCGAGGCCTCACTACTCGTGTGCCCGGACCGGAATCTCGGAGCTCAAAGCTGCCCGGGGAAACCATTCCTCGGCTCTGATCATCCTGATTCCAAACTCCCATCCGCCCTTGCAGCCAGCCGGGAAGGCAGATTTCACGCGGCCGCTCAACCGTTCCCCTACCTCGGATAATACGCGAACGAATTTATCCCGACTTCGTCCTTGCCGGGAATGTGCAGGCCGAATCGTCCCTTGTTGAAGTTGCCGCTCGCGTCCGACACCGGCTTCGTCGTGGTCCACACGGTCCCCTGACGAATCATGGTGGTCACCGTACCGGCGCTCACCTCGATGCGCACCGCGATGGACTGATCGTGGTCGAAGCTGACCTGCGTCTTCGCCACCTCGTGCCCTCTTCCGCCCACAAACTGCTCGGCGACAAGGTTCCTCTTGTCGAGGCGGAACAGGATGTAGTTGCGGTCGTCGGTGCGCGCGAGGAACCACTCCAGCCGCTTACCCTTGCGGAGAAGGGCGTTGAAATCAACCCGGCCGTTGACCTCCTCGGACTGGAAGCTGAGGAAGTTGCCGCCTTTGTGAATCTGCCACTCGCCTTCCAGGGTCCAGCCTTTGGCGTCCTCCCAGCGGCTCATGCCGGTGACCGCCGTAGGCGCCTTCTTCGCTTTCGCGCTCAGGACAATGTCCACCGTCATCGGCGTAGCTGCGCTGATGGTCACCGTTCTCGCCGATGGGTTGTAATCCGGCGCCGTCGCGCTCACCACGTAAGTGCCTTCGGTGAGCGTCAGGGACTCCTGCGTCACTGGTCTCGCGGCGGCTTCGCGGTCCGCTTCCGCCCGGATGGTCACGTGGGCGTTCGCCGGCGTTACGTGCACCCGCAGTACGCCCTGGGCGGCCTGCAGGGCCAGTTCGCCCGCCACGAACTGCACCGTCTGTCCGGCTCCGAACTGCCGCTGGATGGCATGCGACTGCGCCCGGCCGCTGCGCAGCGCCACCGAGTGCGTGCCCGGCGTCACCGCCATTGTGAACGTGCCATCGGCCTGCGCGACGCCAGCGGCGTTGTCGTCGATGAACACCTGTGCTCCGGCTGGAGCGCCCTGCAGGCGGAGCGTGGCCATGCGAGCGATGGGCTTGAACTGGAACTGCACCCGCACGTCCTCGCCCTTATTGACCGTCACCGTCTGCTCCGCGGGCGACTCGAAGCCGTCTTTGAGCGCGCCGATACTGTAGTCTCCCGGCTTGAGATTGCCAATGCGAAGCTGGCCGTTTTTCGTGGGCCGCCGCTGCTGCTTTCCGTTGATGGAGACGGACGCGCCGTCCTCGCTCGTGAACACCATCACACCCCCGGTCTCCGGCGCCGCCTTCTGTTCGACGAAGGCAATCAGCGCCGGCGCCGGTCCGCAGGTGAAGCCGAGGTTCCGTTGCGCGGCGCCCTCGCCGATGGTCAGCGAGTGGCTGCCCGGAGCCAGCGGCGGCAACTCGATTCCGCTGGGCGTTGCCGTCAGCACGGCGCCATTGTCCACGGCCACCTGCAGCGGATCGCTCGAGTACAGCCACGCGCGCGCTCCGAACTGGCTCAGCACCACGGCGTTGACGTTCTTCGTCTGCACCGGGCCGTCCATCACCGGGAGACTGCCCGGAGCGATGTCGAACTCAACGGTGGCCTGGCCCTGCCTGCTGGTCAGCGTGAGCTTGTGCCGGCCGATGCCGACGGAATCCGCGGTGAACTCGGGAGCCGCGCCTCCCACGGCCTGATCGTCCAGCTTCACGGCGGCGTTGTCCGCGTCGGTGCTGACCCTCAGAGAGGGTGGCAGCGGGGCGAGGTCGATGGGCACCGAGACCGGAGAGTGCGCCACCAGGTTCACCTGCCGGGAAGCGGGCGCGTAACCGTCGAGCGCGGCCTGGATGGCGTGCGCTCCCGCCGCGAGATCGAGGGTCAGGGGGGAAACGCCGCGATCCTGGCCGTCGATGGCGATATGGGCGCCGGGCGGATTCGTGCTCACGCTCATTGGAACGGTGGCCGCGGCGGGAGGCTTCGGGGCGGATGAGGTGTGCGTGGAAATGTACCGCGCGATGAAAGCCAGAGCGACGATTCCAATTCCCGCCAGCAGCACCGCCTGCCACATGGGCAGGCGTCTCCGCGGCACGTGCGCCGGGGGAGACGACAAGATTGGCGCCTGCGCGGGCGGCGTTGGCGAGGGCGGCGGAAGCGTCTCGGCGATGGGCGAAACGGGCCACGGCGGGGGTGGCGCCGCCGGTGGCCTGGCAAATCGCATGCCGATCTCGGCCGCGGTATCGGCAAAGCGAACCTCCGACAATTCGCCCGCGTCGGCACCCGGCGTCGGCGTGAAAAACGCCGGCGGCGGCTCCACAACCGGCGCCGCCACAGGCGCGGCGGGCGCGGGCGGAGGCGACGGTTTCGGAGGTTGGCTACGGCCCGCCTCGCGCTCGAGCGTGGCGGCCAGTTGCTGAAGGCCGGGCTCCTGGGGCCACGTGCCCAACCCCTCCTGGACCACGGCCAGCGCACCCTCGATGTCGCCGGCGGCCTCAAGACGCCGGGCCTGCGCGGTGCACCAGTACACGAACTCGGAACGCTGGGAGTCCTCGCGCGACTTGCGCAGGCTGAGCGCGAGGGCGTTGCCCGGATCGAGCTGGAGAACCTCGGCGATCAGCGCTTCCGCTCCCCGGGCATCCTTGTCCAGCAGCTCGCGGGCCCGCTCCACCAGAGCGTCGAGCAGGGTCGCGCGGGGGATGGGATCGGCCGGATCGAGATCGAGCGCGGCGCGCATCAGGTTGAGCCCGTCTTCGTGCTTTCCCGCGAGGCAGGCCTGACGGCCGGCCTGGAGCATCGCGGCCGCCTCCATGCCGGTCGCAATCCGCTTGCAGGCGAGCTTCTCGAGATCCCTGATTTCGGGGTCGTCCGGAAACTCGGCCCGCGCTTTTTCGGCGACGTCCGCGGCCTTTTCGAAATCGCGGGATTCGAGGAACTTGTCGATGCGCTCCACCCACCCCGACCGGGCATCGTTGCGCGCGGCGGAGTCGCGGCGTTTCCCCACGCGCGAGACTTCGAATTCCAGCCCCGGATACTGGCTGTAAATGGCCCGCACCATCTCCCAGGTTTCCAGCGCCTCGGCGTAGCGGCCCTGCTCCTCCTGCGAGCGCGCCTTCTGCACCACCGAGTTCACCAGGTTGCGCTTGTCGCGCGCCAGGCGCAGGGCGCGTTCGAAATGGGGCTCGCCGGGGTGCAACCGGAAGGCCTCTTCCAGGATGCTGCAACGCTTCTCGATGTCCGGCTCGCTCTCCACGCGGCGGTCCGTCTCCGCGATGAACGCCGACAGATTCCTGCGGCGGCGGTCCTCGATGTCGAAGCGGAGCGCCTGAAACAAGGCGTGGGCCGGATAGCGGGCCAGATAGTGATCGCAGATCTCCAGGGCCGCGGTGAAATTCTGGGCGGCCAGCAGCTTGCGCGCCTGATCGAGGGAGTTCCGCAGCGCTTCGTCTTCGCCGCGCACCTGGTTGTAGAAGTTCTGGCAGGAAAGCAGGCGGGCGGCGTCGGTGTCGGGCAGCTCGCGGTCCAGCACCAGCCAGCGCTCCAGTCTGGTGAGGGCGGAGGTGACTTCGCCCTTTTGCCATGCCTCGACGGCGGCGTCGTAGAGCTTCGATTTCTCCTGCCGGCGGGTCTCGAACTCCTGCGCGCGGCGGTTGACTTCGGCCAGCAGTTCAAGCGCGCCCGCGTCGTTGGGTTTCAGCTCCAGCAAGTTCTGAAGGGCGCCTCGGGCCTGCTCGAAGGCATTGTTTTCCAGATGCTGGCTGGCCAGTTGCGACCACTCCTCGAGTTGCTTCGTGCGCCGGTTCCGCTCCACCTGGGTTTTCAGAGCCAGCGCGTCGGAATGGTTCGGATCCAGCTCCAGCGCCTCCTGGATTTTGCGCAGGGAGAGCGAATACTCCTCTTCCTCGTAGAAGCGCCGGGCGCTCTCCAGAATCTGCTTGACGGTGAGCTGGCGTCCGGCCTGCTCCACCTGATGGCGGAGCCTGGTGATCTCCGGGTCGATGTGTCCCTCGCCTTCGAGCTCGTCCAGAATCTCGGTGGCGAACTGGTACTCGCCGCGCTCGAAGGCGCGCGAGGCGCGCTCGATGCGCGGCGTGACGCGGGAGCGGTCGAAGAAAGTAATGGGTTCGTTGTGGATGGCCCGCAGCAGCGTGTCGCCGAATTCACGGGCGCTGGAGTAGCGGTGCCAGGGCTGCTTGGCCAGGGCTTTGTGCACCACCTGGCTGAGAAGCTGACTCACCGATGTGTTCAGATCCGAGGCCGGCGGCGGGTTCGTGCGCAGGATGGCATTGCTGATCTCCGCGTCGTTCTTTCCCTCGAACGCGCGCCGCCGCGTGAGCGTTTCCCAGGACACCGCTCCCAGCGAAAAAATATCCGTGAGCACCGAGGGCGGCTTGAGCTGCAGCAGCTCGGGAGCCATGTAGGGCAGGGTCCCGCGCATGGCCGTGTGCGTGGAGCCGGTGTCGGTGAAGGCGATTCCGAAGTCGATGATTTTCACCGAATCGTCGGCCATCACGAACACGTTGCTGGGCTTGATGTCGCGATGGATCAGACCGCGTTCGTGCGCCGCCTGCAGGCCGCGGCACACCTGGTTCATGATCTCCACGGACCGCTCCACGGTCAGGCGGTGGCTGGCATTCCTGATCAGGTCCGCCAGCGAGCTGCCCGGCAGCAGCGGCATGACGAAATAGGGGCGGGGCACCCCACCTTCCTCGAACTCGCCGATATCGTAGATTTCGATGATGTTGGGATGGATGATGGAAGCCTGCAAGCCCCATTCCTTGTAGAAGAGGTCGAACGCCGCCCGGCTGTGCACGTCCAGGATGGTCTTCAGCGCGACGTCGCGCTTCATGAGCGTGTCCCAGGCGCGATACACCACGCCCATGCCGCCCTTGTTCAGAATCTCTCTCAGTTCGTACCGGGAGCGGACTTTGGTTGTGGCTGGCATAGGGATGGACATCCGCTCCCCATCGCCGTCGCGGCTCGGTAAGTTGCCGCAAACTGGCGATGCCGATTCCGAGCCGCGAGCGCGAGCGAGCGGTTGCCCCGATTATCAACAGGCTCCTAAGTAATATATCAAGGTGCGGCGGCCGGTCCTATCGGGTGAACAAAGGGGAGCAGACGGCAGGCCGGTCAGAAGCGGGCCGGCGTCCAGGAGGAATCCCTTCCCTTACCGCGCGATCAGCGTCTCCGCGCGATCCAGCGGCTCCGGCCGGGCGAAATAGAAGCCCTGCGCGACCTTGCAACCGAGCTCGCGCAGGCCCAGCATCTGCCTCTCGCTTTCGACGCCTTCGGCGATGAGGCCCACGTTGAGATTCCGCCCGAGGGCGATGATGGATCGCAGCAGGGGCGCGTCGGAGTCGGGCGTGGTGATTTCCTCGATGAACCGCCGGTCGATCTTGATGGTGTCGACGGGCGTGTCGAGCAGACGGCTGAAGGAGGACATGCCCGTCCCGAAGTCGTCAATGAGGATGCCGACGCCCATGGCGTGCAGTTGCCGCAGGCGTTCCGCCACGGCCACTTCGCTCTGCACCATGCCCGCCTCGGTGATCTCCAGCTTCAGACTCTGCGGCGGAATCGAATTGGCGTCGAGCATGGACCGGATCCGGCCAGGGAGATCGGGATCGTGCAACTGAACGGGGCTGAGATTCACGGAAATCCAGGGCTGTTCGGAGTTCCGTCGCGTCCAGCGGCCGAGTGTCGTGCAGGCCTGGGTGAGCGTGTCGTGTCCGAGCTCGACCATGAGTCCGAGGTCCTCCGCCGCCGTCAGGAATGCCGCCGGGAGGAGCAATCCGCGTTCGGGATGGGGCCAGCGCAGCAGCGACTCGAAGCCCAGCACTCGATGGGCGTCGATGTCGACGATGGGCTGGTAGTACAAGTCGAACTCGTGCCGCGCCACCGCCAGGCGCAGATCGGACTCCAGACGAATTCTCGAAACCGCGTCCTGACGCATGGATGTGTCAAAGAACTCGGATCGTGCGCGGCCTGCCTTCTTGGCGCGGTGCATGGCCGTGTCGGCCTCCCTAAGCAGTTCCCGGGCGGACCGCCTGGTTCCGTTCTGCAGCGCGATCCCGATGCTGGCGGTAAGATACACCGACCCGCCAGCGATCTGGAAAGGCCGGGAAAACACCGAATGGATGCGTTCGGCGATGGCCCTGGCCTTGTCCGGATGGCCCGCGCCAGGGGCGAGTATGGCAAACTCATCGCCGGACAGCCGCGCCACCGTTTCCGATTCGCGGAAGGACTTGCGCAGCCGGGACGCCACCGCCATCAACAGCGCATCGCCCGCCAGATGCCCGAAGCTGTCGTTGACGTGTTTGAAGCGGTCCAGGTCCAGGAACAGAATGGCCAGCGGACTCCGCGCCCGGCTGTCCGTGCGACGCGTTTCCTCCTCGGCGTGATCGAGGAAGAGGGCCCGGTTGGGGAGGCTGGTCAGCGAGTCATACATGGCATGCCACGAGAGCTGCCGTTCGAGGGCCTTCTGTTCGGTAATGTCCACCATCACGCCGCGCAGGCACTCGGTGTTGTTGATTCCCCGCGCGACGGAAACACAATCGGAAACCCAGACGGTCCGGCCGTCCGCCGCGATCATGCGGTATTCAAGATGACGGCGGTTTCCGGTCCCCGCGGTACCCCGGCGGAAAGCGGGGGCCCGGTTGCGATCGTCGGCGTGCAGGTGCTCCAGCCAGAAATCGCCGTGCGCGGTCCAGGCCGATAGAGGATAGCCGAGCAGGCGCTCGGCTTGTTGGCTCACGAACGTGAACCGGTGCGTGTCGAGGCTGGCCTCCCACACCACGCCATTTACGGCGTTGACGAGATTGTAGTACTTCTGGGCCTCCTGCTGGGCCACCTCCACCCAACTGAACAGACGAGTGTTTTCGATAGCGATGGCGGCGGCATTGGCCAGAGTTTGCAGAGCTTCGACCAGGACGGGATCGGCCAGGCGCCGATCCTTCCAATACACGCCCAGCGCACCGATCGGGTCCGCGGAACGGATGGGAAGTACCGCGAGACTTTTCACGAAGGTGTCCGCGCAGGCCGCGGGGGCCAGGCGAGGATCGTTGAAGACATCTTCAACTACCGCGCACTGACGGTTGAGAATCACCCAGCCACCGATACACGAATTCAGCGGGAAGCGCTGGCCTTTCCAAAGGGGCCCCAGTGCGTCTTCGTCGACATAGTGGATGTCACCGCCGTCGCGAAGCATGACCGTCGCGCCGTCCGCGGAGGCCAGCTTGCGCACCGCGCTTTTGAGAATGTCAACGACACCCTGAGTGGTGCGAGAGCTGGATAAACGGTCGAGGATATCGAACACTATCCTCGTCTGCTCGGTTTGCATGGCTGGATTAGAGGGACATGGCCACATTCTATGTATATATGGCGAAGAGGATAAACGCAAGTTATTAGCACCGAAATACCAGGAATAATCCGGATATGGAGCCTGCGGGCGATGCCCCGGCCCGGTTCAGGAATGCGCCCCAGCAAGCCGAAAAGCAGCAGAACGAGGACCACAAGTGTCACTGCCACATAGAGATAGTCCCGCTCGACCCTGGCAACGGGTGTGGCGAAAGACCGGGCTGGATGACGGCGCGTCCACTGGCACTGAACACGCCGCTAAGCACTCCTGAAATATGGCGAAAGGAATTCTCGCCACGAAACGCGGAATACTCCGGCGGGCGCCGCCCTAGGCGGGCCAGGTAAACTGCTCCTCCAATGAGCACCACCGCGGCCGATAAAACCACGCCCGCGCGCAGCAGGTGGCCCAGGGCGATATCGATTTGCCGGTCGCCATATTTGCTTTTCACAGGGTCCCACGCACGCCGGTGTAGAGCATTTCGAGCGCCAGCGTAGCCACGACGGCGCCAAATATCCAGCGCAATAATCCGGTTTCGGAGCCGGCCGGCGATGGCCCGGCAATTTGAGGGTCTCAAGGAATGGAGGCAGTAATATCGAGGGCCACCCGGCCTTCAGTTACCCCCCGGACCAGGGCCTCGCGCCAGGCACACTGAGCAGCGCGAGGCCGCCGGTGTTGACTACTGTTCCGTGTAGACGTAGTCGGTGTGCTGCCAGGCTCCGTTGATCAGCGAGTAGAGCCGGGCGTAGAGTGTGGCTCCATTGGTGGGCAGGTTGTTCACCGGGCCCGAGGACAGGGCAGTCGCCGACAGCAGGTAATCCAGGTCCTGCGAGCCTGGGCCGGTGCTGCCCAGCCGGAACTCGTACTCGGTGACCCCGGCCCCGGCTGTCCAGTTAAACGTTGCGCTGGCGCCCAGCGTGCTGCCCGGCGCAGGAGAGGTAATCGCCGCTGGCACCGGCGCGCCCGCTTCGGTGTAGGTGTAATCGGTGTACTGCCAGGCTCCGTTGATCAGCGAGTAGAGCCGCGCGTACAGTGTGACTCCGTAGGTTGGCAGATTGGTTAGCAAACCGGAGGACAAGGCAGTCGCCGACAGCAGGTAATCCAGGTCCTGCGAGCCTGGGCCGGTGGTCCCCAGCCGGAACTCGTACCTGGTGACCCCGCCCCCGGCCGACCAGCTAAACGTTGCGCTGGCGCCGGAAAGTTTGCTGCCCGGCACTGGAGACGTAATCGCCGCAGGCACCGGCGTGCCCGATTCCGTGTAGGTGTAATCGTTGTACTGCCAGGCTCCGTCGATCAGCGAGTAGAGCCGCACGTATACGGTCATCCCGTAGGTGGGCAGCGTTACGGTCAACGAGGTCATTGCCCCTGGCACGTTGCACAAGGAGTTCGAGCCCGGCCCGGTGTTGCCGATCCGCAACTCGTACTCGGTGACCCCAGCCCCGGCCGACCAGTTGAACGTTGCGCTGGCGCCCAGCGTGCCGCCCGGCGTAGGAGACGTAATCGCCGCTGGCGCCGGCGTGCCCGACCAGTACGTGTAATCCTTGTAGAACCAGGCTCCGCCGATCATCGAGCAGAGCCGGGCGTAGAGTGTGACTCCACTGTCTGGCAGATTGGTCACCAGGCCGGAGGAAAGGGCAGTGGCCGACAGCAGGTAATCCAGATCCTGCGAGCCTGGGCCGGTGGTGCCCAGCAGGAACTTGTACTCGGTGACCCCAGCCCCGGCTGTCCAGTTAAACGTGGCGCTGGAGCTGGAAAGCGCGTAGCCCGGCGCAGGAGACGAAATCACCGCGAGCGCGTTAACGCCCGACTCGATGTAGGTGTAATCGGTGTGCTGCCAGGCTCCGTTGATCAGCGAGTAGAGCCGGGCGTAGAGTGTGGCCCCATTGGTGGGCAGGTTGTTCACCAGGCCCGAGGACAGGGCAGTCGCCGACAGCAGGTAATCCAGGTCCTGCGAGCCGGGGCCAGTGCTGCCCAGCCGGAACTCGTACTTGGTGACCCCGGCCCCGGCTGTCCAGTTAAACGTGGCGCTGGCGCCCAGCGTGCTGCCCGGCGTAGGAGAGGTAATCGCCGCTGGTACCGGCGTCCCCGCTTCGATGTAGGTGTAATCGGTGTGCTGCCAGGCTCCGTTGATCTTCGAGTAGAGCCGCGCGTACAGTGTGGCCCCATTGGTGGGCAGGTTGTTCACCAGGCCCGAGGACAGGGCAGTCGCCGACCGCAGGTAATCCAGGTCCTGCGAGCCAGGGCCGGTGGTCCCCAGCCGGAACTCGTACTCGGTGACCCCCCCGCCCCCGGCTGTCCAGTTAAACGTTGCGCTGGAGCCGGAAAGTTTGCTGCCCGGCGCAGGAGACGTAATCGCCGCAGGCACCGGCGCGCCCGCTTCGGTGTACGTGTAATCGTTGTACTGCCAGGCTCCGTTGATCCACGAGGAGAGCCGCACGTATACGGTCATCCCGTAGGTGGGCAGCGTTACGGTCCACGAGGTCCAAGGCGCCCCGCTGGCCATGTAGAACAAGCCCGACGAGCCCGGCCCGGTGTTGCCGATCGTCAACAAGTACGCGGTGACCCCAACCCCGGCCGACCAGGTGAACGTTACGCTGGACCCGGAAAGCTTGCTGCCCGGCGTAGGAGATGTAATCGCCGCTGGCGTCGGCGTGCCCGATTCCGTGTAGGTAGAGTCGGTGTACTGCCAGGCTCCGTTGATCTTCGAGTAGAGCCGCGCGTACACGGTCATCCCGTAGGTGGGCAGCGTTACGCCCGCCGAGGTCGCTGTCGTTGTCGCGTCAGTCGCGTTGTAGAAGTCGCTTAAGCCCGGCCAGCTGCCGATCCGCAACTCGTACTCGGTGACCCCAGCCCCGGCCGACCAGATAAACGTGACGCTGGCGCCGGGCAGCGTGCTGCCCGGCGTAGGAGAGGTAATCGCCGCAGGCGCCGGCGTGCCCGACCAGTACGTGTAATCCTTGTGCTGCCAGGCTCCGTCGATCATCGAGTAGAGCCGGGCGTAGAGTGTGACCCCATTGTTTGGCAGATTGGTTACCAGGCCGGAGGAAAGGGCAGTCGCCGACAGCAGGTAATCCAGATCCTGCGAGCCTGGGCCGGTGGTGCCCAGCAGGAACTTGTACTCGGTGACCCCACCCCCGGCTGTCCAGTTAAACGTGGCGCTGGAGCTGGAAAGCGCGCAGCCCGGCGTAGGAGACGTAATCACGGCTGGCACGGGATTGCCCGCTTCGGTGTAGGTGTAATCGTTGTACTGCCAGGCGCCGTTGATCATCGAGTAGAGCCGCGCGTACACATTCACCCCGTAGGTGGGCAGCGTTACGCCCGCCGAGGTCGCTGTGGTTGTCGCTCCACTCGCGTTGTACAAGTCGCTTGAGCCCGGCCCGGTGCCGCCGATCTGCAACTCGTACTCGGTGACACCAACCCCGGCCGACCAGATAAACGTGAGGCCGGCGCCGGTGAACGTGCTGCCCTGCGGGGGAAACGTGATCGCCGCGGGCGCCGGCGTGCCTTCGCTGTAGGTGTAGTCGTGGTACTGCCAGGCGCCGTCGATCATCGAGCAGAGCCGCACGTAGACAGTGGCCCCGTTCAAGGGCAGCGTTACGGGCGCCGAGGTGGCTGTGGTTGTCGCCTCGCTCGCGTTGTACAAGTCGCTTGAGCCCGGCCCGGTGCTGCCGATCTGCAACTCGTACAAGGTGACCCCGTAGCCGGACGTCCACCTGAAGGCCGCGCTGGCGCCCAGCACACTGCCCGGCGCGGGAGACCTAAGCGACCGTCAGGAAATAACATTGCCGGAATTGCAGTGTTTGGGCCGGAGAGTGTAGTTCCACTCTCCGTGGAATTTGTGGCGGTGCAGGTTGAGTTCGGCCATTTGTTTGTCCGAGAC
>JBEKPY010000054.1:0-44077 GCA_049520275.1 Bryobacteraceae bacterium
GCCGAACGGCATAACCGCCAGTCCATTGCCACGCTCCGCATTCGGATCGGCCGAGCCCTGCTCCAGCAGCTCCCCTGCTGCCCCTTCTGTTGCTCACGCCGTTTATAACACAGTAGTACTAAGGAACGCTCCCGCGGTAGCAAAGCGAATGGCGACTCATGGCCCCCGCATCGCTGTCATTCCTGCCGGAGAACAATGGCATGGTTCATCCCTTCGCCCTTGCCTGGAAGATCTGATCGGAGCTGGTGCGGTCCTGGAAGCGCTCAACGGAAGAATGTCGCCAGAGGCTGAGATGGCTGTCGCGACTTTCAAGCGCTTTCGCCGGGACCTGCGCGGAACTCTAAGTCAGTGCGGATCAGGCAAGGAGTTGATTGGGAGAGGATTTGAATTGGATATCGAGTTGGCAGCGGAGCACGGGGTCAGCTCAGTCAGCCCCGTGCTTGTGCATGGCCGATTTATCGACCCTGCCGCGGCCGCCCAATAGATCCTCACTAGCGCCCTGGTGTTTGCGGCCCGCACGGGATTCTCCGCTCAACGGTCCGACCGGTTCGAGAAGGCGCTCAGATGGGCACCCAGTCTGGATGGGAGTGCCAGTTTCCCTCCCGACCAATGCCCACGTAGCTCGGCGAGTAGAAGTTGGATTCCCAACCGTGAACCCAAACGATCGCCATGGGCTTGGCGGAGTTCTCGAGGCGGACCGGCGAACCTGGCACGGGTGGGTTTCTGAGGGGTTGGCAGCCGGTTCGTGGAATGGGGGTTACCCGTCAGGTTTACGCGATCGCGACATCACGGGCGCTGCCGGAGGAGGTTCGCCGCTCGCTTTGGCAGACGCGCTATGGTAGACTGTCTTCCAGAGCGGATGACCAGCCGGGAACCATATCGAAATCGCATCGAACTCCTTCAGGGAACTCTGGACATGCTGATTCTTCGGACGCTCCAGTGGGGTCCACAGCACGGCCACGGAATTGGCCAATCCCTTCGCGCCAGATCCGAGGATGCCCTGCAGGTCGAGCATGGCTCTTTATACCCGGCCCTCCATCGCCTCGAGAAGGAGGGATGGCTCGCCTCGGAATGGAAATCGTCCGAAGCGCACCGCCGTGCGAAGTACTACCGGCTTACTCCTGCCGGAAGGCGGCAGCTATCGAGAAGACAGTCGGACTGGGAAGAAATTGTGAGAACGATTGCCCGCGTCATGCGGCCCGCAGAGGAGGCCTGAGGCATGCGATTCCTTTACCGGCGTGAGTCGAAGGAACGGGAACTTGACGAAGAGATTCTCGCTCATCTCGCGATCGAGGCGAAACAAAGAATGGAAGCCGGACAGGCGCCGGAGGAGGCAGAGCGCGCGGCACGCCGGGTCTTCGGCAACGTCGGAATTGTCAAAGAGGTTACGCGCGGCATGTGGGGGTTTGTCTGGGTCGAATCGTTAGTTCAGGACCTGAAATACGCCTGCCGGATCATGCGCAAAGCGCCGGGATTCACGGTGGTCGCAGTTCTCACCTTAGCTCTGGGAATCGGCGCCAATACGGCGATCTTCAGCATGGTGGATGCAGCGTTGCTTCGGCCGCTCCCATTTCCCGAACCCGGCCGGTTGGTCCGTTTCCTGGCTACACAGGATGGACGGCCCATCGGCGGTCCCTCGCAAACGGATATGCGGGACTTTGCGGCTTCCACTCATAGCTTCAACGGCATGGTCGCGTACGATCACTGGAGGAAGAATGTCAGCGGGATCGCAGGATCCAGGAACCCCGAGGAGGCAGTTGTCGGGCTGGTTCCTGGAGCTTACTTCGAATTGTTGGGGGTCCGGCCCATTCTGGGCCGCCTGTTTACGGCGCAGGACGGCGTTTTCGGCCAGCATTATGTGGCGGCCATCAGCGGCAGCTTTTGGCGGACCCGTTTCGCAGCCGATCCGGGAATACTCGGCAAGACCCTCCGGATCAATGGGGAGACGTATGCGATTGTCGCGGTGATGCCCGACACGATTCCCGGCTGGATCGAACAAACCAATGCTCCCATCCCGATTTGGACGCCGCTGGCGTCCGTAGACGCGTGGACCGAATCCGCGAGGGGCGCTCGCGGTTATTACTCCGTGGCACGTTTGAAGCCCGGCGTATCGTACGATCAGGCGCGTGCGGATCTGGGGGCAGTAGCGGCTCGCCTGGCTCGCGAGCACCCTGCCGATCAGGGGATCGGCGCGACTATCGAACCGCTCGCCGATATCAGGGCAGGTCCCATCCGGCCCGTCCTCCTGATGCTCAGCGCCGCGGTGGGCATGGTCCTGGTTATCGCGTGCGCGAATCTTGCCAGTCTTGTAGTCGCGCGTAATTCGGCGCGCTCCCGCGAACTTGCCGTCCGCGCGGCGCTTGGCGCCGGCAAGTGGAGGCTCGCGAGGCAACTGCTGCTCGAGGCGCTGGTGCTCTCGGTGGGCGGCGGCGTTGCCGGAGTTGGCCTTGCCTGGGCGGCAGGCATGACGCTCGTACGGATGAATACGGCCGGCCACATGCCTTACACCGCCGCATCCAACGCTCTGCCGCAGTTCTGGCCGGCGACGCCTGAACCTCGGGTTCTGCTGTTTACCCTGGGTATGTCGATCCTCACGGCAATGCTGTTCGGACTGGCGCCAGCCTTGATCGGTGCTCGCGCATCGCTCGCGGACACGCTCAGGGAAGGAGGGCGGAGTGGCTCAGCGGGCGCTGGCAGGCAGAGCTTTCGGCGCATGCTCGTGGTCACCGAAGTCGGGCTGTCCCTCATGCTGGTTTTCGCGGCGAGTCTGCTGATCCAAAGCATGGTTCGCCTCGAGCGGCGAGACCCCGGTTTCCCTACCGGCCATTTGCTGGTCGCGCACATTTACATTCCACCCGCGCGTTATCCCGATGCGGACGCGATCACGAGGTTCTGCGACGCTTTCGGGGAACGTGTCCGCTCCCTCCCCGGCGTGCTCGACGCCAGCATCGCCACGGGATATCCGCCCTCTTTCGCATGGAAGCAAATGTTCACAATCCCGGGCTTACCCTTTTCGCGAGTCTCGGACGTTCCGACCGCCCTATTCGCCGGCGTCGATTGGCGTTATCTGCGGACCCTCGGCCTTGCTTTGGTGAACGGCCGTGATTTTTCGGAAAATGACACGGCTTTGAGTCTGCCGGTCGCCATCGTTAACCAGGAGTTCGTGCGCCGCTATCTCCCGGACCAGGACCCGGTCGGGCGTCAGATCCACCCGGGCCCGCCAAGGGGAGTTCAGGCGGGAGCATTTGCGGATTTCGGCGGAAGCTCGCGCAATATCACGATCATCGGCGTCGTGCGCAATTTCATGAATGACGGCATCGAACTGCCGCCTGCGCCGCACATCTTCACGCTGTTTCGGAAATTCCCTGGATTAAACTACGGGTTCAAGGAAATCGTCGTGCGCGCCGCGGGGGAGCCCGAGAGTCTTGCGCCACCTGTCGCACAAGCGTTGAAATCTCTGGATCCCGATATTCCGCTCGGCGAAGTTCGGACCATGGAAGGGCACCTCAGCAGCCAGACTGCGGACACGCGATTCACCACGATACTACTGGGGCTGTTTGCGGGACTTGGAACCATGCTCGCGGTCATCGGCACATATGGCGTCGTAGCCTATCTGGTGGCGCAGCGGACTCAGGAGCTGGGCGTACGGCTGGCGCTAGGCGCCCGCTCGACCGATATTCTCTGGTTGGTGCTGCGGCACGGACTGTTCGTTGGTCTGGCAGGAGTGGCGCTGGGTGTGGCCGGCTCGATACTCGTGCGGCAGTCTCTGGCACGCCTTCTCTACGGAGTTGCGGCATCGGATCCGTTGACACTTGCCGGCACCGCTATTGTGTTGCTCGCGGTCGTGGTGACGGCCAGCGCCGTCCCCGCGGCGCGGGCCATGCGAATCGACCCGGTGCAGGCCCTCCGACGGGAATAGCCGGCCGCGTCGTCATCGCGTCCGGGAGGCGCCCGCCATGGCGAACGGCGCGCTTCGTCATTAGAGACACCTACGAGGAGCGGGGCCGGACAGTTCCACTTCTCTTGCAGGTGAAGGCTCGGCAAGGGCGGCGAACGGCGGCGGATACAAACTGGCGCGATGGCAATCTCAGAGGCGGCCGGGTCCGCGGAGTGGCGTCCTACAATATCCTCCGTCCTGATTCGTCTACAAGGTAGGTGAAGATCACGGTGAGTCTGGAGCAGATGGCACTCGAACAGGACCAGCGGATCTTGGAAGCCGTAGAACGGGAGCAGTCGCGGCTGCGCAACTTTATTCGGCGGCGCGTGCCCGACCCGCGCGACGCTGAGGACATTCTGCAGGACGTCTTCTGCAAGCTGGTGGAAGCGAACCGCCTGCTGATGCCGATCGAGCATGTCACCGGCTGGCTGTTTCGCGTGGCGCGCAATCGCGTCACCGATCTTTTCCGCAAGAAGATGGCGGAGAGCTTCAGCGACGCCGCCGCCGCCGGCGAGGACGACGAACTGCCGCGGTTGGAAGACCTGCTGCCTTCGCCCGATGCCGGCCCGGAGGCGCTTTTCGCCCGCAGCGTGCTTCTGGATGAACTCGAGTTGGCGGTGGACGAGCTGCCGGAGGAGCAGCGCGAGGTATTTGTCGCGCACGAGTTGGAAGGACGCAGCTTCAAGGAGATGGCCGCCGCGAGCGGCGTGAGCGTGAATACGCTGCTCTCGCGCAAACGCTATGCGGTGCTGCGTCTGAGGGAGCGGCTGCAAAGCATTTACGACGAATTTACGAAAGCATGAGGAACCGAACATGAAAAAGAAATGGATTTGGCTGGCTCCGCTGGCGATTCTGGCGATGCTGCTGTTTATCGCCATCGGAGGGGAAGTAGTGCAACAACTGTGGAACTGGCTGTTGCCGCGGCTCTTCGGCTGGCGGCAGATTACCTTCTGGCAGGCGATCGGAATTCTGGCGCTGTGCCGGATCCTCTTTGGCGGATTGGGAGGCCACGGTTACCGTGGCTCCAACTGGCGCCGCCGCATGGCCGAGCGCCGGGAGCACATGACGCCGGAGGAGCGGGAACGATTCCGGCAAGGCATGCGTGAACGGTGCGGTTTCGGCCCGTCCCCCAGCGAGAGCCAGGGGCAGTGAAGCCATTTCGACGGCCCCAACGCGATGGCGGCCTGTCCCGGCAAACGGCCAGGCCGCCGTCGTGGGTGGCGGCTCCAGCGGAATGGGAGCGGCCAGCGTCGAGGGTGCGGGCTGGGGGCCGCGCGTCGATTCAGAGCGACTACGCATTCAACCGTTTCGAGGGCTGCTTGCCGAGCAGGCGGAAGGGCGCGGCGACGCGCACGATGTGCGGTAGCGAGGCAGCACGGACGCAGCGTCCGGGCCTGACGCGAGCCCGGCTGCAAACCACAAAGCCCGCACACGCGCGATGGGCATCCTTCCCTCGATCCGGGGCGTGCACGCTACAACAAGGGCATCGCCGGGCTGGGAGCTTCCAGACAGCGCTTGCTCCAGAGGGCCTGTTCCCCGAAACGCTCGAACGCCTGCCGTTAGAGGCACACGAAATCATCGGGCCGTGGGGGCTATTCAACCAGTCCACTCCCGCTCGTTCCAACACGCGGAGGGCCGGCTTCAATGCCGGAAGTGCCGCACGCCCGTGAACACCATCGCCAGCCCCAGCCGATCCGCCGCGGCGATCACTTCTTCGTCACGCATCGACCCGCCCGGTTGAATCACCGCCGTGATCCCGTGCCTGGCGGCCTCTTCCACGCCGTCCGCGAACGGGAAGAACGCATCGGACGCCAGCACCGTGCCCGCCAGGGGCAGTACCGCCTTCATCGCCCCCACCTTCACCGAATCCACGCGGCTCATCTGGCCCGCCCCGGCGCTCACACTCTGCCCGGCACGCGCGTAGACGATGGCGTTCGATTTCACGTGCTTCACCACCTTCCACGCAAACTCCAGCGCGCGCCATTCCTGGTCGCTCGGCGGGCGCTTCGTTTTCACCTGCGCCTGGGCGCGATCCAGCTTGTACGAGTCGGCGGTCTGCACCAGAAACCCTCCGGTGATGGACTTCACCACCGGTTCTCCAATCGCCGTCACCAGCACCTTCAGTACGCGCAGGTTGCGCTTGGCCGCGAACACGGTCAGCGCGCCGGCGCTGTAATCGGGAGCGGCAATCGCCTCCACGAACGTCTTCGCAATCTCCCGCGCGGTCTCCTCGTCCACCGTCCGGTTGAACGCCAGCACGCCGCCGTACGCCGAAATCGGGTCCGCCTCGAAGGCCTTGCGATAGCTGTCCGCCAGCGTCGCGGCTTCCGCGCAGCCACAGGGATTGGTGTGCTTGATGATGGCCGACGCCGGCTCGTCGAACTCCTGAATGAGCTGCCACGCGGCGTCCAGATCGACAAGGTTATTGTAGGAGAGCTCCTTGCCCTGAAGCTGTTCGGCCGCCGCGATGCCCCCGCGCCGGTTCGAATAGAGCGCCGCCGCCTGGTGCGGATTCTCGCCGTAACGCAGGCTGAGCGCGCGGGGGGCGCGAATGTCCAGCACGGCGGGCAGGGTCTCGGGATCGGCCACGCCGTCCTTGACCGCGCCATCCTGGGCCACTGTGACATGGGCCAGCCGATTGCTGATGGCGCGATCATAAGCGGCGGTCGTAGCGAAGGCCTTCTGCATCAGGCGCCACAGCGTGGGCTCGCACAACTCGCCATCGCGGTCGATCAGCTCCTTCAAAATGGCGTCATAATCCGACGGCGAGGTCACCACCGCCACGTCCTGCCAGTTCTTGGCCGCCGCGCGAATCATGGTGGGCCCGCCGATGTCGATATTCTCGATCAGCTCCTCGAAGCCCGCGCCGGCCTTCGCCGCCACCTTCTCGAACTGGTAGAGGTTCACCACCACCATGTCGATGAGCGGAATGCCGTGCTCGGCCAGCGCCGCCAGATGCTCGGGCTTGCCCCGCCGGGCGAGGACCCCGCCGGCCACGCGCGGATGGATGGTCTTCACCCGTCCGTCCAGCATCTCCGGGAAGCCGGTCACCTCCGCCACCTCGCGCACTGGAATGCCCGCGGCCTCAATGGCGCGGGCCGTACCGCCCGTCGAGATCAACTCCACGCCGAGCTGGTGAAGGGATTGCGCAAATTCGACCACACCGGTCTTGTCGGTCACGCTGAGCAGCGCGCGCTGAATTCTGGCCATGTACTTCCATGGTAAACACTGCTGACACCACGCTGTCAGGAGCCGTGCGGCATACTCAGCCAATGGAGACCAAACCAAACGACGGCCGCATTGACTATATCGAATTCGCCGCGGCCGACATCGACGCGACGAAGGCTTTCTACGCCGGTTTGTTCGGCTGGAAGTTCACCGACTACGGACCCGACTACACCAGCTTCGAAGACGGCCGGTTGGCCGGAGGGTTTGCGAAGGCTGACAAGGTTATGCGGGGCGGCCCGCTCGTCGTACTCTACGCGGCCGACCTTGCCGGCATGGCGGCAAAGGTGAAGGCGGCGGGCGGCGTTATCGTGAAGGAGATCTTCTCGTTCCCAGGCGGGCGGCGGTTCCATTTCACCGATCCGGGCGGAAATGAACTCTCCGTCTGGTCGGATCAGTGAAGCGCCGGCCGCTCCGGCAACGCGCCAGTCCTATCCCGGCGCGTCCACCCGGTACGCCCGAATCTGGCCGGACTCTTCGGTGGGCGGCTCCCGGGTCAGGTAGCGGAGGAACAGAAAGAAGATGATGAGCAACAGGCCGAAGACGGCCGCCTCGATCAGATGTTTGCGCCGGCGCCGGGCTCGATTGATGGACCTCTGTTTGGGATGCCGGTGGGCCCCTTTGGGCGGAGGCGCGGGCGTTTCATCGGGCGACCCGGCCATCGCGGCCGCATAGAAACGCCGGTAGCACCGGCAGCAGCGCCAGGGGCGGCGGCCCATAGTCCGGTGAAGCACATCGCGCCACGAGCGCTTTTTGGAGGGGCGCACCTCCGCGCAACCGCATTGTGGACAATTCATGGCCCTTCGCCTTAGTCCTGGCAGGCCACCAAAAGTCTCACCCTGTTTTTGCGTGACGCGCCGCCGCCACCATTTCGAGGATCGCGTCCACGACAAGCTCCGGCTGATCGAGGTGAATCCAGTGCCCGCTTTCCCTCGCGACGACATGGCGGGCGTTGTGCGCGATGGCGCGAATCGCTTCCTCGGGGACCGGCGGGTTTTTCCCTGCCGTCAGAACGGTAACCGGTATTCCGTCCGCAGGCGCCGCGCCGCGCATTTCGTCAGCGCTCGCCGGTAGAGCGGCAAAGTGCGCGGCCATGGCCAGGAAAGACCCGGGGTTCGACCAGTGCGCCGCCACTATGGGCCACAGCTCCCGAGGCATCTTGCCCACTTCGCCGGCGAGCCGGCCGATGACCGTGGCGCCGGGACCGCTCGCGCAGGTGCCGATCGCCCGCGGCAGCCGTCTCGATCCGGCCATCAACAACCTCAGGGCCACGCGCACCAGCCCGATGCGCGCCAGCAAGGCTCCCCGCCGCGCGAGCCGTGTGCCCGTCGCCAGCATGCGCCGCTGACGCTCCAACAGTGGCGACCACTCCTCGGGCTGCAGCGCGTCCAGCAGCACCAGTCCGGCCACTTCGGCCGGATACAACGAAGCGAAGCGGCGCACCAGAAGGCCGCCGAAGGAATGGCCCACCAGTATGTACGGCGGCTCCACGCCGTCCTCGCGCAGCGCTGCGCGCAGCTCCCCCGCGATATTGGACGCCGTTCGCGGCGTGGTGCCGGGATCGCTCCAGCCGAGCCCGCTGCGATCATAGGCTACTGCGCGCGTCGTCGGGGCGATGGTCTGTTGCACGCCGCGCCAGTTCAGACTGGTGGCTGAGATCCCGGCTTCGAAGACCACCGCGGGAGTACCGTCACCGAGCACGAAAAGATGGACCCGCCGTCTGTCGCCGATCGGTACCATGCGCCCGGGAGGCGGCCACCGCCGCGCATCGCGCCGCCGGCCCAGCCACTGATACGCCACGCCCCCCGCGATCAACGCGGAAAGAGCTACAGTAATCGAGGCAACGAGGGCCATGCTCATCGGGCCGGCAGACATGTCTGTACAGCCACCAGGTTAGCGCACGGGCGCGGGACACGAAAGTGGACGAAGTCAGCGGGACAGGCGGCGCGAGCCGCGTTACTTCGGCGCCAGGCGAGTCAGCGGTCTCCGCCGCGGCCCATCGAGTCTGGCGCGCTTAATGCGCTCGGACCGGCCGGTTTTCCGCCGAATCGCTCGCGCAGCAGGCATCCCACGATCTCGCACCGAGGGTCCGGGCGACAGGATGAACGGGCTCCACGCTTCAATTGAGTTTGTTGGAAGCCATTCCCAGCACACGCCGAAGCGTTCGCAGCCCCGCCACGATCTTCGCTCGCTGGCCCGGACTGGCCCGGCGCAGAGCGTCCACCAGCGGCTGCATGGCGAGCCTGGGCAGCTTGTCGCGCACGAATTCGCGAACCACCTCGGTGACCACGATGCGGCTGGACCGGCCATCCTCCGCGTCCGCCTGGCGAACCACCATGCCGCGCTGCTCCAGGCGGTCCACGATTCCCGAAACCGTGCTGTGCGCCAAACCCGCCTGGCGGCTGAGTTCCTTGAGGCTGAGGCCATCCGTGCGCACCAGGATCTGCATGATGGCGCGTTGCGGCGCGGTCAGCTCGCCGCGGGCGATTTCGGCGGCCAGCGGTCTTCGCAGCGCGCGCCGTATCTCGCGCAAGTCGCGGTCGATCTCCTGGCCCATGTCGATGAGGCTGCGCGGCGTGTTCACGTTCACCATAGCAGCGGAATCAGCGCCTTCACTCTTCGCTTGTATTCGGTGTATTCCGCGCCGAATTCCCGCTCCATGAAGGCCTCCTCAATGCGCGACTTGAGCCGCCAGCCGAGCACCGCCACCACGACCCCCAGCAGCGCTCCCACTCGGGCGTAGGAGACCGCCGTCCCGAGAAGGGCCAGTGCAAGACCGGAGTAGATTGGATGGCGGACCACGGCGTACGGACCGCTGCGGATGAGCGTGTGGTCCTTCTTGAGGGTCACGGTACTGCTCCAGTTCCCGCCCAGCATGACGCGGGCGACAACGGCGATTCCGATCCCCGCCACGGTGATCCCAAAGCCGGTCCATTGCACCGCCGGGGTTGCCGGCAGGAAGAGCGCATGCAACGGACCGGGACGAAACGAGTCCCCGAACACGAGTCCAAAGGCCAGCGCCATAACCGCCACGTGCAGGATGCTCCACGCCACGGCCTCGCGGCGGCGGGTTTGTTTGGTGGTCAGCGCACCGGCGGCCCAGACGGCGCCGAGGACGATCCAGAGCGAAGTGACGAGCCCATAAGGTTCCAGCCGCATATATGTCGTATACGACGTGTCGTACACGACTCATAATAACGCGAACGCCCTCCCGGCGCAAGAGCCTTGTGCGCGCTCCGCGCAGGCGCACGGGCGGCACGCCGCGGGGCAGGCGTGGGGTGGAAGGTGCGCGAATCGGTCAGTGTGGCGCCGGGGGCCTGTATAAAAGGCCGATCGCTATGCCGGAGACAATCCACTCGACGAGGTACACGGCCGCTTGTTCCAGCGTCAGTTTCAGACCGACGTTCAGGTTGACATAGTTGTGCACCACAAAAGCGCAGACCGCGAAGATGCCGATCAGTGCACCGAAGCGGGCCCCTTCGGCGACGCCGGAGCCGCCCTGGTACAGCATTGCGTAAATCGCGGCAAGCGCCAGCATCGCCAGAAACATGGCGGCCATTCCAGCCGGCATAACGCTCTTGATTGACTGCTGTGACCGGTACACCGCCGGGTACCTGCCGAACTCATTACGAAGCTGTGGCACGGCGGCAAGGAGACCGCCGACGACAAAGTACGCCACGAAGGCGCCGATGGCCGCAAGAGCGAGACGCGAGTAGTTCATGGGCAATCCTTTCCAGATCATGAGGTGGTTACCAGAGCCTCGCCGGCCAGCAAAGAGTCGAGTTTGTCGAGCGATTCAGCGGTGCCTTGCGAAACCGTCATCGAGAACGTCTCGTCCGGGCACCCCTCGTGCGTAAGCACGACTTTTGTGCCCTTGCCCTGGTCAAAAAACTCCACGATCACTCGCGTGGTGGCCGGACCAAAACTCGCGTGGTAGACGATCCTCTCCGGCTCGACGATCTCGTCGTATTTGCCGCTGAACGAAAACTCGCACGTCCCCCCGTTTGCGGCGATCTGCATCTTCTGGGTGAACGAACCGCCGACACGGAAGTCCATGTCGATCTCACACCGGGTTGCTTCCTTGCACCCGGACCATTGTTGTAACTTCTCGGCCTGCGTCCACCAGCCAAACACGAGATCCCGGGGCGCGTCGAAGATCCGCGTGATCTGGAGGCGATTGCCGCTGATTCTTACCTCGGACTTCATCCTATTCTTCCTTTCTTTGTTCGTTTCTCAGCAACTCGTCCAGCGCGTCAAAGCTGAAATCCCAGCCTGCCGCGCATTGGGCGAGCCAGTCCCGAGCTGGCTTGAGCCCCGCGGCCCGAGCGCGGATCAGGTGGACCCGTCCCTCGCGCCGGCGGCCGATAAGCCGGGCCTTCTCGAGCACGCGAAGATGTCTGGAGATGGCCGGCAGGGAGATGCGAAATGGCCTGGCTAACGCCGTGACCCGGCCTTCTCCGCCGGTCGAAAGACGCACCAGGATGCGGCGCCGGGTGGGATCGGCCAGGGCGGCGAAGATGGCGGTGATCCGTTTCTGATTATTAACCATCAGGTTAATTGTAAGGGCGGGCGCGGCTTCGGTCAAGAAGCTTGCTCCGGGCCTTTCGCCGCCGGGGCCGAAACCGCGTTTTGCGCGGGTCCCTCAAAAGCCGCTACGCTGGTTATTTCGATATGGCCAACACTCCAATTACGGTCGCTTACGGCGACGGCATCGGCCCCGAGATCATGGCCGCCACCCTGCACGTACTCCAGCAAGCGGGCGCGCGCATCGACGCCGAAGTCATCGAGATCGGCGAGAAGGTCTATTTGCGCGGCAACAGCGCGGGCATCGAACCTTCCGCCTGGGAATCTCTGCGCCGCACGAAGGTATTCCTCAAAGCGCCCATCACCACCCCCCAGGGCGGCGGCTTCAAGAGCCTCAACGTCACCACGCGCAAGACGCTGGGCCTGTACGCCAACGTGCGCCCGTGCGTTTCCTACCATCCCTGGGTTCAAACCAAACACCCGAAGATGGACGTGGTGATTGTCCGCGAGAACGAAGAGGATCTCTACGCCGGCATCGAGTACCGCCTCAGCCCGGACGTCACCCAGACCCTGAAGCTGATCTCGCGCCCCGGCTCGGAGAAGATTGTCCGCTACGCTTTCGATTACGCGCGGCGGCACGGCCGTAAGAAGGTCACCTGCTTCACCAAAGACAACATCATGAAGATGACCGACGGCCTGTTCCACAAGGTCTTCGACGAGATCGCCGCCCAGTATCCGGACATCGTGAAGGAACACTGGATTGTGGACATCGGCGCGGCCAAGCTGGCCGACACGCCGGAGGTCTTCGACGTCATCGTCATGCCCAATCTGTACGGCGACATTCTTTCCGACGTGGCCGCGCAAATCGCCGGATCGGTGGGTCTGGCGGGATCGGCCAACATCGGAACGGGCGCGGCCATGTTCGAGGCGATACACGGTTCCGCGCCACGGCGTGCGGGCCAGAACCTCGCCAATCCCTCGGGGCTCCTGCTGGGCGGCGTGCTGATGCTGGTGCACATCGGCCAGCCCGACGTTGCCGGGCGCGTGCACAACGCCTGGCTGCGCACCATAGAGGACGGCGTCCACACGTACGACATCTTCACGGAGGGCGTGAGCCGGGAGAAAGTGGGCACCAGGGAGTTCGCCGACGCGGTGGTGGCGCGGCTGGGGCGGGAGCCCGAGACGCTCAAGGCGGTCCACTACGCCGAGGCTCCGCCGGAACAGCCGCGCGCCGCGCCCACGTCCGTTCAGCGCAGCGTGGAGACCCGCCTGGATGGTATCGACGTGTACGTCGGCTGGCCCTCCGCCGATCCGAATGCTCTGGCCGCGAAAATCGAGGCCGCCGGCGGCGACGGCCTGAAGCTCACCATGATCTCCAATCGCGGCGTCAAGGTGTGGCCGGAGGGCTTTGCCGAGACCTTCTGCACAGACAGCTTCCGTTGCCGATTCACCGCCGCCGATGGCACCACGGTGGCGAAGACCATCGCGCTGCTCGCCCGCGTGGACGCGCTGGGCATCGAGATCGTGAAAACCGAGGGCCTGCGCAGCTACGACGGCCAGCCGGGCTACTCGCTGGCGCAAGGTCAGTGAAGATGCCGGAATCCACGAACCACCCGCTGGTCGGAATCCTCATGGGCAGCAAGTCCGACTGGGACACCATGCGGCACGCGCATGAGACGCTGGAAAAGTTCGGCGTGGCGCACGAATCCCGCGTCATTTCCGCGCATCGCACCCCGCAACTGGCCGCCGAATACGCCAGCACGGCGGAAGCGCGCGGTCTGCAGGCGATTATTGCCGGCGCGGGCGGGGCGGCGCATCTGGCGGGAGTCATTGCCGCGCACACGCTGCTGCCGGTGCTGGGCGTCCCCATGGAGTCCGCCGCGCTCAAAGGCATGGACTCGCTGCTGGCGACGGTGCAGATGCCCGCGGGCATCCCGGTAGGCACGCTGGCCATTGGCAGAGCGGGCGCAACCAACGCGGCGCTGCTGGCGATGGCGATGCTGGCGCTCCACGACGCGGCGTTGCGCGATAAGCTGCGGCGCTACCGCGAGGACATGGCGGCGAAGGTGCGGGGGGAAGTGCTGGAGTAGCATGCGCCTTTTGCTTGCACTGATAATGTTCATTTCGTCCGCCCGCGCAGCGGATATGGCCGGCCACTACGCCGCGCACAATGTCATGGAAGTCGGTACCGAGTTGCTCCTGAAGCCCGACGGCACATTCGAGTTCGGGCTCGCTTACGGCGCGGCGGACTACTACGCGAAGGGAACGTGGAGAGCCGAGGGCGGCTCGGTCTTCCTGACCACTGCGGGCAAGGAAGAGCCGCCGTTTCGCCTGACCCGTAGTGAAGCAACCAAAACACCCGGCACCCGCGTGTGGGTGAAGGCTCCCGGCGGCCAGCCCATACCGGATCTCGACGTGGTGATCGATACTCCCGCGGGCAAGACCGCGGCCAGAACCACCGATACCGGCGCCGCGGAATTCGCGGACAAGACCGGCGCTCGCTCGGCGCTAATCCGGGTGGAGGTCTATCAGTTGGAGGCCGGCCCCTTCACCCTGAATCCCGCGCACAACGACTTCTACTTCGAGATCAACGGCGATGCCATTACCCGCGTTCAGTTCAAGGATGAGCGGCTGAAGATCGATGGCACGACGCTGGTGATGACACACTTTGGCGCCGACCATCCGTTGCGCTATGAAAAGCAATAATCGAGGCGAGCTGGCCGGGCTGCGGGACCTGGCCTGGCGGCGCCCCATCGGCAATCGTGCACCGCCCCCCGTTCCGCCATAGTGAGATAATAAACGGTTGTGGAGCAAACCCGCGAGTGGTTGAGGAGGGCTCGTCGCGTAGCCGTCCTCACGGGTGCGGGCGTTTCCGCCGAGAGCGGAGTCCCCACCTTCCGTGGAAAAGACGGGCTCTGGAAGCACTACCGGCCGGAGGATCTGGCTACGCCGGACGCGTTCTTGCGCGACCCCAGGCTGGTCTGGCAGTGGTACAACTGGCGCCGCGGCCTGGTGGCCCACGCGCAGCCCAATCGCGGCCATTACGCGCTGGCCGATCTGGAACGGCTGGCCATAGAGTTCACGCTGATCACCCAGAATGTGGACGACCTGCACGAGCAGGCCGGCAGCACGAACGTGGTGAAGCTGCACGGAGACATCTGGCTGGTCCGTTGTCTCTCCTGCGCGCGGGAGTGGATCGACACGCGCCCGGCCATCGCCGAACTGCCCCCACGGTGCTGTTGCGGCGGGCTGCTGCGGCCCGGCGTGATCTGGTTCGGCGAGGAGTTACCGGCGGGCGTCTGGGCGCGCGCGGAGGAGGCCGCCCGCAACGCCGATCTGTTCCTGGTGATTGGCACCTCCGCGGTGGTTTATCCGGCGGCGGGTCTGGTGAGGGTGGCCAAATGCGCCGGAGCGAAGGTGGTTGAAATCAACCTTGCCGAGACCGTCATTACCAGCCAGATCGACGCGTTTCTCCCCGGTCCCTGCGGAGAGCTGCTTCCCAAACTGATCGCATGAAAATCTGTTATCTGGATGCCTTTTCGGGGCTGAGCGGCGACATGACTGTCGGCGCGCTGCTGGATGCCGGCGCGGACGCCAGCGCCCTGTTCGAAGCGCTACGGGCTCTGGGAACCGGCGCGGAGTTCAGCGTCGAAAGGACCAAACGCCGCGGCATTCAGGCTTCGAAGTTCCGCGTCGCCGGCGGCGACGGCAAAACGCACCGGCATCTTTCGCACATCGTGAAGATGATTGACGACGCGCCTCTTCCTGCGCGTGCCGCCGCCAGGGCGAAGCAGGTTTTCGAGCGGCTGGGCGCGGCCGAAGCGAAGGTGCACGGCGTCCCCGTGGAGAAGGTGCACTTTCACGAGGTCGGCGCGGTGGATTCCATCTGCGATATCGTGGGCGCCTGCGTGGCTCTGGAGCTGCTCGGCGTGGAGACGGTTTACTGTTCCGCGGTCAACGTCGGCAGCGGCGTCGTGAACACGGAGCATGGCGTCATGCCCGTTCCCGCGCCGGCAACCGTCGAACTACTTGCCGGGCGCCCGATCTATTCGCGCGGCCCCGCCGTGGAACTCACGACGCCGACGGGCGCCGCCATCGCCGCCACGCTCGCGGCCGCCTTTGGCCCCATGCCGCCCATGGCCATTCTGAGTGCCGGCTACGGCGCGGGCGACAAGGACTTCGCCGAGCACGCCAACGTGCTTCGGGCCATCATTGGTGAGACCACGCACGCCGCCGAATCCACCACCGTCTCGGTGATTGAGGCGAACATCGACGACACCACGCCGGAGGTGCTCGGCTACGCCATGGAACGGCTGCTGGCCTCCGGCGCGCTCGACGTGACGATTGAGCCGCTGCTCATGAAGAAGAACCGCGCCGGCCATCTGCTGCGCGTGCTCTCCACGCCCGCGCTGCAGGAGGCGCTGGCCGCTCTGGTGTTCGCCGAAACGTCCTCGCTGGGCTTGCGCATTTACGCAGCCGAGCGCCGCGTGAAAGCGCGCCGCATCGCCGAGGTGGAGACCGAGTACGGGCGCGTGCGCGTCAAAATATCGGAAGATGGTTCCTTCGCGCCGGAATACGAGGACTGCCGGCGAGCGGCCCAGGAGAGTGGGATTCCGCTTCGGCGTGTTATGGAAGCCGCGACCTTCGCGTACCTGAAAACGACAAAATGAAATACTACCTGACGACGCCTATCTACTACGTCAACGCCGCCCCGCACCTGGGCACCGCGTACACCACCTTCACCGCCGACCTCATCAAGAGGTTCAAGCAAATGCAGGGTTACGAGCCGGTGGTGCTCACTACGGGCTCCGACGAACATGGCCAGAACGTGGAACGCGCCGCCAAAGCGGCGGGGATGACGCCGGAAGAGTACGCCACGCGGGTGGCCAGTGAGTTCGTGCGGCAGTGGAAACAGCTCGGCATCGGCGTCGACCATTTCATCCGCACCTCGAACCCGGAACATTACGAGGTGGTGCGCGACTTGTTCGACCGCTGCCTGAAGAACGGCCACATTTACAAGGGCTCCTATACCGGCCAGTACTGCTTTCACGACGAGCTCTACGTGAACGACGCCAAACCCGGCGACCCGTGCCCCGATTGCGGGCGCCCCACCGAAACGGTGACCGAAGAGAATTACTTCTTCCGCCTCTCCGCCTTTCAGAACCGTCTGCTCGAGCTCTACGACAAGCAGCCGGATTTCATCCGCCCCGACTACCGCCGCAACGAGCTCATCGCCTTTGTGAAGGGCGGCCTGAACGACCTCTCCATCACCCGCACCAGCATTAAATGGGGCATTCCCGTGCCGGTGGAAGGCCATCATGTTTTCTACGTCTGGTTTGACGCGCTCATCTCTTACATGTCCGCGGTGAAGAACGAGGGGATGTGGCCGGCCGATCTGCATCTCATCGCCAAGGATATTCTCCGCTTCCACGCCATCTACTGGCCGGCGTTTCTGATGGCCGGCGATCTGCCGCTGCCGAAGCAGGTGTTCGCGCACGGCTGGCTGCTGTTCGAAGAGAGCAAAATGAGCAAGTCGCGCGGCAACGTGGTGCGGCCCGGTCCCATCGCCGTAGTGATGGGCGCAGACGCGTTGCGCTACTTCCTGCTGCGGGAGATCACCTTCGGGCAGGACGGCAGTTTCAGCTACGACGCGCTGATCCAGCGCTACAACGCCGATCTGGCCAACGGTCTGGGCAATCTGGCCAGCCGCACGCTGACCATGATCCGGCA
Source organism: Bryobacteraceae bacterium (assembly GCA_049520275.1). Classification (GTDB taxonomy): domain Bacteria; phylum Acidobacteriota; class Terriglobia; order Bryobacterales; family Bryobacteraceae; genus CAWACP01. Next base: position 17,417 of record JBEKPY010000054.1, read on the forward strand.
GTATCGCGCGGGGGCAATCCCCGATTCCGCGGGCGCCTGGTATACCGCCGACACCGCGCGCAGCACCGTGGAATCCGTGATCGAGTCCTTCGACCGGTTCGAATTCTCGCGCGGTCTGGAAGCCACGTGGGCGTTCCTTTCCGTGCTCGACAAGTTCATCGTGGAGCGCGCGCCGTGGAAGCTGGCGAAAGATCCCGGCTCGCGGGCGCTGCTGGACGAGACACTGTACACCGCCGCGGAATCGCTGCGCATCATCTGCGGACTGCTGTATCCGGTGATGCCGGAGACGACGGCGAAGATCTGGAGCCAGCTCGGAATGCCCGCGCCCCTCGACGATTTGCGTACGGCGGACCTGCAGTGGGGCCGGTTGCAAGCGGGGCAGAAGATCGGTCCGATCGCGGCGGTGTACCCGCGCCTCGAGGAGCAGCCGACCATCGAGAAAATCCGCGAGCTGGAGATCGCCGAGAAGGCGCGACAGGACGAGGTGATGGGCAAAAAGCCCGCGCCGGTTGCCGCTCCGGTGGAGGGCGTCATCAGTATTGACGACTTCGCGAAGGTGGATCTGCGCGTGGCTCAGGTGCTTTCGGCCGAGCCCGTGAAGGGGGCCGACAAGCTGCTACACCTGAAAGTGGACGTCGGCGAGGGACGGCCGCGGACGCTTGTGGCGGGCATCGCCGCGGCCTACAAACCGGAAGAGCTGATTGGGCGCAAGGTGGTGATCGTGGCCAATCTGCAACCGCGGAGACTGCGCGGCATCGAATCGAACGGAATGATTGTGGCCGCGTCGGTCGAAGGAGGCAAGCCCGTGCTGGCCGGCTTTCTGGAAGACGTGCCGGTGGGCGCACGGCTCAAGTGACTCCTGCATCCGCTTGTGGGGCAGGTTTGACCGGGGGCGAAGCCGCGGCGGTCTCGTGATCCGCGGATAAGGTCGCCATTCGTCTTTCGCCCGTGGTCAGGCCTGCGGCGGCCTCTCAGGCCGCCGAAAGGGACACCCAACAGTGATCGATTCCCATTGCCATCTGGACGACGCCGTCTTCGACGCCGATCGCGAAGCGGTGATCCAGCGCGCGCTCGACGCCGGCGTGGAACTGATGGTGGCCATTGGCACCGGCAAGGGACCGCCCGACCTCGAAGCGGGCATCCGTCTGGCCGATGCGCATCCGCAATTCGTGGCCACTGTGGGCGTTCACCCGCACGACGCCGCGAAGGCCGTGCCGGACACCTGGCAGCGTCTCGAAAGTCTGCTGGCCCACCCCAAAGTGATCGCCATCGGCGAAATCGGCCTCGATTATCACTACGACTTCTCCCCGCGCGACGTGCAGCGCGACGTCTTCGCCCGGCAGCTCCGCATCGCCGCCGCGCACCGCAAGCCCATCGTTATTCACACCCGCGAGGCCTGGGACGACACCATCGCGCTACTCGAACACCACTGGGCCCCGCACGGTCTCCCCGGCATCATGCACTGCTTCACGGGCAGCCCAGATCAGGCCGAGCGTGCGCTCGCGCTCGGTTTCTACATCAGTTTTGGCGGCGTGGTCACTTTCCCGAAGGCCGCCGATCTGCACGAGGCCGCCCGCACGGTTCCGCTGGACCGCATCCTGCTGGAGACCGATGCGCCTTATCTGGCGCCGGTGCCGCAGCGCGGTAAAAGGAACGAGCCGGCTTTCCTGGCGCACACCGCCCGCAGGCTGGCCGAGCTGCGCGGCGTCGCCGTGGAGGAGATCGCTCGCGCCACCACGGAGAACTTTCATTGCGCCGTGCTGCTACACTGAGTGATTCGCATGGCCTTTAGCAAGCTCGGGCAGTCGTTGACCGCGCGCGAGATTCTGGATCTGGTACAGGCCGATCTGGAGCAGGTGGAGCGCGTCATCGGTCTCGAGTCGGTGGCCAGCGTCGATGCCGTCACCACCATCGGGCGCTATCTGCAGACCAGCGGCGGCAAGCGGCTGCGCCCCATTTTGGTCCTGCTCTCGGCGCGCCTGGTGGGCGAAATCAACGACGCCGCCATCCGCATGGCTGCCGTGGTGGAGATGATCCACACCGCCACGCTGGTGCACGACGACATCATCGACACGGCGCGCACCCGCCGCGGCCGGCCCTCCACCAACGCCATCTGGGGCAATCACACCTGCGTTCTCTCCGGCGACTGGCTGTACATGCAGGCGTTCCAGATCGCCCTGCGCGAGCGCAACTTCCACGTCCTCGAGCTGCTCATCAGCCTCACCCAGATGATGGTGGAGGGCGAGCTGCTGCAGCTCGAGCGGCTGCGGCGCATCGACATCTCCGAGGCCGACTATATGGAGCTGGTGGACCGCAAAACGGCCAGCCTCTTTTCCGCCTGCGCGCGGTTGGGCGCGCTCACCACCGGCGCCGACGAGGCCACCGAAACGCGCCTGGGCGAGTTTGCCTGGAATCTGGGCATGGCCTTCCAGCTTGTGGACGATGTGCTCGACTTCACCTCGCGCGAGTCCGTGCTGGGCAAACCCGTGGGCAACGATCTGCGCGAGGGCAAGGTGACTCTGCCGCTGGTCTACGCGCTTGCCGGCGCCGCTCCCGGCGACAAGCAACTGGTGGAGACCGTGTTGCAGGAGGAGGGCTACGAGAGCGTCCCCTTCTCGCGGATCCTGCGGCTCATCGAAGAACGCAATGGCGTGGCGCGCGCCCGCGAACGCGCCGCCAGCTTCATCGAAAAGGCGAAGGCCATCATCGCCGAGTTTCCCGATTCGCCATACCGCCGCGCCCTGAGTGCGGTGGCGGAACTGGTCACCGAGCGCGACCGCTGAACTCTCCCGATACTATCCCCAGTTCTTCATGATCTCCCCGAAGCACTCCAGCCCGCTGGGGATCACCGCGGCGTATCCACCGCCAGGACTTGTCCAGGCGCCCGCCAGATAAAGGTTCCGGATGGGGGTATTGTGGGGAAGCCGCCGGATGCCGGAATTGTTCAGCGTCTGGTCCCACCCGTAGATCGCGCCGCGATAGTTTCCGGTATAGCGGACATTGGTGAGGGGCGTAGCGGCTTCCTTGATCTCGATGGCCTTCGACAGGCCGGGCAGAACCGTGCGCTCCGCTTTCTGGATCAGGGCGCTGGCGATGCGCTCTTTCTCGGCCCGGTATTCAGTCTTGTGGCCCCTCCAGTAGTCCATCTCGAAGCGCTTCCAATGGTCGAACCCCTGCAGCGTGATGAGGCTCAGCGTGTTCCTGCCCGGCGGCGAATAGCCTTCGTAGACGTTGTCATAAATCATCATGCCGAAGCCGGTGTTGCTCACGTCGGCCACCAGTTGACCGTTGTAGGAGCTCTCGGGATCGTAGCTTGTCTCGCAGAAGATCTCGGCGTCTTTGAGGCCGGTCTCTTTCACCAGGTTCTTCTTCAGGCCGAGGAACACCAGGAACGTCGAAAGACTCGGAGTGTAGTGATCCATGCGCGCAAGATAATCCTGCGGCACTTCATCCGGGTCCATGAGCTTGTGGAACGTATCGTACGCGTTGGCGTTCGAAACCACCACTCGGCCCGTGTAGTCGTGCCCGTCGGCGGTGTGCACGCCCGTGGCGGCATCGTCTTTGGTCAGGATGCGGTCCACGCGCGTGTTGAGCAGCACCTTTCCGCCACGCTCTTCGATGAAGCGCACCATGGCGTTGCTGATCGCTTGCGAGCGGCCTTTGGGGTAGTAGCCGCCATCGGTCAGGTAGCCGATGCTGGGCATGGCGTAATAGACGGCGGCAAGCTTGGAGGGCGGCAACCCGTAGTACTCCCACATCGCCGATACGATTGCCTGGAGCTTCGGGTCCCGGATGCGGCCCTCCAGCACCTCGCCCCACGTGTGCGTGGCGTAGCGGAACAGAAGCGGGAAGTCCGCCGGGAAGCGGCTCATATTCACGTTTCCCCGCGCCGCGCTGAACTTCATCACGTCGCGCGCCACCCCGGTCATGTCGTCGTACAGTGCCTTGATGCCGTCCTTCTCCTCCGGAAACTGCGTGGTCAGCAGGTCGAGATACGCGCCGAGGTTCTTCTGCGGCACGCGGAAATCGTGGTTGGGAAAGATGGCCCGATAAAGATACGGCAATTCGACGAATTCGACGCCGGTGATTTCGGGGAACCCGGGGATCAGATTGTACAGGCCGTTCCGTTGCCCCGCGCTGGTGGAGTGCAGCGATACGTCGAAGACAAAGCCGCCCGGCCGCGTGAAGGCCGTCGCATAGCCGCCGGGTTTGTCGTGCTGCTCGATCACCAGCGGCCGGAATCCCTGTCTGGCAAACGCCGCGGCGCAACTGAGCCCACCCAGACCGGAGCCGATGATCACCGCGTCGAACCCGGCGGAAGCTTTGTCGGCGGCCCTGGCAACCGGAAACGAAGCCCAGTCCAGAGCCACCGGCAGGGTAGCGAGTATTGATTTGAGTACGTCTCTTCTGGGAACCGGGGCGGACATCGGGCAACCCCCTTCCGGGCCTGACTGTGGGAACAGCGCACGGGCTCCGGCGGAGGGCGCGCGGCCGCACCAGTTCATGGCAGAACTGTCAGTACGCCTCCAGTATATATATGTGCGGCGATGTTGCTACGCGGACCTGACGCCCAGCTTGCGGAGGATGGTCATCATCGGACACCAGTTGGTGAAAGCCGACTGGAACAGGTTCAACCCCACAAAGGCCGTGAACAGGAACCACGCCGGGTGTACCCAGTAGCCCAGGGCCACCGAGAGCATCACGAAGAAACCAGCGATCAGGCGGAGATAACGTTCCACGGACATCAGACTTTCCTCCTTCGATTCACTACGAAATAAACGATGGGCACGGTCATGCGCGACAACGCCAGCGAAGCGATCTCGCCGGCCATCAGAGCGATGGCCAGTCCCTGAAAGATGGGGTCGAACAGGATCACCGCGGACCCCACTACCACCGCCGCGGCGGTCAGCATCATCGGCCGGAACCGCACCGCCCCCGCATCGATCACGGCTTCGTCGAGCGGTATGCCTTCGCGCAAACGCAACTCAATGAAGTCGACAAGGATGATGGAGTTCCTCACGACAATCCCGGCCCCGGCGATGAAGCCGATCATCGAAGTCGCCGTGAAAAACGCGTGCAACAACCCGTGCGCGGGCAGGATGCCCACCAGCGAGAACGGAATCGCGACCATGATCACCAGCGGCGTTACAAACGACTCGAACCAGCCCACCACCAGCGCGTAAATCAGAATCAGCGCGGCGGCAAACGCGATTCCGAGGTCGCGAAAAACCTCGTAGGTGATGTGCCATTCGCCATCCCACTTCATCGAGTAACGATCGGGATCGGTCGGCATCCCCGCCATGTGCTGCTCGATGGCGTACCCTTCCGGCGCCTTGATCTTGTCCATCTCCGGACCTAGTTTGAGGATCGCGTAGACGGGGCTTTCCATGACGCCGGCAACGTCGCCAGTGACGTAGGTCACGGGCATCAGGTTCTTGTGATAGATACTCTTGTCGGCGATGGCCGGTTCGGCTTTCACCAACTCGCTTAGCGCCACCAGATTCCCGGTGCGTCCGGCGACCTTGAGGCTTTCGAGCCGATCGAGATCGGAACGATCTGCGCGGTCGAGCCGCAGCGTGAGGGGCACGTCTTCCTTTTCCGAATCGACGTGCAGCAGGCCCGCTTCATAACCGGACGATGCCAGCCGCACGGTGCTCGCGATGTCCTCCACGGAGACGCCGTTGAGCGCCGCTTTTTCCTTATCGACGATGAACCGATACTCCTGCTGGTCGTCTTCCACGTACCAGTCGACGTCCACCACGCCGTCGGTGCTCTTCCACAGATCGCGAATCCTTCGGGCGATGGCGAGTTGGCCTTCCTGGGTGGGTCCGTAGACTTCGGCCACGAGCGTCTCCAGCACGGGCGGGCCGGGTGGAACCTCGGCCACCTTGATGCGCGCGCCGTATAGGCTGGCTACCGGAAGTAACCGTTGGCGCACCTGTTTTGCGATCTCGTGGCTCTGCAGATGCCGGTGGTCCTTGGGCAGCAGGTTCACCTGGATGTCGGCGATGTTCGGCCCTCGGCGCAGGTAGTAGTGGCGCACCAGCCCGTTGAAGTTGAGGGGCGACGCGGTGCCCACGTAGGTCTGCAGGTTCACCACTTCCTTCTGGTCGGCGGCGGCGCGAGCAAGTGCGTCGGTGGCCCGTGCCGTCTCTTCCAGCGTGCTGCCGTTGGGCATGTCCACAATCACCTGGAACTCGCTCTTGTTGTCAAACGGCAGCATCTTCACCTTCACGAACTTCACGTACACCAGCGACATGGACGCGAGCAGAAGGAAGACGACCCCGCCCAGGAAGCTCCAACGCAGGATCGTGTTGTGAAGAACGGCGCTCATGAAGCTCCGGTACAGGCGGGTGAGCAGACCTTCGCGCTCGCCGTGCTCGCTCGTGCCGCCGGGCTTGAGAATGCGCACCGCGGCCCAGGGCGTGACGATGAAAGCCACCAGCAGCGAGAACACCATGGCCGCGCTGGCGCCGATCGGGATCGGCCGCATGTACGGTCCCATCAATCCGCCGACAAACGCCATGGGGAGAATGGCGGCCACCACAGTCAACGTGGCCAGGATGGTCGGGTTGCCCACCTCGTCAACGGCCTCCACCGCCACTTCGTACGGCGGCCGGGTACGGTTCGCCGGCATGCGCCAGTGGCGGACGATGTTTTCCACCACGACAATCGCGTCGTCCACCAGGATGCCGATAGAGAAGATCAGTGCGAACAGCGTGATGCGGTTCAGCGTGTAGCCATATAGATAAAACACCGCGAGCGTCAGGGCCAGCGTGACCGGGATCGCAGTGAAGACAATCAGGGATTCGCGTCGCCCCAGCGTGATAGCAATCAGGATGCTCACCGATACCACTGCGATCAGCATGTGAAACAACAGCTCGTTGGACTTCTCGGCGGCAGTCTCACCATACTGGCGCGTGATATCCATCCGCACGTCGGCCGGAATCACGCCGCCCTTCAGAGGTTCCAGCCGCCGGAGCACATTGTCGGCCACCACCACGGCATTTGTGCCCTTGCGTTTGGAGATAGCGATGGTGACGGCCGGAAGAAGTTCCTTCGACGCCCCCTGCGACACCTGCATCATGCGCACGTATTCCGCCGGTTCCTGGCCGCCATCGGTGACTTCCGCCACGTTGCGCACGAAGACCGGTCTGTCGTTGGTGACGCCCACCACCACGTTGCCGACGTCCTCGGCGCTGCGCAGAAACTCGCCGGCTTCGAGGATATACTCGCGATTGTTCGCGGCGAATTCGCCCGAACTCAGCCGGCGGTTGGAGAGCCCCAGCGCGCCCGCCACCTGGAGCGGCGAAAGGTGGTAAGCCGCCAGCTTCGCTGGATCCAGCGTAATGCGAATCGCGCGGTGCTGGCCGCCGATCAGGGTCACGGCGGAAACATCGGGTACTTGTTTAATAGCGTCATCCGCCTGCGCCGCGATGCGCCGCAGCTCGTAGTCGCCGTACCGTTTGCTGGACAGGGTGAGCGCCAGAATGGGGACGTCGTCGATGGAGCGCGGCTTCACCAGCGGCTGCGAAGCGCCGGGAGGAATGAGATCGAAGTTGGCCAGCAGCTTCTGGTTGAGACGAACGATGCTCTTCTCCTCGTCCTGCCCCACGTAGAAGCGCACAATCGCCATGGACGCGCCGGGGCTCGTCGTGGAGTAGATGTATTCCACCCCGGGAATCTCCCACAACAGCTTCTCCATCGGTTTCGTTACCCGTTCCTCCACCTCGCGGGCGGACGCGCCCGGCATTTGCACGAAGACGTCGATCATGGGGACGATGATCTGCGGCTCCTCCTCGCGTGGCAGCTTCCACACCGCAAACGCACCGACGAGCAGCGCCCCCCCGATTATCAGCGGGGTCAGTTTGGAGGAGATCCAGACGCGCGCGAATCGTCCCGCGGGACCAAGGCGGCGGGGATCGTCCATCACCGCGCCTCCACCGGGGCGCCATCCGCGAGTCCAGGAGGAACCGGCACGACAACCTTCTCGCCCGCGTTCAGGCCCGACAGAATCTCCACCTCGCCGTTCGCTCTCTCGCCCGTAGTGACCAGCCTCGTTCGTGCCGTTTCTCCCTCGGCCACGAACACCGACTGCAACTGGCCGCGGTCTACAACGGCGGCTGCGGGAAGCGCGATGACTTTCCGTGTGCCCAGCGGAAACCAGGCGCGGCCGAACATGCCGGATCGCAAACCCGCGCAGGACGGCAGGTCCACCTTCACGATGTAGGATCGCGACGCGGCGTCCACCATCGGTACCACCTCCGAGACCCGCGACGACCCTGCACATGACGTAGCTTCGAGCGCAAAGCGAACGCTCTGGCCCGGCTTGACGCCGCTCACCTTCGATTCATCTACCGATGTCTCCAGCCGATAGCCGTCCTGGCGCTCGATGGTGAGCAGCGGCCCTCCGGGGCTGGCCATATCGCCAACGTTTACCGACTTGGCGGTGACGATACCGGCGAAGGGAGCGGTCATCCTTCCGTACCCCCGCATGATCTCCGCCCCGCGCCGCTCCTGTTCGGCCTGCTCCATCCTCGACTGCAGTTCGGTGCGCTTCGCTCGCGCCATGTCGTAGTTCGCCAGCGCCGCCTTGAGCCGTGCCGACGCCTCGTCGAACTCCTGATTCGACACGGACTTCTTCGCGGCCAGATCCTCCATGCGCTTGAACGTCACCTGAGCGAGGTCAAGATTCGCTTTAGCGCCAGCCACGCCGCTCTCCGCCTCCGGGATCGCGCTGGTCACCTCCTGAACACCGGCGGTCGCTCGCTGGTAGTTGGCGTCGAGGTCTCGCGTGTCCAGCACGACCAGCGTCTGACCCTGAGTGACGCGATCGCCCTGCTGCACGGTCACCTGCTGAACGTATCCGGGCACCCGGCTGGCGATGGTGGCGCTGGTCCGCGCGCGAACTGTGCCCGTGGCTTCATAAGTAGAGGGCCAGTCGGCCAGCGCGGTAGTCACCGTGTGGACAGGTACGGCCGCTCCGGCAGGGCCGGATGGTCGCGGCTCTTCCCGGCCGCACGACGAAAGCAGGAACAGAACGGGCACGACAAGAATGTAAGCGAATCGCATTTAGTTGAGGACCTCCGAATCGGGTGTGAGGCGGCCGGCGGCAAGCTCCAGCATGGTTGCGGCGACGCGCTGGTCGTGAATTGCCGCCAGATAGCGTGTGTGAATCTCCAGAACGGCGGTCTCGCTCCGCAGCAGCTCGGTCACGTTGCTCATGCCAGCCTCGTAGCGGTTCTGGGTGATGCGCAGGCTCTCCTCCGCCTCGGCGACGGCGGCGCGGGCCACTTCGATGCGCTGTTCGGCGGATTCGAAATCGGCCTTTGCGTGGCGAACCTGCAGGCTCAGCGCGGAGCCGGCGCGTTGTTCGTTCGCTTTGGCGCGTTGCAGCCAGTCTTCGGATTCCGCGATGCGTTCTTTGTCCGCGAACCCGTTGAACAGATTCCAGCGCATGGACACGGAAGCGAGCCAGTTGGCGCCGCCCCGATCCACGAACCTCTGCCGGTCGGCCTCGAAGGCGGCGTGGAAACTGACGGTCGGCTTCAGTGTGCCGCGCGCGGTTTCAGCCTGCGTTTGCGCGAGAGCCACGGCGAGACGAGCCTCGCGAGCTTCCGGACGCTCCGTCGCAACGTCGTGCTCCAGCACCGCAAGATCGGGTGCCTGGGTCTTCAGAGGCTCCAGTGCGCTGGTCAGCGAGTGGGGCGTATCCAGCGCCAGCCCCAGAGCGTCGTTTAGCGCCGCCCGGGCCACGTCCAGATCCGCGGAGCGCTGGATGCGCTGTTCCTGGACCGCCGCCAGATGCACGCGAATCGACAGGACATCGGCGTCGGTGGACATGCCGGCCGCGCGCACCGATTCCGCGCGCTGGAGATCGGCCTCCGCCGAGCGCACCGCCTGCTCCGCCGTTTTCAGGCTCTCCGCGGCGAGAACGGCCCCGTAGTACGCGCGCGTCACATTGGCGATCGTCTCCATCTGCACGCGGCGTTGTTCCTCTGTGCTCAGGTTGTGCGACAGTTGCGCCGAGTTTATGGCGTGGCGGGTCTGGCCGGCGTCGTACAGCGGCTGGTCCACGGTTACCAGCGACTGAAAGTTGTTAAGGAAATCGGGCCGGTTGAGTGGGCCGAGGTTAAAGTCCTGCAATCCAAACTGATGCTGAGTAAGCAGCGATCCGAAAACAAAGACGGGGTTGTCGCTGCGGGCCCACGACTCCGCATAGTCCACTTTCGGGAGAGCGCCGCTGCGCGCCTGAAGGATTCGTTTCTCGGATGCATGCGTCTCCGCGGCGGTGGCGGTAATCGAGGGGTTCTCGCGCAACGCCAGCCGCACTGCATCCCGCAAAGAGAGGGTATCCTGCGCCCACAGGGGCGCCGTAAGCAGAAACAGGATTAGCTTTGGCATGAGGCGAACTTTTCCGGTGCCGTCGCTATGCAGGATGCACAAAAGCGCCGACGGTGACACTGTCACTTCTCGCGGCGGACTGCATCTTCAACATGGGCGGCCCGGTACAATTGGGATCGGGACCGCCCGTGGACAAACAACGCGAGATCGAGCTGGCGAAAGGCCTGCTCAGCGGAGACGCCGACGCGTTCGAGCGCTTCGTCGAGCATTTCCGCACCAGGCTTTTTCAATACTCCTGGCTGGTGTGCCACCAGCGCGAGGACGCCGAGGAAGTGGCGCAGGAGGCGTTGCTCAAGGTGTTCGAGAGCGCCGATCAGTTGCGGGAGCCGGAACACGTTCGGGCGTGGGTGTTTCGCATCGCGCGCAACGCCTGCCTGATGAAACGGCGCAGGAGCGTTTTCGCGCCGGAGGAGGAGTTGTCCCTGGATCAGTTCTTTCCGGCGACCGATCAGGGCGGCGAACACCGCCACATGGAAATTGCCGACTGGTCGCAGGCGCCGGAGAGGGACCTGCTGCGCCGGGAGTTGCGCGAGACGGTGGGCGAGGCCATCAGCCAGTTGCCGGAGACGTATCGCTCCGTGGTGCTCCTGCGAGATGTGGAAGAGTTGTCGACGGAGGAGACCGCGCAGATCCTGGGCCTCGGCACGGATGTGGTCAAGACCCGGCTGCACCGCGGACGGTTGGCCATCCGGCAGAAGTTGGACGACTACATGCGCACATATGGAACACAACCCCGAGAGTTGTAAGGAAGTCTTCGAGCTGCTGTCGCAGTACCTCGACATGGAACTGCCGCCGGAAGCGTGCCGGGAGATCGAAGGTCATCTGGCCGGATGCCCTCCGTGCGTGGAGTTTGCCGAGAGCCTCCGCCGGACCGTGGAACTCTGCCACGAGTACGAATCCGGCGTCATCCCCGAGCCGCTGAGCGAATCCGCGCGAGGCGAACTGCAACGCGCCTGGGACAAGATGCTCGCGGCGCGCCGCACCAGCGGGCAGTAGCCGAAGCTACTCCATGGGCAGGCCGGCGGCTTTATACGCCGCGATTCCGCCGTCCAGCGACCAGACGTTCGAGTAGCCCATCCGCTGCAGGCTTTCTGCCGCCAGCGCCGAACGAGCGCCCCCGGCGCAGTAGAGGATGACGCGCTTGTCCTTCCCGGGAACAGCCGCCTCGATGCGCCCCTCGAGAACGCCTCTGCTGATGTGCTGAGCGCCGACGGCATGGCCGTTTGTCCACTCCTCGGTCTCGCGGACATCAATCAGGATGAAGTCCGCGCGATCGGAGATCAGACGGCCCAGGTCCTTCGTGTCCATATGCCTGATGTGCGCGTTGGCCTCGCTGACCAGAGTGCGGAAGCCCGGAGTGGCGGGTTTGGCCGCCTGCTGTGCGAAGCACGGGAACGCCAACAGACAGCTCGCCAGCACCATGAACTCGATAATGCGCATGGTAGAACCCTCCCCCAATGTACCTCTTTGGTTGCAGATTTGTGAATCCGTCTTTTCGCCTTGTATTCGCCTGAGAAGCATGCTATTCTCCGATGATGCCGCTACGAGCGGCGGAGGTCACAATGTCCATTGCTGAGATGCTTTTACCCGAATTCGACCAGGAGATGGCGAACACTCGAAAGATGCTGGAACTGGTCACCGAAGATAAGCTGGATTACAAACCGCACGAGAAGTCGATGACGCTCGGCCGCCTCGCCGGGCACACGGCGGAAATGGCGGGTTGGGCCACCACGACAATCAACACCGAAGAGCTCGTTCTGACCCCAGGTATGCAGCCTTTCTCGCCGAAGTCGCGACAGGAGCTGCTCGATTCGTTCGATAAGGGTGTGGCGGAAGCCCGCGCCGCCATTGCCGGCGCTAGCGACGAGCATCTGGCGAAAATCTGGACGCTCACTTTTGGCGGCAAGCCCGTTTTCGCGATGCCGCGTTCGGCAGTGATCCGCAGCATGGTGATGAGCCACGTCATTCACCATCGCGCGCAACTGGGCGTGTACCTGCGCCTGAACGAGGTCGAGATTCCCGGCATGTACGGCCCGTCCGCCGACGAAATGAAGTATTGGCGGGCCGACGCCGCGCAGGCCTGAGCGCAAACGGGGACAGACTTACTGATGTCGTTTGAACCACCAAACGGAAACGCAGGAGTCTGTCCCCCGTTTTGCCGTGCGTGTTATTCTGTAACTTACTTCGGTAGAGGCGCGGGAGCCATCAGTAGCCGTTGTGCAGTTTCGGGCAGCTCCGAACGGCGGTGAAAGGGGCAGCATTCATTCCCGCCGAAATCGCGCCGGGCAGCAGCGTTCGGCCGGTTGGGGGGTGGCGGCCAAGACCGGCCCACTGTCATCCGGATGGGAGTGGATTCCGTCGGATGGAGCGCTATCGGGATCGCGGCGTAAGTTACACTCGCCCGCGCCTCCTTTCCTCCTTCCTGCTTCCATTCCAGACCGAATAAGGGGACCGGGTCGGCCCGATCCGTGGACGGCAACCTATGAACGTCTTCGAATTGACGCAGGCGCTGGTGGACATCGAGTCCATCACCGGGAACGAAGCCCCGGCTGGCGACTACATCGCCCGGCGGCTGTCTCCCCTGGCCGCACGCCACGATGGGCGAGTGGAGCGCCTCGTCGTCGAGCCCAATCGCTTCAACGTGCTTGCGTGGTGGGGAGATCCGGTGGTTACGCTCTCCACGCACATGGACACGGTGCCGCCCTATTTCCCGGCTTCCGAAGATGACGAGTACATCTACGGCCGCGGCGCGTGCGATGCGCGGGGCATCATCGCCTCCATGATCTGCGCCGTGGATGAACTGCTGTCCGCCGGCGTGCGCGGCATCGCATTGCTCTTTGTTGTCGGCGAAGAACGCAACAGCGCCGGGGCATTCCACGCCGCGAAGAACGGACGCGGCTCGCGCTTCCTCGTCAACGGCGAGCCGACGGAAAACAAGCTTGCGGTGGGTTCGAAAGGCGCGCTGCGCATGGAGGTGTTCGCCAGCGGGCGCATGGCGCATTCGGCATATCCGGAGCTCGGTGAATCGGCCATCGACAAGCTGCTCGACGCGCTGCAGGCGATTCGCCGGGTGCCGTTGCCCGTCGATCCCGTGCTGGGCCCATCCACGCTGAACATCGGAACCATCGGCGGCGGGCGCGCGCCGAACGTGATCGCCGACGAAGCCCGCGCGGAGTTGCTGATCCGCTTGGTGGACGATGGCGAGGCCACTCGCGAAGCCGTGCACGCAGCCGCGGCGGGCAGCGCCGAGATCCGCGACATCCTGAGTATTCCGGCCGCGCGTCTCGGCTCCCTTCCCGGGCTGGAGACCACCGTGGTGGCGTTCACCACCGACATTCCCGCGTTCGGGGGCGCCTGGGGCGAGCCGTTTCTCATCGGCCCCGGCAGCATCCACGTCGCCCACACGGCAGCAGAACGCGTGCCCAAACGCCAGCTCACCGAAGCCGTCGAGATTTATACGAATATGGTCCAACAACTCCTCAGAGGATGAAATGACACAGCCACGCGATCAAATGACCCCACGCATTGCGGTCGGAATCCTGGGCGCCACCGGCATGGTGGGCCAGCACTTTGTGAAATTCCTGCGGAACCACCCGTGGTTCGAGCTGACCTGGGTGGGCGCGAGCGATCGCTCGGCCGGAAAGAAGTACGCCGAGGCCACCGCCTGGCGCCTCGACGGCGAAATGCCGGATACCGTTCGCGACCTTACAGTGCAGGACTCCATGCCTCGCAACGCGCCGCGCCTTGTCTTTTCGGCCATGGACGCGTCGGTGGCCACCGAAATCGAACGCGCGTTCGCCGAGGCTGGTCACGTGGTGGTGTCGAACTCGAAGAACCACCGCATGGAGGCGGACGTTCCGTTGCTGGTGCCGGAGGTGAACGCGGATCACCTGAAGGTGGTGCCGCTGCAGCAGCGCCGCCGCGGCTGGAAAGGGCAGATTGTCACCAACCCGAATTGCTCTACCGTGGCGCTGACCATGGCGCTGGGTCCCATGAAGCCGTTTGGCATCACGCGCGTGCTGGCCACCACCATGCAGGCTCTCTCCGGCGCGGGCTACCCCGGCGTTGCCTCCATGGACGCCACCGCCAACGTGATCCCGTACATCGGCGGCGAAGAGGAAAAGATGCAGCAGGAGACGCAGAAGATCCTCGGCGACCTGACCGACGACGGGTTCCGTCCGCTGGATGCGCGGGTCAGCGCGGCCTGCAATCGCGTCCCCGTGGTGGACGGCCACACCGTGGCGGTGTCGGTGGAGTTCCGCGAGAAACCCTCGGAAGCCGATCTGCGCGAGGCCATCGAAAGGTTCCGCGGCGTGCCCCAGGAGCGTAAGCTGCCCAGCGCGCCGGAACGGCCGGTGATCTATATGACCGCCAACGACCGGCCGCAGCCCCGCCGCGACGCCGCGCGCGAGAACGGCATGACGGTGTTCATTGGGCGCCTGCGGGAGTGCCCGGTGCTCCACTACAAATTCATCGCTCTGGGCCACAACACCATTCGCGGAGCGGCCGGCGCCGCGGTGTTGAACGCCGAGCTGATGTATACCGAAGGGATGCTGGACTGATGGTGTGCACCGGGCCGGTAGTTGTTGCCAGGAGGGACACGCGGCGTCAGCCGCGTTCTCGCGGCGTGGGCCAGGTACGCGGCTGGCGCCGCGTGTCCGCTCGGAGTCTCTCATGATCGTGATGAAGTTCGGCGGCTCTTCCGTCGAATCCGCCCAGGCAATCGCGCGCGTGGCCGGCATCGTCCGCGACCGGCTGGACCGCCGCCCCATTGTCGTCGTGTCGGCCATGGGCAAGACCACCAACCGTCTGCTGGCCATCGCCGGAGAGGCCGTGCATGGCCACCGCGATCAGGCCATCACCCACCTTCGCGAGCTGCGCGATTTCCATCTGAGGGAATCGGGCATGGAGCGGACCGTCGAAGACCATTTCCAGGAGCTGGCCGAGTTGATGCGCGGCCTGGCTATTCTGGGCGAGCTGACGCCGCGCTCCATCGACGCGCTCACCAGCTACGGCGAGCGCCTCTCCAGCCTGATCGTGACCAATCTGTTCCAGCACCACGGCATTCGCGCGGTGCACGTGGATTCGCGCAAGGTCATCGTCACCGACAATCGCCACACCCAGGCCGCGCCGCTCTACGAGGAGACGTACAAGCGGCTGGCCGATTGCCTGCCGCCGCTGGCGGAGAAAGCAGTGCCCGTGATGGGCGGCTTCATCGCTTCGACGCTCGAGGGAGTCCCGTCCACGCTGGGCCGAGGCGGATCGGATTTCACCGCGGCGATTGTCGGTGCGGGCATCGGCGCCGAAGAGATCCAGATCTGGACCGACGTGGACGGCATGCTCACCTGCGATCCGCGCGTCTGTGAAGGCGGCCATCGCATCCGGCGCATGTCCTTCGAGGAAGCCGCCGAGCTGGCCTATTTTGGCGCCAAGGTGTTGCATCCGGCCACCGTGATCCCCGCGCTCGAGAAGAACATTCCCGTGTTGATTCTCAACTCGCGCCGCCCGCAGGTGGACGGAACCCGCATCATCCGCGACAAGGTGCACAGCACCAACCCGGCCAAGGCCATCGCTTCCAAAGCGAACATCGTCGCGGTGAATATTCGTTCCACGCGCATGTTCATGGCGCACGGTTTCCTGCGCCGCATTTTCGAGGTGTTCGACCGTCACGCCGTGCCGGTGGACATGATTTCCACGTCCGAGGTCAGCGTGTCGCTCACCATCGACCCCACGCCCGAGCTGCCCGCGATCATTACCGAGGTGAGCGAGTTCGCCGAAGTAACCGTGGACGAGAACCAGGCCATCGTCTGCATTGTGGGCGAAAACATTCGCTATACGCCGGGCATTGCCGCGCGCGTGTTCAACGCGCTGGGCAAGGTCAACGTGCGCATGGTTTCGCAGGGCGCGTCGGCCCTGAATCTGGGCCTGGTGGTGGCCGGCGCCGATGTGAACGCGGCGGTCCGGGCGCTGCACGATGAGTTCTTCCGCGAACTGGATCCGGAGGTGTTCGATGCCTGATGAACGCCGCGCGCTGGCCATTGTCGGCTACGGCAAGATGGGCCGGCTGATTGAGCAGCTTGCGCCCGAGTACGGCTTCACGGTGGCGGCGCGCTACGACGTCGACCGCCGCGAGGAGCTGGACAACATCGACGTCGCGGTGGAGTTCTCCGCTCCCGGCGCCGTGCTGAGCAACGTGGAGATGCTGGCTGTGCGCGGCATTCCGGTGGTAATTGGCACCACCGGATGGCTGGAGCACCTTGACCGGCTGCGCGAAATCGTGGAGTTTCACAACTCGGCCGCCGTGTGGAGTCCCAACTACTCCATCGGCGTGAACGTCTTCACGCGGCTGGTGTCGGAGGCGGCGCGCCTGTTCGCCAACGAGAAAGCCTACGGGGCGTGGGGCTGGGAGATCCATCACCACACCAAGAAGGACGCGCCGTCGGGCACCATGCTCAAGCTGGTGGAGACCATGAAGGTGGCCGGCTACGAGCGCGCCATCAACGTCAGCTCAAACCGCGCTGGCGCCCACCCCGGCACGCACGAAATCGGGTTCGATTCGGCGGCCGACACCGTCACGCTGCGGCACACCGCACGCAGCCGCGAGGGGTTCGCCCGCGGCGCCCTGAAGGCGGCACAATGGGTGATAGGCCGCAAGGGCCTGTTCGAATTCAGCGAGGTTCTGTTCGGGAGGTAAGGCATGTTCAAAGGATGCGGGACGGCACTGGTAACCCCCTTCACGCGCGGCGGCGCGCTGGACCAGGCAACGCTGCGCGCGCTGGTGCGCCGCCAGATTGAGAGTGGAATCGACTTTCTGGTTCCCTGCGGCACCACCGGCGAAAACCCCACGCTCACGCGCGAGGAGCATCTGCGCGTGGTGGAGATCACGCTGGAGGAAGCCAAGGGCGTGGTCCCGGTGCTGGCGGGCGCCGGCGGCTACAACACCGCCGAGGTGATGGAGCTGGCGAAAGAAGTGGAAGGGCTGGGCGCCGACGGCATCCTGTCGGTGACGCCCTATTACAACAAGCCCACGCAGGAGGGCCTGTACCAGCACTACAAAGCGATTGCCTCCGCCGTTTCTCTGCCCGTCGTCGTGTATAGCGTACAGGGCCGCACCGGCGTCAACGTGGAGCCGCTCACGCTGAAACGCCTCGCCGAAATCGACAACATCGTGGGCGTGAAGGAGGCGTCGGGCAACCTCTCGCAGATCGCCGCGGTGGTGCATCACGTGCCGGAACGCTTCATGGTGCTGAGCGGCGACGACGCGGTGGCCATGCCGGTGATCGCGCTGGGTGGGCGCGGGCTAATTTCGGTGAGCGCCAACGAAATTCCGGCGGAGATGACGCAATTGGTGCGTAGTGCGCTCAACGGCGATTTCGCGGCGGCGCGCAGCATCCAGCGCCATTACTTCCCGCTGCTGGAGGTCAACTTCGTCGAATCGAACCCAATTCCGGTGAAGGCGGCAATGGCGCTCATGGGCCTGCTGGAGCCGGTGTGGCGATTGCCTCTGGTTCCGCCCTCGCCCGCCAATCAGCAGAAGATCGAGAAGGTGCTCGACGGTCTGGGCCTGCTCGCCGCGCGGAGCGTGCATGCGCGTTGAGATCGAGACTTTATTCGATTCGCCGCCCGCGTCCTACACCGACGAACATTTCGGTCTCTTCCAGCGCTTCCGCCAGGCGTTGAACGAGGGCCGTGCGCGCGCCGCCGAGCCGGATGCGTCGGCCGCCAGCGGCTGGCGCGTGAATGCCTGGGTGAAGAAGGGTATCCTGCTGGGTTTTCGCATGGGGACCGTCGTGGACATGTCCGTGGACCCGGCGCGGCAGCCATTTTTCGACAAGTCCACATGGCCGGTGAAGCAGCTCACCCCCGCGAGCGGCGTGCGCATCGTGCCCGGCGGCTCCAGCATTCGCGACGGTTGTTACATCGGGCGCGGCGTCACCTGCATGCCGCCCATGTTCATCAACGTGGGCGCATGGGTGGGCGACGGCACCATGGTGGACTCGCACGCGCTGGTGGGCAGTTGCGCGCAGGTTGGCGCGAACTGTCACATCTCGGCCGCTTCGCAGATCGGCGGCGTGCTGGAGCCTGTGGGCGCGCTGCCGGTGATTGTCGAAGACGACGTGCTGGTGGGCGGCAACTGCGGCGTCTACGAGGGGACGGTGGTCAAGCGTCGCGCGGTGCTGGGCACCGGGACCATCCTGAACCGCTCCACGCCGGTCTACGACGTGGTTCGCGGCTGCATCCACGCCGCTACCGACGGCGAGCCGCTGGTGATCCCCGAGGAGGCGGTGGTAGTGGCGGGCTCTCGCGCCATCACGCACGGCCCGGGTAAGGACTGGCGCGTCTCGCTGTACACGCCGGTGATCGTCAAGTATCGCGACTCGAAGACGGACACGAAGATTCGGCTGGAAGATCTGCTGCGGTAGGGGGCGGCGCTGAGCATCCGGGGCGATTCTGCCTCTGTAGCGATGGCATTCTCAGCAAGGGTAGAAGGCTCTCTGAGTGGATATAGATATAAATAACAGGATTCCAGTCAAAGGCGTCGTTCCGTTAAGCCAAATGATCGGAGGAGACGACGTAGACACGAACCTCTTGCGGATGATGGCGTCCGGGGCCGAGAACTACGTCAGGTGCTTCCCATGGTGCAAAGCGATTCGAGAGGCCTACTTCGGCGACGGCTATGGCGGCATCGTGGCGGTGTTCCTCTTTCGTATTGAGCCTGCGCGGGCCGACATAGACGAGTGGTTATGGGTTCTATTTGGCGATGTACCCCCAGCATACCTGGTGACCGACGTGTGCAAGACTCCGTCCCAGGCTCTGGAGACTTATGTAGAGGAGATGTCGAGGTGGATCCAACTGGCAAAGCAGGGCCGCTCATCCGCTGGCATAATTCCGGTGTACGTGCCAGCCACGCCCGAAAACGCTGCCGATTTGGAGAATCGGATGAAGGTTTTGTGTGACGCTATAGTGCCAGCGTTTCGGGATGCTGAGAAAGGCCGAGCTTAAGGGAGTCTGCTCGCCACATGGTCCGGAGAAGAGACAAGGTGCCCCTCACGGCTTGATTGCATCCCCGGCGTTTAGCGGCTACTGTGAAGGTATGGTTGAGCCCAAGCCTGATTCGATGATTCCCACCGAGGAACAAGTCGAGGTGGATGCCGAAGCCGCCGCTGCCATCGACCGCGGTATTCGCGCAGCCGAGGAAGGCCGCGTTGTCTCCAGCGAAGAAGTTCGAAAGCTCATCCCCCAGTGGATTTCCAGGTTCTCTACACCGAACCAGCGCTGATCGACCTCGAAGAGGTCATGCGATGGTCGTGGCAGAAACACCCGGAGACCACCGAACGGTTCGCCAACGCGCTGCTCAACCATGTGGACCTGTTGAGCGAGTTCCCGTACTTGGGTGCACCCGTGCGCGGTTACCCAGACGTCCGGCAACTTCAGCATTCGCCCCTGCACGTCTACTACAAGGTTCTCGTGGAATCGCGCAGGGTGGAGATCCTGCATTTCTGGCATGGCGCCAGGAGAGGTCCTCTGTTCTGAGGAGATCCGACTCTTCAGGTGACTTCGGGAAGAGCCTTTCGGCCTGAGTCTGGAGACAACGGCGTCATTGCTTTGGGCTCGTTTTGGGCTCTACGTGGCCGACCCCACCCCGATCCACTCCGCCGTGCGCTCAATATACGCGGTAAATCAACTCGGCTTTGGCCAACTCGCCGCCGTCGTTCATCTACTGGAAACGATGGTCTCGCCTGGCGAGGATGGCGACGCCCTGAGCAATGCCGAGCGCAAGGCCGTTGCCAAGGCTGACGAGTGGCTCAAGCACAACCAGCCGATCCCTCATGAGGAAGTTCTGGCGGAGTTCGGCCTGACCATGGCCGACTGGGAAAAGATGGGCCAGGAGCCGCTGCCGGAAGAAACATCCCGGCGCAATGGCTAAGCGCATCGTCTGGACCGATCAGGCCACGGCTGATGTTCGCGGCATTGAGCGGCCCATTGGGGACACAAAGCAGCTTCGGGATACTGAGCCGCCCCTCATCCGCCTTCGCGCTCAGAACCACCGCGTTTTCTTTCGCGACAAGGGCGACTGTCTGGAAATCTCGCGCGTGCTGGATCGCAAAGAGGCCTACCGTTGATGGGCACTGTATGGTCGCGCACGCGCGAGTGAGCCTTTGAGCACGCTCATTTCGAATCCTCAGCAATGCGGCTTCCTCCGCAAGGCAGGATCGCGTCAGAACCGAGAACGGCGTTCAGCCGCTTATCGGATTTGCCGGTCTTCTTTGCAATGAGTCGGCACTCGACAGCACGAAATCCGTTTGCGCTGACTTTGAGCGTGAACTCGCCTGGAGATTCGGTTTCGATCCGAAACGCCCCAGCTTGGTCGGTGCTCGCGCCCCTGATGACGTTGCCAACTTCATCAGAAAGTTCAATATGGGCTCCCGGAATCGGAATGCATTTCGCATTCGATTCATAACACACGCGGCCGCTGGCTCCGCGCGCCGTGAAAGTCGCGACAGGGCAAACTCCCGATCGCCCCACCATAATGGTCAGCATCGCGGCTATGACAACCATTCGCATTCAGTTGCCTCCGGTCACCCGACCCCGCCCCCCGCGATCCACTCCGCCGCGCGCTCGATGTCCGCGGTAAAGGGCCGGTCGCCCGACCACACCGGAACAACCTCCCCGAGCGCCGCGCGCACCCGCTCGATGGCCGGGCTCGACCGCAACGGCAGCAGCAAATCCAGCGCCCGCCGCGCGGTCAGCAGCTCCATGGCCAGCACCCGCCGCGTGTTGCGCACCACCTGTTTCAGCTTGAGCGCGGAGGTCATGCCCATGCTCACGAAATCCTCTTTGTTCCCGCTGGTGGTGATGGAACCCGTCGAAGCCGGATGCGCCAGCACGCGATTCTCCGCCACCAGCGCGGCCGCCGACACCTGCACCATCATGAAGCCGGATTCGAGGCCGGGATGGTTGGTCAGGAACGGCGCCAGATGCTCGTTGAGCGCGGGGTTCACCAGGCGGTCGATGCGGCGCTCGGAGATGCCGGCCAACGCGGTCAGCGCGACGGCCAGGAAGTCGAGCTGGAAGGCCAGCGGCTCGCCGTGGAAATTGCCGCCGGAGACGATCTCGTCGCCGATGACCACGGGATTGTCGGTCACCGAATTCAGCTCGATCGAAAAAGTGCGGCGCGCTTCGGCCAGCGCGTCCAGCACCGCGCCGTGCACTTGCGGTGCGCAGCGCAGCGAGTAGGCATCCTGCACGCGGCGGCAGGTGATGTGGGACTGGCGAATCTCGCTGCCTTCGAGGTACTCGCGCAACCGCGCCGCGCTACGCATCTGGCCGGGGTGCGGGCGCGTCGCATGCAGACGTTCGTCGAAAGCGCGCGGCGTTCCACGCAGGCCGTCCAGAGTCATAGCGCAGATCAGGTCGGCGGTGGCCGCCAGGACTTCGCCTGCACCGAGTTCGAGCGCGCCCACCGCCAGCATGGCCTGCGTGCCATTCACCAGCGAGATGCCTTCTTTGGATGCCAGCGTCACGGGTTCGATGCCGGCGCGCCGCAATGCTTCGCCGCCTGGCAGGCGCTCGCCGCGATAGTCGGCTTCGCCCTCGCCAATCAGCACCAGCGCGATGTGCGCGAGCGGAGCCAGATCGCCGCTGGCGCCCACGCTTCCCTGCGAAGGAACCACGGGCGTCACGCCGCTATTCAGCAGATCGCACAGGCGCTCGGCAACAAGCGGCCGTATGCCCGAACAGCCCGCCGCCAGCACATTGGCGCGGATGAGCATCATGGCCCGCACTTCCGCGCGCGCGAGCGGATCGCCGATGCCTGCCGCGTGCGAGCGTACCACGTTGCGCTGCAATTGCTCCAGTTCGCCAGGCGCCACGCGCACGTCGGCCAGCAGCCCGACGCCGGTGTTCACGGCATAGACGGGCTCGTCGCCGGCCGCCAGGCGTTCCACCACCGCGCGCGACCGGAGCATGCACCCGACGGCCTCCGCGGCCACCTGCACTTCTTCGTCGCGCAACGCCACCGCCTGCACCTGCTCGATCGTCAGCGAGCGGCCGTCGAGGGAGATCATCTATGGGACATAGCCGCTACTGCACATAGCCAATCGAGCGCAGCGTGCGTGCGGGTTCGCTGTCGTCGAACGCAGCCACCACGGCCTTCGGGCGGCCGTTGTCGAGCGCCACGCCATACGGCGGGTCGACGAACTGGAACACGGCGCGCAGCTTCTTCACGTCCAGGGTGGTGACCGCCTTCAGCCCGGTGTCGTGCAGGAACGCCGCGGCCCATTCCGGCGTCTCGGTGGGAATGGCCACTACAGTGGTATCGTTCCACGCGAGTTTCGCCATGCGGCGCGCGGCGGCGTCGCAGTGCAGGCACGAAGGGTTGTAGAAGAACAGGAAAATGCGGCCCTGCCGAAGAGAGTATGGCTGTCCATCCACCACCACGGTGGCCGGCGTGCGAATGGCGTTCTCCCGCGCCTTGTTCACGCCGAAGGAGACGCCCGCGAACACGCAAATAGCCGCGAAAATGATGAGCGCTTCGCGCACGCCGGAGGCGCGCCGGGCCCACCAACCGGCCAGCACCGCGCCAATCAGAAACAGCCCGTCGACAACGAAGAACATGGGGCCGACGGTTCGTTTCACCAGCGGGAAACAACTGCAGTCCTTGCCCACCAGCGCGTTGTAGTTGATGGCGAAATACAGCATGAAGCCCACCAGCAGCAGCGACATCAGCAGGCTGCCCCAGCGGCGGAAGCGGGGCACGAAGATGAGCACGCCGCAGAATACTTCGCCGATGCCGGACAGGATCGCCAGAGGCAGCGCAAGCTGGCCGGGGACGCGAAGCTGGCCGACAAGCTGGGCCCACGTGAACGGCGCGGCCAGCTTCCAGCCACCCGACACCACAAACAGGAAGGCCAGCAGAACGGCAAACACCGCGCCCAAAACTCGTTTCCACGCGGCGAGGTCAAACGAGCCGTCCCGCGGATTGTCGTCAAGCGACATCATAAGACGCCATTGTACCGGAGAAGTCACGTGTGTATGACGAGCCACGGCCGCGGAACGTCCCGTGCCCCAAAACGTCTGCTCTTATATAAGAAGGAGCCGGCAGATGGAACTTCTCGTTAATCTCAGGAAACTTCGAACCGATACGCCGCCGGACCGCATGCTCCTCTGGGTGCTGCGCGATGAGCTCGGCCTCACCGGAACGAAATACGGCTGCGGCGAAGGCCAGTGCGGCGCGTGCACGGTGTTGCTGGACGGGCAGCCGGTGCGATCGTGCCTGACGCCGTTGCGCGCGGCGGCCGGCCGCCAGATCACCACCATCGAAGGGCTCGAACGGGACGGGCGCCTACATCCGTTGCAGCAAGCGTTTCTCGAAGAGGATGCGATGCAGTGCGGCTACTGCACGGCGGGTATGATCCTCTCGGGCGTCGGACTGCTGAACAAGACTCCGCACCCGGACGACCGCCAGATCGCAAGCGCCATGCAGGGCAACGTGTGCCGTTGCGGCGCCTATCCGCGTATTGTGGCCGCGGTGCGCATGGCGGCGAAAGGCGGCGCGCGATGAGCCCGCACGAACCGGAACGCTACGAGCTTTCGGCCGGGCCCGTCTGGCGTTTCGCGCCGGATCGGCGTGAGCTGCTCCAACTGTTGGGCGGCGGAATCCTCATCGCACTCACGTTGCCCCGCGCCGAGGCATTTCAGGAATCAGGCGCCGGACGCTCGCGCGAGGGTGCTCCGGAGGTTCCGCAGACGCTCGGCGCATGGCTGCACATCGACGAGAGCGGAAGCGTCACCGTATACACCGGCAAGGTGGAAATGGGCCAGAACATCCGCACGTCGCTGGCGCAGGCGGTGGCGGACGAACTGCGCAGCCCGGTGACCTCCATCCGCATGGTGATGGGCGACACCGATCAGACGCCGTTCGACATGGGCACCTTCGGCAGCATGAGCACGCCGCGCATGGCGCCGCAGTTACGCCGGGCGGGCGCGGCGGCGCGGCAACTCTTGCAGGAACTGGCCGGCAAGCAATGGGAGACGAAGCCGGATGCGCTGGTGGTGGGCGACGGCAAGGTCACCGATCCGGCCACCGGCCGCTCGCTTGGCTTTGGGCAACTCACCAGGGGACAGAACCTGGTGGAGACCATTGGCGCTCCCGCCGTCACTCCGGCCACGGAATGGAAGATCGCCGGGCAGCCGCTGGCGAAAACGAACGGCCGCGATATCGTGACCGGCAAACACGAGTATCCGTCCGACATTCGCAGGCCGGGCATGCTCTACGGCAAGGTGCTTCGGCCGCCTGCCTTCGGAGCGACGCTCGCCTCCGTGGATACCAAAGCCGCCGAGGCGATGCCTGCAGTGACGGTGGTGCACGACGGCGATTTCGTCGGCGTCGCCGCGCCCTATCAGGATACGGCCAGGCGGGCCCTCGCCGCGATTCGCGCCGAATGGAAGACCGCGCCGCAGCCGTCCTCGAAGGATCTGGTGAGCGTGCTGCGGCCGGGCGCGCCGGTAACCGCATCCGCGGGCAGGACTCTGCAGGCTACCTACACCGTGGCATACATCGCCCACACGCCGCTCGAGCCACGCGCGGCCGTGGCCGAGTGGAGCGACGGCAAGCTCACGGTTTGGACCGGGACGCAGCGGCCGTTCGGCGTGAAACAGGAGCTCGCGCAGGCCTTCCACCTGGCCGGCGACAAGGTTCGCGTGATCATGCCCGACCCCGGATCAGGCTACGGTGGCAAGCACACCGGCGAGACCGCCGTCGAGGCGGCGCGCCTGGCGAAAGCCGCCGGCAAGCCGGTGAAGGTGGTCTGGACCCGCGAGGAGGAATTCACCTGGGCCTACTTCCGGCCCGGCGGCGTCATCGACGTCTCCAGCGCGGTGGACAAGGACGGCATCCTCACCGATTGGGAGTTTCATAACTACAACTCCGGGAACGCGGGCATTCAGACGCCTTATGCGGTGACCAACCGGAAGATCGAGTTTCACGAATCGAACTCGCCGCTGCGCCAGGGATCGTATCGCGGCCTCGCGGCCACGGCGAACCATTTCGCGCGCGAAGTGCACATGGACGAGCTGGCGCATGCCGCCGGCGTGGGCCCGCTCGAGTTTCGCCGGAAGAATCTGCAGAACGATCGTCTGCTGGCGGCGCTCAACGCCGCGGCGGAGCGCTTTGGCTGGGGCCGCGCGAAGCCGGCGGGACAGGGCCGCGGACTGGCCTGCGGCGTCGAGAAGGGCGGGTACGTGGCCACCTGCGCCGAGGTTGCCGCGGAGCCCGGAGGCCCCGTCCGCGTGCTGCGGCTGGTGACGGCATTCGAATGCGGGGCAATCGTCAATCCCAACGGGCTGCGCAACCAGGTGGAAGGCGCCGTGATCATGGGACTCGGCGGGGCGCTGTTCGAGGCCATCGAATTCGAGGATGGGAAGATCCTGAACGCACGGCTTTCGCGTTATCGCGTGCCGAGGTTCGGCGACGTGCCTATTATCGAAACCGTGCTTCTGGATCGCAAGGATCTGCCTTCGGCGGGAGCGGGCGAAACGCCGATAGTGGCCGTGGCGCCGGCGATTTCCAACGCCGTTTTCGACGCCACGGGCACACGCCACCGGTCGCTGCCGATGCGACCGAGCTAGCCGCGTGGATCGCTCACTTCTTCTTAGGAATCTCCCCCTCCTTGAGATCCCTCAGCGGCGGCGCCTGGGGCTTGGGCGGGGGCTGAACCGGCTTTTGCGTTGGGTTCTGGTTCGGCATAGTCATCTCCTGACCGGCTTTGGATTGGTTAACAATCTCGATTTTCTGAGCCGCCGGTGGGGCCAAGGCCCGGTGGGCGGCAAAAGGCACAAATGTCGCGACTGTCAAGAATACGAAACAAACAATAGAAGTATTGGCGCGATACAAAAAAGCCGACTTGGCAATGTTGACGCGCGCATTATTATCAGCCGCCTCTGCGTATAGGCCCTCAAGGTACGCCTCGTACTCCCGGTCCCCATCGGCCCGGGCCGTTCCCATACTTCGTATGCCAATCACGGAGCTGATCCCGATAGGTCCGCTGTTCGAGCGCAAAAGGCATCGTCCTATAAACGTGTCCGTGATAGGAACGGACCAGGAAGTACATAGCCGTGACGAAGAAGAAACAACTCCCTAACCCGGCATAGCCGGAACCAAACAGGTCTGGATATGATGCCGGAGTGGGCATCGAGCTACTGACAGAACGTTACGCCCAGGAGATCGAGGGCGTGCTGAGTTGCTGGGACCGGATG
>JBEKPY010000055.1:0-43714 GCA_049520275.1 Bryobacteraceae bacterium
TGGCTGCAGCACTCGGCGCTGCCGCAATTCACCCTGATCGCCATCATGATCGGGCTGGGCCACTCGCTGCTGGCCATGAGCGGGGAGGAGAGCCTGGCGCAGGTGAATCGCGAGATCGCCTCGCCGAAGTTGAAGAACCTTGAACGTGCCGGGTTTGTGATCTTCATGTACTCCATGCTGTTCACGTCCCTGGTGTCGTTCTTCGCAGTGATGATAATCCCCGACGCAGTCCGCGGCAAATACCTGGACAATCTCATCGGCGGTCTTTCGATGTTTCTGATTGGGCCGGAGTCGCTTCGCCTGCTCTTCCACGCCTTCGTGGTTCTGGTGGGCGCGCTAATCCTCGCCGGCGCCGTCAACACCGCCATCATCGGCTCCAACGGCGTGCTCAACCGCGTGGCCGAGGATGGCGTCCTGACCGCGTGGTTCCGCAAGCCGCAAAAGAAGTACGGGACCACCAGCCGCCTGATCAATCTGATTGTGCTGTTGCAGCTCGTCACCATTGTGATCAGCCGCGGCGATGTGTACATGCTGGGCGAGGCTTACGCATTCGGCGTGGTGTGGAGCTTCGCCATGAAGGGGCTCGCCGTGCTGGTGCTGCGCTACAAGCAGCCCGGCGCCCGCGACTGGCGAGTGCCCATCAACGTGCGCATCGGCCGCCGGGAGTATCCAGTCGGCCTGGCGCTGATCACGCTCGCGCTGCTGGCTCTGGCCATGATCAACATCTTCACCAAGAAAGTGGCCACCATCTCCGGCATGTCCTTCACGGTGGCCTTCTTCACCACCTTCGTGGTGTCGGAGCACATCAACAAGCGCAAAGCCGGCGCCCACCTGGCGGAGCTCGAGGAGTTTCGGCTTGCCGACGCCGACGATGTGGCCGCGGAGACGGTGAACGTCCGGCCTGGAAACGTCATCGTGGCGGTTCGCAATCCCAGTCACCTCGAGCACCTGGAGGTGACCCTGGCCAGAACGGACACGCGCAAGATCGACATCGTGGTGGTCACCGTGCACGTGAGCCCGCGCGGCTCCGGGGCCGCCAGTCTGGGCGCCGACCAGGTGTTCGGAGAAGATGAGCGGTACCTGTTCAGCCATGTGGTGACCGTCGCGGAGAAGGCCGGCAAGCACGTGGAGCTTCTGGCCGTACCCGGAGCGGACGCCTGGCAGGCCGTGGTGCAGACCGCCCAGAAGCTGCGTTCCGCGCGCGTGGTGGCGGGACTTTCGCCGAAGTTCGACGCGGCCATCCTCGGCAGAATTGTCGGCGAAGCGTGGGAGAGCCTGCCGCCGCCGCGGCCCTCGATGTCGCTGGAGGTGGTGCTGGGGCGGCAGAAGTCCATCTTCTTTAATCTCGGGCCGCATCCGCCGCGGCTCTGGCCCGAAGATGTCGACCTGGTCCACCAGCTCTGGCTTCATCTCGCGGATCGCCGGTTCGGCGCGAAGCTGCATCATCGCGACGTGGTGGGGGTGGCCCTGCAGCGGCTGGCGCGGGACCTCAAGGAACCGGCCGAGGCCGACCGGGTCATCGACGAGCTGCATGCCGAGCTGAACCAGCATAACGGAGACGAACCGGCCGAAGTCTGAGCGCGGGGCCCAGTGACGCGTCCGATAATCCACATTTCTGCGCAGCCCAGTCGACTTGCTCAACGCGAGGCCAATGTGCGTACCGTCCATCGCCCGGAGTCGACGCGGAACTTCATGGCGATTGCTCGCACGTTGGCACAAACGCGCCGTTCTCGGTGTCTTACAGTAAGCAATATGCACGCCACAGCGTTGTTGGGGACAGGGGTCCTTCTTGTCGTCGCTGCCAGGTCGGGGAATTCTCCGCCGATGGCTCCCACGCGGGTGGTGTCCCTTCACTATCCCTGCCTGGCGCTCAAGACCAGGGTGCAGGGGAAGGTTCGAGTGCGTTGCGCAGTCGCCGGCAATGGATCGTGCTCCGACGCCAGCATCGTTTACGGGCATCCGCTCTTTTACAGGGAGGCGATTGAGAATGCGAAGAGGTGGAAGTTCCCGCCCTTCAATGGCGCTTCACAACCGAGAACCGTTGACATAGACTACCGGTTCGAGATCCGGGGCGTACGCGTTCCAGAAGACAACGCCGACGTTGACGTGACCTTCGAGCTTCCAAACACCGTTATCGTCACCGCTCCCTTTGACGCGAACGTCCCCTGCCGAATGCGTCCCCTTGAGTAATCGCCCAACTCATCCGCTGGCGCGAAGCCAAGGAGCCCGCCCTGGCTTTTGCTATGACCGACCCCACGGCGACGGCCGTCAGCAGCAGCAGCGCGGGATCCATGGGATGACGATATCGGGCTGAGGCCAGCGTCAGGTAGTACGCGCACGGAAACACGAGGGGAAACACCGCGAGTGGAAACGCACAAGCGCTGCGCGCCCGGAACAGCACCACTATGCCCGCCAGCGCGCCAATCGACGCCAGCACGTTGAACAGCAGCACGCCGCCGAACTCCGCCAGCGGGTGCGCGGAGCCTCCCGTCCAGATCACCACGAAGCGAAACCAGCAGGCGCGCAACTCGTCCCCCGGGTGCTCCATCATGAACCGGACCGCCTCCCGGCGCTTATCCTGCATGTAAGCGATCTCGCCGAGCTCGATGTATTTCGCGCGCTCCGCGGTGTTGGTAATCGGATGCAGCCGGCCGACCCAGGCGCCCGCGGACTGGTCGTGATTCCCCAGCCACAGCGTCAGCCCCACCACCGAGCGCAGCGGGATGAAGCGGTGAAACACGACGAAGTTCCGCGCGGTCCACGGCGCGCAGCACAGGACCGCCATGCCGGCCGCGAGCGCCACGTGACCATAGCGTCGTGACCGGTACGCCAGCCAGCCCAACAGAAACGGCAACAGCGAGAGCAGCGTTGGGTTGGTCATCAGCGCGAGGCCCCAGAGCAGGCCGTAGGCGCACCAGTCGCTTACCCGGCATGACTCCACCAGAGCCAGCGTGGCCCACAGAATGGCCGCAGCCAGCAGCGACGCGAGCGACGCATCCCACATCGATTCCACGGGCAGCCTGATCGCGTTGAGGAACACGGCCCACAGCCACGCCGCGCCAGCGGCCACGCCCCTGCCGCCGATTCGTCGCCCCGCGTAGTAAATGGGCACGCACGTGAGCGTGGAGAACAGAATGTTCAAAACGGCGGCGGCCACGAATGATTGAAACGTGTAGAGTCCGAAAACACGAAAGATGCCGGCCAGAAGCAGCGGATAAACCGGGGTCAGCCAGGCAGTGGGCCCGGTCTCCACGCGAAACGGCGAGCTGAATCCTTTCCCGGTGACCACGGACGCGGCGATATTGCCGGGCTCGAACAGAAAGGGAATGACGCCGAGCGCCTTGTGCGAGCGATGCTGCTGGTACTCCCACCCGTATCCCAGACGCAGGCACAGCGCCACCGCGAGGATCACCAGCAGGGAGGTAAGCGCCGCGCGCAGCCGTTTCATGAGGCCTCTCGTTCCAGCCGCTCGCGCGTGAGCCGCACCGCTTCGGGCGATTCATCGCAGGCAATCCAGCCGCGATGCAGACGCGTTGCCGCCACCGCCGTGGTGCCGCTCCCGCAAAAGAAATCGGCCACCACGCCGTCGGCCGGACAACAGGCCTCCACCACGCGCTCCAGCAGCCGCAGCGGTTTCTGCGTGGGGTAGCCGGCGCGCTCACGCGAGGTGCGGCCCACCATGTCGATCTCCCACCAGTCCTTCATCCCCACCACCGTATACCAGCCGTTCTCGTCCTCATACTCGGCGACGCCGGCAAAACGGTATGGCTTGCGGCCGCGGTTGTAGGATTTCTCGCGCGGGGCGGCGAAGTAGTAGTCGCGCCCTTTCGCGTACCACAGCAGCGCGTCATGCTTGCGGCTGAACCGGCGCTTCGGACTCGCTCCGCCGGATTTGTAGCACCAGACAATCTCGTTGACGAAACGCTGGTAGCCGAAGATCCCGTCCAGCGCCACCTTGATGTAGTGACTGGCGTGCCAGTCGCAGTGCACAATCAGACTGCCTGTGGGCTTCAGCAGCCGGTGCATCTCGCGGAGCCGGACGTCGAACCACGCAATGTAGGCGGCGATGCCGCCCGGCCATACGTCGCTGAAGGCGTTGTGCTGGCGGCGGGTGAAGAACGGCGGGTCGGCGTAGATGAGGTCGATGGTCGCATCCGGCAGCGTGCGCATGAAGGGCAGATTGTCGGAGAGGGCGAGGCGGTTCGGCGCGGCCACGGCTCAGATCCACCGGAAGGTCATCGCCAACGTCACCGCCAGACCGGCGATGCCCAGAAAGCTGCCGAAAGGGAGCTCGTAGGTGGCCGCGTCCTTGCGCGCGATGAGGATGAACCCGAGGCCCACGACGCTGCCCAGAATCGACCCCGCCATGATGGTGAACAGCACGCCCTGCAGGCCCAGAAATGCGCCGATCATGGCCACCATCTTCACGTCGCCGAGGCCCAGACCTTCGCGATGGCGGACTTTTTCATAGGTCCAGCGCAGCAGCCACAGCACCAGGCTGCTCACCGCGGCGCCCAGCACGGCCTCTCCCAGCGAGGCGATGCGCTCGCCCCGGTCGTAGAGAAGCAGGTGCGCGATGCCGGCGCGGAGAGGGATGAACAGCGACAGCACGATCCCGAGCGCAACGCCGCCGAGGGTGAACTCATCGGGCAGAATCTGCTGTTCAAAATCGGTGACCACCAGGGCGATCAGGATGGCTCCCAGCGCGCAAAAGCGGAAGGCGTCCGGCACGGGTCCCAGCACTCCCACGGCGCAGGCGAACCACAGCGCGGTGGCCAGCTCCACCAGGGGATAGCGGATGGAGATGCGTTCGTGGCAATGGCGGCAGCGGCCCCCGAGCAGGGCATAGCTGAGCAGGGGAATGTTGTCGTACCAGGCGATGGTCTTCTCGCATGCGGGGCAGAAAGAGCGGCTGGGGCGCGCCACGGACAGGTCCCGCGGCAGGCGATAGATGCACACGTTGAGGAAACTGCCGATGAGGAGACCGGCCAGGAATGCCAACGCGGCTGCCAGCATGGGTTACTGTGATCGTACACCAGCGGGGGGGTGCGGAAACGCAAAGTGGCGCCACGATATGAGGAACTGGTTGGCGTTCTGGGTGTGCCATGGACGTGTTCACATCCTGGCTCCGGCTGTTCGGCAAACAGGGAACCAGGACGTCGTAAGATGGCAATGGTGGGAGAGATGCTGAGCGACGGTTTCGACGTCTATGTTCATCGGCCGTTACGCAAGTGTGAGGGACTCCGATGCTTTGGCAAATGAGCTTGCTCCGCACGGCAGCGATATTGATGCTCCTTGCTACCTTGCCGGGCTCCGCAACTCGTGACCCTAATGTTTACGAATTGAGCTTCTGGCCCGGGAAGAACGTCGAAAAAGATCCCCGCTATGTTCGAACGGAGGACGGTCCGTTCGGTAGGGTCGTCGTGGCCAGAGTGCGCACCTTGCCACTCTTCCAGCAGGGAGGGGCGCTCGTACCTGAACGGGTCGTTGAACTGGGTTCGAGCGGAAAAGTCATTCGCCGCTGGCCCATGCCGGTCGATGCCTCTCCAATCGCGTTGGGCGGCGAGGGCTTGCTGGTGGAATCCGGGACGTTGAAGTTCTGGGTCACGCCGCAAGGCGCGATCACTCCATACAAAGGTAGTCTTTCCATCCGCGATTCCGAGCCGACGGCCTGTGGGCCTTCTCGTGAGTTCAGGAACTCGGCCTACGTTCAGTGTCGGAGATATCGCGATTTTGCATCGGGAAAAAACAGGGTCCTGAGCTTTGAAGGTACATGTACATAAACGCGGAACCTTTGGCGTTCCGTGGCCCGCTCATGCGCTATAACGGCGAGCTGATAACTTTCAACAGGGAATTCGTCGCCGGACCGAGTGTGACATTCTTGCGATACTAGAAGAGTGCCGGCAGGGAGTCGCAATGACGGTTAATGCCCATTACGACGGCAGGGTAATCATACCGGATGAGCCGCTGGATCTCCAGCCGAATCAGGCGCTGATCGTGCGGATTGAACCGGCGGCGGCCACGACTGAGATCACCGAAGGATCGGCCCTCAAGTGGCTGATGGCGAATGCCGTTGCCGACCCCTCCCAGCCGACGGATCTGGCTGATCGACACGATCATTACCTCTACGGTGTTCCCGCGAGAGGCAAGCAGGGGTAGTGATAACCTACTTCGCCGACACCTCCTTCTGGATTGCGATTTCGAGCAAGCGGGATCAGTATCATTCGCGTGCGGTGGCATGGAGCCAGTTCGTGGTGCGCAACCAGGCCATGATTGTGACACCGAGGCCGTGCTCTGGGAATGGATGAATGCTCTGTCGGACGCGGGGACTCGGCGCGTGGCGGCGGAGGGTTATCACAGGTGCCATGGGGATGCCGGCATCGAGGTCGTCCCGTTTCAGTCCGAACTGATCGACTCCGCCGTGCAGCTTTACGAAGCGAGGACTGACAAGACCTGGAGCCTGAGCGACTGCCTGTCTTTTGTGCTTATGGAGCGGCGGCAACTTGCCCAGGCACTTACCACTGATCGCCATTTCGAGCAGGCCGGTCTGAGAGCGCTAATGCTCGACGAGCCGCCGATCTGACGACGCGCGATCAACGTTATCCCCCGGCTCGGCGATACAGCTCCACGGTTTCCTGGGCCATGCGCGCCACGATGAAGCGCTCCTCCACCGTCTGGCGCGCGGCCCTGCCGAGGCGTGCGGCGAGCGAAGTGTCGTCCAACAGACGCAGTACGGCGTCCGTGAAGGCCGCCGGGTCGGGCTCCTCCACCAGCAATCCGGTTCGTCCGTTCTCGATCACTTCCGGGACGGCCCCGCGCGCGAGCGCCACGCAAGGCAACCCGAACGACATGGCGGAGAGCAGCGAACTGCCCAGCGGTTCCGCCAGCGACGGGAACACGAAAACATCGAGGGCCCGGTACACGGCGGCGATGTCGTCCACCAGGCCCGCGAACTCCACCGAGGCCGCGACGCCGAGACGTGCGGCCAGTTGCTGCAGAGCAGGCCGGGAGGGTCCGTCGCCCGCGAGCACCAGTCGGCAGCCGGGGTATCGCGCGAGCACCGTTGGCAAAGCGCGTATCAGCAGCTCCTGGTTCTTTTCCGGCAGCAGCCAGCCGACGCAGCCCAGCCGCAAACCGCCACTGCCAACGGCCGGCGCGTCGGGGACCTCGACGCCGTCGTAGATCACCTCCACCTGTTCGTCCGGGAACCCGCAGGCGAGCACGCTCTCCTTGACGAATCGCGACACCGCGATGATGCGGCGCGCGCGGCTGTAGCGGAGTCTCGAAATTGGATACGCCACCCGGCGTGAAACCACCGGTCTCACGCCAGCGAGCCACGCCGCAGTCAGCGCATGAGCCTCGTGACAATGCACGACGTCGCAGCCGCGCAGCCGCCGGAGTCGCAGCGCGGCATCGAATCGCCCCGCGACCTCGTGTACCGTGATGCCCAACCCGCGCGCGCGCTCTGCGAGAGGCCCGCCCGCGATGGCCATCAGCTCGGCGCCGTGGCCCATCCGGCGCAACTCGGAGGCGAGCAGCAGCGCCTGGTTCTGTCCACCGCGCCATTGCCGGCCCAGATCCACGTGCAGCGTAGTCAGTATCATCTAGTAAGTAATGGCCAGCATCGGACTCGACGCGAGTTACATCTTCGGCGCGTACCCCACCGGAAGCGCCACTTACTCGCGCCGGTTGATCGAGTCCCTGGCCGAACTCGACACATCCCACCATTTCGTCATCTGCTACCGGATGTCAAGGGTGCGCAAGCGCCGCGAATTCCTGCGGCCCGCCGGCACGGCTACCCGAATGCTGACCTTCTGGCGGCCCTGGCGCACGGATCTGTTTCATAGTCTCGCGCAACGCGCCCCCACGTTCCGCTTTCGCCGCGAAGTGGTCACCATTCACGACATCTTTCCGATCACCGGCCACGACTATTCTACGCCGGAGTACCGGCGGAAATTCTCCGCGGTGCTGCGCGAAGCCGCCCGCCGCGCCGAGCGCATCGTCACCGGCTCCCGGTTCACGGCGGGTCTGTTGCAGAGCGAGTGCGGCGTGGAGGCCCAGCGAATCCGCGTGACGCCGTATGGCGTGGATCTGCCGGCGCAAACCATGACGCCGGAGGAGCGCCTGCGCGAGCGGGAGCGCCTGGTGGGACAGGGGAACGAGATGCTGCTGACGGTGGGCATGCTGGAAACCCGCAAGAACCTGGTGAACGCGCTGCGGGCGCTGAAGCTGTTGCCGGAGCGCTATCACTTGCTGCTGGTGGGCGGCGACGGGTACGGCGCTGGCGCCATCCACGCGTTCATCGCTGGCGAGCGGCTGGAAGCGCGCGTGCACCGCACCGGTTACGTTTCGGCCAGCGTACTGCGGACGTTTTATCACTCGGCCAGCGCGCTGCTGTTCCCATCGCTCGAAGAGGGCTTCGGCTTCCCCGTTCTGGAAGCCATGGCGCACGGGCTGCCGGTGGTGACCTCCGGCACGTCCTCGCTTCCCGAAGTGGGCGGGTCCGCCGCCCTGTATGCCGACCCGCACGATCCTTGCGCCATTGCGTCCCAGGTGGTGCAGGCGGTGGAGTCGCCGGCCGTTCGCGAACGAATGGTGACCGAGGGGCTGGCCCGCGCGCGCGAGTTCACCTGGCGGCGCACGGCCGAGCAGACGCTGCAGATCTATGACGAGCTGCTGGGGACCTGAGCGGGCGGGGGCGCCAGCACGGTGCGGTAGACGGCGAGCGTGCCACGCACCATTTCATCCACGGTGAAGCGCTCGGCTACGCGGGCGCGTCCGTTCGCGCCCAGCTCGGCGTTCTCGATCACACGCGCGAGCGCGCTCGCCACCGACTGCGCGTCGTTACCGGTCAGAATGCCGGTGTGGCCGTCCTCGACGATCTCGGGCAACCCTCCCACTCGGCTGGCAATCACTGGAACACCGTGGGCCATGGCCTGGAGCACTGGGAAGCCGGAGCCGTCGGCGTGCACGATGTGAAGGAAGACGCGGGCGTGCGGAAGTTCGGCCGCTGGATCGCGAGAGAAACAGAGGGGCGTGCCGGAGAGCTGGGCGGCTTCCTCGACAACGCGGCCGGGCTCCAGCGCCAGCACCAGCGACGCGTCGTCATCGGGCCCGGTGGCGGGCAATTCCACGCCGTCGTACACCACCGAGATGCGCTCCCGCGAAATGCCGGCATCGAGTAGCAGTTGTTCCACGTAGTGCGACACGGCGATGAAGTGCGCGGTTCGGCGATACTTCCAACGGAATGCGGGACCGCGCCGAATGGGAGAGGCCACCCGGCGCGACGCGATTACCGGCACGCGCGCGGTGGCCGCCGCCATGCTGTGCGCGCGGGTGTCGTGCGCATGCACCAGATCGCACGCCGCGCTCAACCGCACAATGGACGGCAGCGCCAGCGGCTGCACATCCAGACCGCGCGCGCCGGCCGCGCCATAGAAGGCCGAATCTGGCGGCACCAGCAGCGTCTGTTCGTGGCCGAGTTTCGCCAGATTCTCCAGCAGAGCCAGCGTCTGATATTCGCCGCCGCGGGTTTCCTCCGCGGCATCGACGTGCAGGATGTGGAGCGGGCGCGCGAGCGCGGTCTCAATCATGGGGCCGCATGAACCTCACCTTTGCGTACTTGAGAAAATTGTAAACCGACGCCATGTAGGCGATGGCAAACCCTTCGGTGCCGTCGAGAAAACCGCGCTGCAGCACGAGGGTGCGGAAGAACGTCCACATCGGATCGAGGAGCAGTTCCGTCCAGCCCACCTGCGCTTTGCACTCGATGAGCTGCTCGGCCGCCAGCGTGGTGTACCGATCCATGGTGCGCAGGTGTTCGGACAGCGATTCGAAGGTGAAGTGCAGGATGTTGGACTGGAGGTGGCCGACCCGGCCTTCCACCTCCACGGATTCGTGTACGAATTCGCCCTTCCAGCGCGCGCGGCGGCGGTCGAACAGCCGCACCTTGCGGTCCGGGTACCAGCCGGAGTGCAGAATCCAGCGCCCCAGGTATTGCGCCAGCCGCGGCATGGTGTAGCCGTCGTACTGCGGGCCGTTCTTGCGGATCTGCAGGATCTCGCCTTCGAGCGCCTCGCTGAGCGCCTCGTCGGCGTCGAGCGACAGCACCCAGTCGTTGGAACATTGTTCGGCCGCGATGTTTTTTTGGGCGGCGAAACCGTGCCAGCCGCTTTCGATGACGCGCGCGCCGAGGTTGGCGGCGATTTCGACGGTGCGGTCGGTGGAGCCGCTGTCCAGAACGACGATCTCGTCGCAGCAGCGCAGGCTTTCGATGGCGCGCGGGAGCCTGCGTTCCTCGTTGAGCGTGATGATGGCGGCGGAGATCTTCATCGAGAGCGGTGCTGTTCTGATTATAGGGAGCGGCGGGGGGCGGGCCGGGAGAGACGCGTGGCTGGCGGGAGGTAACAATCGACGAACCACCGAAGGCACTGGCTCAAACCGTGGAGTTGCTCGCGACGCTGCACCGCGACAACGAAGCGGCGATGACACGGTTCGCCAGGGGAGTGGACGATTCGGTAGGGCTAACGCGCATCCCCGAGCGCCCTTGACGCTGGGCTATCCGAACAGCGATAACTGCCGCTTCCGCGGCGGGTGGTCAAACACCGTGCGCCCATCGAGCGACGGCGAAACAGCGCGTTCGTGCGCGACGACCGCCTCCAAGCTGGCTTCGGGAGCATAGCGCTCCTCCACGGCGCGTACGAACCGGTCCAGGCGCTTCATGCTATCCATCTTGTCCGCGTCTCCCAGCTTCGCCGCGTCGAGCGACCGGCGCAACACGCCGATGGATTCGTCGTAGGTCCTGAGCGGCACCGGAAACGGATGCCCGTCTTTGCCGCCGTGCGCGAAGGAGAAGCGCGCCGGATCGGAAAACCGCGTCGGCGTCCCGTGCACCACTTCCGCCACCAGCGCCAGCGATTGCAGCGTGCGCGGGCCTAAATTCTCCACCAAAAGCAGCGAAGCGAAGTCGCGCAGTTCGCGCTCCCAGGCGACGGCCAGCACCGCACCCAGCCGCTTCAGGTCGACGTTCTCCGCGCGGACATCGTGATGCGGCGGCATGGCGCAGATCCGGCGCGCCTCGGCGAGCGTGCGCTCCGGGTCCTGCCGGGCGACGCTGAGCAGAGCCTCCTGGGCCGGGCGCGCATGCGCATCCACCAGGTTCATGATGATCCCCTCGTGCCTGCCCACAATTCCGGTATGCGGCTCCGAGGTGAAATCGCGAACCGACGCGGAGTGCCAGTGGTAGCGCCGCGCCAGGCCGCTGGCGCCGTTCAGCCCCTGCTGCACCACCGCCCAGTCGCCCGCGGCGCTCACGATGAACGTGTGCAGGTAGATTTGAAACCCGTCGGCAATGGCGTTGTTGTCCACACGCGCGGTGAGGCGGCTGGTGCGGACCAGCGCTTCGCCGTCCAGCCCGCGCGTTTCGGCGACGGCGCGCAGCTCGCCGGGGGTGTTGCGCGAATGCCGGCCGCGGCCGCCGCAGATGTGGATGCCCAGCTCGTGCGCCCGCGGATTCAGCCCACGCTTGAGCGCGCCGAGCACGGAGGTGGTGATGCCGGAGGAGTGCCAGTCCATGCCCATCACCGACCCGAGCGCCTGAAACCAGAACGGATCGCTGAGGCGCGAGAGCAACTCCGCCGGGCCGTAGTGAAACAGGATGCTCTCGCTGATGGCCGTCCCCAGCCTGGTCATGCGCTCGGCCAGCCAGGCGGGCACGCGGCCGCCGTGCAACGGGAGGTCGGCAAATCCGGAGCGCTTCATAATCTCAGCCGGGTCCTTACAGAAGCATACGCCAGGCCAGACCGAGACTTGCCGCCGCGAAATCGAGTACGGGCAGCTCGCCGGCGTGCATCGCCAGCAACCGCGCGAAAATGTCCGGCCGGTTCGCGAACACCCGCAGGGCGCGCCCTTGCAGCAGGGGCCAGCGGTCCATCAGCAACATGAAGTCGGCCATGAACGCAGGCCGTCGCGCGATGCGCCGATGCGCGGAGGCATACTCGCGGAGATCTTCCCGCGCCAGAGCACCGGCAAGAGCCAGCCCCTGCTGAAAGGCCACGCCCAGCCCTTCCCCGGTGATGGCGTCCACCGATCCGGAAGCGTCGCCCACCAGGGCCACGCGTCCTCGAAACACCGCGCGAAGACTAAGCGTGGCGGTGACCGCGCCGCGTTCGCAGGTGACCTGCGGTGCTCCGGCCAGCCGTCCGCCCAACTCCGGGAAGCGGACCAGGGCCTCGTCCAGGCGAAGCCGGGGATCGCGCGAAAGCAGCACCACGCAGATCTCTTCGGGCGCCACCGGCGTCACATACACCTGAAAGGCCGGGCCCCAGTAGACCTCCGTGTAATTCGTCCACGGCGCAATGCGATGATGGCGACGGAACCCGAAACGCCGCACCTCGCGCGAGCAAGCGTCCAGCCCGGCCCACGAGCGCACCTGCGATCTGCCTCCATCGGCGCCGACGATCCACCTCGGACGAAACGTCGCGGAGCGCGTCCGCACCACTCCGGTGCCCATGCCCGTGACCGGATCGCCCCAGTGCAGGTCCACTCCCGCGCGTTCAGCCTGATCGACAAGAACACGGTGCAACGTGGTTCGCCGCACGCCGATGCCAAAACCCGCCGGGAAGCTGGCCGCCGCCGATGTTCCCCCGGCATTGAGAAAACGGATTCCGCGAAACAGAAACGATTCCTCGGCCGGGATCGAGATGCCCAGGTGACCGGCGGCCGCCAGCGCAACGGGCATCAGTCCCTCTCCGCAGGCCTTGTCAATGGGAGGCTGGCGCCCGTCGGCCACGGCAACGCGGAAGCCACGGCGGCTGGCCGCAATGGCCGTCGCAAGACCGGCCGGTCCGCCTCCCACAATCAGAATGTCGGTTTCGATCATCGTCGAGTCTACCAGCGGAGCAACACCAGTTCCGAGCAGAAGCCCGGCCCCATGGCGGCCAGCACGCTCCACGTGCCTGGTTCGGGCCGGCGGCTGGTCATGATCTCCTCCAGCACCAGCAGCACGGAAGCGGAGGACAGGTTCCCGGTCTTTCGCAGGCAGTCCCACGACACCGCGAGCTGTCCCGGCTCCAGGCCGAGTGCCGCCTCCGCCGCCTCCAGCACTTTGGGCCCGCCGGTGTGCACAATCCAGCACCCGATGTCGGATCGCGTGAGACCGTGTTCGGCCAGAAAATCGTCGGCATCCTGGCCCAGATGCTCGCGCACGACATCCGGCACCTCCGGCGACAACACGATGCGGAAGCCCTTTTCCGAGACGTCCCAACCCATCACCTTCTCGGTATCCGGGTAGAAAGTGGAGCGCGTTGCGACAATCTCCGGCCCCGGCAAGTCGCGCTCGGACCCCGCTATCAGAACCGCGGCGGCACCGTCGCCGAACAAGGCGCAGGAAATCAGATTGGCCATGGAGAGGTCGTCGCGCTGCCATGTGAGCGAGCACAGCTCCACCGACAACAGCGCGGCCACCTGCCGCGGGTACGAGCGCACGTAATCGGCGGCCCGCGCGATGCCGGCCGCACCCCCGACGCATCCGAGGCCGAAAATCGGCACGCGGCGGATGTTCGGGGAAAGCCCCATGCGGTTGATGAGGCGCGCGTCGATCGACGGACTGGAAACGCCGGTGATGGATACGAAAAACAGCGCGCCGATGTCCTGCGTGCCCAGGCCCGCGCGCGTCAGCGCCCGGCAGATCGCCTGATTGCCCAGTTCTTCGGCGGTCCTGATCCAGACCTCATTGGCCTGTCCCCACGTCGCGAGATCCGGATAGGCTTCCATGGGCAACGCGAGATATCTGCCATCCACGCCAACGTTGGCGTGCAGAAGCTCCACCAGACGCGGGTTTTCGATGCGGCCGCCCCAGTACTGTTTCAGCGCGGAGCCGAGAACCTGCTGGGGATAGTAGTGTCCGGGAAGCGCGCTGGCGGCGCCGACGATGTTCATTGGCTCATTGTCCTGGCCCGGCCTGCGAGTTCGTATGCCGGAAAGTCATATTCACTGTAATTTAGCAAGTTCTTCGCGATACAGTCGATTTTGCGGATAGGCGTCGGCCAGCCAGGCGAGAGTGCGTCTTGCCTGCGGCCGGTTGTTGTCGCGCAATGCCGCCACGGCGAGCAGGAGCCGCGCGTAGGGCATCAGGTAGCGACCGTTGCTGGCGGTCAGCCGCAGATTCGCGATTCCCACGTCCTTGTCCGTCTGCGCGCCGCCCACGCGCAACAGCCAGCGGATGGGCGCCGGCTTGAGACTGAGCAGGTAGTTCTCCACGCCGATGGCCAGGTACGCGTCGTAGCAGTGCGGGTGGGCCGCCAGCAGCTTGCCGGCGACGTCCCGGCCCTGCTTCATTTCGCTGAGCGACGCCAGGTACCGCTTCTCCACCAGGGCCAGATAATCTGCGTGCAAGCCGAGCCGTAGTACGGTGGCCAGCAACGCGTTCTCATCGCCCGGCGAACTCTGGAGCGCGCGGCCGGCGAGCGTCTGCCCTCTGGCCAGCGCGGCTTCAAAGCCAGCCTTCACGGCGGGGTCCGGGTTCAACCGGCGAATGTGCAGAAAGCTGGCGTCGTCAACGAAGAACTCCGACTGCAGAATCTCCATTCGGTCGAATTCAGAGAACAGGTACGCGGCGGCCTCGGAGACGGGCCCCATGGGGTCGTCGGGATGCAGTTGGCCCCACTGGCGGAAAGCCCGGTGCGCGCCGTCAAACTGCAGATCGTACATCTGCCGGTAGCCCGCGTCGAGCAGCGTCGCATCCGTGGCGCCGCAGGGGAGCGCGGCGATCATCGCAAACAGGAGAAATCGCGTCACCACGGGATGGAATCGCGGCGCCAACGCGCGCACGTAACAGAAGTGCAATAGTTTCATCGGGTGGAAAACTGAAACGTCACGGTGCTCAACTTGCGACGAACGTCGGACCGCTCCGGTTACCGCTCATGTGGTGCACTATGTAGGTAATGCACAGCCACGTTGACCTCACGCTCGACTACCTGCAGCCCTGGATTCTGACCGGCGCACGAATTGCCACCATCCTCTTGCTGGCGTGGGTCGGCTCGCGGGCCGCCCGCAAAGCCGTGGAGAGCCTTCGCGCTCACACCCTCCGCAAGGCGCCCAGCAGCGGCGCCAGCGACGTGGAAATTCAGAAGCGCGTCCAAACCATGACTCGGGTGACCGGCCGCGCACTGGGCATCGTCGTATGGACCGCTGCCTTTGTCATGGTGCTGCACGAGCTGCGTTTCAACGTCGCGCCGCTGATCGCCGGCGCGGGCGTGGCCGGCGTGGCCATCGGCTTCGGCGCGCAGAGCCTGATCAAAGACGTTTTGAACGGCATGTTTCTGCTGATCGAAAATCAGTTACGAATCAATGACGTCGCCGTCATCAACGGAACCAGCGGCCTGGTGGAAGAAATCAACCTGCGCACCACGGTGCTGCGCAGCGAAGACGGGGCGGTCCACGTGATTCCGAACGGCTCCATTCAGAAGCTCTCCAACCTGACCCGCGACTTCTCCTATGCGGTCTTCAACGTCGCCGTCGACTACGGGCAGGATCTGGACCGGGTCATGAAAGTGGTGAGCGAGCTCGGCGCCGAGCTGCGCGCCGAGGAGCCGTGGGCGCGGACGATTCTGGACCCACTGGAAATGCTCGGCGTGGACTCTCTGGCCGGCTCGGGCGCGGCCGTCAAGTTCCGTTTCCGCACCGTCCCCATGAAGCAATGGGACATCGCCCGTGAGATGAACCGCCGTCTCAAGCGCCGCTTCGAAGAGACCGGCATTGCACTCGCGTTCCCATCGCAGACCTTGTATCTGGCTCCGGAGACGCCCGCCGGGCTGCGCGAGGAATTGCGCGCGGTGGTGCGGGAGGTTCTTGCCGAGGAGAAGCATGGTGAGACTCCGGGGACCTGAAGCCTGTGCCACCATGTGCTGACTTGCGCTATTTGTCTCCCGTCGGAAAAGTAATATTGGTGTCGGCGCCGAATTTCCGATAATTCGAGAACCGAATTTCGTCCCGCGTCCGGCCTTTTGCCGTGCGCGTGTAATGAACGGCCCTGGCCGGCAGCCAGAACGATTTCCCGCCCAATGTCACCGTGGAGTACTCCAGCAGATTCCGGGCGTCCTGCAGGTCGTAGGACTGCGGGATCTCGACATTCCGAAATGTGAACCGCACGATACTGCCCGAATCGGCGTCGGCATAAACGAAGCCGCGGTACGCCGACAACCAGCGCTTGTTCTGCTGGCGTCTCACGCCACCTACGTCCACGGTCCCGGCAGCCACGCAGCAGACCCAATACTGTGAATGAGCCCGGTCGATGGAATAGCCGAAGACCGCCACGCGCCGGCCTCGCAGGCTTTCCCAGTGATCCCATTGGAAGCGGGCCTGACTGGACGGAGCAAAAGTGATGTCCAGAATAGTCCCGAACTCGCCCCGGCTGTACTCGCTTCGGATCTCGTCGAGAGGCCTCGTATCGGGCGCGCCGTTCAGTGTTTTGGTGTGATAGGTCTCCGTTCCCTCGTAGTAATCCACGGCCTCCACGACGGTGTCCTCCAGGCGCCATCCGTCCGGCAACCTGGCCTGCGCCCTTCTGGAGCCATGATGGCCCGATTGCTGCCCGCTGCCGGAGAATCTGGTGGTTTCCGTGCAGGACATATTCGGAAGGGTGCTCACGTAGCCGGTCGCGTACTGAGTGATCTTCGCCAGGAGGGCGCTCTGTTGCTCCGGGCTAAGCCCGGCATCGACGACGACAACCGGCCGCGGGGGCGGCGGGAGAGTCGCGGATCGTGCGCGCAGCTCATCCAGTGCACCGAGCGTGAGAGGTCCGGCTCCCTGACCCTTCAACATCTCGATGGCTTCGCCGGCGAGTTGTTCGGCCGGCTGTACGTTCTTCACCTGGCGCGCGGTGGTTTCGTCGGTGTCGCCGACGGCCACCGCAGTGGAAACGAGCTGGAAGATGTCTTCGGCGCTGGCCAGCTCGGCGGCGGTCGCGCGGGCCGGAACCAGCACGAGCAGCAACGCGCATGCCCCGATGCACGGCCTCACGGCTGAGCCTGCCGCGGCACGGTCTCGCTGGCCTCGACGCGCGCGCTAATGGCCGCCAGCAGCCGCGCCAGTTCCTGCGCCTGCACCGGCCGGGACAGTGTGAAGGTGCTGCTTCCCCTGGCCACTCGCGCCAGCTCCGGGCTCATCGGGTCGGCGATCAACACGAAGGCGGCGGTGTGGTGCTGCACTTTCTCAAACAGATCCACCCAGGTCAGATTGGGAAGATGAGTGCCGCACAGAATCAGGTCGAAACGCAATCGTTCGGCGACGTCGGCCGCTTGTTCGGCGCTGGCCACGGGCACCACGCGGTGTCCGTGATCGGTGAGCAGCCGCACCAGCTCGGTCTGCTGTTTCGGGTCGGGTTCCACCAACAGCGCGGTGAGCCGGCGCGAGCTCGGTTGGGCGACGTCAGGCAGGGGGGCCAGAGCCGGGGTCTCTGCCGGCCCGCAGGGCAGCTCGATTTCAAATCGCGACTGTGTAGACAAGATTCTCGACAGACGCACCTCGCCGCCGTGGTTGCGAATCACGTTGCGGCAGACGCCGAGGCTCAGCACGCCGGACCCGGGCTGGTGTTCGAAGACATCCGGCTCCAGCAGTTCCGGCAGGCAACTCCAGGAGATCTCCAGCACGGCGCGGTTCGCTGCCCGGGTGGTGGAGACGGTCAATCTCTTCTGACGGGCCTGCGCGGCGCTGCGTTCGGCGTGCTGCAGGAACATGATCAACGCCTGCTCCAACTGCGAGCGAGATCCGGTGACGATCAGCGGCTGCGCCGAGAAACGCGAATGCAGGTCGATGTGGGCCGCCGTCAGCT
Source organism: Bryobacteraceae bacterium (assembly GCA_049520275.1). Lineage (GTDB taxonomy): Bacteria > Acidobacteriota > Terriglobia > Bryobacterales > Bryobacteraceae > CAWACP01. Next base: position 17,831 of record JBEKPY010000055.1, read on the forward strand.
CCGGAGTCTGGAACTTCAGCGCGGACGCCAGCAGGTCGTTCACGTCGAACTGCTGGATCTCGGAGCGCTCGCGGGAAAACGAGATCAGGCGGCCGACAATCTCGGACGCACGGCGGGATTCCACCATCAGCTTATCCAGGCGGTCGCGGGAAACGCCCTGGGATTCGCTGCGTAAAGTGCCGACGGTCTTCTCGATGGTTTCGAGCGGGCTGCGGAGTTCGTCCGCCACCACCGACATCAACTCGCCGGAGGCGGCCAGCTTCTCGCTGCGGAAAAGCTGCTCCCGCACCGCCTGCTGGTCCTGCAGCCGCAGCGCGGTGGCGATCTGATTGGCCAGGTGTTGCGCGGTGGCCTGCTCGTCGTCGGTAAAGTTGTGCAGATCGGTCGCGCATTGCACCACCAGCACGCCGCTGACTTCATTCCGGGCGAAGGCGGGCACAAACAGGATGGAACGCGGGACGTCGCGGGACGGGGAATCGCGGAAGAACGCGCTTCTGCGCGTGTCCGGGATCGCCAGCAGAGTCCGGTTCTGGTAACACAACGCGATGCCCTCCAGTACCGGACCGGAGTTCTGGCTCAGCGGGCCGGATTCGCCGGAGACGGAGATTCGCCGGAACGCGCCCGACGCGGCATCGTGGAGGTAAAGGCTGGCATCGGTCAGCCGCCACAGCCTGGGGAGCACGGCATCCACCTTGCGCACCATTTCCAGCGGCGAGGAGGACGCCACAATCTCCTCTCCCAGCGCGTTGAGCTCTTTGATGTTGCGCCGCTGCACCGCCATGCGTCTCTCGCGAATCCACCAGATGACAAACACGCAGACGATGCCGGTGGCGGCGGACACCCATTCGGCCGGAGTGATGGGCCATGCCACCGGCTTTGCCTCGCCCGGCCGGGGTTCCGTGGCCGCCAGAGTCACCGCACCGGACACCAGCGCGGCCGCGCCATGGGTGAGGCTTCGGAGCGATTTCACAAACTGGCCTGTTGGCGTTCGAGCCATTGTGCAAGAGCGGGATCCCGAAAGTCGCGAACCAGCACATCGACGTCCGGAAGGTCCATCGTGTGCGTGGCGATACCGGCAACGCGGCTCCCGGCGGCTCGCGCCGCGGCGATTCCCGCCGGTGAATCTTCAAAAATGATACAGTTTTTCGGCGGCGTTTGGAGCAGGTGCGCCGCGCGGAGATATGCGTCCGGCCAGGGTTTCGGCCGGCTCACCTGCAGCCCGTCCACCACCACGGGAAAATACTGCCGCAGACCGGCGCCGTCCAGCACGAAATCAATATTCTCCGGTTCGGCATTGGACGCCACGGCCCGCGGTATCCCGCTGGTTCGTTCGAGGAACTCGCGGAGCCCCGGCACGATGAGCCGTTGGAGCTGCGGCAGCATCATCTCGCGGAACAGCCGCTCTTTCTCCGCGCCGTGCCGGAATACTTCGTCCGGCGGCAGATGGGCGCCGATGAGCGCGCGGACAATCTCGGCATTTCGCCCGCCGTGCATTTGATTCTCGAAATCATTATTTAATATTCCGAGGCGCTCCAGGTAAGCCCGCCACGCCTCGGTGTGCATGGGCATCGAGTCGATAATCACGCCATCGAGATCGAACACCAGCGCCAGCCCTTCGGGAATCCGCAGAGGCGTCATAGCGCTTCACTGGCGTGGTACGAGCTGCGCACCAGGGGTCCGGCTTCGACATGGCGGAACCCCATCCCCTTGCCCACGTCGCGGAGTTCGTCGAATTCCTCCCGCGGAACATACCGCAGAATGGGCAGATGCTTCGGGGAGGGCCGCAAATACTGGCCCAGGGTGAGAATGTCAACGTCGTGCCGGCGCAGGTCGCACATCACCTGGAGAACTTCGGCCATGGTTTCGCCAAGACCGAGCATCAGACCCGATTTCGTGGGGATCTGCGGACGCAGGCGGCGGGCGTGGGCCAGCATCTCCAGCGAGCGCTCGTAGCGGGCGCCCAGGCGGACGTGGCGGTACAGACGCGGCACCGTCTCGATGTTGTGGTTCAGCACGTCGGGATGCGCGTCCATCACCGCTTCCATGGCCGCGTGCGACCCTTGGAAATCGGGCACAAGCACCTCCACCCGGCAGGCCGGAATGCGAGTGCGAATCGCCTGAATGGTGAGTGCAAACAACTCCGCGCCGCCGTCCTTGCGGTCGTCGCGGTTCACGCTGGTGATCACCGCGTAGCGCAACCCGAGCGCGGCACACGCCTCGGCCACGCGGCGGGGTTCGTCGTAGTCCACCTCCAGCGGCGCGCCCTTCTGGACGGCGCAGAAGCCGCACCGGCGCGTGCACACGTTGCCCAGAATCATGAAGGTCGCGGTGCGGCGATTCCAGCACTCGCCCACGTTGGGGCAGGCGGCGCTCTCGCACACCGTGTGCAGGTTCAGACTGGCCACCAGCCCTTTCAACTCGCGGTAGTTCTCGCCCGCGGGGGCCGGTGCGCGCAGCCATGTGGGCCGAGCCGGCTTCGGATCGAGGGAGACGAGCACGTTTCTTATTCTAGCGAGTGCACACGGAGTGGCAGCAGCGTGGTGGCCCGGCGCGGAAGAACGCGGCTGGGCCGCGCGTCCAACCGACTTCACTTTGACGCGATCCCGGCATTCGGCTATTCGTCCGCCCACGTCACCTCCGCCCGGTTGTAGATGACTTCGCCGCGCCGTATGGTCGTCTCCACCAGGTTGACGCCGAAGTGGTAGGGCAACTCCCGGTAATCCGGCGCGCTGAGCACCAGAAGATCGGCGTCCTTGCCGTACTCGATGGAACCGGCGCGGTCGGCACGCCGCAGTGCGTATGCGCCGTTTATCGTAGCCGCGGAGATGGCCTCGGCCGCGGTCATGCGCATGGCCCGGCACGCCAGCGCGATGGTCATCTGCATGTTGTGCGACGGACAGGTCCGCGGATTGTAGTTGGTGGCGAGGGCGACGGGCGCGCCGGCGTCGATGAGCCGCCGCGCCTGAGCGTAACGCTCGCCTCCCCGATAGAACACGGCGCCCGGAAGCAGCGTCGCGACAATGGCGGCGCGCCCCAGCAGCGCGGTCTGAGCCTCATCGATATAGATGAGGTGATCGATACTGGTGGCCCCGGTCTCCAGCGCCAGCTCGACGGCGCGGGTTCTCGATCTCTGGCCGGAGTGCATTTTCACCCCGAAGCCGAGCTGTCGCGCGGCGCGCAGAAACTCGCGGCACTCCTCGTAGCCGAAGGCATCTTCCTCATACTCGACGTCGACGAATTCGGCCAGCCTGCGCCGCCGAACTACCGGCAGGAGACGAGTCAGATACTCGCGCGGACCGCCGCCGATGAAACCCGGCGAGGCCATGGCCGTCGATACAACGGGGATTGGCCGGTTATCGAGCGCCGCCTGGATGCGCAGGATCTTCAGCTCTCCGGCCTCGCTCATTCCAAAGCCCGACTTGGCCTCAATGGTGGTGGTGCCCTCGCGGACGCAGTCCTGAATGATCCGCGACGCCTGGCGCTCCAGCGTGCTGCCGGTGGTCAGTTCGATCTCCCGCGACGCGGCGGCCGGCAGGGCGGACGGTTCGCCCGAGATCAGGGCCTCGAATTCGGCCAGCCGCGGAGCGCCCGATACCAGGTGCGTGTGGCTGTCCACGAATCCGGGCATCACCACGCGGCCCGCCGCGCTGATCTCGATGGCGTCGCGGGCCAGCGCCAGATTCTCCACACGCCGGGTGGGACCGACCTCGCGAATGAGGCCGTCGACAATGAGCACGGAGCCATCCTGCACCAGACCGAGGTTGTGCAGATCCTCCCCGCGCCGTGGTCCCGTGGGGCCGCGAAGCGTCAGGAGCTGCCGGGCACCTCGAACGAGGATGGGCCTGCCCATGGGTTACGAACAGAATACAGGTGGAATGTCGTAACACCAGGCCAAAACAATGCAGGAACAGAGTGTTTCCAGGGTAATCGCCCTGGACGCCAGCTCCAGGCGTTCGGGTGAAAACCTGCCCTGATCCCGGCTTTCTTTACCGAGATAGCGCTGCGTCTCGCCCGGGCCTATGCCGCGGGCACGAGCACGTCCAGCTCCCAGCGCCGGACGTGCCCGGAGCATCAGAGTCTTTCGTGCAGCCGCTCGCGGAAGTGAAATGAAACGCGGCTGTGGCTATGGAGAGCGCCGCTGCCCGCGTACCAGACCGTCGAGGGAGCGGCGCCCACGGTTTGACGTGGCGTCATCTGGTTGCCTGAAGCTGCAATCATACTCTCTCTGTCTTCCGGCGTCTTTACTCCCTGGGGGAGTAACACCGTGAATGAAAGGGGTTTGGCGTCTATGAACGACAATAGGATTCAGGCGTCACGTTCAAGTAGTTTTCGCCGACGCCGTCGGGTGGGTGCGCCAATGAACCTGCTACTCAGTCCGGCCGGTCCCATTCGGACGATTACGCTGAACCGTCCCGAGCGCCGCAATGCGCTTTCGCTCGAATTGATGGAGGATCTGATCGCCGCCCTCGACCAGGTCTCCCGCGATGCCGCCACGCGCGTGGTTGTTCTGGCCGCGGCGGGCAAGGTCTTCTGCGCCGGCCACGATCTGAGCGAGATGGTGGACCGCCAGGCGGACGATTACCGCCGCATCTTCGATGTGTGCGCCGCGCTCATGAAGACGCTGCAGACGATTCCGCAACCCGTGATCGCGCGTGTCGAGGGGCTGGCGACGGCCGCCGGATGTCAGCTTGTCGCCACTTGCGACCTGGCCATCGCCAGCACCGAGGCGGCTTTCGCCACGCCGGGCGTGCGCATCGGTCTGTTTTGCAGCACTCCCATGGTGGCCCTCACCCGCGCCATTGGCCGCAAGCGCGCCATGGAGATGCTGCTCACCGGCCGCGTCGTCAGTGCGGAGACTGCCGCCGCATGGGGCCTCGTGAACGCCTGTGTTCCGGCGGACCAGCTCGATCGTGAGGTGGCCGCGCTGGCCGAGCGGATCGCGGAAGCAAGCAGCTTCACGGTGGGCCTCGGCAAGCAGGCCTTCTATGCGCAGATCGATCTCGACCAGGATCGTGCGTATGCGCACACGAAAGAGGTCATGAGCACGAACGCGCTTGCGGCGGACGCGCACGAAGGTATCACGGCCTTTCTCGACAAACGTCCGCCCTGCTGGAAGGGGCGATGAGGTAATCTCGTTCCCAATGGACCAGCGCAGCGTTTTCGACACCAGCGTACTGCGGCTGGAGGGCGTCTCGGTTTCGACGACCGACGATGTCCTCGCCGTGGAGGAGCCGCTGGAGATTCAGGTGCGGCGCCACGGGGACCCCGAGTGGGTGAGCCTGTCGGTGACCATGCGCACGCCAGGCCACGATGACGAGCTGGCCGCGGGCTTCCTGCTGGGCGAATCGGCGATCCGTGAGCGGCGCGACATAGTCGCCGTGGAGCCGTGGGGCCCGCTCACGGGCGAGTTGCGCGTGCGCAATGTCGTTCGCGTAACGCTGGCCGATACCGTCCATTTCGATGCCGGTCAGCTCCGCCGCAACTTCTACACTACGTCGAGCTGCGGCGTGTGCGGCAAGGCCTCGCTCGAGGCGATTGACGCCATGCGCCCGCCGGCTCTCGAACAGCGCGAGGTCCATATCGCCGCCGCCACGCTGTACAAGCTGCCCGCGCGCCTCCGGGAGAGCCAGGACGTGTTCGGTTGCACCGGCGGCCTGCATGCCGCCGCGCTGTTCACGCAATCGGGCGAGTGCATCGCCGTGCGCGAGGACGTGGGGCGGCACAACGCCATGGACAAGCTGACCGGCCACGCCCTGCTGCACCGTATCGAGATGCGCGACAAAGCTATTCTGGTAAGCGGGCGCGCGAGTTTCGAACTGGTGCAGAAGGCGCTCATGGCCGGCGTGCCCGTGCTGGCCGCGGTGGGCGCTCCGTCCAGCCTCGCCGTGCAACTGGCCCGGGCATTCGAAATGACTCTGGCGGGATTCCTGCGCGATGGGCGTTGCAACGTGTACTCGGGCGACCGGCGGATTGACACGAGATGAAGATTCGGATCAAAGGAAACACCATTCGATTCCGGCTGACCCAGCCGGAAGTGGTTCGCCTTCGCGGTGGGGCCAGCCTGCGCGACAGCACGGAGTTTGGCCCGGCGCAGCTTCTCACCTGGGTGCTGCAGCCAGCGCCGGCGGTCTCCGCGATTGAGGCGAGTTTCCGCGACGCCACCATCTCCGTGCGCCTCCCGGACGGCGACGTCCGAAGCTGGGCGGACACGGACACTGTGGGGCTCTACGGGCAGTCCGGCGCCCTGGAGGTCGCCGTCGAGAAGGATTTCCGCTGCCTGTCGCGCGCCGGGTCCGCCGAAGAAGCCGGCGCCTTTCCGAATCCGCACGAGGGCGGCAAATGTTGACGCCCGGAGACGCCGCGCCAGCCGCGTCGGCTGTAATTGACTCAGCCGGCCGGTTCACGCTACTCTCCAAGAGTAGGCGTTCCCGATCGGCGCGGTAGCCAAGTGGTAAGGCAGGGGTCTGCAAAACCCTTATTCGGCGGTTCGATTCCGCCCCGCGCCTCCAGCACTTCCTCGTACTTGGCTGATTCGTTCGAGCTGGGCGCCTGGCTCAGATCCGCCGCTTCTTCCACCTTCCGCGAGTGAACATGCACAGGCCCATCAGCGCGATCAGGCTCTCGGCGATGGGGATCGACGCGAAGACGCCGCGCACTTTCATGTGCGCCGGGAAGGCCAGCGCCCAGGCGAGCGGGATCTCGCAGAACAGGAAACCGATGTTGTTGATAATGGTCGGCGTCACCGTGTCCCCGGCGCCGCTGAAGGCCTGCAGCATCACCATGCCGAACGCATAGCTCAGGTTGCCGTAGCCGATGATCCGCAGGCAGTCCACTGCGTAGGATCCTACCAGCGCGTCGGACGCAAAGACCCGTGTGATCGGCTCGGGCACGGCAATGAAAGCAAGCCCGATGAAGCCGAAAAACGCCATCGTATAGAAGCAGGTCAGCCAGACGGCGCGCTCGGCTCTCTGCGGCTTCCCGGCCCCGAGATTCTGACCCACCATGGTGGCGGCGGCGCCGCTCAATCCCCACGCGGGCAGGATCACGAACATGAATATGCGAATGCCGACGGTGTAGCCGGCCACCGCGGCGCTGCCGAAAAAGCTGATCATGCGCACCAGCGCGACCCAACTGATTTGGGCGACGATGAACTGCAGCGCGCCGGTGGCGGAAACCCGCGCCAGCAAAGCGATCACTCGCGGCGCCACCTGCCAGTCGGTCCGGCGAATCACGACGCGGCTGTGGCCGCGGGTGAGCACCCACATCTGACAGAACACGCCGCAGCTCCGCCCGATCAGAGTGGAGACGGCCGCGCCGGTGACGCCCAGCGCCGGGAACGGGCCCAGCCCGAAGATGAAGCAGGGGTCCAGCGCGAGGTTGATCAGGTTGGACATCCACAACACGCGCATGGCCACGGACGCGTCGCCCGCGCCGCGAAAGATGGCGTTATTCAGGAACAGCAGCATCACCACCAGGCTGCTGCCGAAAACGATGGCGGCGTAGTGGCGTCCGGTGGCGATCAGTCCGGCGGACGCGCCCATCCATCCGAGCAATCGCGGCGCCAGCAGGACGCCGGGAACGCCCATCAGAATAGCCACGGCGATCCCCAGCATGATGGCCTGCGCCGCGGCTGTCGCGGCCCCGCGCGAGTCCTTCTCTCCGATCCGCCGCGCCACCATGGCGGTGGTGGACAGGCTCACGCCGAAGGCCACCGAAAACACCAGCGTCATCAGCGACTCGGTGAGACCCACGGTGGCGATGGCGTTGGCGCCCAGCCGCGTGACCCAGAACACGTCCACAATGGCGAACAGCGACTCCATGAACATCTCCAGCATCATGGGCGTGGCCAGCAGGAGAATGGCCCGGCTGATGGAGCCCTCGGTGAAGTCCTGCCCGGTGCCGCGAATGGCTTCGAGCAGAGAACTCCATATGCTTTGGCGATGTTGCGTAATTGCGGGTGTGGCCATGGAATGCGCCTCCTGAGCGCTGTACCAACGCTGGTAGGTTGAGCCGCGGCGGGTGAGGACTCAGCGAATGAGCGCCGCAGGCGGGAACGCGACACCGACACACGGATCGCACCCCGGCGAGGTGGCGATGATGATCGTGCTGTGTGCGTTCATGCGCATGGCAGGAAGCGGGAACGTTGAATTCCCGATGCACTTAATATAACCGGGAAGCGAGCTTATTGGCAAGCTGCGAACCTTCGAACCTTCGACGGGTGCGTGACACAAGAGCAGGCGGCCTGGACACCGGCGGCAGCCGCGTACTCGCCTGGTACCGTAACCACGCGGTTCCTGCCGCGCGTGCGCCCGCTTCAGCTCATCGGTTACTCGAGCGAGTGTGCTGCCACAGTCCCGGAGATCTCGTTGGGCGGGCCGTCGAGCGCCTCTCCAATCTTCTCCACCAGCGTCACCACGGTGTATGGCTTTTGCAGGAAACCGGCGACGGACCCGGACGTAAAGCCCTTGCGAGCATGCTCCTCCGTGTAGCCGCTGCTGATAATGATCTTCAAGCCAGGATACTTCTCTTCCAGAATCGGAACCAGCTCATCCCCGCCCATGACCGGCATTGTCAGGTCGAGGAGAACCAGTGAGGGCAGGGACCCAGAGTCGGCCAGCACCCGGAGCGCGCCCCTGCCGTCCCCGGCTTCCAGCACCTCATATCCATGCCGCCGCAGCGTCATGCACGCCAGTTTGCGCACCATCTCCTCGTCGTCAACCACAAGAATGGTCGAGTGTCCGCGATGCTGCGGGACGGCTGGCGCGGGTTCCGTCGAACGCGTCTTTTCGGAGGCAGGCAGGAACACCCGAAAGGTGGCGCCAGCGCCGGGCGAGCTGTGAACATCGATGAAGCCCTGGCTGGTGCGTACGATTCCGTAGACCGCCGCCAGGCCGAGGCCGCGGCCGGTAAACCGGGTGGAGAAGAATGGATCGAATACGCGCGAGATCGTTGCTTCGTCCATGCCCGCGCCGTTGTCACGCACTTCCAGGCACACGAAACGGCCGGCGGCGACATCGTACGCGCTGGAGTGCCGACGGGCCATGTCCGGCGCGACCTCGCAACCGCTGGTGGCTATTTCAATCCGCCCATCGCGTCTGGGCGGTATCGCCTCCCCGGCGTTGATGACGAGATTCATCAGGACCTGTTCGACCCGGCTGGGGTCAGCTTCGAGAAAGGGCAAATCGCCGGCAAGATTGAAATCGAGGCTCACTCTCCGGGGAACCGATGCAGCCAGAAGCCCCTTTAACCGAGACACGAGTTCCGTGAGATCTACCAGCCTGGTGATGGTGTGGCCGACGCCTGCGTACGCCAACAATTGTCTGGTCAGGGAGGCGGCCCGCTCCGACGCGGAGAGGATTCGCTGGGAGTGTTCGCAGGATGAGCACTGAGAGAGGGCCGCACTCGCGCTGCCCATGATCACAGTCAGGAGATTATTGAAGTCGTGCGCGACGCCGCCCGCCAGAAGAGCTATGCTCTCCAGTTTCTGCGTTTGCCGCAGACGTTCTTCGGCATGGTGGCGCTCCGTGGTATCGGTGAAGAACACCGACGGTCCTTCGGGCGAAGGGTAGCAGCGGACCTCGAACCACCGATTGAGGGGTTCCGAGTAGAACGCCTCGACTTGAACCGGAGTGTTCTCCGCGACGGCCCGGCGGCAGGCGACGCCGAAGGGCGAATCAGCCGCCTCCGGCCACATCTCCCAGACGACCTTGCCGAGCAACTCCTCGGGGGTTTTGCCCGCCATTCCTGCGGCCGCCGGGTTGACGTAGGTATAGCGCCACTCCCGATCGAAAGTATTGAAGCCGTCGGAAACACTCTCCAGAATGGCGATGATCCTGTGGTGGGCGGCGACAAGTTGTTCCTCAGCCCGCTTCCGCTCGGTGATGTCCCGGTCGGTGGTAAGCATGGCGGCGGGCACGCCGCCAGCGTCGCGCATGAGAACGAACCGGCTTTCGGAGATGACCTGTCGTCCGTCCCGCGCGGTGTGAGTCAGTTCCCCATCCCACCGGCCCTCGCGAGCCAGGACGCGATCAATCTCGGCTATCGGGATGTGGCTCCGCGTTTGCAGCAGTTCATGAGTCACTTTGCCCACAGCTTCGTTCTCTGTCCAACCGTACAGCTCCGTCGCTCCGGCATTCCAGCCAGCAATGCGCCGGCTGGCGTCCGCTGTGATGATAGCGTCGTGCGAAAGATCAACCAGTTCAGTCTTGCGCCGCAGGGCCTGCTCGGCGCGCGCGGTCGAATGGAGTGACTCGCGGAGGTGGCCGACCAACAGACTGATGAGAAGTCCGACAACCACGAACAGAGCCAGGCCAGCCGCGGCTTCACGACTGGCGATGGCGAAGGAATAGCGCGGCTCTATGAAGAAGTACAAAACGCCGAGCGCGCTGAGCGCCGTGGACGCAAACCCGGGCCCGCGACCCCCGAATCGCGCAGCGATAATGGACGAGATCGTAAAAGGCAGGTATGGCGAGTGCGCCCCAAGGACCGGATCGAGGGCCGACCGGACACCCAGGGCGGCCACTGCGGCAATGCCGGCCACGCCGTACTTTAATCCTGCGGAGGGATCAAAGACGCGGTCTCGCTGGCTGATGCGGACACTCATTCCTGGAAGCTACGACTATTCCGAAATCAGACCGTTTGAAATGGCGAACTCGGGTCAAAGTGTCCTGGGGCCAGCTTCCGTTGGCTTCGAGATAGTTTACACTATCACCGCCCCCGTGTGTCAACACTTAAGCGGATGGCTCGTTCGAAAAAGGGCTGCCGCAGCGTCCCATGCATAATGATTTCCCATGATTCGCCCCCGGACCTGTTCCGCAAGCGGATTCTGAGCTGCAGGCGATGGGCGGATTTCACGCGCTGTTGTGCGGAGCAGCGGAGCCTATTCTGATGAGCTTATCGGCAACGCCTGCTCATGGCGCAGAGAAACCCGCCGCCATGATAGAACGGAATGACAAGGAGCGTGGATGGATGGCTTCCAGAGAATCAGCACAAAGCGGAGCGCGGCCGCGCCACAGGAGCCTGCGAGTTTTCTGTCTGTTTTTCGCCGCAACGCTGTTGACCGGCTCCGCACTGGCGCAAACGAACTCGGGCGTGTGGACCTTTGCGGTGTCCGGCGATTCCCGCAATTGCGGCGACGTGGTGATGCCGGCCATCGCCGCCGGCGTGCGCGCGAGTGGGGCCGAGTTTTACTGGCACCTCGGCGACTTCCGGGCAATCTACACCTTCGACGAAGATATGGGGCCGCAAACCAACATCGCCGCCTACGAAGCGCGCGCCTGGCCGGATTTCATCGCCGGTCAGATCGCTGGGTTCGGCGAGCTGCCGGTGTTCCTCGCCATGGGCAATCACGAGACCATTTCGCCGGCGACGCGGGAGAGCTGGCTGATCCAGTTCGTGGACTGGTTGGACAGCCCGGTTCTGCGCGCCCAGCGGCTCCGGGACGACCCGCAGGATCATAAGCTGCGTGCGTATTATCACTGGCTCAGCCATGGCGTCGACTTCATCACGCTCGACAACGCTTCGCAGGACCAGTTCGACGACGCGCAAATCGCCTGGTTCGACGCGCTCGTCAAGCGCGACGAGGCATCGCCGGAGATTCGAACCATCGTGGTGGGAATGCACGAGGCGCTGCCCGGCAGCATCGGCGCCAGCCACAGCATGAGCGAGTGGGCGCAGGGAAGACACAGCGGACGTGCCGTCTACGAGACCCTCTGGCACGCACAGGATTCCGCGCACAAGCGAGTCTACCTGCTGGCCAGCCACTCGCATTTCTTCATGGAGGACGTGTACGACACGGACGAGTGGAAGGGCCGCGTTTTACCGGGATGGATTGTGGGCACGGCGGGGGCGGTGCGATATCCCCTGCCCGAGGGCGCCGGACCCGCTCAGAAGGCCAGAATTGGCGTGTACGGCTACCTGACCGGAACGGCCAGCACCGATGGTTCCATCGCATTCTCGTTCCACGAACTCAGCCTGGAGGACCTGATGCGCGCCGACCAGGGGAAGCACCCGGAAACGCTGGTGCGCTGGTGTTACACCGAGAACAAACAGTAAGTGATCATCACTGCTGGTGAGTCGCTCACAAACAGTGCCCGCTGCCCGCAGCCCGAACACACGCCACGCTCCCCAGGGGGGATAGCCGCGCGCCGGCTCGCGGCTTGTGGGTTATGTGGCGGGACACACGGTACGAGGGCAACCATCCTCCTCCGTATCAGAACAGTTGCCCTGTTGTGGCCGGAGCGACCACCCCGGCCAACTGCGGCGGAGCCTCTTCCGAACCGGCTGGTCAGCCGGCTCCTCCGCCGCTTCCTCCTCCGAGTCTGGGCCCTGCTCGGTTGTCTGCGGACGTGTAATGCACGTCCGGGGCCAAAGAGGACCCCCCTGCAAATGCAACGCGGACGCGGCCAGGCGTGCGGGCGCGGTCTATCCTTTCGGATAGAGGGTCACGTCAATCGTGTGGAATCGGATATGCTGTTCGTTGTCCGCGATGCCGCAATGAAGGGAACTCTGATCGCCACCGACGGCCCGCTCCGGGGCAGCCGTTTCGAGATCGGCGAAGTGGAAACCGGGATCGGCCGAATCTCGCTGAACCAGATCGCCATACCCAACTTGTCCGTCTCGCGGCGTCATTGCACCATCGAACGCCACGGCGAGCGCTTCCTGATTCGCGACCTCGAAAGCCATAACGGCACCTTCGTCAACGGCCAGCCGGTGAAGATTCAGTACTTGCGGGACGGCGACCGCATTGCCGTGGGCGAATGCACGTTTCTGTTCCAGACAAGCCGCTTCGAGCCGGCGGCGCCGGAGGGCGGTACGGTGCAGCGGGCCGAAGCACTCACCGTGTTCACGCCCAATGCCCCGCTGGCCCGCGAGGCCTCCGCGCTGCTCCGGGTAAGCGAGGTGGCGCGGCTGACCCAGGTCTTATATCTGGCGCGCGACGACGAAAAGAGGATCGCGGCGGAGCGTGCGCTGTTCCGTTCGCTTTTCGAACTGATTCCGGCGGAGCGGGGAGCGCTGTTCCTGGGCCAGGAAGACGGGGCGCTGGCCTTATTGGGAGAGTGCAACAGCCCCGCGGAGGCGCCGGCCCCGCTCCAGGTCGATTCGAGCCTGCGGGAACGGGTGTTCATTGCCCGCGAAACGGTGAGCGGCAGCGACGACGTGGGCGTTTGGCTGGCCGCTCCGCTGGTTTCCGGAGAGGCCGCGCTGGGCGTGGTCTGGTTGTGCGGCAGCACGTCCCGCCGGTTCCTCGACAGCGACTTTCACATGATCACGGCGGCGGCCGGCATCATGGCCCTGGCAATCGAGAACGCCCGGCGCGTGGAGTCTCTGGAGAACGAGAATCGCCGCCTGCGCTCCCAGATCAACCCGGAACACAGCATGGTGGGCGAGGGCCTGCGGATGCAGAAGGTGTTTCGTTTTATCGCCAAAGTGGCGCCCGGCAATTCCACGGTTTTGATTCGCGGAGAAAGCGGCACGGGGAAGGAACTGGTGGCGCGCGCCATTCACCGCAACAGCCCGCGCGCGGAAGGGCCGTTTCAGGCCATCAACTGCGCCGCGCTCACCGAAACGCTGCTGGAGAGCGAGCTGTTTGGCTACGAGAAAGGCGCGTTCACCGGCGCCGCCGCGCAGCGCAAGGGCCGGATGGAAGCGGCCGACGGCGGCACGCTGTTTCTGGACGAGGTGGGCGAGATGGCCCCCGCGCTGCAGGCCAAACTGCTGCGCGTCCTGCAGGAGCACGAGTTCGAGCGGGTAGGCGGGACGAAGCCCATCCGCGTGGACCTGCGCCTGCTGGCGGCCACCAATCGCGATCTCGAAGCGGCCATCAAGGAGGGCGCCTTTCGCCGCGATCTTTACTACCGGCTTAACGTGGTTTCTGTGGAATTGCCGCCTTTACGCGAGCGGCGCGACGATATTCCCGTGCTGGCCGCGTGGTTCGTCGAGAAATACGGGCGAGCCGCCGCCCGGCGCATTAAAGGTATTTCGAAAGAGGCGCACGCCTGCCTCCTGAACTACTCCTGGCCGGGCAACGTCCGCGAGTTGGAAAATGCGATAGAGCGGGCGGTGGTGCTGGGCTCCTCCGACGAAATCACCCCGGACGACCTGCCCGAGGCGGTGCTGGACGGCGGCGGGTCCGGCGAGCTGCCGGGCGCCTATCATGCCACCATCAGGCAGACCAAGAAGCGCCTCATTCAGGACGCCCTCGACAAGGCCGACGGCAACGTCACCGAGGCCGCCCGCCTGCTGGGAGTGCACCCCAACTACCTGCACCGGCTGGTGACGAATCTGCAACTGCGCCGCGGCGGCGCGGGCCAGCGCGGATAAAAAGGCCACCGTTCTTTCCGCGGTCAGTGAGCCGCGCGCGGCGCCTGCTTCGTGATCTCCATCCGGTGTTCCTTGCCGTTATCGTCGATGACGAACATCTTCCGCCCAACTACCGCGAACTGCACCGAATCGCCGGGCTTGAGGTTCGCCGGCTTTTGCCATTCCCAGCGTTGCCCTTCGCGAGCAAAGTAAGCGGCGGCGCCGCCTTCCACCAGGAATGGCTCGTACACCTTCATCAGCGGGACATCGGTGGCGCCGCCGTACGGCGGGTCGTTCGTGGAAGCGGTGAAATAGGGAGAGCGCTGGGGATCGAGAACCGTGCCCGTCTGCCAATCGCGTGCTTTCCTGGCGAAGGCTTGCGGGGACAGCGAGAGTGAGACGGCAACCGCGGCAAGGATGCGTAAACCGGTCATACCCTCGATTCTAACAAGCGCTGCTGTAAACTCTGGGTGAGATCTCCGTTCATGAATCGCTCATTCCTTACCGACCGCCGCATCGTGATGACGCTGGACGCGGGCGGCACCAACCTGAAGTTCTCGGCCATGCGCGGCGGCCAGTTATTGGTGGGTCCCATCAGCACGCCGTCGGAAGCGGATCACCTCGAGCGCTGTCTCGCGAACATATTCGGCGGCTTCGAATCGGTGAAACGGGTTTTGCCGGAGGCGCCGGTGGCCATCAGCTTTGCCTTTCCCGGACCGTCCGACTATCCGCTGGGCATCATCGGCGACCTGCTGAACATGCCCGGTTTCCGCGGCGGCGTGCCGCTGGGCCCCATGCTGGAAGACCAGTTCGGGATTCCCGTCTTCATCAACAACGACGGCGATCTGTTTGTTTACGGCGAGGCCATCGCCGGTTTTCTGCCTTACGTGAACGGCCTGCTGGAAGAGGCCGGCAGTCCGAAGCGCTACCACAACCTGTTCGGCCTGACCATCGGGACGGGGCTGGGCGGCGGCATCGTGCGCAACGGAGAGCTGTTCATCGGGGACAATTCGGCGGGCGGCGAAGCGTGGCTGCTGCGCAACAAACTCGACGCCACCGTGAACGCGGAGGAGGGCGCGTGCATCCGCGCGGTGCGTCGCGTCTATGCGCGCGAGACCGGCATCGCCTTCGACGAAGCTCCCGAACCGCGCATCATCTTCGAGATCGGCATGGGCCGTGCGGAAGGAAGCCGCGCCGCCGCAATCGAGGCTTTCCGGCAACTCGGCGAAGTGGCCGGCGATGCGATGGCCCAGGCGCTGACGCTGGTGGACGGGCTGGCGGTGGTGGGCGGCGGCGTCTCCGGCGCTCATCCGCTGTTTCTGTCCGCTCTGGTGAATGCGATGAACGACGTTTTCGAGAACGGCGGTCAGCCTCAGCCGCGGTTGGGCGTGCGGGCGTTTAATATCGAGGATCCCGCCGGGCGCGAAGCGTTCCTGCGCGGCGAAGTCCGTGAGATCCGCGTGCCGGGCACGTCGCGAACAATTGCGTACGATCCGCTTCCGCGCACCGCGGTGGGGATTTCGCGCCTGGGCACCAGCGAAGCCGTAGCGGTGGGCGCCTGCGCGTTCGCGTTGAGCCGGCTGGGAGCCTGAGGCTTGCTCTACTGCCTTCCGGAGCTTCGGATTTTCCGAAACTCCGGAACTCCATGAGTACCATTGTTAGAATCCAGGACAAAGGACAGGTAACCATCCCGACGCGCTTGCGCACTCGGGCCGGGCTCGCGAAGGGAGATCTCGTGGAGGCCGCCTTCGTTCGCGGCCGCATCGTCCTCACGCCCAAAGTCGCGATCGACAAATCGAGGTTTCCACACCTCGTCACAGCGAAAGGCCATTGATCGAGGCATCGCCCAGAGCATGAAGGAGTACCGGCAGGGCCGCGGCATCGGGCCATTCAGCTCGCATGCAGAGTTCGTCGCGGCGCTCGAAAAGAAAGCGGCGCTTCGCTCTCGATGGCAGGCTGGCATTCGACAACCGTAGCTATCCGCTCGCCTGTGTATCCTCGGCGGCAAGCAAATCTACACGGGAGACGATTGCGTCGTTTCATTGGAGCGGCCGCAGGAATGCGCGGATAGCGCGAAGGCCCTATTTGCCGCGCCGCTCGGGAATCTGGCCGCGAGCCAACGCAACAGGATTCCGAATACACCTGTGAATGGTTCAAGG
This sequence comes from Bryobacteraceae bacterium, assembly GCA_049520275.1. Classification (GTDB taxonomy): domain Bacteria; phylum Acidobacteriota; class Terriglobia; order Bryobacterales; family Bryobacteraceae; genus CAWACP01. The sequence continues at coordinate 34,291 of JBEKPY010000055.1, forward strand.
GTCTGGCGTGCTTTTACGAAAAAGCGGCGCGAGCAAACCGGCACGTCATCTTCACAGTTGATTTGTAGATAGCATGCAGGCAAGAACAGCAACTACGCGTGTCTCGCCACGTAGACCAGCAACGTGAAGATCGCCATCGGAATCAGTGCAAGAACCGAGTAAGTGAGAATACGCCTCGACAGGGGCGTGCGGCGCCAGCTCCAGTCGCGCAACTCGGGACGCTGGGACGCCTCCACCTCGTGCGGATTCCGCAGGTCTCCGGCGAACTCGCGCGCGCTGGCGTAGCGGTGGCGCGGATCCCGCTCCATGGCGCGATAGACGATCTCCTGCAACTGGGGTGTTACGGCCAGCGCGATCTCGCGCGGCGGAACGGGGTTGTGCTGAAGCCGGTCGTTCATTATGGCGAAGGCGTTGGGACCGCGGAACGGCGTTTCGCCCGTCAGCATTTCATAAAGGATGACCCCCAGAGCGTAGAGGTCGCTGCGCGCGTCGCCCCGGTTTCCCTGGACCTGTTCGGGCGATATGTAGTCGGGCGTGCCCATCACGTCGGCGAGCCTGCGGAAGGTCAGGCGGCTGGCCCCGGCCTTGCCGGCAATGCCAAAGTCGATGAGCTTGACGCGGTCCCCGGCGTCGATCATGATGTTCTCGGGCTTCAGGTCGCGATGCACCACGCCGCGGCTGTGAATGTACTCCAGCGCGTTGCAGATGCCGAGCGCGATGCGAACTGCCCGGGCCACCGGAATCTTCTCCGGCCCGCGCATCACGTCCCGCAGGAGCCGCCCCTCCACCCATTCCATGACCATGTAAGGCCGGCTGCGGTGATCGTCGCTGAACACCTTCATCACGGAGGGGTGATCGAGTTCTCTGCCGATCTCCTCCTCCCGGCGAAAGCGATGAACCATGAGCGGGTCGTCTTCCATCTCCGGATGGGGAACCTTGATGGCAACCGCGGCGCCGGTGCGCGTGTCGGTGCCGCGAAAGATGGAGGCCATGCCGCTGCGGGCGGCCACGCTCTCAATTCGATAGTGGTCGAGATGAGAGCCGCTGCGCAGATGAATTACCGGGGCCTGCTGCGTGGTAGCCACTGTCTACGAACTTACGGGATCGTTGCTAAGGAAGGCATAAAGAGAGCGTCAAAAAACTGCCGCCGCTTCCGCACGGCGCAGGGCGGACGCGAGCGGGAGTATGCTGGATGACGCGTATTCCTATGCGACAAACCCTCTCCGCAATACTCTTGCTCGCCACAGCGTGCGTTCTGCGCGCGCAGACCGCGGCCTCTCCCGCCGCCTGGAAACCGGTTCTGGACAGACTGGAGGCGACTGGTGTGGTCCCTCTCCCGGAGTGGCGGTTCCACGCCGATGTGGCCCACCCCGAGGACGCATCTCTGAACGACTCCGACTGGACGGTGGTGAAGGCCGGCGGCCACTGGCGAGGCGCGGGTGTCCTGCGCCGCACGGTGGAGCTGCCCGCAACCGTGAACGGCTATGACGTGCGCGGCGCGCGAGTGAAGCTCGACCTGGGGATGGACAGTTGGAGCCGCGTGATGCTGACGGTTTTTTCCAACGCTTCCATCGTGGCGCGCGTGGACCCGGACATGCTGCAGCCGATTCCGCTCACCGAATCCGCCCAACCCGGACAGAAGTTCCTGCTGGCCATTCGCGTCGATGTCGGCGATGACGATGTCACGCTGCAACGGGCGCGGCTGTTGCTGGAGCCGCCCGCCGCGCGGCCCGACCCCGCTTTGCTGCGGATGGAGATTCTATCCGCCTACCCGCTGGCGCTTGCCTACGAGGAAGGCCGCGCTGCACGCGAGCAAACGCTCGATGCGGCGGTGCAAGCCATCGACGTAGGCGCGCTGGATCGCGGAGATCAGGCGGCCTTCGACAATTCCCTTCGTGCCGCGCAAGCGAAACTGGAGGCACTCCGGCCGTGGCTCCAGCAGTTCACGATTCGCGCCACCGGCAACTCGCATATCGACATGGCGTGGCTGTGGCCGTGGACGGAAACGGTGGAAGTGGTGCGCAACACCTTCCGCAGCGCGCTCGATCTGATCCGCGAGTACCCGGACTTTACCTTCTCCATGGGCTCGGCGCAAACATTTTTCTGGATGGAGGAGAAATATCCCGACCTTTTCCGCGAAATCCAGCAGCGGGTGAAAGAAGGCCGCTGGGAGATTGTGGGCGGGATGTGGGTGGAGCCGGACCTGAACATGCCGGCGGGCGAATCGCTGGTGCGGCAGCTTCTGGTGGGCAAGCGATATTTCCAGCAGAAGTTCGGAGTGGATGTGAAGATCGGCTGGAATCCGGATTCGTTCGGCTATAGCTGGCAGCTCCCGCAGATTTACAAGAGGTCGGGCATCGACTACTTCGTGACGCAGAAGCTGCTGTGGGCCGCGGACACCACAAAGTTCCCGTACAAGCTGTTCTGGTGGGAGTCGCCCGACGGGAGCCGCGTGCTGACGTACTTCCCGCAGGATTACGCGGGCGGCCTCGGCGCCGAACACATGGCCACTAACCTCTCCGTATGGGCGCCCGCGCTATACGGCACGGCCACCGCCAACCAGCCAGAAATGATGCACCTGTTCGGCGTGGGCGACCACGGTGGCGGACCCACCCGGGAAATGCTGGACGACGGGGCTCGCCTGCAGGGCGATGGCGTGGTTTATCCAAAGCTGAAGTTCGGCACGGCCGCGGGGTTCTTTGCGGATCTCGAAAAGAAACTGCCTGAGATGAAAGTGCCCACGTGGAAGGACGAACTTTATTTTGAGTATCATCGCGGCGTGCTGACTTCTCAGGCGGACACCAAGCAACGCATCCGCTACGCCGAGGAAGTGCTGCTCGATGCCGAGAAGTTCTCGTCGTTCGCCGTGCCCTACGGGTATGTGTATCCGCAGGAGAAGCTGAACGACGCGTGGAGGCGGCTGCTGTTCGATCATTTCCACGACGTTATGCCCGGCTCGGGCATCGCGGTGAATTATGTGGACGCAAAGCGCAACCTCGAGGAGGTGGACCGGCTGGGCGGCGAGGCCATAAACGGCGGGCTGCGCCGCATCGCGGCCAACATCGCCACCGACGCGCAGAAGGGTGTTCCGGTGGTGGTGTTCAATTCGCTTTCCTGGCCGCGCGCGGAGGTTGTGGAGGCGGAGGCGCAGTTGCCTCGCCCGGCCGACGACGTGGAGGTGGTGGATTCCGCCGGCGCGCGCGTTGCCTCGCAGGTGCTGGCCAAAGACACGCAGACCAACACCGTGCGGCTGTTGATCGCGGCCAGCGTGCCGGCTCTCGGATACCAGACCTATTACGTTCGAGCGGCGGGGCAACCGTCTCCGCCCGCCGGCGTGAAAGCTTCCGCGACTTCACTGGAGAACGAGTTTGTTCGCGTGACTGTGGACCCGCAGACAGGATGCGTCACCAGCCTGTTCGACAAGGGCAGCGGCACTGAGGCGCTGGCGCACGCCGAGACGGACACCGGCGGGCCGAAAGATCGCGTGTGCGGCAATCTGCTACAGACTTTCGTGGACAAGCCGCAGAAATGGGACGCCTGGAACATCGACGCCGACTTCGAAAAGCAGCACTGGGACATCGACAAAGCCGACGAGGTGAAGCTGGTGGAGAGCGGACCGCTGCGGGCGGTGATTCGGGTGCGCACGCACTTCCAGCAATCCTCGTTCATTCAGGACATCACCGTGTACGCCGGCGTGCCGCGCGTCGACGTGAAGATGCAGGCCGATTGGCACGAGAAACACGTCCTTCTGAAGGTGGCCTTTCCGCTGAGCGCGCACAGCGACAAGGCGACGTTCGAGATTCCGTTCGGCTCAATCGAGCGGCCCACCACGCGCAATACGCCGGCCGAGCGGGCGAAGTTCGAAGTGCCAGCCGAGCGCTGGGCGGACCTGTCGGACGCGCGCCACGGCTTCAGCCTGCTGAACGACTCGAAGTACGGCTACGACGCCAAAGGCAACGTGCTGCGGCTGTCCCTGCTGCGCTCGCCCGATTTTCCCGACCCGCACGCCGACGAAGGCCACCACGAATTCACCTACTCGCTGTACCCGCACGGTGGCGGATGGCGCGAGGCACTGACGGTGCGCCGCGGCTATGAGTTGAACTACCCGCTGATTCCGATGGCCGTCGCCAATCATACCGGCAGCCTGTCGGACACACGCTCGTTCCTCGAGGTGCGTGAGGACAACGTTGTGGTGACGGCAGTCAAGAAAAGCGAGGACGACGACGCGCTCATCATCCGCTTGTACGAATGGGCGGGCCGGAACGGCGACGTTCATCTGCGTCTGCCCGGGCCCGCTGCCAGCATCGCAATTACCAACCTAATGGAACACAGCGACGGGGTCTCTGCGCTCGATGTCTCCAACGCCGAGATCACCGTCCCGGTCACGCCCTTTGAAATCAAAACAGTGAAGGTGGGCTTCCATTGATGACCTGTTTCATAAACCTGCGTCATCAATCCCGCTACGGTGGGGCAGGCAATCGTGCCTGCAGCCGGCTTTCCAGCCGGCCCAGCGCCGCGTAGAGGCTGCCCCACGAAAGGACACCAATGACACTTTCCTCCTCGCTCGTCCGCAGTACGGTGGTGGCCGCGCTGGGCGGTCTCCTGTTCGGCTTCGACACTGTGGTGATTTCCGGGACCACGGCCGCGCTCACCCGAACCTGGCATCTTTCGCCGTGGAGTCTGGGAATGACGGTGGCCAGCGCGCTGGTGGGCACCATCATCGGAGCCATGCTGGCGGGCATCCCCGGCGACCGTTTGGGCCGCCGCGACAGCCTTCGCCTCATGGCCGTCCTCTATCTGGTGTCGGCGCTGGGATGCGCCTTCGCCTGGGACTGGTATTCGGTAATCTTCTTCCGCGTGGTCGGCGGGCTGGGCATCGGCGGCTCGTCCGTGCTGGGGCCCATGTACATCGCCGAGATCGCGCCGGCAAAGTGGCGCGGCCGGCTGGTGGGCCTCTTCCAGTTCAATGTGGTCTCGGGCATCCTGCTGGCCTATTTTTCGAACTACCTGGTCGGGCAGATGTCCTTTGGCGACGCCGAGTGGCGCTGGAAGCTGGGCGTTTCGGCCATTCCCGCGGCGCTCTTCTTTGCCCTGCTGTTCGGCATCCCGCGCAGTCCGCGCTGGCTGGTGCGCAAGGGCCGGGTGTCCCAGGCGCGCGAGGTGCTGATTCGCATTGGCGAAGAGAACGTCGAACAGGAACTCCAGGACATGGTCGCGTCGGTGGATCTGGAGCACGGGCACGCGCAGGAACCCCTCTTCCAGGCGAGGTTCCGTTTCCCGCTTTTTCTGGCCGTCTCCATCGCCATGTTCAACCAGCTCTCCGGAATTAACGCCATTTTGTATTATCTGAACGACATTTTCGCGCGGGCCGGCTTCAGTAAGGTTTCCGGAGACCTGCAAGCGGTGGCCATCGGCGCCACTAATCTTCTGTTCACGATGATTGCGATGTCCGTGATCGACCGCCTCGGGCGCAGAACTCTGCTGCTGATCGGCTCGCTGGGGACGGCCGCCTGTCTGGCCGGCGTGGCCACCGTCTTTTTCTCGGGCCGCCATGAAGACCTGCTGGTGTGGCTGCTGGTGGCCTACATCGCGTTCTTCGCATTCTCGCAGGGCGCGGTGATCTGGGTGTACCTGAGCGAGGTCTTTCCCACCAGCGTGCGCGCGAAGGGCCAGAGCCTGGGCAGTTTCACGCACTGGGCCATGGCCGCGATGATCTCCTGGACGTTCCCGGTGATCGCCGCTTCTTCGAAGGGCGCGCCGTTCGTGTTTTTCTCGGCCTTCATGGTGCTGCAGTTCGTGGTGGTGCTGGTGGCGTATCCGGAGACGAAGGGCGTGACGCTCGAGGACATGCAGAAGAAGCTGGCCGCGCGGTGAGGCGGCCGGTCTGGCGCCGGCCCCGGGGGCGCCCCACATCGCTTTTTCTGAAGCCTGGCCCCCCATTGCCGCGTCCAACAAGCCCGGCCTATGGCGAAGCCCGCTCTTCTTGCAGTTGACGACGACGCCGACGTTCTGAGGGCGATCGAGCGCGATCTGCGCCGCCACTACGGCAACCGCTATCGCATCCTCACCGCTCCCTCCGGGCACGCCGCGCTGGAGCTCCTCGCGAAGGTTCGCCAACGCAATGAGGCGATCGCCCTGTTTCTGGTGGACCATCGCATGCCGCAGATGAACGGCATCGAATTCCTTTCCGCCGCCATTCAGGATTTCCCCGACGCGGCCCGCGTGCTGCTCACCGCCTATGCCGATACCGAGGCGGCCATCCGGGCCATCAATGAGATCCGCCTGAATCACTACCTGCTCAAGCCGTGGGACCCGCCCGAAGAAAACCTCTATCCGGTACTCGACGACCTGCTGGAGGAATGGCAAAACCGCTATCGCCCGGCCTTCGAGGGCATCCGCGTCGTGGGCACGCGCTGGTCGGCGCGCTCGCACGAATTGCGCGACTTTCTGGCGCGGAACCAGATCCCCTATCGCTGGCTGGACGTGGATGCGGCCGCCAGCGACGCGGAGGTGAGGCGGGTGCTGGAATCGCTCGGACCCGCGGACGAACGGAAACTCCCGGTCATAATCCTCGAGGACGGGACCCGGCTTTGCGAGCCCAGCCTGGCGGAGGTGGCGCAACGCGTGGGCCTGCGTACGCGAGCCGACACCGATTACTATGACGTCGTGATTGTAGGCGGCGGGCCGGCGGGTTTGGCGGCGGGCGTCTATGGGGCATCCGAGGGGCTGAAGTCGGTAATCGTGGAGCGCGAGGCGCCGGGGGGACAGGCCGGCCTCAGTTCGCTGATCGAGAATTATCTGGGCTTCCCGGCGGGGGTCAGCGGGAGCGATCTGGCGCGCCGCGCGGTAGCCCAAGCGCGCCGTTTCGGGGTGGACATCCTTGCGCCGCAGGAAGCGGTCCGCGTCCGTGCCGAAGGCAATTACAACGTTATCACGCTGGCGGACGAATCCGAATTATCCTGCCAGGCGCTGCTGATTGCCACGGGTGTGCAGTGGAGAAAGCTGGATATTCCCGGCATGGACCGGCTGAACGGCGCGGGCGTCTACTACGGCGGGGCGGCCACCGAAGCACTGTCCTGCCGCGGCGAGACCGTGTTCATTGTTGGGGGTGCCAACTCGGCCGGCCAGGCGGCGATGAACTTCTCGCGTTACGCGCGCGAGGTGGTGATGCTGGTGCGCGGCGAATCGCTTTCCATCACTATGTCGAAGTACCTGGTCGACGACATTGCGAAAACGCCGAACATTCGCGTCGAGTGCGGGTGCCAGGTGGTGGAGGCCCACGGCACAGATCGTCTGGAGGCAATCTCCATCGCTCGCGGTGGAGCGGGCGCGATCGAAAAAGTGCCGGCCGGCGCTCTGTTCGTCTTCATTGGCGCGGAGCCGCGGACCGACTGGCTGGACGGTTTCATCGAGCGCGACGCCCGCGGTTTCATCCTGACCGGCGACGCTCTCCTCGCCAACGGCAGGACGCCGAAGACATGGACTTCCGAGCGCCAGCCGGGACTGCTCGAAACCAGCAGGCCGGGTGTTTTCGCGGTGGGGGACGTGCGCTCCGGATCGGTGAAACGCGTGGCCGCCGGAGTCGGCGAGGGCTCCATCGCCATCCAATTCGTGCACCGGTATCTGGCCAAGGCATAACATGTCCGCTCCCGCATACGCGTATCGCGCTGAGCAGAGCCGCTTGCAGACGCACGCCGCTCGGCAACGGTTTGCGAGTCACGGTCGTAAGAACCTTCCGACCGAGCCGCGACGGTCACGGAGCGGTTGCCCCATGTGGCGCAAAGCCTGTCTGGTTCCGGCTATGCCGGGTCACCGAGTGGAGAACGCGAACCTATGCAACAAGTAGACTCGAGTTCGGTGGACGCTCTCATGGCCGAACTGCGGCGGGTTCCCGCTTTCGGCGATCTGGCGGAAGACGGCCTGCGCTGGCTGGCATCGCAGATGACGGTGGTGAAGCTCGCGCCTGGCGACGTGCTCAGCACGGAGGGTTCTCCGGCCGACCGCATGTTCGTAATCCTCGAAGGGGAAATCGTGGGCCACGGCGAGCGCGCCACCGCCCCGCGCAACTTCAGCGCCCGCGCGGGCCAGATCTCCGGCATGCTGCCCTACTCACGGCTGACCCATTTCCCGCTGGCCACGCGAGCATCCGTTCCCAGCCGCGTCGCCATCCTGTACACGGACCGGTTCGAGGAAATGCTGCGACGGCTGCCGCAGCTCGGCTCGCGCCTGGTGGGCATGCTGGCCGACCGGGTCCGCGAGAATACGCGCGCCGACCAGCAACGCGACAAGCTGATGGCGCTGGGCAAGCTGTCGGCCGGTCTGGCGCACGAGTTGAACAATCCCGCGGCGGCGGCGCGGCGGGCGGCGGCGGACCTGCGCGAGGCTTTTCAGGCGGCGCGAAGCGCGCGGTTGCACCTCGATGGCCGCGGCCTGAGTACCGAAGAACACGTCTATCTGACGCGTCTGGAGTGCGACTGGGAGAAAGACCATCCCGCGGTGGTTATGGACTCGCTCGAGCGGAGCGATCGCGTGGACGAGATTACCCGCTGGCTGGAACACCATCGCATACCGGAGCCGTGGAATCTGGCCGCCAGCCTGGTGGACGCCTCCTGCGGCATCGCCACGCTGGACGAACTGGCCGGGCGGTTTGACGCGGAAACTCTTGTCGACGTCCTCATGCGCCTGACGGCGGCGTTTACCATCGCCCGGCTGACCGCCGAAGTGGAGAGCAGCACCGCGCGGATTTCCGAGCTGGTGCGGGCCATCAAGGAATACTCGTGGATGGATCAGGCGCCCGAGCAGGAAGTGGACGTCCACAACGGAATCGAGAGCACCCTGATCATGTTGCGCTACCGGCTCAAGCACGGCGTCAACGTGATTCGCCAGTACGACCGAAGCGCGCCGCGCGTTTGCGCCTCGGGCAGCGAACTCAACCAGGTGTGGACGAATCTCATCGACAACGCCATCGACGCCATGAACGGAAAAGGCGAGCTGAGGATTCGCACCGCGGCCGAGTTCGATCGCGTGCTGGTGGAGATCGGCGACAACGGGCCGGGCATCCCGGCGGACATCCGCGATCGCGTTTTCGACCCGTTCTTCACCACCAAGCCGGTGGGCGAGGGGACCGGCCTCGGGCTGGATACGGTCTGGCGGATCGTCCAGAAACACCGTGGGGACATCCGCGTGGAATCGCGTCCCGGCGACACGCGGTTTCAGGTGAGGCTGCCATCGGCAACCGCGGCAAAAGGAGAGAGTCAATGAACGCTTGCGAGCACGTTGGTCAGGCGAAGGTCGATCTGCATGTGCGGCCCATCCATCACCGTTTGCCCGATCGCGTTCGCGCTCACATCCTGCTTTGCATGCTGGCCTATTACGTGGACTGGCACATGCGCCAGCTCCTGGCCCCCATGCTTTTCGACGACGA
>JBEKPY010000056.1:0-42508 GCA_049520275.1 Bryobacteraceae bacterium
AGACTTCGCGCGCAAGCGAAAGCGCTCGGCTATTCGCTCGTCGCCGCGCCTGCACAGACGGCTCAGCCCAAGACGGCATGAACAGGTTCGTGGCAAGTCTTCCTTAGGAGATGAGCCTGAAGGAAAGGGGGCAGTGCGACAGAAAACTGGGCACACCGTCGGTTTGGTGCCAGAGAAACGCGGCTCGCGCCGCGTGTCCCGGATCCTACCGCAACCCTCGCACTGGCACATTGAACGCCACCGTATTCACCACGCCATGGCGCTGAAACTGCGCCCACAGCCGGTATGTCCGCGCGCGTGGAAAGATCACGTTGAATTGCTCCCCGGCGCCGCCATCGGCCAGGAATGGGTGCGTGTGGATGGCGTCCACAAGGTCGTCGCTCACCACCAGCAGGTGTCCCCACGCGCCGATGTATTTCTCGATGCCGTCGGCCGGGCTCAGCCGGAAGAACAGCAGCGTCTTCAGGCCGGCAATGGGCTGCGGCGGCTCGGTGACCAGTTCGACGTTCAGGTTCTCCGCCTGCTTCGGAGAAAGGTCGGAGAGCAGTTTCGCCGGCTCCAGAGCGCCGCCGCCCGGCACGATCACTGTCTTCGCGATGAGTTGCGGCGGTCCGCCGTCCGGGAAGAAATCGGCCAGCACGCGGTACATGCCGGGCTTCGGGAAGCGCTCCGCGATTCGGAAACCGCCACCGGGCTGGGGGTCCGGATGTTCGTGCTCGAACCAGCTCAGGTCCTGGCTGACCACGAACAAATGGAACAGCTTCTCGTGCACCACCTGGAAGCGCACAACTGGCTTGCCGGAGTGAGGGTCGGTGATGGCGAACTTCAGTTCGGTAGCCGCGCCGGCGCGCGGCGGGTTCGGAATCAGCGTCAGCGCAACCGGATAGCGGGCCGCATCGGGGATGCCCGGCACCAGCTTCATACCGCAACGAGGGCAGAAGCCCGGCGTGCTGGAGTGCACGTCGGGATCCATAGGGCAGACGTAATCCTGGGCGAGCAGCACCAGCCAAGCCAGCAGGACTATACACGCAAACCGGATCGACGCGATCACGACTTTCCTGGGGGCCCGCCGCAGGCGTAGGCGCCTGCCGCACATTGCTGTACCGCTATTCGACGATCTCCACGCGATATTCCTCGATCACGGGGTTGGCCAGCACGTCACGCGCGATCTGGTCCATCTCCGTCGCGGCTTTCTGGCGATCCGTGCCCGGCGCGAGTTCAATCTCGAAGTACTTGCCCTGGCGCACCGATGCGATGGACGCATGACCCATGCCCGCCAGAGCCGAGCGTATGGTCTGGCCCTGCGGATCGAGCACCGTGGGCTTGAACGAAACGTATACGAGTGCCTTCATCTCTCCCTGTCCCTGTCCCACTCCCACAACCTAATGCTCAGTGTATCGGACGCGCGAATGACGCCGCGTGCCGGTCAGTGCCCGAGGGCAACCAGCACGCGCTCGGTGATTTCGTGAATCATGGCCGGCAGCGACGCGTCCAGAGCCACGGTGATGGCCGCGCGGACGCGCTCCACATCCACCTCCGGCAGCGGTGGCGGCGCCGGTGGCCGGGCTGCCGCCGAAGGAGGCTGAGGCAAGCGCGCTTCGGCGGCAACGGTCTCGGCAAAGAGTCCCCGCGCAAACTCCGCTTCGTGGAGCAACGGCCGGATGGTCTCCACCACCACGGAAGCCTCGAACGGTTTTTTCAGAATGGCATCGCAACCGGCTCGCCGCGCCTCGTCCTCGTCGAAGGGCTCCAGCATGCCCGCCGTAAGAACCACGCGCGCGTGGCGATGGCGAGGATTGCCCTTCACATAACGGCAGATGTCGAAGCCGGACTTTCCCGGCAGGAAGACATCGGCGAGAATCAGGTCGGGGTCGACGTCGGCCAGCCGGAGGAGAGCCGTTTCCCCTTCCGTGATGCTGACCACCTCAAAGCCTTCTTCCCGCAGAATCCGCTCGCCCATCCGCTGCGCGTGCGGGCTGTCGTCGGCCAGCAGGATCCGGCTCATCACTGATTGGAGGAGGAGGAAGGTGGTGTTGTGGTGGCGGCGGGCGCCGCGGCGGGAGCGGTTGTTGCCGCCGGCTTCTGGGCGGGTTGTTTCTTCGCCTGCTGCTGCGACTTCCTCTTCTGCTGCTCCTGGTATTTCTTCGCCAGCCTCTTCCTTTCCTTCTCGCTCAGCGTGTGGTTGGAAGGAAGCTGCGCCAGACGCTCGTTGGGCGTCATATTCGCTTCCGCCGCAGGACCGGACTGTGGCGCTCCGGCGGCTGCAGCGGCGAGCGGAGGCGACAAGCGGGCGTCCGGCTTCTTATCCAGATCGGAAGAGCCGGAAATGGTCTGCGCGGAGACATCCCCCTCGAATCCCTGGCGCTGCTCCACCACCACGGGGACGCTGACGGGCACGGTGGGACGCAGATTGGTCATCGCCGGCGCGCCCGACTTCGCCGCGTTGTGCATATCGGGCCCGCGGCGCAGGACATCCATACCGCGGTTCTTCAGGCTGAGCTTCGTTCGATGCTCCAGTTCGTACTTCATGCGCGCGTAAGCGGCGGGGTCGGCCTGGGGAATCGGCATCTCCAGGTCCTTCAGCTTCTTCTTTGCGTCTTCGGTGTAGGAACTGAGCGGGTAGTCTCTCACGATGCGCGCATAGGCGTCGCCGGCCTGCTTGCGGAAGCGGTTTCCCATCCTCGAGTAGGAGTCGCCCAGCTCCCACAGGGCCTCGTCGGCCCGGCTGTACAACGGATACTGGTCTGCCAGCCGCGCCAGGCGGTTGGCCGCGGCCGGGTTGCTGCCCTTGGTGTGGTAAAACGTGCCCACGCGCATTTCGGCCTCGGCCAGCGCTTCCTGGATGTCGCGCAGCCGTTGTTGCGCCTCCGGCACGTACTTGCTGTTGGGATACTGCACCAGTAGCGCGCGGCACTCGTCCTCGGCGCGCAACGCCTGCGCGGCATCGCGGTCCGCCTTGTCCATCTGCCGGTAGTGAATCATGCAAACGCGGTTCTGCGCCTCGGCGGCTTCGGGCATGGTGGGATAGAACAGCTCGAAGTCCTTGTACTCGGCCTCGGCCTCGGCCAGCCCGTGCACGCCGCCCTCGCGATACCAGGAATCGGCGATGGCCAGCTTGGCTTTGGCCAGGTATTCGCTCTGGTCGTAGGTGTTGATCAGCGTGTTCAGCGTGATCCGGGCCACCTCAAAACGGCCGTGCTCGATGTCGTTGACAGCTTTGTCGAACAGCACCTTGTCCGGCTGGCTGGTGTTCTTGCTGATGGGGTTCTCGTACTTTTTGTGGACGAGGCAGCCCACTGAGCCAACGAGGCCCAGACCCAGCGGGACAGCAAGGAGTCGGGCGGCGAACGTTTGATGACGAACCATACTGGACTTTTCCCCGTACAATACCATATGCGCCGCGGCGGCGTTCAGGCGTGCACCGCCCGCGCCGCTTCGGCGGCCTTGCGCATCTCCGACGTGGCCCGTTCCGGATCGCCGGTGTGAAAGATGGACGACCCTGTCACGATCCATTCACAGCCAGCCCGGACCGCACCGGCGACATTCTCGAGGGTGATGCCTCCATCAATCTCGATCGGAAACCGCAAACCCAGTTCCTTCTTCCGCGCGTCGAGCGCGCGCACCTTGCCGAGCGAGTGCTCGATGAACTTCTGCCCGCCGAAACCGGGATTCACGCTCATGACCAGCACGTAGTCGGCCACATACAGGACGTCTTCGAGCGTTCCAACCGGTGTGGAGGGGTTGATGACCACTCCCGCGAGAGCTCCTTCGCCCTGGATCATGCGCAGCGTCCGGTCCAGATGGGGACAAGCTTCCTGTTGGACGGACAAGGAATCCGCGCCGGCCTCGATGAATATCGGCGCGTATTTGTTCGGATCCGTGATCATCAGGTGAACGTCCAGCTTTGCGCGGGTGACCTTGCGGATGGACGCCACCACCGGCGGTCCGATTGTCAGGTTGGGCACAAAATGCCCGTCCATGACGTCCAGATGGAAACGCCCGGCCCCGCCACGCTCCGCGGCAGCGATCTGTTCGCCCAGCCGCGCAAAATCAGCCGCAAGAATAGAGGGAAGGATCTCAACCATTTGCGGGCAACCCCGATGTTAGCACAGCGGCGAAGAAGCCGTCCCCCGCGCCGGCGCCAGGAATCCGCCGGTGGACGCTCCAGTTTCCTCCGGCCGCGGCGATCACTTCTTCGTTCTCTTCTCGCTCCAGCGAGCAGGTGGAATACACCAGCACGCCACCCGGCGCCAGGCACTCCAGCGAGTTCCGCAGGATGTCCACTTGTCGCCTGTGAAGATCAATCAAATCAGATGGTTGGACGCGCCATTTGATCTCCGGGTTGCGGCCCAGCGTGCCCGTTCCGGAGCAGGGCGCGTCCACCAGTACGCGTTGGAAACGGGCCGCGAATGGGAGGGGCCGGGTGGCGTCGGCGGCGACGCGGTGGCAGCGAACATCGGCAAGAGCGCGCAAGCGGTGCAGGTGGAGGTCGCAGGCGACAGCCTCGGCGCCGGCCTCCACCGCCTGCGCGGTCTTGTTGCCGGGAGCGGCGCAGACGTCCAGAAACGTCTGTCCGGGCTCGATTCGGACCAGCGGGACAATGGACTGCGCCCCGACATCCTGAATACGGCCGGTGGAAGCGACGTGCGTCCGGGCTGGCTGCAGGGCCGATTCCGCGATGTTCGAAGCCACGGCGCGGCCGAACTGCCGCTCCCAGCTTTCCAGCAACCAGGCGGGACAGCACAACGCGGTGGCGCGATCGGGCCATTCCACATCCGCGCGCGGGGCTCGCCGCAACACCGCATTCACCAGTCCGGCTGCGGACCGCTTGCCCGATGCCTTCACCAGCTCCACCGATTCGGTGACCGCCGCATGCGCCGGCACCCGCTCCAGATGGCGCAACTGGTACAACCCCATGCGCAAGGCCACGCGAACCTCGGCATCCAGCTTTCGGGCCGCAAACTGGTTAATGATGAAGTCGAGCTGTGCCTGGCGGCGCAGCGAGCCCAGAACCAGCTCCCACGCAAGCCCGGCATCGCGCGAATCGAGCGCCTGCGTGTGGGCGACGAGCAGCTCCGTGGCCCAGGCGCCCGTTTCCACGCGGGTCAGAATCTGAAACGCAGTGCGGCGAGCGATATTCACAGGGCCGCCCAGGCCTTCGGCGTGGTCCCCATGGTTTTGCGGAACATCTGCACGAAGGCGCTCGGCTGCCGGTAGCCGACCTCGAAGGCGACTTCCTTCACCGAGCGGCCTTCCACCAGAAGCTCGATGCCCTTCATCAGGCGGACCTGCCGCCGCCACGATTCGAAGTCCATGCCCACTTCCTTCCGGAACGCTCTCTCAATGGTTCTGACGCTGGCGCCCGCACGCGCACACAACCCATGTAACGCCGTGCCCCGGGCCGGGTTCGCCAGCAACGCTTGGGCGACGGCTAGCGCCCGGGGGTCGCGGGGAAGAGTTACGCCCGTGGGAATGGGAGTCGCGGTGCGCAATTGTGCCACCAGCAGATCCCGGAGCGCGCGATGGACCCGGTCGCCGTTGCCAAGCTGGCCGGTACGCACCGCCTCCACGATCAGCTCGCGCAACAACGGTGTGACGTGCATCACCGTGCAGGCGTCCGGCAGATCCGGAGCGAGCCGCCGCCGCAGGTACAAAGTGCGCATGGCCACGGGGGCGGGCATGCGAATGCGATGCGCGGTGCGCGCCGGAATCCACAGGGCGAAGTGCGGCGGGATCAGCCAGAAGCTCTGCCCCGCGGACAGCTCCATCACCCCGCGGGTGGCGTAGATGAGCTGGTCCGAACCGTGCGCGTGCTCGGGCACCAGGTAGCCGGCCGGGTAATCCCAGGCGAGGGTGGAAATGCAGACACCCGGTTTCGGGTCGTATCCAGTGACCAGGGCGCATTGTCGCATCAGAGATATATTATGGCGTATCGGCGTTCGGGCGACAGATGCACACTGGCTCATGCTCGGTTCTTACAAACTTGTTGCGTTCCTCGCGGTCAGGAACGCCGACGCCGCCAGGGCGTTTTATCGCGACACGCTGGGTCTGCCTCTGGTGAGCGAAGACCGCTTCGCCCTTGTGTTCGACGCCAATGGCACCATGCTTCGGGTGATTCCCGTCGGCGAGATTCCACAGGTGCGCTGGACAGTGCTCGGCTGGGAAGTGCCCGATATCGTCGCGGCCGCGGCGGAACTGGAGAAGGGCGGGGTCAGGCTGGAGCGCTACGAGTGGGTCAAGGATGAGAGTGGCATCTGGACCGCGCCAACCGGCGACAGAGTGGCGTGGTTCAAGGATCCGGACGGCAACACGCTCAGCATCAGCCAGCACGTGGCGAGGGCATGAACCGGGTTCACCGCTGGCTGTGCCGCTCGGCACATTGGCAGAAGACGGTGGAGACACAGATCCTGCCATGGGTGCTGGATGGCGTGGATCTTGGGGCGAATGTTCTCGAGGTTGGCCCTGGTCCCGGTCTCACGACAGACTTGCTGCGCACGCGCGTATCGCACTTGACTTGCGTGGAGATTGACGATCGGCTCGCGGCTTCGCTCACTCGCCGCATGGCCGGCCGGAACGTGACCGTGCTCCACGAAGACGCCACCGCCATGCCGCTCGCGGACGCGGCTTTCGATGGCGCGGTGTGCTTCACCATGCTCCATCACGTCCCCTCCGCGGTGCTGCAGGACCGTCTGCTTGCCGAGGTGGCCCGGGTCCTTCGGCCGGGCGGAGTTTTCGCGGGCGTGGACAGCCGGTACAGCCGCTCGTTCGGCCTGCTGCACCTGTTCGACACGATGGTGGTGGTGGACCCGCGCACCTTTCCGGACCGGCTCGCCGCCGCGGGGTTCGCCGATATCGATGTCGCGGTGAACGAGCACGCCTTTCGTTTTCGCGCCCGGCGCATCGGAGCGCCTGCCAGATAACACCCGACGCCGGAGCCGGAATCGGCGCAGCGGGCGATTGTAAAGGTTTGTCTGAAATGCGCGCGTGACTCGTCGAAAACTGTAACGCCTTTTTTCCAGTGGGCGTCTCAGCTACAGCGAAGGGACCGGCGCGGACGATTTCCGGAGGCCATTGCGGCTCGCTAGGTCCGCGTCTGAGCTGCATCCGAAAGCTGACTTTACATTTTCGAGGTGCATTTCGCACGATTACACCGTCTAGGGGAGATCTCGTGAAAATAGCAGGTCGTTGTTTTGTTTTTGTTACGTTAATGGCGTTCGGCGCTTCGCTGGCCAGCGCGCAAAGCGCGGTCGATATCGGCATGGGCTTCGGGGCCGCGTGGGACAAGGCGAACAGCAACGGTATCGACAGTGTGTCGGGCAGTTCGTGCACGCCGAATTCGGGCGACTCTACCTGCGAGGCCCCCTCGAGCATGAACGGCTTCTTCCTGGGCTTTGGAGGAGACATCATGCTCTACAAGCACTTCGGCGTGGGCGCGGAGTTTAACGTCGAACCGTCACAGAAGAACTACGGGCCGCTGCAGGACCGTCAGATGTTCTACGATTTTAATGGCGTCTACCAACCCTACGCCACGAAACGCGCAGCGCTGCGGGTGGAAGGCGGCATTGGCGGCGCCCGCACCAGTTTCTCCGTCTCGGAAAGCGGCTGCGTCGGAACTGTCGCCTGCAGCACCCAGGTTGAGCCCGTTGGCACCGACAGTCACTTTCAGATTCACGCCGGAGTGGGCGTACAGATCTTTGTGACCGAACACCTGTTCATTCGGCCGCAATTCGATTTTCACTACGTACCCGGCCTAAGGAACGACTTCAACAGCAACGCGGTGCCCGAGGCCACGGTCTGGGTCGGCTATAACTTCGGCAGCCGTTAAGGCGGCCCGGAAGCGCCACGCTGGGTAGCTGCGCGCGCGATGGCGCGCTTATTCTGGCCGCGAAGCCTCGAAGCACGGCGCCATTCGGTGCATTCACGGTCGGTTGCTTGCTTTCCCGGCTGGGGGAGACTCGACCTGGGATGTGGGGAGGCCGAGTTGGACACAGATGGCCCGTTCCACAGCGCGGACATCATCGAGCGACAAGGTTGCTAACTTGGATTTGAGCCGCTGCTTGCTGACGGTGGCGATCTGGTCCGCCATCGCTTTGCGGGGCTCGCCATTCAGGTCGATGGGGGCTTCACACGGGTAGACTCGGATTACGTTACTGGTGATCGGAACCACCTGCACGCGGTTGAGGTTGCGATTGGACGCGTCATTGCTGACGATAACGGCGGGGCGGGTCTTGTGGATTTCACCACCGAGCGACAGGTCGAAGTCGACCCACCAGACTTCACCGCGAAGCATGGGGTTCGGTGAAGGAAGAGTCAGCGATCAGGCCTTCGGACCACTCCAGTGCCTCCCTTTCCCGCGTCTGGTCAGCGGCCATGTCGCGGTACGAGGCTTCGATTTCCTCCGGCACGACGTGGGGACGAGCCAATTTCTCGATGAAATGGCTGATCCGGCGCCGGCCGATGGTCCGGTGAAGGCCTTCATAGACGGCCTCGCTGACAGTGATGGTGAGCTTTCGGTTCATGACTGCCCTACACGTATTGTACACGTATAAGGAAAGCGCAGAGCGATCGGTAGTGCGCTAACAGATTTAGCGCACTACCGAGCGATCCGATCAACCGGCACACGGGGAGATGCGAACAACGAAGAGGCTGGGCAGGCCCTCAACGGCCCGGCCCGAGTGCGACAGACTAACGGAGTAAGTGGCCGGCGGGCACTTATGGACGCGAATAACCGGCTACTGGAATTCACACAGGCCAGTTACATGGTCGGCCGAGCCGTCTCGCAGCCAGCCGTCTAACTGGGCCGGCTCCTTGAGTTGCTGGCCTCTCAGGCGGGGGATGACTGCGAACTGGCAGTTCATCTCCGGCAGGGCAGTCATATCCACCCAGAGCTTCTCGAACTGAGCCACGGGGTAGATATCCTCCTGACCTTTGCCCCACCGCTTCTTCACCTCTTTGAGGGTGATGTAAGTCGGCATGCGCGCGGCCATGGAACGGACCGCGCCGGCCACCTTGCCGGCATCGCCCAGAGAGTTTCTGGTCAGGCCGAAAACGTCCAGAAGAGCTTCTATGTCGATCCAGAAGGTGTTGGAGTTGTAGTAAGAAAGCTGAAACTCCAGCTCTTCGCGCGGCAGAGCCATGCCCTCGATCAGGCGAACGTGGCCGTCCACTCTGGCCAGGCCGCCTCCGCGGTCGTCGATGCGGCGGGCGATCACCTCCACGGTCATCGGGGCGCGGCGAGCGATGTGATAGCCGAGGATTCCCGCGTCCACACCGGCTCCCAGGGTGTCGATGTTGTGAACCATCAGGTGGCGGAGATTCGACCGCGCGCTCAGCAGACTCTCCAGAACGCCGTTGCGAAAGAGGTTGGGCACCTCATACCAGTGCCCGACCGGGTGCAGGCACTGGCGTGGAACATTATCCGTGTAGTTACTCCCCTCGCCCACCTGTTGCGCCCACGCCACCAGAGCCGCCCGCGAACTCTCCCGCACCTTCTGCGCCTGGACATCCAGCATCTGTTGCGGGGTCTCCTCCCAGGCGAAGCGCAGGTCGCGGGCCATCGGCACCAGACGCAGCCCGACGGCGCGCCCGGGCGACAAGTACAAAGGACCCGCGTAGCCGTAGTTTTCCTCGGCCTGCAGAAAACGGTCGATGCGGTCGTGCGTGAGGTAGCTGGTGGTGATGACGTGTGGCACCGACGACCCGTAGAGCCGTCCCGTGCGGCGGCTCTTGGCCAGGTGCACTTCGATGAAGCTGCGGTGCTTTCCAGCAAGACGGCAGAAGGGGCTGAGGGCCTTGACGACGCCCGCGCCGTGGGTCCAGCGGCTACCGGCGCCACCGGCCAGGGAGACGACGGCGACAGCACCCGAGGCCAGCGCGTCCTCGCCGAGTCTTTGGAAATCCGCGGGCACACCGCGGGTGGCATCGAATACTTCGTCCGGCGAAACGTCCTCGATGCGGCTGGACACGGGCAGGCGGTTCTGGGCCAGGCCGATGCGGCCGGCGCGCAGTTCGGTTTGAATGCGTTCGTGCTGGATAGGGTCGAAGCCATACCGGGCCAGCAGAGCGTCCAGCGTGTCGCCGCGGCGGTCCTCCGCTTCGTGGCGCGGCAGGAGGCGCTCGAACAGGTTATGAATCCGGCTGACCGCCTCCGGCGCGCCCTCGCACAATGCGCTGAAGCGGTCCAGATCGGAGCGCTCGGTGGCGGACAACGAGCGCGGCTCCCGGCGCAGAACTCCGGGCAGCATGAGGTTGTAGTAGCCGCCGGGCAACACGGCGGCTTCGCCGGCCAGAAACTCCGCGTGGGTGCCGCGTTCGTTGATGGCGAAATCGTAGACCACCGGCTCCATGGCGAAGGGCACGCCGCCCTCGATCCGGTGTTTCAGGTGGCACATGATGGCTTGCAGCCGGTCCTGCGCCTCGAGTTTCCGCGCGGGATCGAAGATGAAGCCCATGCCGCCGCCGGACATGCCGCCCAGCATCCAGAAGCCCCGGAAGGCCGGGCCGAAGGCCTTGCGGACCTCTTCGATCAACGCCTCGGTGTAGAAGTTGCTGGCCCACGGAATGATGGCTTGAATGGGCCCGTCGAAGTTGCGCTGGGTGGCCGCTCCGATGGCGCGCACGTCGCCGGACCGGAGGCAGCCGACAATCTCGTCGAGAATCGCGCAGGCCTGCTGGCGGCCGATCCATTCCGGCTCCGACCGCAAGAGGTACTTTTCGGTGACCATCTCCAGGATGGGACCCACGTCCTGGGCCATGCCGCCGTGCACGAGCACGAGGCTGGCCTGCAGTTGCGCGCGAGTCTCGGCGGTGACCTCCGAAGGGGGCAGAATGCGGTGGTTGGGGAGCAGGCGGCCGCGACTGATACCGTACTCGGCATCGCCTTCGGCGGCAATCACGCCTTCGATGAGTTTGATTCCGGGCCAGACGCCACCGGAATCCTGCCAGCCTCCACCGGAACCGCCCAGCCACTCGCCCAGGATAGCGCGCGCGGCCACCAGCCGGCGTTCCGCCTCGCTCAGCGGCCCGGTGAACGCCGAAGCCTGTCCGGTGGCCCGCATGCAGGCGGCGATCAGACACGCCAGCAGCGTGGTGGATACGGCCAGGCGCGAGCCCTTCGGGATATCGTTTACATGGCTGACGATCTCGAGGCCATATCCGGGCTTCCCTATCAACTGTTCGAGGAGGTGGGCCAACGGGTGCCCGGACCCTTCCAGGCCCGGCGGAACCAAGCCTGAGGCGATGACGGCGGCTTTCAGGAGCCCGAGATAATCGCGGCCGAAGTCAAACAGATCGTTGAGGCCGGCGATCTCGGCACTCGAATCCAGATCGATGCTGACGAGGCGAATGACCGGACGGTCGATCACGCGCAGGTACGCTTCCACCGGCGGCCGGGGAGAGGACGCACCCGAACCCCGCACGGCGAGATCGATGGAGACGTTCAGGACGCGCGCCCGTTCGGGCAGATCCATTCCGAGGAAGAAGATGTCGCTCCACCCACTGTGGCTGAGATCCATGCGCACCGGGGTGGCCTCGTGGAGGATGGGGAACGGGCCGCTCGCGGCGTCGCGCCGCAGAAGCTGGGGGCGGATGCGCAGGGCGTAGTCGGCGGGGTGACCGGTGCGAAACATCCACTGGTTGCCCCGAACGGACCGGACGCTGCGGCGGACCTGGCCGGCGAGAGTCTGAAAGGCCAGCCCGCGGTATGCGGCGGCGAGGGCGCTGGAGAGGCCGTCGTCCGGTCCCGCCGCGGACTGGGCGGCGAGAAAAATGGCGATCGCCTCTTCGTAGCGCCGCTGGAGCAGCTTCTCGTAGCCTGCGAAGGGGATCAACGCGCGGCCGCCAGCGCCGAGTTTGCCGGGCAGGTGGAAGCGGTGAATCGCATAGAGAAAAAACAACGCGCGGACACGCTCATAGAGGTTGTCGCAGGCGCGTCTGCGGCGGTCGAGATCGCCGGCTTCCCCCAGCAGCGCATCAAGAGGTGCGGTGCGGCAGAACCGGTCCAGCGAGCGGTTGCGGATTTCGGGATCGGCGGAGGCGATAATCGCCCACAGATCGCTCACGCCGTTGCTCTCGGGGCGGAACGCATCTCGCGCGCGGCGAGCACGTCGAGAAGTTGCGTGAGCACTTCGTCGCGATCCTGCCCGTCGAGGGCGAGGGCAAGCTGGGCGGTGAACAGGCCGTACTTCACGCCGACGTCGAAGCGGCGGCCGTTCTGGATCATGGCGAGGTACTGCTCGCGCTTTGCCAGCTCCGCGAGGGCGGCGGAGAGGGTCACGCCACCGTTGGCGCCGCCCGCGAGCATGGACGAGAGAATGCCGAACAGGACCGGCGTCAGCACGTGCATCCCGTGAAAGCAGAGATACTGACCGCCGCGCAGGCCGGGAACGACCAGCCTCTGCTCCGCTTCCGTGGGCGTGGGCTTTTCGATGACCGTATCGACGCAGTACAGTCCGGGTCTTGCGGCGACGGGCTGTCCGCCGATGGCGCCGTAGTAAGGCAGCAGGTTCTCGCGCGTCACCTGCACTGCGGAAACGGCGCAGGCTTCGGCGGATGCGGCTTCCACGAGGCGTTGGGCGCAGCCGTTTGCCCCGTCGCCGACGTAGATGTGATCTCCGACGAAGTGGAGGAAGGGCTCATCCCTGACGAACTCGCGGGCGCAATAGACCGCGTGACCGTAGCCGCGGGGCTCGGTCTGGCGGACGAAATGAAGGCGCGCGGGGTCGTTCGCCAGAAGCTTGGTGTAGGGCTCCTCGTCACCGGGCCAGACGACGATGCAGATGTCCTCGATACCGGCGCGGAGGGCCTCGCCGGCGACCAGGCTCAGCACCGAGCGTTCGGCGCCGTGCTGATCGATGAGGGTCTGCATGGGGAGGTTGCGCTGGCGCCTCCCTGCCGCAGTGATTACGGCTTTTCGAATCTGCATTCGGTCGCTTGCTAATCATTATAAGGCGCGATACGTGGGCATTGCGGGAGCCCTGCTGTTCTCTGGCGTGCGCGTCCCCGCGGGGGCCATGGGCGCCGGGATCGCGCGCGCTGGGAGGGCGTCAGCAGGGCAGAGTTTTTCGGGTGCGCAAATGAGAATCCGCCGTCTTCAGCTTCCCTGGTTCGCCGCACCGGTCATCACGCTGCCAACCAGCGAGAAAATGGTGCTGATGCTGGTGGCCACATTGGGCATAATCGCTCCGGCCGCGACCGCAACGAAACCCGCCATCAACGCGTATTCGATAAGATCCTGGCCGCGGCGATCCCGCCACAACCGGACGAAACGGAAAGAATTGCCGATACGTTTCATGGTCGGAAGATCGGAACAATCCGGTACGGAGATTATGATTTTCCCAGTACCAGGTGTATTTTCGATTCTGGCGCGTCAACCACCCTGGTTCCAGGGTGTATTGTTTCCTGGCACCCACAGCCGGGTGGGCGGACGCGCGCCTGGCCGCGCCGGATCGGAAGGTCATGGCAGCCCACGCCGTTGGGTCCCTTCCTTCGGCCGCCAACGTGCCCGCGGTTTCGCAATCGCGTGAGTATACCAGTAACCAAACTGGAGATATCTCATGGTATATATCCACTCAGGCAGGCTCGCATGCCGCGAGCCGGACAGCTTTTTCTCAATGGCCGTTCGCCTGTTTTCCGATCTTCGGTTTGAAGGCAGCGAGGTCATTCGGCGGGGCGAAGCGACTGGAGACGTGATTCTGCCCCGCCGTCCGGGGTCGTGGGACAGTTTTTTCAACTCAGACGGGAAGCGAATGTGCCTGATGAGTTCGCGTCGGATCACCGGGACGAAGCCTCGCAGAAGCGCAAGTTGTTCTGATGGAGCGCCGCTACATCGCGGGCCATATCATCAAGGGAACAATCCTGCCGTGGGCCCTCGTTTGGCCAGGGCGACGACGGCACGGATTTGCGTTTCGGAGCAGCGCGGCTCCCCCGCGCCACACGCTCACATTCACTGATCGAGGATCTCTTTCTGCGCGCGACGATCCCGCCGTGGGATTCCGATGCCGCGCCGCAATACGGTCAGCTTCGCGGCACGCTGGAACGCGAGGGACGCTCGATGGGGAGCCTCGACATGACGATCGGCGCAGATGTCCCTGCGCTGGGGACCGTGCTGGTGAGCAACGATCACGCATTCACCCGGATCAGAGGGCCAAAGGTCGAAGATTGGATAAAGGGATCACGCAGGTGATAGTCTGATCCTCACTCCGCAGGGGCAGCATCCGACGGCTCCTCGACCGGGTCGGCCTCGTCTTTCAAATCATCCCACTCCTGCTCGATCCTGAGGACATCAGGATTCGCATTCGCGATCTCGCAAGCCCGAGTCATTCGTTCTTCCCGCTCGCGGAGTCTGGGGTCAGCCGGGATGGTCAAGGTAGTCTTGCGTGCTGGCATACAATGGCCGGTTGGAAGCGCAATTCCCGTCGGAGTCGCCTGGTGCGTTTCGATCATAATAGACAGAGGGATATCGATGACGCTGACCATTGACCTTTCCGAGGACCAGGCTGCGGCCGTGGCTGCCCGAGCGCGCGCGCAGGGAATGTCCACCGAGCAATATGTCCGGCAATTGCTGGAACACGACCTCGTGCCGGAGTGGCTTCGGAGGTCGTGGGAGAGTTCCCGGAAGGCCGGCCTCGATCAACTTTCGATGGAAGAGATCGACGCGGAGATTGCCGCGGCACGCAAGGCTCGGCATGAATCCCGGCTGCAGCCGGGCTCATGATTCGAATTGTTCTCGACACCAACATCGTCGTCTCTTCGCTGTTGCAGCCTCTCGGTCCTCCCGCTCGTATCTTCGCGTTTGCGCTTGGCGGTCTGATCCAGCCGTGCATCAGCGGTGACATCTATGCGGAGTACGAGGAGGTCATCGCCCGCCCACGGTTCGGCCTGGATCCGGATACGATGGCGGCCACGCTTCGAGCCGTCCGCGAGAAGTCACTATGGGTCCGGCCTGCGCTGGCGATACGTGCATGTTCCGACCCGGATGACGATATCTTCCTCGAATGCGCCAGCGCGGCCGGCGCGAATTATCTGGTGACCGGGAATCTCAGGCACTTTCCCACAGCGTGGAATGAGACCGTCGTCGTTGCGCCCCGAGGCTTGCTGAGTATCATTGTCAACATGACAAGCGAGGCGCAGCCGCCGGCGTGACATGGTCTGCGCCGGATTCCTTGCCCTCGCCGATAACCGAGCTGTAGATATATCATGGTATATATCCACTCATGGAGGATCGCATGCCGCGCACCGCAAAGCTCTTTCTCAATGGCCGGAGTCAGGCCGTTCGCCTGCCTTCCGATCTTCGGTTTGAAGGCAGCGAGGTCTTCATCCGGCGGGACCCCGCCACTGGAGACGTGATTCTGTCCCGCCGTCCAGGGTCGTGGGACAGCTTTTTCCAACTCAGACGGGAAGCGAATGTGCCTGATGAGTTCATGTCGAATCGCCGGGATGATGCCCCGCAGAAACGCGAGCTCTTCTGATGGAGCGCCGCTACCTGCTGGACACCAACACCGCGAGCTACATCATCAAAGGGAACAATCCTGCCGTGGACCGTCGCCTGGCCAGGGTGCCGATGGCAAAGCTCGCCGTATCCGCCGTGACCGAAGGGGAATTGCGCTTCGGAGCCGCGCGGCTCCCCCACGCCACACGCCTGCATGCCCTGATCGAGGATTTCCTTCTGAGGGTGACGATGCTGCCCTGGGATTCCGATGCAGCGCGGCAGTACGGTGAGCTTCGGGCCACGCTGGAACGCGAGGGTCGCCCGATGGGGAGCCTCGACATGATGATCGGCGCGCATGCCCTTGCGCTGGGAGCGGTGCTCGTGAGCAGCGATCACGCATTCACCCGGATCAAAGGGCTGAAAGTCGAAGATTGGACGAAGGGATCACGCCAAAGCCATTAACCGAGTTCCAACACCTCCCGAACGCCCTCCTCAACCGCCTCAAGGTGATCGAGAGAAAGTGCGCCCAGGAATCGATCCAGCCGCTGCCTGGAAACCGCGCGGATCTGGTCCGTGACCGCGACCGCCTGCTGACCACCGCAACGAACAGGTACGTGAAGTGGTGGCGCCGGCCGGGGCGAACTGGACAGGGGCACTACGACGACGGTTCTCCTGCGTTCATTCACGACATGACTGGAGAGGGTCAGACAGGGTCTTGTCCTGGCAATCTCCGATCCCATGGTGGGATCGAGCCGGACCCACCAAACTTCACCGCGTTTCGGCGACGTCCCACGGCTCCTCGACCCGGTCGGCTTCGTCTCTCAACTCATCCCACTCCTGCTCGATCCTGAGACCATCAGGGTCCGCATTTGCGATCTCGCAGGCGCGGATCATTCGTTCCTCACGCTCGTGGAGCCTGGCCGCGATCACCCGAGCCACGTACCGGGACCGGTCCCGAGCCGGAATTCGACGCACGAACTGCGCAGCCACATCCTCCGGGATGGTGACTGTCATTTTTCGGGCGGCCATACAGCCATATTACGGTACGTTTGCGTGCGTGCGTGGCCCCGCGCAAGTTGGCGAGCTGTGCGGGATGAAAGGCGCTATTCTGACAGACGAGGTGTTTGCAATGGCCGAAGGCGTTGAATGCTGGGTTGAGACCGGCAAGGGCGGAGTGAAAATGTGCGGTGTTCACAAGCAGCCCCTTCAGGACATGAGTGTACTTGAACAAATCCCGATGGGCGAGGGCTATTCCATAATCAAAGAGGCATGGCGGTGTCCGGTCTCCGGGCAGACGCCCCATGAATCCCCGCCCTCTTAATCCTCGCATCGCCAACCCGTGGATGGACGCAACGGAGAAACGAGGCATGCTCACAAGAACCGTTGAGCGGATTGAGCGAATGACAAATCTCGTGTCGAACGACCGCCGTTATTTCATCGAGTTGGTTCGCCGAGCAGCGAACATTGAGGGTGTCGAATCCGTGTTCAAGCGCATCAACGAGCGCGACGATGACATGGCGGTGGATCATCTGATGGAGATCAGGTACGGCGTGGTCTTTCGAGACCTAGGTTTCAGCGTCCGCTTCGAACCCACGGGCCCCAAGGGCCCCGACTTGCGCGTGACGAGAGACGGAGTGTCGGCGTTCGTGGAAGTCAAGCGCTATCGCCCAAAGAACGGAGAGGACATTCCCGATTCTTTTGGACCCCATGGGACCCTGTCGGCGTATGGCGATGCAGCGGAGGCTCAAACTCGAATGGCAAAGGACCTCCTGGACAAGATTAGTCAGATCGAACCCAGGAATGGGGTTGAACACGGAATCCTCACGCTTTGGAGCGACCGGGAGTTCTTTGAAGAACTTGAATTCGAGTGTGCCGTCCGCCAAATATCACCCGAGGCCAGACAAAAAGGCCTCAGGTTCTGTGTCTTCGGGTCGGACTACGTCAACCAGAGATGCCAACAGCGTTTCTACTGTGAACCCGTCGGCCTACTGCCTGCACCGCTCAATGGTTGGATGGAGGATCTTCGAAGAGCACGCTAACCGAATTCGGTCTCCTCATCCGCTCATGGACGACAAAAATTCGCCATTCGACCGCGTCTTGTTGAGCTTGTCCAGCAGTAACTCAATCGACTCCACCGGCGACAGCGGGCTCAGCACCTTGCGCAGCACCCACACCCGGTTCAGCTCTTCCTTAGGCAGCAGCAGTTCGTCCTTGCGCGTGCCGCTCTTGTTGATGTCGATGGCCGGGAATACGCGCTTGTCCACCAGCTTGCGGTCCAGGTGGATTTCCATGTTGCCGGTGCCCTTGAATTCCTCGAAAATCACGTCGTCCATGCGGCTGCCGGTGTCGATCAGCGCGGTGGCGACGATGGTCAGCGAGCCGCCTTCCTCGATGTTGCGCGCCGCCCCGAAAAACCGCTTGGGCCGCTGCAGCGCGTTGGAATCGACGCCGCCCGACAGCACCTTACCCGACGGCGGCACCACGGTGTTGTAGGCGCGCGCCAGCCGGGTGATGGAATCGAGCAAAATCACCACGTCGCGCTTGTGCTCCACCAGGCGCTTGGCCTTTTCGATCACCATCTCGGCCACCTGCACGTGGCGCGAGGCCGGTTCGTCGAACGTGGAGCTGATCACTTCGCCCTTCACCGAGCGCTGCATGTCGGTGACTTCTTCCGGGCGCTCGTCGATGAGCAGCACGATGAGCGCCACTTCCGGATGATTCGTCGACACCGAGTTGGCGATGCTTTGCAGCAGCATCGTCTTGCCGGTGCGCGGCGCCGCCACGATCAAGCCACGCTGCCCCTTGCCGATCGGCGTCAGCATGTCCATCACGCGGCCCGAGTAGTTCTCGCGCACGGTTTCCAGCCTCAGCCGTTCGTCGGGATACAGCGGCGTGAGGTTGTCGAAGAAGATCTTGTTGCGCGCTTCCTCCGGCGGCTCGAAGTTGATCGCGTCCACCTTGATGAGCGCGAAGTAGCGCTCGCCTTCCTTGGGCGGGCGGATCTGGCCGGAGATGGTGTCGCCGGTGCGCAGGTCGAAACGCCGAATCTGCGAGGGCGAGACGTACACGTCGTCCGGGCCGGGCAGATAGTTGTACTCGGGCGCGCGCAGGAAGCCGAAGCCGTCGGGCAGGCACTCCAGCACGCCTTCGGAGAAGATCAGACCGCTCTTTTCCGCCTGCGCCTGCAGGATTTTGAAGATGAGCTCCTGCTTGCGCAACCCGGCCACGCCCTGGACGCCCATGTCCCGGGCCACCTGGTTGAGGCTCTGGATGCTCATCTCCTTCAGCTCCACCAGGTCCAGCTTGGGCTCGCCGTTCTTCGGTTGTTGCTGCCCGCCCCCCGCGCCATGCCGGCGCCCGTGGCCCGAACCGCGGCCGCCTTCCTGGCGCTCGCGCGCAGATCGCGCTTCGGGCGCCTTCGCTTCCGCGGGTTTGCCGTCGCTTGGCGGCACGGCGGCTGCCACGGCCTCCGCCACCGGCGTTTCCTCCGGCTTCTCCGCCACCTTCTCTTCGGGCTCGGTCGCCGCTACTTTGGTGGGCTGTTCCTGATTGTCCAGATCGCTTGCCAAATTTCCCTCACTCCCCGGCCCGTTTTCGCCGAGAACGGCAGCATTTCGCAGCCACTGGCCCGAATTGCCGCCATGCCTTTGTCGTGGTCCTTCCGCGACTTTAACTTGTCCGTTTTGGTGGCGATCACGAGGAATCGCCGCCCGTGAAACTCGAGCCACTGCCCGAGCTCCTGATCGTGTTCCATCCACCCTCGTCTGGCGTCGATCAGCAGAATCGAAAGCTCCAGCGTCTTGCGCTCAGTGAGGTAACTCTCAATAAGCTGCTTCCAGCCCCGCCGGATCTCCTGCGGAACCTTCGCGTATCCATACCCGGGAAGGTCCACGAAATGATACCGGCCATCCACGCGGTAGAAGTTGACTCCCTGCGTCCGGCCCGGCGTGGCGCTGGTAAAGGCCAGCCCTTCCCGGCCCACCAGGGCGTTCAACAGGCTGGACTTGCCCACGTTGCTCCGGCCAAGGAATGCGATCTCCGGCAGACTTTCCACCGGAAACTGCTCCGGCCGCGCCGCGCTTACCAGGAACTCAGCTTCCATCCGTGAGTGGCAGAGAGGAGAGGATGCTCGCGCCAGCGCCGCCCGCTCGAGCGCAGCCCGCTCGAGCCCGCTTTAGCGCAACCCGCTTTAGCGCAACCCGCTTTAGCGCAACGCCCTCGCCTCAGTGAATACCCTTCTCTTCTCCCGGCCGCGCCATCTCCACCGGAGGCGTGCTCGCGGCCAGCGGAAGCGCCACAATTTCCCGCTCCAGAGCGATCTTCAGCACCTCGTCCATGGAACCGACCAGGTGCAGCTTCATGTCGTTGCGAATCGCCTCCGGAATATCCGGGAGGTCCTTCTCATTATCCTTCGGCAGAATCGCCTCCCGAATGGAGTGCCGGTGCGCCGCCAGGAGTTTTTCCTTCAGGCCGCCGATCGGCAGCACTCTGCCGCGAACCGTGATCTCGCCGGTCATGGCCAGGTCGTAGCGCACCGGGATGCCCGTCAGCGCGCTGCAAATGCTGGTGGCGATGGTGATCCCGGCCGACGGCCCATCCTTGGGAATGGCCCCTTCCGGAACGTGTACGTGAATGTCCAGAGTCCGGTAGAAATCCCTGGGAAGGCCCATAAGATGCGCCCGGGAACGCACGTAGCTCATGGCCGCGTGCGCCGATTCCTGCATCACGTCCCCGAGTTTTCCGGTGGTGGTCAGCTTCCCCCGGCCTTCCATTACAGCCGCCTCGGTGGTCAGAATGGAGCCGCCGACTTCGGTCCACGCCAGGCCGATGGTGGCCCCCACCTCGTTCTGCTTGTCGGTGGCCAGATCGCGGAACTTCCACGGGCCCAGAAAATCGCTGACCGTCTTCTCGTCCAGCACCGCCTTCGGAGCGGGCTTCCCTTTCCCGGCCTCCACCACCTTGCGCGCCACCTTGCGGCACACGTTGCCGATCTCGCGCTCCAGATTGCGCACGCCCGATTCCCGCGTGTAATTCTGAATCAGCGTCTGCAGACCCGCGTCGGCGAACTCCACGCCGGTGGCGACGCCGGTCTCCTTCTTCTGCTTGGGAACCAGAAACCGCTTGGCGATCTCCAGCTTCTCCAGCTCGGTATAGCCGGAGAGACGGATCACTTCCATGCGGTCCTGCAGGGCCGGCGGCACGGTGTGGATCACGTTCGCCGTGGCGATGAAAAACACCTGGCTGAGATCGTATTCGACGTCGAGGTAGTGATCCATGAACATGAAATTCTGTTCGGGGTCGAGCACCTCGAGCAACGCGGCCGACGGGTCGCCGCGGAAATCGGTGGACATCTTGTCCACCTCGTCCAGCATGAACACGGGATTGCGCGTGCCCGCCTTCTTCATCATCTGCAGGATCTGGCCGGGCAGCGCCCCGATATAGGTGCGGCGATGGCCGCGCACTTCGGCTTCGTCGCGCACGCCCCCCAGCGAGAGCCGCACGAACTTGCGCCCGGTGGCCTTGGCGATGGACATCCCCAGCGACGTTTTGCCCACGCCCGGAGGTCCCACGAAACAGAGGATGGAACCCTTGGGATTCTTCACCAGCCGGCGCACCGCAAGAAACTCGAGAATGCGCTCCTTGATCTTGTCGAGGCCGTAGTGATCCGACTCCAGCACTTCCCGCGCGTAGTTGAGGTCGCGGATCTCCTTCGACTTCTTTTTCCACGGCACCGCCAGCATCCAGTCCAGATAATTGCGCGATACGGTGGATTCCGCCGACATCGGCGGCATGTTCTCGAGACGCTTCAATTCGGCCATGGCCTTTTCGAGGGCGTCCTTCGACATGCCCGCCGTCTCGATCTTCTTCTTCAGCTCGTCGATCTCGCTCTTCTCGCCGCGCCCCAGCTCCTTCTGGATGGCCTTGATCTTCTCGTTGAGGTAGTATTCCTTCTGCGCCTTCTCCATCTGGCGCTTCACCCGGCCCTGGATGGTGCGGTCGACGTTGAGCTTTTCGATCTCGATGTCCAGCAGCTCGGCCACCCGGGTGAGCCGGTCCACCGGATCGAAGATCTCCAGCAGCTCCTGCTTCTCTTCGATGGTGAGCTGCAGGTTGGCGCCCACGGTATCGGCCAGCTTGCCTGGCTCGTCCACGCGGATGGCCGCGATCATCGTCTCGTAGTTCAGGTTCTGGCTGAGCTTGACGTACTGCTCGAAGAGGTTGGTGACGCGGCCGACCAGCGTTTCCAATTGCGCGCCCGGGTCCACTTTGTAGTGGGAAGTGCGGATGATCGCCCGGAAGAAACCCTCCTCCTCGTTCACCGACACGATCTTGCCCCGCTCCACGCCCTCCACCAGCACCTTGATGTTGCCGTCGGGCAGTTTCAGACTCTGCACGATGCTGGCGATGGTCCCGACGCTGTAGATCTCGTCCGGCCGCGGCTCGTCGACGGACGCGTCGTGCTGGGTGGCCAGGAAGATCTTCTTGTCGCCCGCGAGCGCTTCTTCCAGCGCGCGAACGCTCGATTCCCGGCCCACCACGAACGGGGTCATCATGTACGGGAAGATCACCACGTCCCGGATGGGCATCATGGGGAGCCGCCGTGTGTCGGATTTTTCCTTCGATGTCAGCATGGGGTTAGAAAAGTCAGGGAAAGCCGGAGCCCTGCCCGGAAACCGGGGCCCCGCCCGTAAACCTGGTTCTGCCCGGAAAACCAGTGTGGCCCAGCGGGGTGCTTGTATGATTCTAACTGAATCGATGCGTCAGGTGGCCGGCGGGATTCCCGTCAACCCGCCTTTTCCAGCAACTGAACGTTGATCTTCCTCGCATGTACCATCTCTTTGGTAACAAGGAACTCGCGAACTTTCTTATATGAAGGGAGATAGTACATGAGGTCGAGCATTAAATCTTCGAGGATCATCCGGAGGCCTCGTGCGCCGACCTTGCGCTCCAACGCCAGCGCGGCAATCGCTTCCAGTGCCTCGTCGCTAAACCTCAGTCTAACATTCTCAAAGTCAAAAAGCTTCTGGTACTGACGGACGATGGCGTTCTTCGGCCTGGTCAGGATCTGGACCAGAGCATCCTTGTTCAGGTCCTCCAGAATACCCACCACCGGCATGCGGCCTATGAACTCCGGAATAAACCCGAACTTGATCAGGTCCACGGGCTGCATCTGCTCCAGCATGCCGGTATCCCGCCGCGATCCAGTGTTGCGGCGGTTATCCAGCGGCTCGTCCGGGGCCACGAAGCCCATGGTGCGCGTGCCCACCCGCCTCGAGACGATCTTCTCCAGGCCGACAAACGCCCCTCCGCAGATGAACAGGATGTTGCTGGTATCCACCGGCGTGAATTCCTGATGGGGGTGCTTGCGGCCGCCCTGCGGCGGCACGTTGGCGATGGTGCCTTCCAGAATCTTCAACAGCGCCTGCTGGACGCCTTCGCCCGAAACGTCGCGCGTAATGGAGGGGTTCTCGTCCTTCCGGCCGATCTTGTCGATCTCGTCAATATAAATGATGCCCGACTGGCAGCGCTGCACGTCCCAGTCGGAGTTCTGCAGCAACCGCAGGATGATGTTCTCGACGTCCTCGCCCACGTAGCCGGCCTCGGTGAGCGTGGTGGCGTCCACGATGGCGAACGGTACGTCCAGTATCCGCGCCAGCGTCTGCGCCAGCAGCGTCTTGCCGGTCCCGGTGGGGCCGATCAGCAGGATGTTCGATTTCGACAGCTCCACTTCGGCGCCGCGCTGCTTGTTCATCTGCACGCGCTTGTAGTGGTTGTAAACCGCTACCGCCAGCTTCTTCTTCGTGCCTTCCTGACCGATGACGTACTGGTCCAGATACTCCTTTAGTTCCTGTGGCTTGGGGAGTTTGTGCGGCGAGCCGTAGGGCTGCTCGTGCCGGTCGTCTTCGAGGATCGAGTTACAGACCGAAATGCACTCGTCGCAAATGTAGGCGCGCGGGTAGTCGCTGGGGGAAGAAATCAGCTTCCCAACAACATCCTGGCTCTTATGGCAGAAGGAACAGCGGAGCGAGTCGTCGGAACCGGCACGTTTCACGCGGTAATCTCCGGAGAGCCTGGATCTCAGCGGGTGACCCGATTACACTCTCTGAAGCTCCATTATAGCAGCGAACCCGATTTCGCCCCCCCGGAAATCCGGGTAGTCCCCGAGGTTACAATTGCCTGGTACTGGTGGTACCGCCCGGCACCAACTGCGAAGAATCCCGCCGCTCCTGCCACTGTGGTGCGCGACATGAAAGTGGGCCTTGCCAGCGATCACGACCTGGATTCACGGCCAGGACACGCGGCGGGAGGCGCGTTTTGCAATTCCCGGCGAGTACGCGGCTGCCGCAGGCGCCTCCACCCTCCAGAAACTCACCTTTTGTGTCGCGCACTGCTGCCACGGACTGCCGGGGAACGCTCGTGGCGGCCGTGATACACTCGACCATCGGTGCGAGAAGATCAAAGTCAGAATCCTCGCCGAGCGGAACCCGGTTGGCCTCCGGTGGTTGTAGCGGGTGGCTATCAGACCGGCGTCGTGCTCATGCGGAACCTGGTCCGCCGCGGTCTGGACGTCTATTGCGTCGAGTGGTTTCGCGAGCAGCCCTGTTTCCGCTCGGTATACGGAACGAGTCTCGAATGTCCGAATCCGGATGAGAAGCCGGATGAGTGGCTGAGCTTCATGGTAAAGCTCAGCGGAAGACTGGCCTCGAAACCGGTATTGATCCCCAGCGCCGACCAGTTTGTAACCGCGATTGGCAGGCATGCCACCCAACTGCAAGAGCACTTTGTGTTCTGTCACGGGGGCGCGACGGTGCAGGCACTGCTGGCCACCAAGCAGCGGCAGTACGACCTGGCGGGCGAGCATGGGTTGCCGGTGCCGCGAACCCGGTTCGTCAGCTCCATGGAGGAGATGAGCGAATTCGCCTCGAGCGCTCGGTTCCCGTGCCTGTTCAAACCTCTTCATGCGCGGGAGTGGGGCCGGCTTCCGGCGGGTCATCCGTTCCGCGGCACCCAACTCGTGGTGGCGAACTCGGGCGAAGAGCTGCTGGCGGAATACCGTCTGGTTGCCGAGATCAATCCCACGCTGGTGGTGCAGGAAGTGATCGAGGGACCGGATACGGCCAAACTGGTGTACCTGTCCGTTTATGCCACAGATGGGCGGCGGATCGGCGCCTGCATGGTGCGGGAAGTGCGCACCACGCCCATTTATTTCGGCTCGGCGAGCCTGGTGGTGCCGGTGGTGGACGAGGAAGCGGACGCGTTGTCCGACGGATTCCTCCGGAGCGTCGGCTACGCCGGCATCTGCGAGCTGGAGCTGAAACGCGACAGCAGGGACGGACGGGTGAAACTGATTGAAGCAAACCCGCGGTATAGTGTCACCGCCGACGCCGCGCCCTATGCCGGCGTCGATCTCGGCTGGCTCCACTACCTGGATCTGATTGGCCAGCCGGTGGCGATGACCAGCCCGCACGGCCGCGACTTCCGGCACATCGTGCTGATCCGCGATTTCTCCACGTTTCGCAGCTACCTGCGCGACGGGCTGGCGACCTGGGGCGGGCTGGTTCGATCCTATCGCCCTCCCGTTGCATTCTTCGATTTCGATCTTCGCGATTGGCGGGTGACGGCGGCAACCGTCAACCAGCTCATTCGTGCGCTGGCTGGCCCGCCGCTGAGGCGATGGTTTCCGCGCAGGACCGCACCCTGAGAGCCGCCCCGCAACGCCTTGCCGGGTCGCGACGGCGAAAGGGCACAGGCGGTCAGAGGGTCATGCGTTCGAGCTTGCGGTAGAGCGTCTTGCGCTCGATGCCGAGGATACGAGCGGCCCGGCTCTTGTTCCCGGCGGTGGCGGCGAGCACTTTGCGGATCTGGTCGGCCTCGGTGTCGGCCAGCGTCTCGCTGGAGGTGTCGCGGGAGTCGGTCAGTTCAATGCCCTCGCGGACGGCCTCATCGTCGATCCGGCCCTGGGGAGCGAGGATGGTGAGGCGCTCCATCATGTGCTGAAGCTGCCGTACGTTACCTGGCCAGGAATAGTCCTCCATCAGCTTCAGTCCCGATTGCGTCAGCCGCGCGCTCTGGCCGTAACGCTCGTTGTACAGCCGCAGGAAGTAGTGGGCCAGCAAAGCCACGTCGCCGGTGCGCTCCCTCAGCGGCGGAACCATGACGCGGACGACGTTCAGGCGGAACCAGAGGTCTTCCCGGAAGGCGCCCTCGTCCACCATGTGCTGCAGGTCGCGATTGGTGGCCGCCACCACCCGCACGTCCACCTTCCGGCCGCGCGCCGAGCCCAGCGGCCGGATCTCCTTCTCCTGCAGGAAGCGCAGCAGCTTGAGCTGGAAATTCAGCTCGATGTCGCCGATCTCGTCCAGAAAAACCGTGCCGTTGTTGGCTGCCTCGAAGACGCCCATGCGGTCGCGATCGGCGCCGGTGTAGGCGCCGCGCATAGCCCCAAACAACTCGCTTTCCAGCAGCCCGGGCGCGATGGAGGCGCAATCCACCGGCACGAACGGCTGGCTGGCCCGCGCGCTGTTGTTGTGCACCATGCGCGCGATCATCTCCTTGCCCGTTCCGGTTTCGCCCTCCACCAGCACCGTGGCATCGGTGGGCGCCACGCGCGAGATCGTTTTGTAAATGTCCACCATTCCCGCCGAGGAGCCGATCAGTTCGCTCACCGGCAGGTCGTTGACATCCGTGTCGGCATCGTCCGCATTGAC
This sequence comes from Bryobacteraceae bacterium, assembly GCA_049520275.1. Classification (GTDB taxonomy): domain Bacteria; phylum Acidobacteriota; class Terriglobia; order Bryobacterales; family Bryobacteraceae; genus CAWACP01. Next base: position 26,137 of record JBEKPY010000056.1, read on the forward strand.
GGTGACGGCGGCCTCGGCCCGTTTCACGGTATCGAGCATGCGGTCGAGCTCGAAGGGTTTGGCGATGTAATCGAAGGCGCCGCCGCGGGTGGCCGCCATGACCGTTTCGATGGTCCCCCGCGCCGTCATCAGGATCACCGCGCAGTTCGGATTTGTGCTGCGGGCCGTGTGCAACACGTCAATCCCGGTGCGTTCGTCCAGATAAATATCGGAAATAACGATCGGATAGGAAGAGGCGGCGAGCCGTTCCAGGGCCTCCCTCGTGGAGGACACCGCATCCACGCTATAGCCCTCGAGTTCGAGGAACGTGACGATGGTATTGCGGACGGAGGGATCGTCTTCGACAATAAGCAGACGTTGCACGGTTACTTTTCTATCTTAACCGTGGTTGCGGCGGCTGAGGGGGTTGTGGGAAGCACCCGCAATCTGGCGACAGACGGGGCTGTCTGAGCGGGGACACGCGGGCGGAAGCCGCGTTATTCGCCGGGTGCCGCAAAGACGCGGCTATCGCCGCGTGTCCGGACCGCCCTTTCACGGTCGCGGCTCGGAACCGAGCGTAGCCACAGGTTGTTTGGGAACTGCGGACGAAGCGGCATACGGCGCCACGATGGTGAAACAGGATCCCTTCCCCACCTCGCTGGTCACTTCCATGCGGCCGCCGTGATGGGTGACGATCTGCTCGACGATGGAAAGCCCAATGCCCGTGCCCGATTCGCCCGACGCTTCGGCGCGCTTCGTCCGGTAAAACCTGCGAAAGATGCTGCGCAGCTCCTTTTCGTCCATCCCCATACCCTGGTCGCGAACGGACACGTGCAACCGGTCGCCGCGGGTGACGGCGGCGACGAACACTTCGGTTCCGGCGGACGAGTACTTTACGGCGTTGGTGAGCAGGTTGTAGACGGCATACTCCATCAGCTCCCGGTCGCCCGTGAGGGACACGGCGGCGACCTCGCCCAGGTGCACGGTTATACTCTTCCGCTCGGCTACCGGAACGACGCGCAGCAGGCAGTTGTCAATGACTCCGGAAACGGGAAAGACCTCCCGTTTCAGTTCCATCTCCCCTTCCGACAACCGCTCCACGTTGAGAAACGTCTGGATCATGCCCGCCAGACGCTTCGATTCCGCGTTGATCATGGAGGCCATTTGCTTGCGCTTATCCTCGGTGAGGTTGTAGCGGCCGATCAATTCGCTGGACCCCTGGATAGCGGTGAGCGGAGTCTTCATTTCGTGGGTCACGAAGCGGATGGCCTGCTGGTAGCGCTGCCGGTCGCCTTCGGACTTGCGAAGCTGGCGGCGGACGAAGAAGTGCTGGTAGCTGGCCGCGGCGGAGACGCACAGCCACGCGGCGGCAAAGGGCGCCGAGTACGGAAAGACCACGTTGTGCCGGAAGGCGATCACCGGCAGGGCGTGCGCGAGAGCCAGCAGAAGGCCGCCGAGCGCGTAGGCGCGCCAGCCGGTTGCGTAGGCGAATATGGCCATGGCGAGTGCGGCGATGAGGAGACACCAGCCGAGTATTTCGACGCCCGACGCATCGCGCAGGAACTGGCCGCTTTCCAGTGTCTCGAACAACTGGGCGTGCGTTTCCAGACCCGAGATGCGCTGGCCATAAGGGGTCACCACGCGGTCGTTGGTGGCGGTGATGGCGGTGACCCCGAGGAAAACAGTCTTGCCGCGCAGTTGCCCGGCCAGCGCCGGGTCCTCCCGGATCGCTTCCAGCGACACCTTTGGCAGGGCCGCCACCGTATAGCGTATGCGCAGGGAGCGATGGTCTCCGATGCGCGCGAAGGGGATGGTCTCGGCACCAACCTGAATCTCCCGTGGCGATTCGACAATGCGCGCCACCCCGCGCGCCAGGCGAAAGGCCTCCAGCGCGAGCGCCCAGTGCCGCTGGTGCGCGAACGTCTTCTCCAGAGCGATGGAACGGGTGACGCCGTCCTGCGACTCTTCATCGGCCCGGACATTGCCCACGGCGGCGGCGAACTGCGCGAACAGCGGCAGGGGGTTCTCCCATCGTCGGGTACGTCCATCGTCGATGAAATCCGCCGGAAGCACCAGGTTGTGGGTGGCCTTGAGAGCGTCAGCCAGAAGCCGGTCCTCGCCCGGATCGCCGGCGTCGGCCAGCACCATGTCGATGGCTACCACGGCCGGCCTGCCCTCCGCGATGGCCTCGAGGCCCTTCGTCAGGATGGTGCGATACGCGCGCGGGCCGCCTTCGTTGTTCAGCGTGGCCTCGTCGATGGCCACAATCACGCAAGCGGACCGGTGCGCCGGCGGCGGGTCGATGCCGAGCAGCAGATCGTAGGCGTAGTCGTCGATGCGCGTCCCGATCAGACTCCAGCCGGCCACCAGAGCCAGCAGGAGGGCCGCGCCGGTGACCGCGGCGTAAGCCCCGAGCTTTCTACCTTGCCAGAGCCTTTTCAATTTCGGCGGGTTCCTTCGGCAGGGCCGCGCTGAGCACGCGAGAGCCGTTGCCGGTTACCAGCACCACGTCCTCGATGCGGATGCCGATCTTCTCTTCCGGGATGTACAGGCCGGGCTCGATGGTGATCACCATGCCTTCTTCCAGTTTGGCCGGCGGCATGGGCGGATCGTGCACTTCCAGCCCCACCTCGTGGCCGATCTTATGGGTGAAGTATTTGCCCAGCGATTCGCCGTGCAGATCCTTGCCGTGCGTCTCGATGTACTTCCGCGCGGCGGTGTCGGGGCTGTCGTCGCCCGTCCAGAACGGGACTCCGGGCTTCACCGCGGCGATGCCCGCCTTCTGCGCGCCCAGCACGATGTTGTACAGCTCGAGCTGGCGCGGCGTATACCTGCCGTTCAGCGGGACGGTGCGGGTAATGTCGCTGGCGTACCCGGCGCACTCGCCGGCCACGTCCATCACCACCAGTTCTCCGCTTTCCATGCGGCGGCGATTCTCGTCGTAGTGCAGCACGGCGCCGTTGGGGCCGGAGCCGATTATGGGCGCGTAGGCCCAGCGCTCGCAGCCGCGGTCGAGCACCGTCTCCGACATCACCGCCGCGAGCTGGTATTCGTAGAGCCCGGGCTCGATGCGCTTCCATGCCGCGCGATGCGCCTCCACGCTGACGTCGGTGGAGTGCTGGATGGCGTCGATTTCCGCCGCGGACTTCTTGACGCGCAACGATGTAATCAGGGGCGCCGCGTCCTCGAAGTTGCGCAGCGGCGCCAGCGCCTTCAGGCCCGCTGTATGCGTGTCGTCGGGGAGAGCGTAAACCTTTTCCGAGGTTTCCAGCGCCTTCGCGAATTCGGATTCCATGCGCCCCAGTGGAAGGACGGTGTCGAAGCCGGTGCGCGCGCGTACGTCCGCATCCTCGGCCGAGGCATGGCGCCCGGTGTAGCGCTCCACTTTCTCGTCGTGGCCCGGCAGAAACAGAACAGCGCTGGTATGCGTGAACAGTGCGACGGCGCCCGGTTCGGCCAGACCGGTGAGGTAGTAGAAGTTCGCTTCCTGATGAAAACCGTCGATTCCCTCGCCCACTTCGGTCCTGCCGAAAAGCACCAGCGTGCCGTCGAGCTGCTTCTCAAGGCTGGCGCGGCGGGCGGCGAACTCGGCGGGCGCGATGGCGGCGGCTACCGAGAGGCACGCGCTCAGCCACACCGCGATTGCCTTCGCTGTTCGGCCCATGAATGCCAGTATATCGGGGTGGCAACAGCGGCGGCCGCGTCACGCCACCGAAAAGCCTGATGCTTGATCGGCAAGTACTTTGCATAGTAGAGTACTTATCATGAGTATTGGCGACCTTGTGTTCCTCGGTACCGTTCTGTTGGAGATGTCCCTGCTGATTCTGATCGGCGTGCACGCGGCGCGAGGCCAATGGAGCAGAGTGCGCAGGGTGGCCTGCTTTGCCGGCTTTTACCTGGCTGGCTATAGCACGGTTCTTATCGCCGTGGCCCTGCTCATGCCACGCCGGTTCCTTGCTCCGGGCGAACGCCGCTGCTTCGACGACTGGTGCGTAGCGGCACTCAGCGTCGAGCGGGCGAAGACAAGTAGCGCGCCAGTCTGGATCGCCACCATTGAGGTCTCCAGCGACGCGAAACGGGTCCGGCAGCGAGCGCTGGACGCAGCCGCGCAGCTCGAGGATACCAGGGGACGCCGTTACGAGCCCTCCGCGGCGGCGCCGAACGCTGGAAACGGGCCGCCACGAACGTTGTCGGACGAGCTTGGCCCCGGCGAATCGTTCCGCGTCCGGCTGCCATTCCGCCTGCCGGAAGACGCGCAGCCCGCGGGTCTGGTGGTGCACCACGGCGCGTTCCCGGGCATCGTCATCATCGCCGACGACCAGAGCTTCCTCCACCCGCCCGCGTTGGCAAGGGTCGCGGTACGCGATGACCGCTGAGATTCTGCAAGGACAACCGGCGCGAGGCCGCATGTCCTCGCTGCTCGCAGGCGCCGGCATTGTTTGCGCCGCACTGCTTTGTTCCCGCTGTGTTAAAATCGAGGTTCCCAGCCAGGAGTTCTAGTGGACAGGATCACCCGTAAGGAACTGAAAACCGACCCGTTTGCGAGCGAGGTCCAGCACACGCTGGAGTATGTGACCGACCACCGGGCCCAGGTGGTGCGCTACGGATCCATCGTCGTTGGCGTCGCCGTCCTTGCAGGCGCATGGTTTTTCTATTCCCAGCACCAGCACACGGCGCGCCAGGACAAACTGGCCGAAGTTTTCCGCATTACGGACGCGAACGTCGGCCCGGCCGACAACGCCTACATGCTGAGTTACGCCACCGAGCAGGCGAAGGATCAGGCTCTGGTGAAGGCTCTCACCGAGCTGGCTGTCCAACACAGCGGGTCGGACGAGGGGACCATCGGCCAGTACATGCTTGCCGCCCACGCCGCCGACAAGGGCAACGCGAAGGAAGCAGAGCGGCGCCTGCGGGACGTGGTGGACAACGGCAAGGGCCCTTATGTCTCGCTCGCCGCGGTGCAACTGGCCCGGATCTATGGTTCCGAGGGCAGGATCGGCGACGCCCGTGCTTTGCTGCAGCCGATCGTCGCCAGGCCCACCGTGTTCGTTTCAACGGAGGAGGCTGAACTGCTGCTGGCAAAGATCATCGGCCCCAGCAAGCCCGACGAAGCGCGCAAGATACTGGACCGGTTGCGAGCCGACCAGCGCCCGGCTATCAGCCAGACGGCGATTGCCGAGATGGCCGAGATATTCCAGAAGTGAACCGGCCTCTCGCCCGCCTGCGTTTCCCGGTGGAACGCAGCCGCGGGCGGCGTTATCCCGAACTCTCCCACCCCTGGCGCAATGAGTTTCAGCGCGACCGCGACCGGGTGATTCACACCCGCGCCTTCCGGCGTCTGGAAGCCAAGACCCAGGTGTTCACGCCCGGCCTTTCCGATCATTTTCGCAACCGCCTGACCCACACCATCGAGGTGGCCCAGATTGCCCGCACCGCCGCCTCGGCGCTGGGACTCAACGACGACCTTACGGAGGCTCTTGCGCTGGTGCACGACATCGGGCATCCGCCATTCGGGCACGCCGGCGAAGCAGAGCTGAACCTGCTGCTGGCGCCCTTCGGCGGCAGCTTCAATCACAATCTGCACGCGTTGCGCACCGTGGAAGCGCTGGAGCAGCGTTACGCCCGCTTTCCCGGACTGAACCTCACCTTCGAAGTGCGCGAGGGCATCGTAAAGCACTCGCGCGATCTCGACGCCGGACAATCGCCGGAGCTGGATGAGTACCTGCCCGGACTCCAGCCCACGCTCGAGGCGCAGCTAATCGACCTGGCCGACGAGGTCGCCTACGACACCGCCGACCTTGATGACGCCTTCTCCGCCGGGCTCTTCAGCATGGACGACGCAGCGGCGGCCACGCCGCGCTTTGCGCAATTGCTGGAACAGGTGCAGGGGCAGTTCCCGGGGTCGTCGGAACGGGTGCAGTTTCAGGAAATTCTGCGCGGTCTTATCGATGGCCTGGTATCCGGTCTGGTGGAGGGCACCATCGATCGGGCCGAAGCGGCCGGCGTCCGCGACGCGGAAGAGATCCGCGCCCAGTCCCGGCGGCTCGCTTCATTCACCGCCGAAGCAGAGGCGGCCGCTCGCGATCTGAAGGCCTTTCTTCGCGCGCGCGTGTACTACTCCGAGCCGCTGGTGACGGAACGGCAGAGCTCGGCGGCGATGATCGGAGAGCTTTTCGATTACTTTCTCGATCACCCCGATCGCCTGCCCGAGGGCTACACGCTCGCCGGCGACCCCGCCTGGCGCGGCGTCTGCGACTACATTGCCGGAATGACCGACGGGTTCTTTCTGCGGACGTATCGCGATCTGCTGGCTAGCGGGGCACGATAGCACGCCACACTTCACCGCGCTACTCCTCCGAGCGCGAGACCATATTCGATACCTCGACCGAGCGCACACCGTAGATCTTCTGTACCCGCCGGCAGATCTCCTCGGCGAGGCGCTGTACCTTTTCGTCTTCGCCGTGTTCGAGCTCCACTTTCAGGTAGACCAGCGTCCGCGTCATGGCCGTCTATTTCCCGGCCAGGAAGTCATCGACGGTGCGCAGGAAGAGGTCCGGCTGGTCCACGAACGTCATGTGGCCGCTCTGGGGGAAGATGACCACACGGGAGCCTCGAATCAAGCCGCTCAATTCCTTCGCCAGCGCCGGGTCGCATTCGTCGTGGTCGCCGGCGGTGACAAGGGTGCGCACGCGAAGCGACGGCAGCCGCCCCGCATACTCCACCGATTTCAGGTTTCCATCGATGACAAATTCGCCGCGCGAGCCCCACATGGCGCGGTAGAGGTCCCACGACATCTTGCCGTTGTCCACGGGGTCGTAATTCTCGTCGGGATGGCGCTGGTAGAGGTAGGGGAAGTAGCCTTCGCCCCACGCGGCGATCATGTAATCGTCGGTATAGCGGTTCTTCTGGTAGTCTTTGCCGTGGCCGAACAGGCCCGCGGCCTCCTGCTTCTGGATGCGCTCGCGCAGCTCGGCGGGCATGGCCGCCAGTTCCTTCTGGAACACCTCGTTCATCTTCGAGGTGCTGAAGAACGTGCTGCAGAGAATCAGGCTGCTGAGGTTCTGCTGATACTTCAAGGCGTAGGCCTGGGCAAGCACGCCGCCATAGGAGTGGCCCAGCAGCGCGATTCGGCCGAGCGCGAGCTCCTTGCGCACGGCCTCCACGTCCTCCACCATCGCCTCTACCGTATAACCGGACGGGTCGTCCAGCTTCTGGGATTGGCCCGAGCCGCGCTCGTCAATAAAGACGAGCTGGTGGTGGCGCGCCAGCGGCGCCAGATACGGCAGGAAGTAATCGTGGGACGCACCCGGCCCGCCATGTACAACCATCAGCGGACTGCCCTGGCCGAAGGACTCGTAGTAGATCAGAACGCCGTTGGCGTCCACGTAGCCCTGTTCGATCCGATATGTTGCGCCGTGCGCCAGCGACGCGGCCAAAAGGAAGAGCGGAGAGAGATAAGGGATGAGTTTCATAGCTCAGGTTTCGATCTTACCGCACGGCCCTGCCGGCCGCCGATGCAGCCGGGATCACCCTCTCCTGGCGTACCATAATCAGCATGGCCCGCTTGTTCTGCGGCACCTCGGGATTCGCCTACGCTTCCTGGAAGCCGGAGTTTTATCCGGCGAAGCTGCCCTCGAAGCAGTTCCTTGAGCATTATGCCGGCCGTCTGAACGCCGTGGAGATCAACTACACCTTCCGCCGTCTTGCGTCGGCGGCGACGCTGGAAGCGTGGATCAAGGCGACACCCGCCGGCTTCGTATTCTGTCCCAAGGCGCACATGCGCATCACGCATATCCAGCGCCTGCGGAAGGCCGAGTTCACAGAGCTGTTCTTCCGGGCCATCGAGCCGCTCCGCATCGCCCGGCGGCTGGGTCCGGTGTTGTTCCAGTTGCCGCCGCAGTTCCACGCGGACGTTGCGGTGCTGAACGAATTCCTCGATGGGCTTCCGGACGGCCTCGCCTGCGCGTTCGAGTTCCGGCACCAGTCCTGGCTGAACGCGGAGGTCTACGAAGCGCTGGAGCGTCACGGCGCCGCGCTCTGTCTGGCCGAATCGGAGAAGCTGGTAATCCCGGAGGTGCTGACCGCGGCCTTCGTGTACTCGCGCCTGCGCAAGACGGACTACTCGCCCGAAGAGCGCAGTGAGATCGCGGAACGGGTGCGCCAGTTACGAGCCGGCGGCCGGGATTGCTACGTATTCTTCAAGCACGAGGAGACGCCCGCCGGCACGCTGTACGCCGAGGAGCTGCTGCGGTCAGCGGATGCGTCTTGATATGTGCGAAAGTCCGCGGACCCGGCCATCGCGGTCCAGGACTGGTGACAATTGCAGGACGATAGGAATGCGCGAACCATCTTTGTGGACCCGCTCCGTGCGGAATTCGATGGCCTCTCGTGTGTCACAAGCGCGTCTCCGGTTGGTCAGTTCCTCCTCCTGGAGTTCCTCGGGAACGAGGACCCCGACGTGCCTGCCGGCGATCTCCCGCGCAGTGTACCCGAACATGTTTTCCGCGCCCCGGTTCCAGGTCAGGATCTGTCCGGCGGGGTCCTTGGAGAAGATGGCGTATTCCGAACTCTGGATGATGGCCTCAAACTCGGCCATGGCCAGTTCCTGCTCCTTGCGCCGGGTAATGTCCGAGTAGTTGCAGACGATCGCCTGGACCTCGGGCACGTCCAGCATGTCCGTGACGGTGGCTTCGGCCCAGAAATAGGAGCCATCCGGGCGGAGGATGCGTATTTCGACCTCAATGCTGGTCGAAGCGCGGCTTAACAGTCTTCGATAACAATCGCGCACGGTATCTCGATCTTCGGGATGGACCAGCGTTTCCGCGGTCACGCCGGCCATCGCAACCGGGCCATAGCCGCTAATCGATCGCACAATTCGCACGATCCTTCCATCCGGCCCCGTGAGGACGATGGCGTCGCGGCTGTGTGAGAGCATGGCGTCAAACAGGCGGGTGTTACGGTCGAGCGCCTCCTGAAGCTGTCGAACAATTACCTCGCAATCCGGACAGACCAGCGAGAACTCGGGATTCGGTTCGGTGGCGTCAGGCATAATCGCGGCCTCCCTGACTGGCAATGAAGGTCTGGATCTGCTTACTGGCGGTGACGGCGGGCGGAATCAGCATGAACACGGACCACGCCGCGGAAACCGGAATGAGCACCTGCCGGCCTCCGACGTCGAACATCTTGTTGTCAATGGGCTTGTCCAGCATCCTCCGCACCTCGGTGCGTACGGTTTCGAGCGACTCCGCTCTTTCCAGCAGACCGACCACGGCGGGCCCGCTCCAGCGGAACAGGCGATCCCCCGGGGTGAGCTGCTTCTCGAAGAACTCTTTGAAGGTCCGTAGAACCTGGTTGCCCACGGCGTTCCCGAAACGCGCCGTAATCGGCTGCATCCGGTTTACCACCGCGGTAACCACGTAGCGCTTCCCCGCCTTCCTCACCACCTCCTGAAAGGCGGCTTCGGCGGCATCCTGCACCAGCAGCCCGGTGATCGGATCCATATCCTGAGCGTGGGCCATGGCGCTGGCCCGCTCCTGGCTGGCCGCGATCTCCCGCTGCAGCGCGCTGACCAGGGCCTCGGTTTCCGTCTTCTGCCGCAGGCACTCTTCGCGGACATTGTCCAGGCAGTCGCCGAGCCTCACCTTCAGCGTCCGGACGTCGTCCAGCTCCACCGCCCCTTCCAACTCGTGCCCGATCTCCTGCAGGCGCTGCACCGAGCGGTCACTCCCCGCGCCGATGCTGATCACGGTCCTGGTCAGCATGGAGATGATGTTCTGCAGCTCGGCACCCTGTTTGCGAATAAACTTCGTCGTTTGCTGGCTGTAATCCTCCAGGGCCTGGACGGCCGATCCGGCGACCACCAGCAACCCATCCGGCGGCGCCTTCTCTCCCGCCGTTTCCTGGATGCGTTGCATGTTGCCGTGAAACGCCTCGTACTCAGCGCGGTCTCCCTGGACGGCCCGCGTCGCGATGCCGTTCAGCAGCAAAGAGATGACGCGACGAAACGCGGCTTCTTCCTCGCTGATGGACAGGTGACGCTTGATGCCGACCATAGCCATGAGCAAACTCGCGGAGGGGTATTGAGCCCTTCTGCTATGGCTCATCGGCAAGGCGGCGGGTTTCTTCTCTGGAATCGCGCAGGACGGAGCGCGCCCCCGCCGGCCTGACCCGGTTTGGATTGGTCTGTCTGACCGCAGCGTGCGGATCGGTTTTCAGCCGGCGGCTTTTCGCTTGACGCCGGAGCGCGCCCGTTTGGGCATCTCGGCGGGCTGCGAATCCGCCGCCTCGGCGATGGCGGCGGGCTTCCTGGCTATGGCCAGACTCTGCTTGAGCGCCTCCATGATGTCGATCACCCGGGCGGTTTCCGGCTCCGGCGGCGCCACCACTTCCTTGCCCTGCACCTTCGCGTCGATCAGCGCCCGCAGGTTATCGCGATACGAGTCCCGGTATTTCTCCGGCTGAAACTCGGCCGCCAGAGACTCGATCAGCATAGTAGCCAGTTCGAGCTCCTTGGCCTTCACCAGGGTCTTGTCCGTGCGGAACTCCTCCACGCTGCGCACCTCGTCGGCATAGTACATGGTGTGCATCATCAGCCCCGTCGGTCCCGGACGGAACAGGGCGATGTGCTCGCGGTTGTGCATGGTGATCCTGGCCACGCCGGTGTAGCCGGTGCGCTCCAGAGCCTCATAAAGGAGAGCGTACGGCCGCTCGCCGGCCTCGTCCGGGGCCATGTAGTAAGAGCTTTCGAAGTAAACCGGGTCCACCGCGGAAGACTTCACGAATTCGAGGATCTCCATGGCCTTCGCGCTGGGCGGCGCCATGCGCTTGATCTCCTCGTCCTCCACCACCACCCAGCGGCCCTTCTCGTACTCGTAGCCCTTGACGATGTCGGCGCGCGCGATGGGCTTGTCCTCCGCCTGGCAGTAAAGTACCTGCTTCACGCGGCTGTGGTCGTCCTTATGCAATTGGTTGAAGCTGATGGTCTCGCTGCGTGCGGCGGTGTACAGTTTCACCGGAAACGACACCAGACCGAACGTGACATGGCCTTTCCAGACGGTGCTTGCCATAGGCTCTCCCGCTCTGCCGGCCGCAAGGGACGGCTCGTCCAGAATAACCCGCAAGCACAAACATTTTCAAGTGGTTCTGTCGCGTGGTCGCGTGGGTCGCGTGGCCCGCGTGGGGCCTCCGAAACCCCCTTTTCGCTGTGAGAGTTCTTTTCGCAATCTCTTTGACCGAACCAGCATCAGGTATGCAAACCGCGATGACGCCGCACTGGACGCCGCCACCCCACTGCGTCTGGTGCGATTCGCGCGGCAGCTCCGCTGGCGCGACGCCGCCGGCCTGCAGCAGATGCGACCATCGCTGGTGCCGGTGAACGCTGCGACGGAAGCGGTTCGGTGCCCGGGCTGTCTGAGGCCTCCGGCAGGGAAATGCTCCTACCGCGATAAGTAACCGGGCGGACTCTGGTGGCTGGCCGCCGGACGACGTGCTTGTTGCTCGCTTCCGGGGCGGTGACGTCACGGACCGGTCGCGTCACGGCCCGGGCTGCTTGTGTAAGCCGGACTACCAATCAAACATTATGGACCGGGAATGTTCCAGCCAGAACGCCGCGACGTTGGCCCGATTTCAGGGCGGAGAAGCGCCTCTGTGGCGTCGGCGGCACCAGGTCGGGCAATGGTGGCTGACTGTCCACGGCGGCGGTCGCGGTCTGCAGGCAAGCCGCCGGGCTGGAGAACAGCGCTTTCTCCAGGACGGGCGGAACAGAAGCTGGCCGGTGCGTTGCCCGCGGTCAACGCTGCGGAACTTTAGTCCGGCCAGGACCTCGTAGGCGCGCTCTTCTTTAGGCGAGGCATCGCGCGAGAGCTTCAGTACGCGCCGCTCCTTCATGCCCCCGGCGATCTGGTCCTGAATGTCCTTCTTGAACCGGCGCACGAACAGGCCCTTGATGTCGTCCCTGCCGTAGTCGTTCGGGTTCGCATTGGCCGTGGGGTTCAGCATGTTCATGAGGCTCGCGAACGACGCCGGCTTGCCGTCGTGGGGCGCCGCGGAGGTCATGATCAGGGTGTCGGATTGCCGGTAGAGCAGTTCGGCGAGTTTGGCGCGCAGGGAACGGCCGCTGCCGCGCACAGCCACGTTGTGCGCCTCGTCGATGACGATCGCGTCCCAGCGGCAGTTTTCAAGATGGACGCGGTAATCCGTGCTGGCCTTCAGCGTGTCGATGGAGATGATGGCGCGGTCGTAGTATTGAAACGGGTTGGCGTTGGCGGAAATGCGGGTGCGGATGCGGTCGATACCGACGGAATCGAGGCGCACCAGCGGGATGGTGAAGCGCGACCACATTTCCTTCTGGAACTGGGTCATCATGCTCTTCACCGTGACGACCAGAATGCGCTTCCCGCGCCCTCGCTCAATGAGTTCGCTCAGCAGGATTCCGACCTCGACGGTTTTGCCGAGGCCGGTCGAATCCGCCATGAGGATACGTTGCCGCGGCTGGTCAAGGGCCTGGATGGCTGGATCGAGTTGGAACGGCGGGTCGTCCACTGCGGCGCGGTGCCCGATCCTCAGGTCCGTATCCGTTGGTGGCGACTGCCGCAGCAGGCTTTCCGGGTAGAGCTTGCTCTTTCGGAACTGCGGCAAGTCGTCGGGGACCAACGCGGTCTCGGCTGGATCGAGGACCTTGATGCCTTTACCTTCGATCTCTGTGAGGAACCGCGCTTCCTTGTCACGGACGATTCCGGAGACGCCGGTGACCAGCGAGCCCGTCGGCGATTTGTGTGGCGATCTCCAGCGCTTCAGCGAGGGCCAGCGGACCGCGTTCGATTGCGGCGGCGAGCGACTCACCGGCCACCAGCTCCGTGGCGATCCAACAGGCGCCATCCTCGCGGCCGATCTCATGCACCGCGACGATATTGGGGTGGTTGAGCGCGCCGGCGGCGCGCGCCTCGCGCTCGAAGCGGGCGATGCGGTCCGGATCGCCCGCCAGTGGGGCGGGGAGCACCTTGATGGCCACATCGCGCCGCAGGCGCGAATCGCACGCGCGGTAGACTTCGCCCATGCCGCCCCGGCCGATCAGCTCCACGATTTCGAAATTGCCGAGCTTGTCGCCGGGCTTCAGCGCGGACGAGCGTTCGGCCATGGATGAAATCGGCGGACCATCGAGGGGTGAACTCTTTTCGCCGGCCTGCAGCAACAACTCCACCTCAGCGCGAAGTTCGGCGTCGCCGGGGCAGGCCTGCTTCATGAACTCCGCGCGCTTCTCCCGCGGCTGCCCCAGAGCGGCCTGATACAACTCCTCGATCTTCTTCCAGCGCTCAGCCTGCATGGGCGCCCTTCCCGCCGAGCTCCCGGATCCGGCCAATCCCGATGCTCATGGCGCATCCCAATCGAGCGCATAGATCTCGTCGGTTCCGGCGTCCAGCGCGGTGATGAATGAATTGTTCGGCGCGGCCACGTACCAACCCCAGCCAGCTACCGGGATCTTGGTCAGGTTCGCGACCCGCTCCATTTTTCGGTCACGTATCCGCATCCGCCAAACCCAATGATCGGATGATCCAAGAGAAGCAAAGTAGAGGAATTCGCCGTCCCCGGACCAGCTCGGACATCCGCTTAATCGATCGAAAAGCAGGGTCTGGCTCCGCGTCCGAACGTCGTACAACATGAGCCGATTACGCCGAGACCCCGAAAGACCGGCGATGAGACGTCCGTCGGGCGACCAGCGGGGGGACCACATCCCCTCCGATCCCGGCAGCGCCGAGATGTGGCTCGTTTTCAGGTCTACGATATGGATGGATTCCTCGGCGGCCGGGTCACCGTCAGTGGCGCCGAAGGCAATTGAGGCCCCGTCCGGCGACCAGGACGGGTCCCAGTCGCCGCTTTTTCCGCTCTCGCCCGTGGTCACCTGCCGGGGCGGGCCGCCCCCGGAGGGCACCACGTAGATCCGATCGGGCGTGTCCGCCGGTCCTCCCCAGAAGGCGATTTGCCTCCCGTCGGGAGACCAGTGAGGCATTTCAACTTGCAGGGGATGCTGGGTGAGCTGCAGGCGCTGGCTCCCATCCGCGGCGGCTCTGACAAGCGATCCTCCAGGGACGGAAACCCAGGTTACCCATTTTCCATCTTTCGAGAATTCGAGATAGTCCCCCGACACGCCGGCGAGTACGGGGGTATATTGGCGCGACTGCAGATCGTAGCGAAGGAACTCGTTGCGGGGCTGGTAGCCCGCGATGAACAAGCGCTTGCCGTCAGGGCTGGGCAGCGGCCAGTACATCGCCATCGGCCCGGCGGTCAATTGGACGGGCTGCCGGGCCCGTTGGAGGAAGCCAGCCTTCTCGCGAATCGCCCAGATATTCGACCTTGACTGGAATTCGAAGTACTTTCCATCCGGCGTCCAGTTGCCGCAGCAGGTGTACCACGACGGATTCCAGCCCGGCAACACGGAACGCACTTGGCCATTGTCGACGGTAACTTCCCACAAGGACGATGCTGTATCCGAGAAGGCGGACACGGAGAGACGCAGAACGTGGCCATCGGGCGACCAGCGAACGAAGAACGGATAGCCCGCGAACGTGGCCAGCTTGCGGTCCCCCGTCCCGTCGCTACGCGCCAGATGCAGCTCGTCGCCCAGGCATAAACCAATTGTTGACCGTCCGGGGACCATGCCGCTGCGCTTTGGTGCCTGTCCCAAATGTCCCCGCGGCGCCGCGGTCTGGCAAATCCGTTGCCGTTCATAAGAGTATGCCTTGAGGTCGCAATCAGATCGCCCAGGCGCCGCGGAGAGCCGCCCAGCAGCGGCGCCACCCAAAGCTCGTGTCTTTCAATGCCCTCATCCGTATCGTAAAACTCCCCACGTGCCGATAAGAGAGGCCGGTACATGAGGCATTCTGTGCGGTCTGGGGAAATGTCCGCCAGCCAGCCGCCCTGCATCGGCAAAGAGAAAGGAACGGATTCACCACCTCTCAGCGAGACCTGACGCGCCTCGTCGAACGCGAGGTTGAAAAACAGCCGTGTGCCGTCGGTGAGTATGCGCGCACCGTTCACCCGGCCGTCGTTGGTCATCTGGACTGTGCCGGTGATTCGCGGCGGCGGCAGCGGCCGGGTGAGCCAGAACACGGCGGCGCCCGCGATGATCGCCAGAGCGGCTGCCGCGTAGGGCCAGTGGCGTTTGCGGTGAACCGGCAGCGGCCGTACATCCTGCTCAGGCGCGTTGATGGCGATGCGTGCTTCCCCGATGGCTTGCAGTCTTTGCTTGCGATCATGCTCCAGGCACCTCCGCAGCAGCTTGCGGATCCTCGGCGGCGTCGCCGCCGGAAGCGCACTCCAGTCCGGCTCCGCCCGCAAGACCGCCGCCAGAATGTCCGTGAGCGATTGACCCGAGAATGCGCGCTTTCCCGTCAGCATCTCGTACACCACCACTCCGAACGTCCAAATATCGCTGCGCTTGTCCACGGTATCGCCGCGCGCCTGCTCCGGACTCATGTACGCGGCCGTTCCGCGAATGACCCCCACGCGCGTAGACGATTGCGTCGCCGTTGGCGGCGCAGCCGGGTCGCCCGCCCATGGCTTCCTGGCCTCCTTCGCCAGGCCGAAGTCGAGCACCTTCACGAGTCCGGCCGGCGTAACCATGATGTTGGCCGGCTTGAGGTCGCGATGAACGATTCCTTTTTCATGGGCCGCTTCGAGCGCTTCCGCAATCTGCCTGGCGTAGTCGAGCGCCGTCGCAATCGGCAGCGGACCCTTGAGCGTCCTGCCCTCGATCAGCTCCATTACCAGCGCGCGATCTTCCACCCCATAGATGGCCCCTGTATTCGGATGGTTCAGTGACGCCAGCACTCGGGCTTCGCGCGTGAACCGCGCCATGCTGTCGGCATCTTGCGCGAAGGCCGCAGGCAACACCTTAATGGCAACTTCGCGGCCCAGCTTCGTGTCGGTCGCCCGGTAGACTTCGCCCATGCCGCCGCGGCCGAGCAACAAGACGATCTGGAAATTGCCGAGCTTGTCGCCCGGCCTGAGCGCGGACGAGCGTTCGGCCACGGATGAAACCGGCGGACCATCGAGGGGTGAACTCTCCTCGCCGGCCTGCAGCAACAACTCGACCTCGGCGCGAAGTTCGGCGTCGCCGGGGCAGGCCTGCTTCATGAACTCCGCGCGCTTCTCCGGCGGCTGCGCCAGAGCGGTCTGATACAACTCCTCGATCTTCTTCCAGCGCTCAGCCTGCATCGGCGCCCTTCGGGCCGAGCTCGCGCTTCAGCCAGGCCCTCGCCAGGCTCCAGTCGCGAATCACCGTATTCGGATGCACGCCGAGCACATCCGCGGTCTCTTCCACGCTCATGCCGCCGAAGTAGCGAAGTTCGACGATCTGCGCCTTGCGTGGGTCGAACCCGGCCAGTTCGTTGAGCGC
>JBEKPY010000057.1:0-39780 GCA_049520275.1 Bryobacteraceae bacterium
GACACCGAGCGGCTGGGTATCATTTCCCCGGCTGATCAGCCGGGGCCTAATTGAAGGCGCGCCGCTAACGGAACTAGGCCGCGTTCTGTTCCTGATTTCCCCGGCTGATCAGCCGGGGCCTAATTGAAGGTGACTGGCAGCAGCAATGTCCGGGCCAGACTCCCTGATTTCCCCGGCTGATCAGCCGGGGCCTAATTGAAGGCCGCGTCCAGATTTGCCAGATTGTCCCGCGGATTCAGATTTCCCCGGCTGATCAGCCGGGGCCTAATTGAAGGATGTGCAGGAGGTGTCGGCATGAGCGAGAATCTCGAAATTTCCCCGGCTGATCAGCCGGGGCCTAATTGAAGGGCCGCCGCTATCGGTGGTTCCGTCCCAATGGTTCCGCATTTCCCCGGCTGATCAGCCGGGGCCTAATTGAAGGCTTGCGATCCAGGTCCCAGCGGAATCCGGCCGCTTTATTTCCCCGGCTGATCAGCCGGGGCCTAATTGAAGGCGGAGCCATCTGTGCGGCCACCGCGCCCATGCCCTATTTCCCCGGCTGATCAGCCGGGGCCTAATTGAAGGACCAGGCGGGGATGGATTCCGGTAGATGCTCTGCGGTATTTCCCCGGCTGATCAGCCGGGGCCTAATTGAAGGCAGCAACTCCTTATCGATGACGGCGCGGGATTCGCGAATTTCCCCGGCTGATCAGCCGGGGCCTAATTGAAGGCATCTCCACTTGCCGTTTTGCCGATACTTTCTCATATTTCCCCGGCTGATCAGCCGGGGCCTAATTGAAGGAGCGGACTACTCTGGTTTCCTGCATACTCCCGCCTCATTTCCCCGGCTGATCAGCCGGGGCCTAATTGAAGGAAGAAGACCAGGCAGCGTACTGGTCACGCCGTTCGGAATTTCCCCGGCTGATCAGCCGGGGCCTAATTGAAGGCAGTCATCGTCCACCGCTCCTGACCTTCACGCAGTATTTCCCCGGCTGATCAGCCGGGGCCTAATTGAAGGCATCTGCTTCGCCGCGGAAGCCGCCGTCAGTTTGGCATTTCCCCGGCTGATCAGCCGGGGCCTAATTGAAGGGGTAATCTGTTGTAGATTCTGTTTTCGATAATACTTATTTCCCCGGCTGATCAGCCGGGGCCTAATTGAAGGCGAACGGGAAGCCTGGATATTTCACGAGAACGTCTTATTTCCCCGGCTGATCAGCCGGGGCCTAATTGAAGGCACAAATTTTCTCAAATCTTCAATCTCTATGACTTATTTCCCCGGCTGATCAGCCGGGGCCTAATTGAAGGCCGAACTCGTGGTGAAGGAATATAATTCAGGCAAGATTTCCCCGGCTGATCAGCCGGGGCCTAATTGAAGGTAATGAATTGATTTCTTCGTGGGCACCTGAATCTGAATTTCCCCGGCTGATCAGCCGGGGCCTAATTGAAGGACGATAGACTGGCTCCCGTACTACAACGCGGATTGATTTCCCCGGCTGATCAGCCGGGGCCTAATTGAAGGGACGGGAAGCGGCGCGCACAGGTCACGGAGTTCATATTTTCCCGCCCTTATTGAAGCGTTATATGCGCTTGCAACAACCGCGGGCTTGATGCGTCCTAGGACGGATCGCCAAGCCTCTGTTAGTCGCCGCCTGCGATCTGTGTTGTGGTGTCGGCCACCCGTGCCAGTTCCACGTACCGACAGAGCGCATTGGCGAGTTGCATCTGCCTTGGACTTCGGCATTCCGGCTCCAGCACGCGCCGGCTCCCCACCACGATGACCATGGCCTGTGCACGGGATGTGGCTACGTTCAGGCGATTGAGACTGTAAAGAAACTCCATTCCGCGCGGCGCGTCCTCGGGTGACGAGGTGGTGAGTGAATAGATCACTACGGGAGCTTGCTGTCCCTGGAACTTGTCTACGGTTCCGATCCGGGCCCCCGGCAGTCCGGCAGCCAAATCAGAAACCTGTGCATTGTAGGGAGCGACAATCAGGATATCGTCAAGCCGTAATGGACGGGTCCGATCCTTGTCATCGATCCAATTCACACCGGGTTGAATCAACGTATCGACAATAACGGCGACGCGCTCCACCTCTTCCGCGGAAGCATTCTGGTTGCCCTCGTGTCGGACCGGAATGAACCAGAGGCCAGCCTCGCCCAGCCATGGATGTCCTTGAATGCTCTGTCGTTCAAGCCCCTCGCGGGAGTGCAGACGTCCCTCGTAGAAAACCTCCGAGGTAAACTCGCATAACCTCGGATGCAGACGCCACGTTCTCTCCAGAAACAAGCCCTTGTCCGCCGGGATCGTTCGCGCGCCGGCGAGTATGTGTTCGAGTGCTGAAACATCCGCGCCCTCGGGATGGCTGCCCTTCAACGGCTGCTCCAATTGCTGCGGATCGCCCAGAAGCACCAGGCTCTTGGCAGCCTGCGACATGGCCAGCACATTTGCCAGCGACATCTGACCGGCTTCGTCAACGAATAGCACATCTACAGCTTCGAAGTAGTCCTCGCGCGACCACAACCATGCGGTGCCAGCGACGACCTGAACGCCGCCCAGCAACGCCACAAGAGGTTCGGCGTTGTCGGTCGTAAGCATAATGCCGGGTGGGTCCTGTTCGGGTTTGTCGCTGACTTTCTCGACGCACCGCAGCCCAGTGAGACCAAGCTCCTTCGCTGCCTGAATCACGTCTTCGAGCAGTTTCCGTATGACTTTGTGGCTCACCGCTGTGATGCCCACCTTCTTCCCCTGCTGCACAAGCTCGCATATCATGCGTGCGCCGGTGTAGGTCTTTCCCGCGCCGGGCGGCCCCTGGATCGCCAGAACGGAGTCGGCAAGCTGCACGACCATCCGCTTCGCCGCGTCTACCGTCGATTCTCCAGCCTGCACTGCCAATCCAGTTCCATCCAGAAGGCGAGGAGGCCGACGCAGTAGAAGATCGCGCGCTGCGCGGTGAGGTCCGGGAGCGTCCACGCCGTTTGCGTTGACCCAACTGCCCAATCGGAAGAGCGCATCCGCCAGCACGTCGTTATTGGGGCCAGTCGCGTCTACGAAAACCGAGGTCGGGTGGACGTTGGCGGTCTTCTTCATCTTCTTGATTTCGATCGTCCGCGTCGCGATGTCAATTGCGGTCACTTTGCCGATACGCTCACCCCGCTCGCAAACAGTGTCACCTCGCCGAACGTCGGTCTCCTGTTTCTCGAAGCGGTAACGGTCGGTTGGGATCTTTCGCAGCACCTCGACAGTCTGTAAGAATTCCAGACCCGAGACGGCGGATCGCTCATCGAGCAGATCCTCGTCCGTCAAATCCTTCAGCCGGAAATACTCCCACCAGTCCGCCTTGGACTCCCGGCGGTGCCAGTCGAGCAGATTGGCAAGCAGCCAGCGCGCGGCCTCTTCGTCGTTTCGTGTTTCGGGATCGGGCGGGATACCTCTCGTTAGCGCTGCTGCGAGCGCCACACTACGCTGCTGGCGTTCGCTCACCGCTTCAGGCGGGGCTCCCACCGACACGCCGGGGCGAGAGAGGTGATGACCCGCTTGCTCCTGCCGTAGGCGCTCACGTTCCAGCCAGTCGCGCAATGACAGAGTCGAAAAGCAGTCGTCAGCATTGTAGAGCCGGATCGCTTCCTTGACGCAGTCATCGACTTCCGAGGTACGTCGAAGCTCCAAGCCGTGCTGCATCTCACGCATCGCTCGACCAGCGTCTTCCAGTGGTATCTTGCGGTTGAAGTCGTGGAACACTTCCAGCGCTTTCAGCGAGTACTGCTCTACGCTCGCGCGCACCGACCGCTTCAAAACCGTGTGAAGATCGATGAACAGTTTGGCCCGCAGCATCCGGTCGATTTCGTCCTCGCCGACTCCATGCCTTCCCATGAGTCTCTTCAATGCGGACGGCTCATAGGGCGCGAAATGGTAGATGTGCATCGCCGGATAACGTGTCCATCGATCCATTACGGTATCCACGTACCATTTGAATGCCGCCTTCTCCTCGGCCGCGGTGAGCGCCCAGTAGCATTCGTATTTTGGTTCTCGTGCCGCATCCGCCAAGACAATGCCAAACAGGTACTCCAGCCCGTTCACGCCGACGAATGGGTCTCCCTCTAGGTCAAAGAATACGTCTCCGTCAGAGGACTCGGGCAGAAGAGAGAGTCCGTGCTCGTCGGTGATCTCAAGGATCTCGTGAACAGGTCGGTGCTGCTCGCGTCCGGTCACCTGTACGCGTGCCTGCTCACGGACGCGGACGTATCCTTCCTTAGATCCGTGGGCGGGACGTTCCCGGATTGGCAAAGGAAAACGTGCAAGATCCGCGACCGTCGCGGTATCCCAGACCTCCAATTGCTTACGCTGTAACCTGCTGATGCCCGCCACCAGCGACAGGTGGTCATCTTTCCTGCGCTCGGTGTCACATTCCAGCCGCCAGCGGCACACCTCGCAGTGCGGCGTCGGCTCCGGATACGTTGCGGACGGTCGGTCATTTCCGCACACGGCACCGTCCAGACGCGCTTTCACGTAGCGGTAATAGGCCGCATAGTCTAGAACCCGGTATCGCTCAGGCTGAAAAGCATCACCCGGCGGAACCACATACAGCGACTCTGGCAGCACGCCCTGGACCGCTTCCACCAGCTCCGAGTACAGCGACAACTGGAGAATCGTGGCAGCTTTTGTCTCGCGGGCAAGCTTGCAGTCATGGACCTCATACGACCAACTGCCCAACTTGCTCGGGCGTTCCACTCTTCGCAACACGTCCGCGCGCCCGAACCACCGCCCGCTTGCAAGGGTCGCCTGTGCGATTGCCGGGACGCCTCGCTCCATGGCGGCCAGGGTTGCGGCGATGGCTTCTTCATCGCCGTCAATGTCCCGTAAGTCGCAAATGGAAACGCCTTCGGCGGCGAGGTGGCTGAGATATGCCTTTTCGTGTTCCAGCCCGCGTTCCTGAAGTACCCAAGCGTCCGGTGACTGCCAGGTAGGCGCAGGCCGGTCGTTCGTTACGACCGCGAGGTCGAGCGTCGTGAGATGGCGACATGCCAAGTGATTGCTCAAATCAGTGGCGGACAGTCGAATTGCTACAGCAGTCGCCTTCATATTTCTGCACCTCGGTCCGGTTGTCACGATAATACTTCAATCGCCGGGGGTGGCCCTGGGAGTCCCAAACCGTAGCGGCGATCCTCGGCAAGACGGTTAAGGTCGTTGAAGGGAACCATAGCGCCGAGGTCAAATCAAGGCAGGAAGAACTGGAGGAATCGGTAAGGAAAGCTTGGTCTGAGTGAGCCCAACAGGTTGCCGTCCTCAGAACAGGGTGGCCTGCGAATGCCCGTTCCTTCCGCTTCCCCTGTCGGACGGATGCTCAAACCGCACCTTGCTCGCCTCCACGTACTCGGGAACACACTCAATCGCCACCCAGCGACGCCCCAGACCTTCCGCGACGAGTCCGGTCGTGTTGGAACCGGCGAAGGGGTCGATAATGATGTCGTCCTGGTCAGTCAAGAGCTTTATGAAAAACTCGGGGAGCGACGCAGGAAAACGGGCGGGATGCATCTTGAGCCCAAGCTCCTTGCTTCGCTTCGCATAATCGTCGTTGGCAGCGTTGTTTCCGAATTTCAGCATGGCTTCTGGAACCGGAAGATCGGGAAGTTCGTCCTCGACGACGTTCGCAGGGATCGCACCGCCGGCATCGACCTTATCAAAGGAATGGCGGATGACGTGTCCCGAAGGCCGGACGGTCGGTTTCACGCCGCGGCGAGCCAGCCGGATCATATCGGGACTGTATTCCTTCAGCACGTTGAGATTGTTGGCCTTCGGCCATGGTGTCTTCGATAGCCACCAGACGTACTCAACTGAGTCTTTGATGCGCATGCGGCGGACCGTCACCCATTCGGCCGGCATCGGCATCTTCGCTGGGTTGTACCAGAAGCACTCCTGAGCGAGATGAAAACCGACTTCTTCCACGAGCGCGATCAGCAGTTTGAAGTGATAAAGGGACCTGGTGGGCGTGCCTTGGTTATAGCTGCCGCCGATGTTCAGAACGAAGCTCCCGTCATCCTTCAGGATTCGGAAAACCTCCTTTGCAAATGGGATGAACCAACGGACATAGTCCCGCTTGTCGGCGTTACCGTACTCTTTCTTGAAGTGCAGGGCGTAGGGCGGTGACGTGAAGACTAGGCTGACGGTCCCGTCGGGAACGCGTTGCAGAAGCTCTTGCGAGTTGCCAAGGAACGCAGAACCACGGGCAGTGCGGTAGACGGGCTCCTTGCCGAGAGAGCTGGCGAGGTCTAGCGGATTCAGCTGGGTCTTCACGCGATGCGCTGGCATCAGTTGATATGATTATCGACGATTACGAAGCTATCATAATCGGTTGACAATGTCAATCTATTTAGACGACCCGGACGAGTGGATCTCGCAGGCCGAGGCAGCACGGTTGCGTGGAGTGTCGCGGCAGGCGATTGCCCTCTTGGTAAAGAAGGGTCGTCTGTCGGTGCTGAAGATCGGAGGGCGCCTGCTCGTTCGTCGGAAGGATGTCGAGGAGTTCTCGCCTGAGCCTGCCGGGAGACCTCCCAAATGAGCGAACTGACGGACGAAGTCTGCCGATTGATCGAACAAGCGAACGAGGAAGAGCGACGCATTATTCTCGCGTATCTCCGGGAACGAGTCCCGCTGCACTCCATCGAAGCGGAATGGCGAACCACCGCCGAAGAGATACTCACGGCGATCGCTCGTTCTTCGGACCTCACACTCCGTGGAATCCGCGGGATTCTTGCCGAAGCGATCTTCGAAAAGAGGCTGCTCCCGGAACTTGAGCGGAACGGATGGGGCGCGATCAAGATCGTCGGAGACCAGTCATACGACTTCCTGATCGAGCGTGGAGAAGCTCAAGTCAGGATTCAGGTCAAGTTGCAGCGCAAGGAGAAAGGCGCGCCGAAAGAATACACACACCGGTCGCGTGCTTCACTAAAGTGTCCGCCGAGAACGGTCTATGTGGTCGAAGTCCAGAAGACCCGGAGCGGCGTGAAGAACGGGGAAAAGACGCGGCCCTACCGGTTCGGCGACTTTGACATACTGGCAGTTAACCTCCAACCGGCAACCGGGAGCTGGGAGCGGTTCGCGTTCACCGTCGGAAGCTGGCTTTTGCCTCGGGCGAAAGAACCAAACCTCATCGAGATCTTCCAGCCCGTTTCTATTGTTCCTGATGAGTACTGGACGGATGATCTCTCCACCTGTATAGAATGGTTTCTCGGTGGCACCGAGAAACGGCTCTATTCCTAGCGTTGGAACCAACAGAGTGAGGCAGGCGGCCCGAGGATCTCCTCGAAATCATCATGCGCCGCTACGAGCGGGCCAGCACACTGCTGACTTCAAACCGTCCCGTGGAAGACTGGGGAAAGCTGCTGGGAGATGTGGCGGCGGTGAGCGCCATGCTCGACCGACTGCTCCATCACGGGCACGTGCTCAAGTGCGGCCCACGGAGCTGGCGCACCAAAGCTGTTGCGGCTTCGGCAGGGCAGGAGAGCTGAGCGATGCACTCACAGATCAGCGAATACGAGCAGCGCCACGGAAAGATATCCGCCGCGCGTGGCGGGAAAATGTTGTCGGTTGACCCGGCGGCACGGTACAACTAACAGTGTCCTGCGTGCTGTTTCCGTTGGCCGGTTTTGAGGTGTCCATCATTGGCCGGTTTTCAGACGTCCACCGAGGTTTTGAGTCAAACACTCCCAACCCCGATCACGACCGACAACGTGATCGCGGATCCTGCATGATCGATGGAGCCGTGTGCGAACAAGCGCGGCCGGACTTCGAGCGCTTCTGCGGGTCTCCGGTTCTCGAACAATTCCGTCCGCACTACAATAGTCGGAAATTGACCTCGATCTGCGCGATCACTCTTACTGGATGTCCGTCCTTCATGCCCGGACGGAAACGCCACTTCTTCACAGCCTCGATGGCCTTCTGGTCCAGTCCGAGTCCGAGCGCTTTCACCACGCGCACATCGCGCGGATTGCCTTTCTCGTCCACCACGAGGGCCACAATTACCGTTCCCTGATACCTGGCGCTGCGCGCTTCTTCAGAATAGTCAGGATCGGGCCGGTAAATCGGAATAGGCTGGGAAACGCCGTTGCCAACCCTAAACGCCTTATCAACTGCAACAGCGTCGTGTGGCGCTCGCGAGGTACCGGAAGATTGTGTGAGATCAACCCGACTACCCATCTGGCTGGAACCAGAAGCGACATCGGGACGAGTACTGGAACCAGCCCGACCAAGCCCAGCTGAGTAGGAACACTGGAAGCTAAACTTGTGGACGAACACTGTGCCGAGCGTCAGATCGTTGTTATTGCAGCCGACAACGCCGACATTGCCGCAGACGCCTTGATCGACAATCGTCGCGCCACTCCGCAACTGATATCCGTATGTGTACCCCCCGCGATAGTTTTTCAGCTCCAAAGAGAGCACATTCGTGCCCGGTTGCGTTGCCGAACTGATATCCACGAAGCCGGTATCCCGCCGTTCCGTCGCCTCAAGAACCAGTTGTGAGTCATGTGCTGAGTTCTTCAGCGATGCTTGGAGGTAGTCGTCCACATTGTAGAGCCGGAGCGAAAGATTGTCGCAAGCGACCTCTCTCTTATCCGAGATGCTGGGTGACCGGTTGGAGCCGGTCCCGATTCGAATGTCCGACTCATTCTTGTCGTTGATGCCGTGTGCGAGTAGCCAATCCCTTTGTCGCGCCGATACACGAAAGGCCGCGAGAATCCCATCGAATCCGCCTTCATAGCGATGATGTGCCCAAAAATGCGATACTGTCTCGCCAATCGTCGGGATATCAAGAGGCCCTTGATGATCGCCAGCACTCCCAAAGGTCTGCGTTCGCCCCGGAGATGCGGCTACGATCTTCCCATCGAGCATGATGTACTGCCCCTGGCTTCCATAGCTGACGCCCATAGCGTGCCACTCCCCAAAGCGAAACTTCGTTTGCCGTGCCTCCGTTGCGGACGCTGGCGGCTTGTTGTAGCTGGCAGTAGCCATAAAATAAGACAATGTGCCGGTGCGGGACACCGAGAACTTTGTCGTTCCCGGCCAAGTGACATCGCCGCCCTGAGCATCGCTTGAAAAGACCATTGCGTCGTCTTGGTCGGTTCTGAGTTGGAAGTTACTATAGCTATAACCGCTGTTGACCTTGATCCAGAATTCCAGGGTGCCTTCGGGCGGGATGAGCCCCGGATATTCAATCCGACTGGCGTTGGTGGCGGAAAAGACTGCACCACGGTCACCTAGCGAGTGCCGCCACTGGACCCCATTCGGATACCCCAAAGAAGCACCAACCAGCTTGTCCTCGACTGGCAAAGAAACACGCAAGACCGGGTGCTCCGAGTGGGTCGCAATGCCCAAGAGAATGAATAATGTCGTTGCCGAGGCAGCGGAGAGAACAGCGGCAACGATAGCTCTTTTCCGCTTCTTCCGGAGGACTCCCGTAACCACTACACCAATCAGCACGGCGGTGACCAGCAGACTGCTAACCACTAAAACCGCAAGCCATTCAGGTGGCTGTGAACCGCGTGCTGCGTTAGATAACAGCGCTTGTCCGAGGACCAGAACGAGGAAGAACACGATCCAGCCCAGCGCTACGGAGCATCCCTTATTCACCCCCGCCGCGTTCGCGGCGGGGGTGGTTCCACCGTGCGAATGTCCGGAGGTAAAACCGCTGCGGGGCGGCGACGTCTGTGACGCCGTTTGAGATGAGGGTGGAGGCGTCCGGGGTGAAGTTGGCGGCGCTGGTGGAGGAGACGGGGGAGGCGCGGTCGCACCAGCCTGCGGTTGCGATGCGACCTGTGATGGACCCTCGCGGAGTTCTTTTAGGGCGTTGTCATACTGACGCCTCTTGTCCGGGTCGCCGAGCACAGACCACGCCTGTTGAATCTGCAGGTATTTTTCCTCGGCATCCTTTCGAAGCTTCTGAAGGTGGTCCGGCATGCCAACGAGGCGGTCGGGGTGATACTCCTTGACGAGTCTGCGATAGGCGGAGAGAGCATCCTCTTGCGAAGCGGACTCCGGGATTTCGAGAACATCATAGTATGTTCCGAGATCATCCATGCTACGGCTCCGACGCCGACCGCGATTGACAGCGAAGTGCGCTCAACGCCTCGTCATACTGACGCCTCTTATCAGGGTCGCCGAGCACAGACCACGCCTGTTGAATTTCGTGCCACTTTTCCTTCGCAGCCTTGCGAAATCTTTTCAGCCGGCCCGGGATGCCAAGGAGACGGTCAGGGCGATACTCCCACATAGGCTGGCAGTAAGCGGCGAACATCTCCTCCTGCGAGGCCGACTCGAGGAGAGATATTGAGCTCATAGTGGCAGGGATCTAGCCCTCCTCCCTTCCTATCTCGCCCGAGTCGCACTAGGGAGCAACTTCGCAGCTCCTGCAACTCCACTTTGCAGCTCAGTCCTTGCAACCTTTACGGCTAGCTCGGATCGTGACACGATCTGCCGAAGAAATGCTTGATCGGCGTCGTCGGTGCCGATAGCAATAATATCGATCCCGGATTCCTTTGCGCGCCTGGCAGCCTGCAGTGCCGTTCCCGGATTATCCGGCATTCCGTCTGTGACGATGATGATCGCCCGAACGCCCGCTATGCCCTTCAATTCCGAGGCGGCCCTTTCGATGCCGTCCGTCATGTTCGTGCTCCCGGAGGCCGTCAGTCTCTGGGCCTTTGAGGCGATGATCGAAAGGTTATCCTCAGTGGGACAGAGAATCTCCGCCTTTGAGGCGAAAGTGATTAAGCCAATCGAGTATTGTTTTCTCAGCGCGTCCTCGGTGAACGCCAGAGCGCCTTCGGTCGCCTGGGTGATCTTCGATCCCGACATGCTGGAGGAGCAGTCGATTAGCAGAAAAGCGTGCGAACGGTCGGGCGCGGGCAGCGGCTCGATCCTTCCGCCTGGCAGGCTTAGAACAAGCTTGCCGTCGCCGCCAAGTCCAATAATCTTTCTTGCCATCGGTATGCCTCCATCCCGTCAGACTCTATTTCTCTCTGAACAGATCAGCAAGCATGTTCGTTATCTCGTCCGAAGTAGCCAATAGCGTCGCCAACCAGCTCGGGCTTGCCGTGCGCCAGATACCAGACAGATTGAGCCACGCAGGCAAGAAAATAGCCGGCGATCTTGAAGGACGCAAGCAATAGCCTACGAAAGAGCTTGAAGGGATCAGACACCTTCGACGCCACCCCTACGTCTTAAACAACGCTTCCTGCGCCTAGTCAGCGAAAAGGGCGCACACATCTTGGGCCGAACCTCTCGTGTTCCGTTGCCACGGTGCGAAACTGCGCCCCGGACAATAGATTAACATTCGCCATGGTCGTGCGAGGTCGTGTTCGGCTACCGGGCCCTGGCTATTTCGTGCCCCTTTGGGCATTTCACTGTGTTCACCAAGACGCCTTTGCGGGCATGGTCATAGCAGATGTAGTGCTCACACTGGCTGCACCAATACGCTTTGTCAAGCGAGATCTGGTGACCGCCCGGAACGCATTGAACTTTCTTGTCACTCATAAAGACTCCGTGCCGGAGTGATGCTCGGCGGCTCCTAGCCGCCAGGATGTTCGGCTGAAACACTATTCCATCACTCTTCACCAATCGGCACAATCAGTCTGGATCTCAGCTTAGCTCCCGTCCCACTCTCGGGGCGGGTCAGCGTCTGCGGGCTACGGCATTGTGTCTCAGGATGGGTCCACCCGAGAGGCAGGTGTAGCTATGAGTTTTTTGTCTCAGGAGAGGGGTCTACCCCACCCGACTGTAGATAGAAATGTAGCTGCCCGGTGCATCCGGGTTCAACAGGGCTCAACAGACTTCAACAGGATGCCCGCATTTCCTTGAAACCTAAGCAGTTGAAAACAAGGCGTTTCCGGAATGTACTGGAAACTGCCTTGGGCGCAGGGGGTCGGGCGTTCAAATCGCCCCGCCCCGACCAATGGAATCATAGAGATACAGCCGTTTTCTCCAATTCGGAGAAAACGGCTGTAGTCATTTCAGCGATTGGGGACTGCCTCTCTGGTGCTGCTGTCGGCGGAACGGTTGGCTGGTTGTTTGGAGCGGGGTGGGTGCCGGAGCGGGCGCGCCCCCCGGGTGTCTCATGGGCGCCCTCGATGGGGCGATGTTGGCCATACCGCCCAACGTCATGGCGATGGCCTCCACTCTTGGGATCACTTACGGATACCAGCTCATCGCACTTAATCAGACCCTTCAGAAGGACCTTCAAGCCTGTAACCAGATCCCGTGAGCTAACGAATGAGAATGCAAAAGTCGATTCGTCTCCTGCCCGTTTGGGTAGGCGTCACCGTGGCGGTTTGGTGGGATTGGAGCCACCTTGTGCACCGACAGATTACGAACGTTACGCCCGGGGTATTAACGCGCTGGTGGTGTACAGTTTTCGCCTTCGCGGGCCGTGGGTTTCGTGCTCACGAGCTTGTTCTTCCTCTTGCCGTTCTGTAAGAGGCTGGAGAGGCCGGTTCTGCTTGCTTCCGCGTGGATCCTCTTGATCACTTGGACCCTGTTAGCGTTCTTCTTCATTACTGAAGACGCGTGGTCGCGACCAGCGCTGGCTCAGATTGGGCTTGAGGGTGTGCGCTGGTGGTTTCCTGGCTCGGCCGTTCTTTCTGCTGCTGTGTTTCTCTGTGTAGTTCTTTCGGCCGCGGCCCGGCTCGCCACAAAAGTCGACGAGCCAAAGTAAGGAGAATAACGCACACAGATGCCAATCATCCACCGTCAATGTTCGCTCTTATGACGAGTTGCCGACGCACAGAGGCCCCGGCACACGACCCCTGTCCTTCGCCACAAGCCCGTCCAGGCCCGAGTGTTCTGATGTTAATCGCGTTGTTACAATCAGCACGCGCCGGCGTTCCGGGCGTCCTCAGAGCATTGAGATGGCAGGCACGAGAAAACTCCGCCGGGCACCGCGAGAATATATTCTCACAAATCGCAAAAGGAGACTTCGTCGCACACGCCCCCTGTGTTGCGGGCCGATCTCGTCAGCAACAATGGCGGTTCAGGCCGCTGCCTTCCAGAGGTCTCGACGATGCAGTCCACCCAACCGCGGCAAGGACTCCACGCGGGCGTGGATGCCCGCCAGCGCTGAATGGCGTCACCGGGACTTGGAGTGCGGCGGGCCAGGTAGCGCGAGACGGTGCGTTCGGACACCACGATGCCCAGCTTCAACAGTTCACCGTGGATCTTCGGCGCGCCCCAGAAAGGATTCTCCCGCGCCATGCGCACGACCGGATCGACCTTGACGTTCTTCAGCGCGTGCTTCGCGAAAGAAGGAGCTTCCACGGTGAGGTCGTAAACGGAGGGCCTCAAAGCGGAGAAAAGCAATGTACCCGCGCGGGAAGTGGCAGTGGAAGAGTAGATACCCGCCCATTTCCGTAGCGAGAGCGTCACATGTGCACCCGGTATGACCTTAGCGGCTGCGTCTTCGACGGTTCCCGAGAGTCTTCCGTTGCCCTGGGCAGCCAGCGGACTCGGTCCAGCCGCCTGCGGCAAGTGGCACCCCGGATTCAACCGAGGCGATCCGTCAGACGGCAATCGCTTTGCTGGGCATTTCGCGTCAAAGAGCCGCGCTATCCCTGGGGATATCGGTAGCGTCGTGACGGTCACGGGAGGGCTGCCGCGTTCAGAGGTCTCCGTTGTAGGTTTGCCCAACTCAAAGCAGCAGCGGCTTCCGCCGCGTGTCCCTCCGCTATGATCGAGAGGTGCGAATTCAGCCTTTCCTGACCAGCCGCTGGACCAGGGCGGCGGTCTTCGTGGCCTGTCTGTCCCCCGCGGCACTCCTGTACTGGCGTTGGGATCACCGCTTGCCCGGACCCAACTGGATGACGGCTTGCCTGCTGCTGACAGTCTTTAGCGGGTTGATGGTGGCCGTCCATGGTGAAGGACTTCGTGATCGGTTCTTGCGCGCGCTCGTCCTGTTTGGCGTGGCCCTCACCGTCATTACGGAGTCGCTCGGCGCCTTCGACGCGATTCGGCGCGGTCCGCTGATCCTGTGTTGGAGCGCAGTTCTTTCGATAGCGCTCGTTTTTGCTATAAGGCAACGATTCCGCCTCTCCCCAATCTCTCTGGACATCGATCCCGTCGTACTGATCTGTTCGGCCGGCATCGTTGTAGTACTAACGCTCACCGCGGTGACTGCCGCTTTCAGCCCGCCGAACAGCGCCGACGCCATGGCTTATCACATGCCCCGCGTCGTCTACTGGGCGGAAGAATCGAGTGTGCGGTTCTTTCCGACGCAGTACCTCAACCAGATCATGTTACAGCCGTTGGCAGAATACACGATGCTGCACACCTACGTGCTTTCGGGAGGCGATCATTTGGTCAACTTCGTGCAGTGGTTCGCATCACTTGCGAGCATCGTCGCCGTCTTGTCGGTAGCCCGGATGTTTGGTTCCGAAAAACGGGCGCAGGCAATAGCGGCCCTCTTCTGCGCGACCCTCCCGGCCGGGATCCTGGCGAGTTCCGGAGCCAAGAACGACTACTGGTTGGCAATGTGGCTCGTTGCCGCAATCTATTTCGCGCTCCGCTTCACCAAAACTCATCGCCTCGCCGACGCTCTGTTCCTCGGCGCGGCTCTCGGTCTGGCCCTACTCACGAAAGCGACTGCCTATCTCTTCGCTCCCTGGCCTATCGCTGCAGTCTTCCTCGCTCGGGCAGGCACGTCTCGAAGGCGACTCGCGGCTGGCGCTCTTATCGCCGTAACCGGCGGCCTCGCCCTCAACGTGCCCCAATATGTCCGGAATTACGGATTGAGTGCGTCGATCATGGGTTTTGATTCAGCCCAGGGCGATGGGATTTTTCGTTGGCGGAACGAGACATTTGGCTGGAAAGAGACCGTATCGAACATGTTGCGGAATCTCTCCGAGCAACTGGGCGCCCGTAGTGCCACGTGGAATGAGGGCGTCTACCACTTCGTATTGGAAGCGCACGAGCGTTTAGGCATCGATGTTAACGATCCTGGGACCACTTGGCGATGGAGTTCTTTTGCGTCTCCCCGGAACGCTAACCACGAAGCCAATGCGCCGAATGGCTGGCACTTCGCCATTAGTCTGGCGATCCTGTGTTTTCTAATTCTGCAAGCACTTCGCCGCCGCGAGTGCGAGCGCCCGCTGTATGCGCTCGCACTTTTCTGCGCATTTGTCGCTTTCTGCGCTTATCTTAAATGGCAGCCGTTCATGGCCCGGCTCTTACTTCCGCTGTTCGTCCTTGGCGCGCCGCTTGCTGGCGCGATCGGCGAAATCGGCGGACACGCATTGGGACCGGTCCGGCGATGGTCGACCCAGTTGGTTCAGCTTTTGATCTGCCTGTTTCTGTTGAGCAACGCCAGGCTTCCGCTGCTTGACAACTGGGTCCGGCCGCTCCAGGGGCCGATGAGCGTTCTCCACACACCCAGGAGCGTTCAGTACTTCGCGGACATGAGTCAATGGAACAGCCAGGCTTCGTACTGGAAGGCAGTTGCCCTCCTCGGCAGTTCGAACTGCGGCGTAGTCGGAATCGATATAACGAACCTGCAACTGGAGTATCCTCTTCAAGCACTGTTGCGCGACAGGAAGCCCGAAGTCGGGTTCATCCACACAGGCGTACAGAACGCTTCTGCCCGATACTCGCAACCAATCGACGCACATCCGTGTGCCATTGCATGTCTTGATTGTGTCGGCGATCTAAAGCGGCTACAGCTCTACGCGGGTTTTCGGACCGCCACGCGCATCGATAGGCTCGTGGTCTTCTTCCCGACGCGTGTCCCTCGGCTATGATCAAGAGGTGGGAATTCAGCCTATCCTGACCAGCCCGTCGCGCTGCGGCCGAACTTCGGGCTCATCCAGGCGGGAAGGCAATCCCATCGCCGACCGGTTTATGCACATCGCGACGATCGGCATCATCGTCGCCTTCGCTCCGTTGGCAGTCGAGTGGGCCGGCAAACATCCGCGATGGCGAAAACCTGCGATGTGGGTGGTCTGTGCACTGCTCGCCGTGCTCGCGGGTCTCGTTGAGGATAGCGATTACATGCGCGGGAATCTCGCGAAGGTGCTGGTCGAAAAAGGCGATTATGATCGAGCCGAATCTCAACTCCGTGCCGCGATCCATCTTGCTCCGGGCAATCATGAATACCGCAACAATCTCGCCAGTCTGCTGCTTCGGACCGGCCGACCGGAACAGGCAGCGACGGAGACCGCCATTGCGATTCGCCTGGGATCGAACAACACGGAGATCGCAGACACAGCCCTGACGCTGATACGCGAAGAGAACCACGCCGGTGCGCTGGCGCAGTTCAACCACGTAGCGCAGCGTGGCGGCGAACCGCAGCCCATCGCCGCGAAGCTGAACGACGCTGGTGCTTCGCTCGCCTCCCGAGGCCGCCCGCGCGAAGCCGAACCGCTTATCCGCCGGGCCGCCGAGCTCAACCCCACGCTCGTCCAGGCACGCCGCAACCTGGTGCTGGTGCTGGAAGACCAAGGCCGCCTGGACGAAGCCCGAGGCGCCCTCCAGCAGGCCATCGAGATCACCGGCCCGCGCCGCGAGCACTCCGATCTTATCCGCGAGCTCACCGTGCCCGGAACCCCGGCGGTGGAGAAATCCCGATGACACTCCATCAGATATCCGGCCGGCAGACAACGAACCCTGGTATGAGCGGCGCCGCCGGAGTTCTTTCCGTGGTTGTGCCAGCGTACAATGAGGCGGCAACCCTCGCGCGCGTCGTACAGCGCCTGCTTGCGGTTCCCGGTCTGCTGGAGATTATTATCGTCGACGACTGTTCCATGGATTCCACCGGTCGACTCGCCGACGAGTTGGCGTGGCTGCACCCCGGAGTGGTTCGTGTGACGCATCACACCAGGAACGGCGGCAAGGCGGAAGCGCTGAAGACTGGTTTTGCGCTGACGCAGGGCAGCATCGTGATTGTGCAGGACGCCGATCTCGAATACGACCCGGCCGAGATTGCGGGTGTAATCGCGCCGATTCTGCGGGGCGAAGCGGACGTGGTGTACGGGTCGCGCTTCCTGAGGCGGCGCGCGGCGCGCGTGCTCTGTTTCTATCATTTTTTGGCGAACAAGGCGCTGACGTTTCTGTCGAACCTGTTCACGAGCATGAACATGACTGATGTTGAGACGGGTTACAAAGCGTTTCGCGGCCACATTGTTCGCGAAATGGTGATCAGCGCACGCGGGTTCGGCTGCGAGGTTGAAGTGACCGCGAAAGTGGCGAAGCTGGGGTGCGCGGTATACGAGGTGCCCATCTCTTATCACGGACGCACTTATGCCGAGGGCAAGAAGATCGGTACGGCCGACGGCATTGCCGCTGTCTGGTACATCATTCGTTACAATCTGTTCACGAGTTTGCGGGGCTCGTACAGAATTGTCCCGGACCTCAAGTTCTCCGGGGGTGGCTCGCGCGTCGGTTGCAAACACGTGACATGATCACGATGTTGGCATGCGGATTCTATGCGATACCGATCGCCCGTTCTCCTCTGAAGCCGATCATCCATTCTCGTGTGCATTCAGATTCGGTGACCGTGGCGTCAACCTGACGGATTTCACGCCGAGATCGGCGAGCATGCTCAGGAACTGCGCGGTGAACAGCGGGTCGCGATCATGAATCAGGTAACGTTTGCCGGTGAGGATTCCATCCACCGCGTCTGTGAGATTCGATTGGGGAGTTTCATGACGCATTGGAAGAACATGCACCGGAGCACCGCGGGGTTGAACAGCGACGTCAAAACGCGTCCGTGATGTTCCAGTCCCCGCTTGGACGGCCTCCGTCACCGGCACTACTGGCCCGAGGTGGCGCAATGCACCTGTAGATCATTATGTAGCTGCCCGGCGCCTCCGGTTTCAACAGGGCTCAACAGACTTCAACAAAATGCTCGTATCTGTTTGAAGCCTAAGCAGTTGAAAACAAGGGGTTTTCGAGAGGCGCCGGAAACTGCCTTGGGCACAGTGGATCGCATGATTGTTTTCAATGGCTTACAGATAGATCACCTCCCTAAAAGACAGGAGGTCACTCGTGCAGAGCGAGCCTGGCCGCGCTTTCCGAGGTCCGGATTGTTGAACCTTGAGGTAACGACCAGCTACATGATCGACAGCAGTCCCGACGAACTCTCCGTGTGTGATTGCTGTGACCAACGGATTTTATTGGGAGATTGATCGGACTGCATGACGAAGGCGACCACCTGCAAACGGGGCAGGTAGCTCCGGCGTAGATGAATCGCAGTCTGGCCGGCGACGAGGCGATAATGGCCTGGGCGTAAGGGAGCGGGTGTTCAAAGCGTCGCGCCCCGAGCAACACGGAATCAGGCTCTATTGCTTCGCCGGAGCGCCGCTCGATCCGAGCGCTTCGCGAGCTTTTCGGCGTATTCCGGGCGTGGTATCGTTGGCCGCGATCCACGCCAGAGTTTCGGAGATTTGCGCCGACTTGCCAGCGGTACGGGCGAGCAGTGTGACGGCTGAGCTCCGGACCGAATCCGCGGGATCTGTTCGGGCCGCCTGCAGAACCGCGTTGCCCAGCGTAGAGTCGAATGGGTAGTGAAAGCCGGCCGCGAAAATCGCGCCCGCGCGGACGCCTGCATCGGAGTCGCTAGCGATCGTCTGGGACAGCAGGCCGTCGATCTCGGGCCCTTGTGTCAGGCGCAGAGCGCGAACCGCTACTGCCCGCACGGCCGGACGAGAATCGCGCAAGGCCTCTTCGATGAGGGCGGCAGCCGCCGGACTCGCACTGTTTCCGAGCCCGGCGAGAACGCTCGCAAGGTCTCTCTCCGCCGCGGCACATTTGTACCGCTCAATGAGAGCGGCGTCGATCGCGTCCGCCTCCGTGGGGTGCTCGGCGCGACTCGCCCGGGCAAGAGCACCAGCCACCATTCGGGCCGCGGACGCAACCGCGGGGTCGGCGTCATCCAGAAGACCCGCCGCGATGTGCATCGACTCGATCGAGCCATGCTCTGCCATGGCCAGGCCGATCAGGGCGTCAACTCGCAACGGAGTGTATCCCGACCTCTCTCGCGCAAGGCGGCCCAGCGTGGCCGTAGCCTCCGGCGACCCCGCTCTTCCGAGTGCGTCGGTGATTCGCGTCTGCCGGCCATGTGCCTGCAACAAAACGAGAGCTGCGCGCGCAGCTTCAGGGCGACGCCGGAAAAGCGCTGCCAGGCGGTCTGCCAGCGTTGCATCCGTGGTGTCGGTGAACGATGCATTCAGCAAGGATTCCGTCGACTGGCCGTCAAGCAACTGCTCATCGCGTTGCCTGCGGGCCACCTCCGGGTCCACCTGGTGCGTCACCACTGGCAGACTCGCCACGTTGGGCAGCGCGGCAGCCAGGCTGCCAATCAGGCCATCTGCACGGCTCCTCCGAAGGTTAGTGAGATGAACCTCCATCGACGCGCTGATTTGATCGGCGTTCGCGACAGGCGCCTCGATCTTCACGCGATTGCTTCCATCGAGAGCCGTGACTTCGCCCTGCGCATCGAACGCAAAGCGAAGTTCAGACCCATCGAGCGCAACGTGGAGTGCGCCGGATGGCGCTCCTGCAACGCCGCTGGTTTCGACGTACTTCAGCTTACGCTTGAGCACGGCGTTCGATGCGACCTGCTGATAGATTGCCAGGTAACTTCCGGCGCCGTCGCGCTCGATCACGGTCCACACGGGTCCGGCGGAGACCGGCCGAACGAATTGAGTTTCGCTCAGGATCAACTGCAGCACGTTGCGATCGCCGGGACCGACATCCTGGAAAAAATGAACCACGAGCAGCGTGCCATCGTCCCTATAGGTGGCCCAGAAGCGGCGCTCCATGCGGTGGCGCAACTCTTCGCCGGCCCCTGCTTGCACGCCCGGTCCGCCTTCGCCAACAACCCGCGCCCGGGCGATTTCGATGGCCGCGTCGTATTCTCCAGGACGCACCGCGCTAATGGTCGAAACCAGGTCACCCTCGATCCTGACCTCAACCGGCTGGCGGCCTCCTGGCTGTTCGAGCCGAGCGCGGAAGTCGAGGGTCCACGAGCGTTGATCGCCGGCCGTGCGGCTCGCCGTTGCGGCAAGCCCTGCTGGCGCGCCAGCGATCAACACTGCAATTGCCGCCGTCAGGCGTATACGGACCGTTCTGACGTTTGCCATGGTCATGAAATGCTCTTCTGCCGGTCACTCGAGAATAAAGAGATTCACGGTCGTGACCGTGGATGCGAACGGGCTGCCGTTGGCAGTCGTCGTCATCGTGATCGTATACGTGCCCGTCTGCTCCTGGCTGGTAAAGGGGGGCGTGCCGACGGTGTAGACGGTGGGCGTCCATGCCGCGGAAGGCGTTGAGCTTGCGGGATTCGTCGTGGTGAGCGTTGTGGTGTTGTTCGAAACATCCGTCACGGTGAAGGTTGTGGAAAGTGTTCCTGCGCCGCCGTTCACCAATCCCTGGATGACGTACGTGCGAATGTCGTTGACGCCAACGAGGATGGAGAGGTTATTGCTGCAGGCCGGGGTACAAAGCGGGTACACATTATTGTCCGAGTCCGTCAGTTGAGTGACGTACACTCCACCGCTGAGTGTAGTGACCGTCACCTGCACCGGTGTCGCTGAGCCGGTTTCCGTGATGGTTCCGCCAGAATTTGCAAACGATTCCGCCGCACTGAGATTGACGGTCCAGGTCGCGCTCGTTCCGCTGGGCGTGGGGAACGTTACTGTCGGAGTGCAGCCGGTCACGGGCGGCAACAATGCCGAAGTGGGAGTAAACGTCCACGTAAGATCGCCGCACGGCACTTCCGACCCTCCTTGCACAAAGGCCACCCCGGACAGCGACACCGGAAGACCGGTGGGGAAAGTCGCGCCAGCCGCCGCCGGCGACTCTATGGTTACGCTCAGCGGCTTCGTGCAGTCGGAAACCGGAAGCGGGTGAGTCCCGGTGAGGGGATCGTCGAACAAGGTCCAGGTGTGACTCACAATCGGGTCCCATTTAAACAACGTGTAAGACTCGTCGTGGCAGAGGGGACAGATACCGAAGGTAGCCACCAAATCCACCTCGCCGCCGCCGGAGCTCAGGGTCAGTTGTTGGTTGAAGTCGCCGCTGGTCTTGGCTGCGCAGGTGGCCGGATCTTCGCTGAACGTCCAGGCCAGGTTGGCGGTCATGGGGGCCTGGACGGCGGCGAGAGCAACGTTGACGTCCAGTCCGCCCGAAGCGACGATAATGCTGATGGAGCCCTGAACATGAGCCCCAACCGCGACGCTGGGCGTGAACACAACGTTGAGATCGTTGGGCTGGACGGTACCGGTCAGGTTGAAGCCGCCGGTGACGGTAAGCCCGGTGGTGACGTCAAATATCCATATCGAGATGGGCGGCAGATCAAAGTCTTTCTCATGGCTTGGACTGAGGTTGATTGTGCCGGCGTTAAAACTGCAGCAATCGGTTGGGAATTGCTCGCCTCCAAAATATGACGTGATCAAACCCGTCGCAATGGGGCCCTGCACCACGGGGTAGCTTTCGGCGGTCGCCGTGCTGAGCGCTGCCTCGATGTCAAAGATATCGGCATCGTCGCCGAACAGAACCACGTGCGTGCCGAACCGTGCATCCACCGACGTTGTCGCCTGATCGGTGCCGAGCGGCAACGCGTCAGTCAGGTTGCCGCTCAACTCCCAGTAGGCATCGAAGCTGCCGCCCTGGTTGATATGACCGGACTGATTGAAAGGAAACGTCGTCGTGCTACCCGAGGAACCGCCGCCACCGCCCACGGGCAGGAGACTGACCGGCGCGCCAATGCCTTGATGGGTGGCGTAATCGGGCG
Organism: Bryobacteraceae bacterium; assembly: GCA_049520275.1. Lineage (GTDB taxonomy): Bacteria > Acidobacteriota > Terriglobia > Bryobacterales > Bryobacteraceae > CAWACP01. Next base: position 21,743 of record JBEKPY010000057.1, read on the forward strand.
CGGGGGTCACAATCCAGTTGGGCGCCACGTTAGCGTTCTGCACTTTGTTGAAGTAGGCGGTGACAATCTTATTTGCTTCCGCCAGTTGGTTCGTGCAACTGGGGGACGCGGTCAGGAAGGTCCCGGCGTGTGGAGCCGGCACACAGGTGTCGAAGTCCCCCCAGAACGTGGGCATGGGCGGGAGCAGGCCACTGCCCAGTTGGCTGCCCATTGGATTCGCGGCCAACTGCGCCCGCACCCTCATCGAACTGTTGCCGTTCACGATCGCCAGCAGCACCCAGTTCGAGCTGACCAGATCGCCGGGATGGGTTCCGCCGGTGCACGACGAGAAGACGTAGGATCTATCCGTGGTGTCGGTTGGATCGGGAAGGTAGGTGCATGTGAACGACGGAGTTCCGTCCAGCCCCAGCTCCAGCTTCACCGAGCTTCCGGCGCCTGCCGTGCCCTGTTTGAGATGGAAGTCTTCGGGGACCTGAATCGGGCCAATCGGGAACGTTTGCGAGCCCGGCGACCCACTGCCTCCGTATGCGTCGAGCGTGACCGAACCTCCGTACCCCGGCGGCGGCTTCGTGGATGCGGTTGCAGTCACGACGGGAGCGGAATTGACTCGCAGGTTGTCGAACAGGTACAGCTTTCCAACATTGGTGAGCTGCCAGCTCAGCGCGAACTGGAAGGTGAGGTCGTTGAAACTGGCTCCCGCGAGCGCGCTTTGGATACTTTTGGCGATCGGGAACTTCACGGTGTTGTAAGTGCCAGAACGGAGCGTGCGGAGGTCGACAGTACCGACGACCTCGGCTGGCAGCCGTCGCGAAGGACAACTGATGAGAAGCAGCATGGAGCCTTCGAATCTGTCGTCGAAGTCGTTGTCCCGCACGGGCGGCGGCTGAACGTCTACCTCGAAAGTCGCCCCGCTGGTGCCGATGCCGGTGAGGGCCGTAGCGGTGGAGGCCACGGGCAGGCTCGTCAATGTCGTCAGGAGAAACCCGTCTTTCACCGCTAACGCAGAGGCGCCCTGAGTGCGCGTTGTGGTCGATGTTGCCGTGGTTGTGAAGACGCCCCTGGCCATCCAGCCGGCGGGAGTCTCGAAGCCCATTATGGCGTTGGAGTCGGGTGTTGCCGCTGCCGCACTTGCCGTGAACGCCAGGGCCAGCACGGCCCACCGGGTTTTCCTCAACCTTGCGCCGGCCCCGGTGCGGGGATCCGCCGTTAGCTCTATAGGCATGTCTGCCTCCTTCGCGGCGAAATGCGGTTCCACACTTGCCGTTAACTCTACTTGCGTGAGAACCGGGAAGAATTAGCGGCGAGCAGCGAAGATTTTCGCGGGGTCAAACTAACCGAACGTATAGTACCTTCGTGTGGGGCGCGCCGTGCGCTGCCCAATGGAACGCGCACCGCGCCGCCCGTTGCGCGGTTTCAGGCGGGCGGTCGGGCAGAAGCGCCGATCTGCCGCTGGACGTAACGATTCCGGGGCAGCTTGTGCTCCCAGGAGCGCCACAATTCCACACGGCGGGCCTCGATGGACTCCGCGTCCGAGCTGTTTCCGGTGAGCCGCGCGAGCCGGCTCATGGCGAGAAAAATGCGCGATAGATCGTTCGCCTGCCGCAGATCCCCCTGCGGATCCGGTTTGGACGCCGTAACTCTTTCGAGCAGGTCACGATACGTTGCGAGTGCCTGCGCGCGCCGGCCGGTGGCAGCTTCCTGATCCGCCAGCGCCCGGATGGTTGTTTCTGCCTCACGGCCGAGAGTGACCTGGGACGCGGGATAGTCTTTGGTGGCGCGAAGCAGTGCGAGGGCCGCCTCAATGCGAGCGCCCGCCTCGCCCGCACGGCCCAGGCGCCGCAAGGCATAGGAAGACCTCGCCAGAGTCAGTGCCTCGTCGCGGGAACCCCGCCGGGCGGCCTTCACCTCCCGCAGCCGGGCCAGCGAATGATCGTAAATCTCTATTGCCCGCGCGGGATCGGTGTCCACCAGAAGGTCGGCCATTTCTCTGCCGACGGTAGCCATCCGGTCGCGGCTGGTGGCATCGTTCGGGTCCTGCGATGCCCGCCGGTCCATCAGTTCGTAAGCCTTCCGGAAAGCTTCGACCGCATCCGCGGGCCGGTCCAGACTGATCGAATCGTAGCCTCCGAGAATCATGCCCTGCCTGTTGAGGACTCCGTACAGCACGTTCGCTCTTTCGGTTTCATTGCTGAAAGCCGTGCTTTCGGCGAGAGCCCGCGCGTCGGTAATGGCCCTGAGCGCCCCTTCCAAATCGCCGGACCAGCGTAGCGCGTTTGCCAGCACCCCCATTCCGCCGATCAGATAATCGGGGGACGCTCCGGCCGAACGCGCCAGCTCCACTTCCTGGCGGGCACAGCGAACCGCATCGTCATAGCGATGGAGATTGGAATCCGCGAGCGCCACGTTGGCGAGTAACTGAGCGCACCCGTGGAGCTGGTCCTTTGTTACCGCCGGATTCCGCATCAACAGCTCGACGCGGGCCGCACAACGTTGCGCCTCGTCAACTTCATCTGCCTGCCGCTGCTCCGTGTCGGCGATCATCATGCGGTCCTGGTTCGCTTCCGCGGCGAGCAGCAACGCGTCGAGGTTTCCCTTGTCTGCTCCCGCACCCGCAGCGAATCGTTCCGCCTTCCGCAGACTCTTGTCGGCCTCGCCGTACTGGCCCAGATTTGGATACGCGGGCACGCCCTGAACGCGGGCCAGCAGAAGATAGCCGTTCGCCAGATCGAGATTGAGATCGCGGTCGTTGTGCGCCTGCGCGCTGAGACCTTCCAGATATTGCATGGAAGCCGCGACCACTTTCTGCCGAACCCTGGTCGAGCCAGGCAGCCCGTACAAATCCTCATCCAGCCGGAGCAGCGTATCCGCCAGTTGCCGGAGCTGCGAGAACCGCTGCTGCGCGATCAACCGCTGCCGGTTGGCGACATAAATTCCGGCCGAGAGAAAGATCATCGCCGCCGCCAGCGCCGATGCAGGCAGCCAATGCCTGCGCAGCGTCTTACGCGTCCGGTACCACGCGCTCCCGGACCGGGCGCGAACCGGCCGGGATTCCAGGAACGCGCGCAGATCCTCACCCATCGCGTCCATCCCGGCGTACCGCAGTTCGGGTTCTTTCCGAAGCGCCTTCGCGACAATACAATCAAGGTCGCGGGGCACCGTCCGATTCACGCGACTCGGCGGCGGCGGGTCAATGGAGCAGATGACAGTTTCCACAGGTGCCGAACCGGTTCTTTCGTCGCGGGCATGCGGCGAGCGTCCCGTCAGCAGGCGATACAGCACCACCCCCAGCGAATACACATCCGTCGTCGTGGTCTGCGCCTCGCCTCGCACCTGTTCCGGGCTGGCGTACTCCGGAGTCAACAGCCGTTCTGTCACCGGCCGGCTGGCCGCGTCTTCATCCACGATCCTGGCAATTCCAAAATCGAGCAGCTTCGCCTGCCCCGCACTGTCAACCAGAATGTTGGAAGGCTTCAGATCGCGATGAATCACCAGATTGCGGTGGGCGTATGCCAATGCGCTGCATACCTGCAGAATCAGGTGCAACGTGCTCCGCAAATCGAGGCCCCGCGCAAACTGATCCAGCGGAATGCCTTCCACGTACTCCATCACCAGATACGGCTGCCCTGCCGCCGCGTGACCGGCATCGAAGAGCCGTGCGATGCCGGGATGATTCAGCGAAGCCAGAATCTGCCGCTCCCGCAGGAAGCGTTCCCGAATCTCGGAGCGGTCGAACGCGCTGCGGATGAATTTGATCGCGACTTTATGAATTAATTCGCCATCCGCTCGCTCGGCCAGGAACACGGTTCCCATGCCGCCGGTCCCGAGCACGCGCACCAGCTTGTAGGCGCCGTAGGTGTTGCCGGCCACGGGTGCAGCGTCCGAGTGCAGAACCGCCGCTGCGACGTCGGCAATGCAGTCCGTTAGCCGCTCGTCCCGCCGGTCGAACTGGCAGAGCGAAGCGATTTCGGCGCGCACCTCGGGCGGAACGTGCACCCGCTCGAAATACCGATTCCGCTCGTCCGGCGTGAGATCGGCGACCTCACGAAATACGGCCTGTATGTCCAAGTCCATCGAGCTTACCGCGATTGTCGCTCAGCCTGTGATAATAGCAATTGCGGTGCCGGGAAGCGAAACCCAGATTACCGAGTTGCTCGAGCGCGCGCGGGTTGGCGACGCCGGAGCAACGAACGAGCTAATGTCGCTGGTCCACACCCAGCTTCACCGAATCGCCGCGAAACATCTGAGCCGCGAACGGTCCGGCCACACTCTGCAGCCGACGGCATTGGTGAACGAGGCCTACCTGAAGATCTTCGGCAACGCGCCTCCGCAATTCGCCGGGCGAGCCCACTTCGTAGCGCTCGCCTCCCGTGTCATGAGGCAGATTCTGGTGGACTACGCGCGCGCCCGCGGCGCTGCCCGGCGTGGCGGCGATGAACTGCGGGTGGATTGGGACGCCGCTGTCGAAATGGAAGTGGCCGGCTCGCCGCATCGCGTGGATCTGACGGACCTCGACCAGGCGATCGAAGGACTCTGCCGCGAACACCCGCGGCTCGGCGATGTCATTGTGATGCGGTATTTCGGCGGTCTGACGGCCGAAGAGATCGCCGAGGCAGTGGGGCGCAGCGTTCACATCGTTCGACACGAAATCCGCTTTGCCCAAGCCTGGCTGCGTCGTGAACTGCTGTAAACACGGCAGATCGGCGTCCGTGGCCCATTCGGTCCGCTGCCCGTCAGCCTCTTTTGGGAAACCATCTGCACATAGTGGCCGCGTGCGCCGGTCATCGTTGCAACCAGGATGCGCATGCAGCGAATGCACGGTCTACCAAAGCAAACTTTTTGGTTGGATCGAGATGCGGCCGAGGAGGGCATCCATCGGCGTCGAGATCCTCATCTGATGTAGATAGAGATGTAGCTGCCCAGTGCATCCGAGTTCAACAGGGCTCAACAGACTTCAACAAGATGCCCGTATCTGCTTGAAACCTAAGCAGTTGAAAACAAGTGGTTTTCGAGAGGCGCCGGAAACTGCCTTGGGCGCAGGGGCTCGGGCGTTCAAATCGCCCCGCCCCGACCAATGGAATCCTAAGGCAAAAGGCCGGCCAGTGACCGAAGCCACGGCTCGCTCGAATCGGTCAATCGGTGGCACGCTGTCTCTCGAGCATCGCCGCCCATTTGCGGTGTCGGCCGAAACACCGCGCGCCGGACGAACGCCTAACCGCCTTCACGCCGTGGGCGAGAGATCCCTTTTCCACACACTGCGCAACGCGCCAAGCGTGATGGGCACGGCGCCGGCGAAGAGGAAAACCATATCTCCCACCATGCGCAGCCATTCCAGCTTGTGGTAGGCGCCGCCCATCAGGAATGTCAGGCGGCGCGCGTGCCAATACCCGTTGGTGACGGAATCCCAGAGCTGGATTACTCCAGCGGGGAACAGATCCAGGACGATCATGAGCGCGAGGCCCACATTCGCGCCCCAGAAGCCCACCCGGATGAGCTTTTCCGTCCCCTGCCATGTGCCGTCGGATTGCATGGCCCTCAGGCAGAAGACCAGGACTGCCAGGGCCAACATCCCAAAGACGCCGAACATTGCGGCGTGTCCGTGATTGGGGGTGAGCGTTGTGCCCACCTCGAAGTACGACACGATCGGCAGGTTGATCAGGAAACCGAAGATCCCCGCGCCGACGAAGTTCCAGACACCCACGGCCATGAGGAAGTAGATGGACCACTTCTGGCCCCACGCCAGATCGTGGCCGCACGCGGAACACTGCGCCTTACGCAGCTTGATGAAATCCCAGGCGTCCAGAGTCAGGAGCGTCAGAGGCACAACTTCCAGTGCGGAGAAGCACGACGCCAGGCCCATGTTGAGCGTTCCCTGGCCTGTGAAGTACCAATGGTGGCCTGTGCCGATGATCCCGCCGCTGAGATACAAGATGGCATCCAGGTAGATCAGGCGCGTGGCGGTCCTCGTGCTGACCACGCCCATCTGGTGAAACATGATGGCCACCAGCACCGTCGCGAAGAGTTCAAAAAACCCCTCCACCCAAAGATGGATAATCCAGAAGCGCCAGTTGTCGATCACGGCGAAGTTGGTGTGAGGGCCATAGAACATCGCGGGCAGGTAGAAGACCGGGATGGCCACGGCCGTGTACAGAAAGAGCGAGGAGAGTTCGCGTTTGTCAGGGCTTTTGAAGGCGGGCTTCAGCGCCCGAAACATCAGAAACAGCCAGAAGAGGAGACCGGCTGCCAGCAGGTACTGCCAGACCCGCCCCAGGTCCAGGTACTCGGAACCCTGGTGACCGAACCAGAACCAGAACTGCCCCAGCTTGTCGTTGATGCCCAGGGACTCGCCTGCCAGGCTGCCGGCGACCACCACCACCAGCGCCCAGAGGAGTGCGTAGACGCCGCTCCGCTGGTGTCTGGGCTCCTCCCCACCCACCCACGACGCCAGGAAAAGGCCGCCGCCCACCCACGCCGTCGCGATCCAGAAGATGGCGAGTTGGAGGTGCCAGGTGCGCGCCAGAGTGTAGGGCAGCCAGCGGGCGATGTCGAGCCCGTAAAAGCCTCCTGTTTCCACCCGATAGTGGGCGAGCACACCTCCCAGGGACGATTGCGCCAGAAACAGGAGGGCCACGATGCCGAAGTACCATCCCGTAGCCCATTGGCTGGGCGTGAGTTTCAAAGCAGAGGGAGCAGAGTGCATAACGTGGGAGCCAGCGCTCTCGCCCTTCCAGCCCAGGTAGTCGAACTTGCCAACGACGAAGAGGATCAAGCCCAGCCCTGACAGGAGGGTGACGAGACTCAAGGCGCTCCAAACATAGGCTTCGGTGGAAGGACGGTTTCCCGCGATGGGCTCGTAGGGCCAATTGTTGGTGTATGAGTAGTCCTTCCCAGGGCGATTCGCCGTTGTGGCCCAGGCCGCCCAGGCGAAGTAGGCGGTCAGAACTCTAAGCTCCGCGGGATTCCGAATATAGTTGGCTGGTAGCCCGGGAGCGGCGTCCTTCCTGGTGAAGTACTCGCTCCATTCGGGAAGCTGTTTGCGGTAGGCAGCCACCTCGCCTGACGAGAGTCGGAGAGTTCGCGAGGCTGGTTCGTACCGGTTTTCCTTGAGCGCCGTCACCGTCCGCGCAGACGCGATGCTCTGTTCGTCCGGCGAGAGATCCGCAAAGGGTTTGCCGTATTTCTCGGTCGCGATCGTGTCCAGGGTCACCTCGCTGAGCCTGTGCAGGTACTCCGCGCTGTAATCGGGACCCAGGTAGGCCCCATGGCCCCACAGCGTCCCGTGCTCCATGAGACCGTACTTGAGGAAGACCTCCTGGCCCATTTGGACGTCGGCTCCTGTAAACACCACCGTTCCCGTTGCATCCACGGCCTGCTCGGGGATCGGTGGAGCGTTCGTGTAGGTCAGGACCGTGACAAAGGATAGAACCGAGAAGCCTGCGATCATTACGAGGATGGCCGAGTGTCTCCACCAGGGAGAGAGTCTCGCCACGTCGGCGGACGTGTCCATCATGATATGCCCCCTTCAGATCCTACCAGGATTTCCTGGCTTCCAGCCCCCATGACAGAAGACCGCATTGGCGCCACTACCCCGCCGCCGGTTCGCGGAAGCTGCGCCACGCGATAGCCACCGTGGACAATTGCACGGCCGCGATCAGCGCGACGCAGGCCGTCCAACCGCCCGCCCGCCATGCCAGGGCAGGCACACTGGCGCCGGCGCTTCCGCCCAGGTAGTAGAAGGATGCGTACAAGCCGACGGCCAGGGCGCGGTCGTGTTTCGCGCACTGCCCGAGAGAGCTGTTGATGGCCGTCTGGGCGATGAACACGCCGGTGCAGCAGATGGCCAGGCCGGCCGCCACGGCAAGGACATGAGGCGCCAGCGTGAGCGTGATGCCGGCCACCCCGATGGCAGCCGCGAACATCAGCATGCGCCGGGCGCCCAGCCGGTCCACCCAGCGCCCCGAGAGAGGCGTGAGCACCGCGCCCACCAGATACACCACGAAGATAAAGCCCAGCAGGGCCGGGCTGAGCGAAAACGGCGGGGCGGCCAGGTAGAACGTGACGTAAGTGAAGGACGCCACCAGCGAGAACAAAACGCAGAAGCCCACCCCGTAACGGGCCAGCAAAGCCGGGTTCCGCAGGTGGTCTGCGGCGGGGCCGAGAAACGCCAGCGCGCCGCTGGACCGCCTTCCTCCCGGCGTTCTGTGCTTTTCGGCGGGAAGCCATCGCCAGATCGCCGCCGTCAGTGCCAGGTCAAGCAGGCCGAGTACCACGAACGACCATTGCCAGTGCGCGTGCTCGGCTACCAGGCCGGAGATGGCGCGCCCGCAAAAACCGCCCACAACGGTGCCCGAGACGTAGGCGGCCATGGCCGATCCGGTGCCCTCCACAGGCCATTCGTCGTTGATGTAAGCCACCGTGACGGCGAAAATGCCGGGCGTGAACACACCCTGCAAAAAGCGCCAGAAGATGAGCTGTCCCAGGCTGCCGGAGGTGGCGGCCAGCAGCGAAGTGACACCCACCAGCAGGGCGGAAACCAGCATCACTCGCCGCCGCCCGTAACGGTCCGCCAGACGGCCCATGAATGGCGCTGCAACCGCGACTCCCAGAGTGGACGCCGTCACCGTGAAACTGATGGCGCCCTTGGCGGCATGGAAGGTTCCCGCCAGCAACGGCAGAATGGGCTGGGTCACGTACAGGCTGAGGAACGCGCAGATGCCCGCCATCACCACGGTCCAGACCGGGGGACTGGGCGATTCCGCTGGCGTGGCCACTATTGCGCTGGCTCTTCCGTGGGCTTCCATTCGCCGGCCAGCCGTTGCGCCTCGGCCAGCTTGCGCGGCTTCAACTTCTTCTCCACCTGGTCGCGCTGGGAGGCGCAGCCGCCATCGCCCTTTGCCGCGCACAGGCTCAGCCATTTGTAGGCCCGCACGTAGTCCCGCTGGACTCCCTCGCCCACACCGTACATCGCGCCCAGATTGTGCTGCGCCTTGACGTGTCCCTGGTTCGCCGCGCGCGCGAACCATTTCGCCGCCTCCTCGTAGCTTCTGGCCACGCCCTGGCCGGTTTCATACAGCAACCCGACGTTGAACTGCGCATCGGCGCTTCCGCTTTCGGCCAGCGGCTGCCACTCCTTCAGCGCCGCGGCGTAGTCGCCCTTTTGATACGCCGCCAGACCCACGGCGAAATCAGCCGGCGCGGCCCAGACCAGCGATGCCACGGCGAACACCATCCACGCAATCTTCATAGACGTCCTCCGTTCCACCTGCTGCCAGTCTGACTCGGCGCGCTCCACCCAGGTTTCGGGACCACCTAATGACAGGGTATAGCAGCCCGCGGTGAATCGGGACAACCTTGAACAACACGTCAAGCGGCATTCGCGGCTGGTCCCTCCGATCAGCACTTGATAGCCGAGCCGGCGCGGACCTCCGACGACAGGCCCGTCGGCCTTTCTTGTACTACTACACCCAGGAATCTTCGCAGCCCGCGACAATTCGAAGTGGGGCAGGCCCTCGGCCTGCGGCGGCCTCTCAGGCCGCCCTGCTACTGGTTTGCGGCTCGGCTGCTCTGCGGGGTAGGCCCTCGCCCTGCGCGGGGCTCTCAGCCCCGCTCCCGCGGTCTTCATCACTAGCCGCTCCCAGCGGTCTTCACCTGATTCCATGTCCGTCACCCGGGCGCGAGCCGCGTTTCTGCGTCCGGATGTATACTGCAATCCTGGGTCATGTTCTCCCGCGCAAAGTGACCGGCAACCACAGGACCGCCGCCGCGGCACACCCATCCTCACCCGCGCCTCTTCTGGACCGTTTTCGGTGGCAGGCGGGCCTGCTCGCGCTCCTCGTTCTCATCGCCTACGCCAATTCGCTTGCCTCCAGCTTCCACTTCGACGACGCTGCCATTTTCGCCAATCCCTCCATCCTGAAACCCGGCTTTGGGTGGGGAATATTCAGGCTGGAGCAGACGCGTCCGTTGACATATCTCACATTTCACTGGAATTATCTCGTCGGCGGACAAAACCCCGTGCTTTATCACTGGGTCAATCTTCTGCTGCACGCCGCGAACTCTATTCTGGTGCTGGTCCTGGCACGAAGATATCTGTCTCCGTTTACCGCCGGCTGCGTGGCCGTGCTCTTCGCTCTGCACCCGCTGCAGACCGAATCCGTGACCTACGTCTACGCGCGCTCCACGCTGTTGAGCACCCACTTCGCCCTGTGGGTACTGTGGTTCCACGCGCGCGGAAAATACCTGGGAAGCGCCTTGCTTTTCGGCCTCTCGCTGCTGGCCAAGGAGGAAACAATCGCGCTGCCCGGATTCCTGCTGCTATTGGACCTGTTCGTGCGCCGGCGTCCGAGAATCGGTTACTACGCGGCGCTCGCCGCAATCGCCGGGCTCGCCGCATGCCGCTTGTCTTATGCCATTCACGCTTCTCCGGTTGACCCCGGCGTCGGCCGGGTACGCGGAATCCCCGCCGCCAGCTACCTGCTGACACAAAGCCGCGTGCTGTGGATTTACCTCCGGCTCATGATCGCGCCTCTCGGCTTGAACCTCGACCGCGACGTGCCCCTCTCCACCAGCCTCCTTTCCCCGTGGACGACGCTGGCGGCCATCCTGGCGCTGGCGTTGCTCGGCGCGGCCCTGCTGTGGCTGGCGTGGAAGAAGCATTCCGAGGCGGCGCTATGGGCGTTGGGTTTCTTCGTTTTGATATCGCCCAGTTCGAGTATTGTGGCCCAGGCCGACGTGATTTTCGAACATCGCACCTATCTGCCCATGATCTGCGCGACCATGGCGCTGGGCTTCCTGCTGGAGGCGGTCCCTCGCGCAAAGCTCGCCATCGCCTTCGCGGCGCTGATTCCCGTGATGTTCGCCGCCACCATTTCGCGCAACGCGGACTGGCATGACGAAAAGACTCTCTGGACGGACATCGCCGCCAAGTCGCCGCAAAAGGGGCGGAGTTGGCTGGGCCTGGCGAGCCTCTACTGGAACGATCCCGGAAAAGCCCGCGAGTACCTGAGCAAGGGCCTGGCCGTGGATCCCAATAACGGCTTGCTCCATACCAATTACGGCATCGTGTTACTCAGCGCAAACGAACCCGCCGAAGCGCTCGCGCACTTTCAACGCGCCATGGCCATGACCGGGGAAACCGCCGACCGCTGGAACAATATCGGCGCGGCTTACTACAAGATGAACGACCTCGAGGCGTCCTTGCGCAGCTTTGAACGCGCGTTGCGGCTCGACCCCTGCAATTTCAACGTGCGCCGGAATCTGATCACGCTGTACTCCGGCCGCAACCAGCAACAAGCCGCCCTGCAGGCGGGCGCCGTCCCGGCAACGTGCACCATGCTCCCCGAGCAAGCCAAAGAGTTGGATGCGCTCCGGCAGCAGATAGCCGGGCCATGATTCCCAGCGGCCAGCCCAGTGGTTTGTCGCCCCCGTGATCGTTTATGCTGGCCTCTGGAGGAGCCGACATGGCTGGATCTTCCGCCGGGATTGGCAATCGCGCCGAAAGCGACACCCTGACCGAAATGGCCCGGGGCTATTTCCGGAGTCGCGTCCTCTCCGCCGCCGCGCGTTTGGGCGTGGCCGACGCTCTGGGCGACGCCGAGCGCAGCGTGGAGCAGCTTGCCGCTGTGTGCGCCGCGCACCCCGCTTCCCTGTATCGCCTGTTGCGCGCGCTCGCCAGCTTCGGCGTGGTCGCGGAAACCAGGCCGGAATACTTCATCCTGGCGCCGTTCGGCCACCCGCTGCGTAAGGACCACCCCAATTCGGAATGGGCCCCGGTTGTATTCTGGGCGGATCTGATCGCCGACAGTTGGGCATACCTCACCGAGTGCATCCGCATCGGAGATGCCACGCGCGCCAGGCCGGAGGGCGTGCCCTCACGCTGGTCCCAGACCCCCGACGCCCCGGAAATCTTCCGTGCAGTCTTCGGCACGGCACACGCGGAGGATTTCCTGCCCATCGTGCGCGCGTGGGATTTCTCCGGCTACCACACCGTCGCCGATCTGGGCGGCGCCGGCGGGGCCCTGATCTCCGCGGTCCTAAGCGCTTATCCCAACCTGCGCGGAATGCTGGTGGACAGGCCGGAAGCCATCGACCGGGCTGCGTCGCATTTTCGCGGCGCGGGACCCGGCGAACGCTGCCAGCTCCTGGCCGCCGACCTGCTCGACGGAGTCCCCGCCGGAGCCGACGTGTACATGATGAAGCACGTCCTTCACGGATACGAAGACGAGGCAGCCATCCGCATCCTCTGTCACTGCCGGTCGGTTCTGCCGGCCGCGGGCCGTCTCCTGGTGATCGAATTCGTCCTGCCGGATGTCGTCGGCCGGGCGGACCGGCAATTGGAGCATCGGTTGATGAGCGATCTGAACATGCTGGCCGTAACCGGGGGCAAGGAGCGTAGCGCCCTCGAGTGGAAAGGCCTGCTGGCCAGTGCCGGGTTCGCATGCCTTCGCATCATTCCCGTTCCCGAAGACCTGGTATCGATCATCGAGGCCATCTGAAAAGAAGCCGGCCTGCGCGAACCCCGCGCAGTGGGGCAGGCTCTCAGCCGGCGGACCCGCTCCCAGCGGGTCCAGGACGGCGGACCATTCATCGGTCGAAGCTTTACCGTGCGGTCACCCAGCCGAGCCTCTTGCCTTTGCCCACCGCGTGCACGCCTGTACAAACTGCGCGCCAGATAGTGACCGGCGACCACGCCCAGGCCGCAAAGGCGCCCAGGCTGAAGGCCGGGCGGAACGTGCTGGCGGCGGTTGTCTGGAATGCGGGAATCGACGGCCCGGTCGCCCAGGCCACCTACCGGACTGCGTTCCTTCTTGCAGGCCCAAAGGACGTGGAGACCGGCGGGCAATGGAAGTGCATTCGAGACGAGGCCTACTCGCCGGAATCGGTTCGCCGCAAAGTGTACGGGCCGGACCGACGGACACACCGAGCCTCGCGGACGATCAAGCCGAGTTTCAGAGATTGAACGATGAGCTGTTTGGCAATGGAACAGGCCTGCACACGGTGGGCAAAGGCAAGGTGTAGGCAGGACAGAATGCCGAGGCGGTGCTGAAGGCTCTGGACGTGTCGCCGGACTTTGACGACACCAGGCCGGAAAGCGACACGTGAATTCTGTTTGTGCATCGGAAGCTGACCGGCGGCGAGATCTACTTCCCTGGATAACCGCGGCGACCGCGTCGAAACGGTGGACGCGACTTTCCGGGTAACCGGCAAAGCGCCGGAGTTGTGGTACGCGGAGACCGGCAAGTCCGAGCCGGCTTGACGGGCTCGGTGGTCTGCCCTGCGGCCCCGTGGGTGCCCGCCATGGATAATACCGCGGCGGTGGCCAGGAAAGTGAGAGTCCGCATTTGATGTGTGTAGAGAAGACTTTGGCCTGAGCGCACTTATCGGGTTGGTCATCAGAGAGGAGTGTTGAGTACAGATTCGGAAGATGCGTTTCCTTGCGGATTGCTTTAAGCGGCTTTGCCCACTCCGGGAGGGCGTAACGCTCCTTCCGGGCCCGGCTGATCAATCTGTTTACGGCGCAGGCGCAGTTCTGTCGCGAAGCAGCTCCTCCACGGGCGTCCCCGCGGCGAGTTCAAGGACGGTTTTGCCGTTCTTATCGCGCACACTCAAGTCGGCCCCCCGCTCCACCAGCAGCCTTACGGCCTCCCAATAGCCGCGCTGCAGGGCTACCAGCAGCGGCGTGTTGCCCGCACCATCCGGAACGTTGACCTGAGCGCCATTCTCGACAAGCATCTGGAGAATCCCAGAAGAGTACTTCTCCTGGTTCTGGTAGCTGAAATGGTCTGGCGCATCGATGGACGCCAGCAGCACGGAGCGCCCAATACCGTCGCGCGCGTTTGTATCGGCCCCGCGATCGAGCAGCAGTTGCACCGGCTCCGCATCTCCCTGGCGGACGGCCCGCATCAAGGCCGTTCTGCCTGCATGATCGCGGGCGTTCACCTCGGCGCCACGGTCGAGGAGAACCTTGATGGCCGGCGTGCTGGCGTGAGCTGCGGCCAGCATGAGGGCGGTGACACCGGAATCGTTTCTGGCCCTGGGGTCGGCGCCGTTGTCGAGGAGTAGCCGCATCAGATGCCACCTGTCTTCGAGAAAGCTGTCGGAGGTGGCGGCGGCGCGCAACAGCGCGGTATTGGCATGAGCGTCGCGCGCCTCGATGGCGGCGCCGTGGGCGATCAACAGTTCGCATATTTCGTGACCAGAATGATCGGCCGCCGCCATGAGGGCCGTGGTGCCTTCGCGATCGGCGGCGTTCACGACTGCGCCTTTGTCCAGCAGAAGGCTCACTATGCCGCGCACGTCGCTGTGAGAAGCCGCAATCACCAGCGCCGGAGCGCCCACCGCGTCAGCGGCGTTCGGATCGGCTCCTTGTGCGAGCAGTTCCCCGGCAGCGTGGTAATCGCCTTCGCGAATGAGACGAAGCAAGGCGCGATCACGAGCTTTGCGAAGTGCTTCGCGGTGGGCGGCAGCGGTCGGGTCCCGGGCCAGCAGCAGCGCGGCGGCCTCCGGGAAACCCTCCTCGACGGACAATTCCAGAGCGGTCTTCCGGTGAGCGTCTCGTAGCCGGGTGTCGGCGCCACGGGCGCACAGCAGCGTCATGATTTCAGTCTTACCGTGCATAGCGGCGAGCATCAGAGCAGTCCTTCCGTCTTTGTCCGGAAGGTTCTGATGCGCCCCATGATCCAGCAGCATTCGGATGATCGCGGGCTGGCTCGCCCACTCGCCGGCCACCTGGTGCAGGGCGGTTGTATCGTTGGCATCCTGCGCATTCACGTCGGCTCCCGAGTCGAGCAACAACCGCGTCAACGGCTCCGGCACGAGAACTACGGCACGCTCGGAAGCGTAGCCCAGGGTGGCGTTGAGCAGAGCGGTTCTGCCAGTGGGACTCTTGAGATTCGGATCCGCGCCGCGTTCGAGCAGAAGCTTTGCCGTGGCCAGGAAGTCGCCGGCAGCCATGCGGGCGTCCACCGAGACGGCATTCATGAGGGGCGTGGTACCGAATTGGTCGCGAATGTTCGGATCGGCGCCGTCATCCAACAGTCGTCTCGCGGTAAGCACGTCGCCGCGAACAGCGGCGTCGCATAGCGCGTTGCCGGGCTCGGGTTCCTGTCCGTTTGCCGGTGCGCAGGCGAGCCGACACGCAAGCAGAACCGCACCCACCTCCCACCACCAGGATGCTGCGGTCATTCCCTTTCGAACCGGGTTACAGTGCACGCGAGGCGCCCCGGAAACATTGTAGGCAAATGCCTGCCGATTGCCAATGCTTTTCGGCGCCATTGCGACGGTCATGCTGGTGTTCGTACTGGGCAGTGGTTCCTGCCTGCTCTACTGGGGGTGGCGCTGCGGAAGCACCCCCGTTGTCAAGGGCTCCCGGCGGAATCAGATTTGAAACTGACCCACTACCAGTAACGGAGCAAAAGGAGCAAGTCGTTGGGATGGCTGGACGTTCTAAGTCGTTGATTTCATGGAGCGGGAGACCGGATTCGAACCGGCGACGTCCAGCTTGGGAAAACGCCCATAGATTGTAAACAAAGAACTTAGACGTCTACGGGCGTTGGATTCTGGCTAAGAAAACCCCCGTAGTTCACACATTCTGCTGGATATAGCGAGCGGATGGAGTGACCGTGGAGTGACAAATCAGGCTGACTCTCGAACTCTGACAGGCAGCCTGATCAGATGGCAGTTATCAATGACTGTCTATCTGTGCCTTCAGCGAATTACAGGACACCGGCGCATCAATGTCACTCCGTTAGGCCAAGCACGTTTCATTCTCTCCTTAGCCAGTTTTGGGAACCCGTTCCTATGGCCACCTTCTCCAAATTCATCAGGCCCGAGCAGGCCCGGCGCGGTCAGATCACTGACCGTGATTTAGACATTCTCGAAGCCGTGCTCCGCTACCGCTTCTCCCCCGCTTCCCAGCTCGTGCGCCTTGCCGGCGGCAACGAGGATGTGACTCACCGCCGTCTGCGTCGGTTGTGGGAGTCAGGGCTTGTCAACCGCTGGGCCTTCCCCGGTATCAGGAGCCACAGCGAGTCTTACTACTACCTTGATCGCCCCGACTCCCTTGAACTGCTCGCGGAGTACCGCAGGCTCGAAGTCCACCCGCAGATGCTCGAAGAGTTGCGCAACAACCCAACGCGGCCGTCCGCGGCCAGCACATGCAGCTCGGCTTCCTTCAGCACAGCCTGATGATTTCAAGGATGCACTTCTGTGTCGAGATGGCTTCGCGGAAGTCAGGTGGCAGAGTACAGCTTGCGGCGTGGTCACAGGGCGGGCCATTGGCCGGCCGGAAGGTCGAGGTGCCGGAGGTTAAAGCCAGCCGCTTCGGTAACGATTATGTCTGGGGCGAAACCGATCACTCGGTGCGTTTGCCGGTGGAGCCTGACGCTCTGTTCAGTCTGCGCTTTCCCGACAGACCACCGCAGCAACAGCTCGCGCATTTTCTCTACGAAGCCGACCGCAGCACCATGAACAGCACCGACGTGCTAAAAAAGTTGCGCGGCTACTACCACCTGATTAAGCGACAACAGGGACACAAGGACGCCTTCGGCCTGCACCCCATCAGGGCCGTGCTTGTCGAGACGACAAACGAAGCGCGAGGACGCCGGTTGATGCAATTGGTCAATCATCCGCTCGTCTGCGGCCCCGGCAAACGCGCGGGCCTGTTCTGGTTTACGGTCTCTTCCCTGCTCAGCGACCCACATGAGGGAGGCCTTCAGCGGCCGGCCACGTATCTTGAACGACCCCAGCTCGTCCTTGACCGCATCTTGGCTATGCCGGATTTTTCGCTGCACTCACTGGCTGACGCTGAGAATTACGATATAGCACGCAGCACCACGTCAATTTGACGACCTAGAATTTTACATAGCTACGAGGGTCAGGGGCGCGAGTCTCGAAGTCCCGGTGAACCTTGCGAAGGCGCGCCATCTCCTCGGGCGTGAGCTTTCGGTGGATGTCCTTTTGTCCGGCGAGTAAGGCTCTAATTTGACCTCCTACATCAATTAAAATGTCTCTGCCGGTATCGACTCCGAGCCGACGAGAATCTATTTGTGCATGAAAAGCTGCGGGACTCTTGGTGTCGGTGAGGATCAGTGAAGTTGTCTGCATCTTCTCGTCCTCTAGGCATAGCCTCGTGTCCTGCTCAGTCACGACGCTCTCGAGCATCTCTATTATTGCGCGTCGTTCGACCCAGTCCAAGTCGACTTTGAGCATCGCACGATATCGTGCGGTTGCGAGGCGGTTCGCTTTAATACGGATCTGAGTGAGAACCGAGAATGGCTGTCCGACGGCTTGCTCAACCGCGGTGAGGAGCATGAAGAATGTATCATCACTTCGGTCAATGTCCCAATCGATGGACCAATCGACATTCCATTCTGGTGTTTCGACCCGCGTCAACGAGTCTGACGTCACGCGTGCGATCACCTCAAGAACGGCCCGCAGGCCGGTGTCGAAGTCGGTCCTAAAATCTGCATAGAGTTTGTCCCTTAGGAATATTGGGATTGAACAATCTTCCATGAGCACAGGTAGGATTACAACCCGCTTCTCTTCGAGCTCTCGAATCATGCCGGAGGAAAGCTCCTTTTTGCACCACTCCGAGTCAACCGAGGCTTTGGAGAGAATGACGAGCAATGCGCTAGCACCCTGAATGGCCTCCTGCACCTTGGTAATCAGCGAATCGCCCACGTGAAGTTCCCATTGGTCGATCCACACAATCGCTTTGTGCTTCACGAGCTGCAGTGCGAGGTTCGTAGCGAACTCGCTATCGGCGTGGGAATAGCTTATGAACACAGGCATTGGATCTGGTAGCCATCGCGCTGATTCTATCAGGAACGGCTAGCTAGGTTCTGTATAGCGGGTGCCGCGCGCCGCGCCACCTCAGGCGCAATTCGGGAGAGGACTCTCGACACCCAAACGGCCAGCTAACAGCCCGTGGCAGAAGTCCAGTTTTCAGCTTGGGAACGATTATGAATCGCCGCAGAGGTATGGTTGGATCAATCGACGTTACCGGCCGGCCATTGGTTACCGGCGATGCTGTGCACCGGAAA
>JBEKPY010000058.1:0-39297 GCA_049520275.1 Bryobacteraceae bacterium
TCCGGTGAGTTCAACCCCGTGACCACGGTAGACAGCGTGCTGGTGGACGGGTTCCATTCATCGATCTGCAGGTTGGTGATGTCGCCGATGTAGACGTTTCCGGACGGGTCCGTTGCCTCGCCGGCCGGCGACCCGTTGAAGGGCGTCAGGGTCACGATATCGTTGCCGGAAACCTGCCACTGATCGAAGTTGCCGTCGGTGTAGTCGCTGAGATAGACGTCGCCGGCCGGGTCGAGGGCGATTCCCTTCACGATGAACCCGGTCGAGACTACCGTGTTGACGCTCTGCGTCGAGGCGTTCCACTCTTTGACGGCGTTGTGGTTGAAATCGACGAAGTAGACGTCGCCGGATGAGCCGATGGCAATGTTCTCGGGAGCGCTGAGCCCGGAGGAAACCAGCGTCGTCACCTCGCTGGTGGGTTCATACGTGCTCCCCGCCTGGGTCACCGTCAGAGTCTGGCCGGCGATGGTGATGGTTCCCGTGCGCGTGGCGCCGCTGTTGGCGTCGTAGGTGAACTGGACCAGCGCGCTCCCCGTGCCGCTGGCGCTCGTGTGCAACCAGGCGTCGTTGGCCGTGGCGGTCCACGGGCCCGCACTGGCCAGCACTACCGAAGCAGTGCCCGCCTGCGGACCCGCGTAAATCTGCGAAGTGCCCAGCACCGTCGGGGTGCCATCGAGTGCGAACGAAGGATGTCCCACGCCGCCGCCGACGACCGACAACGTTTCCCAGTGTGGATACGGGTTGGCGAACAGTGAATTGATGTATGTGATCTGCCCGGTGGGAACGATGCCCGAATGGCTGTTGGAACTGTCGGATACCCACGAGAAGGCGGAGGAGCCGGAGTATTGGAGCACCAGCCAGTATGTCTGTCCGGAGGTGAGAGTGACGGCGGGCGACGCCAGATAGCCGTAACCCTGAGTCGCCCCAAACTCGACGTCGGTGGAGGACTCCCAAACGCTCGGCCCCGTTAGTGTCTGGATCAGCGTTCCGGGTTCACCGCTGCCGTTGTCCTGATAAAGGCCAACCACGACCTCGGAAACAGGTATGGTCTCGATGGCGTTCAGCCGGAGCGTTGCCGAGGAGAACAGCACGGTGGACGTCATCTGGAACCCAACCGCGAGCGCCTGACCAGAGGAAGAGCCGACAGAGAAGCCGTCATTACCGGGCAGGTTGGAGGCGATCACGAAGGGCGCGTTGTTGGTGAGTGCGAAACCGGGCGTGGCGCCGACGCCGGATACGCTTGCCGTCACTGTCCAGCCGTCGGCGGTGGCATTGGCGGTGACCACGACACTGGCGACGCCGCTGGAGTCCGTGCTGGCGGTCACGCTGGAGGACGATGATGTTCCACCGCTGTTGGTCAGCGTTCCGGCGGCGCCGGATGTTCCCGCGTTGACGGTGAAGGTTACGGTGGCGCCGAGACGGGACTGCTGGCGGAATCCGTGACGGTCACCTCGATCACGGCGCCGAATTGCACGCCGATGTTGGCGCTCTGGTTGTCGCCTCCGGTCCTGGCGATGTTCGCTGGCGGATTGGCGGCGAAGACACAGAGAGCGAACGAAAGGAATACCGCGGCGACAACCGGGCCGGCCGAGCGAGCGAGTCTGGCAACCATCGAGCGAATCCTCCAGGATGTGGACAACTACAGCACCGTCCCTCCGTGACGGCAGGAACAGTCCTCGGAGCAGGCTCAAAAAGCGCTTCAGGTATTGTAGCCGACCCGGAGTGTCCGTGTCCGTGTTTTTCCCTTTCGATCGGTCAGTCCCGCGCGCTCAGTCTGGAGGCGGGGTGCACGCGCCCTCCGGCGCCGCCCAGGATGGACCCTCGTCCCGTTGCCTGACGCGGAGGCAGAGGCCCCTGCGCGGACGAAGGCGCCCGCCGGCGACACACCCATGTGGGAGAAGAACGAGCCGGTTGCGGCTCTTCACGGAAGCCGAACCCCCGGCTCACTTCTCGTCCAGCGGAACCTCGAAGTAGAACAGTTCCTGGCCAGTGGCCGCTTCCCGGATGCCGGAGAGATACAGCTTCGCGCCGGGCACGTGCTGTGTCTGGAAATAGAAGAAGCCGCTAGCGCCCTCGCGCGGCGGCAGCATCTTCACGGCAAAGGCGCGGCCCTCGATTTCCCATTCGCTCATCGGGTTTTTCTTTGGCCCGCCGGTGGGGATGGGCAGCGGCACCCCCGGTCCCGGCACGCGTTTCGGGTTCTTCACGCCCTGCAACCTGCCCAGATCCTCCGGCGGCGTCGGCTCCACGTTGCGGCCGTCGGGCATCTCGTAGTGGACCTCCAGATTGCCCAGAGTCAGTGCCTTGTTCGTGTCATTCTGGAGGATGACCAGCACCGGCAGAATGCCATACGCGTAGGGATTGTGCTTGCCGAAGGCCGGCCGCGCCTGCTCGTCGGTGGTGTACGGCACGGCCGCGATGGTGACATGGTCGATGGTCTGCCGCGTGGGATAAGATAAGGCCGGGCCGGGCGAGAACTTCTTCTCGTCTTTGTTGTCCGCCATCAGCAGGGCCGAACCCGCTGCGATGAAGACCATCAGATACCTCGAAAACAGGCTCATTGTTCTTCTCAGTCTGGTCCTGCGGACCGTCGCGTTTCCATTCCTGCTGCTCTATTTTCTGCGGCGCATCGCGCGCGACCGCAACTGGCTGCGCAAACTCGCCGAACGGTTTGGCGGCCTGCCCGCTTCGTTCTCCCGGACGCCGCCCGGCGCGGTATGGTTGCATGCCGTTTCCGTGGGCGAGATCCTCTCCTCCGTGGAGCTGCTGAAACAGCTTCGCGCCGCGCAGCCATACGCACCTCTCTATGTTTCCACAACCACGCTGGCCGGACGCGCCGTGGCCGACCAGAAGCTGCGCGGTCTCGCGGCCGGCGTATTCTACCTGCCCATCGACTACGCCTTCGCCATCCGCCGCGTGCTGCGCGCCATCCGCCCGAACGTGCTGGTGATCCTCGAAACCGAACTCTGGCCGGTTCTGTTCCGCACGGTCACCCGCGCCGGCTGCGCGCTGCTGATCGTCAACGGCCGCATCTCCGATCGCGCCTGGCCGCGCTATCGCCGCCTGCGCTGGTTCTTCCGGCACGTGGTGGAGTTCCCGCGTCTGATTGCCGTGCAGAGCGAGGCCGACCGCCAGCGCTACCTCGAGCTGGGCGCCCCGGAGCAGAACCTCGCAGTGTTCGGCAACCTCAAATATGATGCCGCGCCCGCCACCGCCCCGCCGCCCTTTGCCATTCAGGCCGGTGAGGTCTGGATCGCCGCCAGCACCACCGCCCCCGCGGAACCGGGCGACATCGACGAAGACGACGCGGTGATCGCCGCCTTTCAGCAACTCGCCCCCGAGCACCCCGGACTGCTGCTGATTCTGGTCCCGCGCAAGCCCGAGCGCTTCCTGCTGGCCGCCGCGAAGCTCGCCGCCGCCGGAGTCCCCTTTCTCAACCGCTCCGGGTTGCGGCCCGATTCCACGCTGCCGCTCCCCGGCGTGCTCCTGCTGGACACGATGGGCGAGCTGAACAGCATCTTCCCTCTGGCTGACGTCGTGCTCATGGGTGGAACGCTGGCGCGGCGCGGAGGGCACAACATTCTGGAGCCGGCCGCCGCCGGGAGGCCGGTGACGGTGGGGCCGCACATGGAGAACTTCGCCGCCATCGCCGCCGAGTTCCGCGCCGCCGATGCGGTAGTGGACATTGCCGGACCTGCGGACCTGGCCGCCGCCGTTGGGGACCTGCTGCGCGATCCCGCCAGACGCGCCGCCCTGGGCTCCCGCGCACGCGAACTGGCCCTGGCGAAGCGCGGCGCCACCGAGCGGGCTGTTTGGGCGATTGTGGAAGCGCGCGATCTGGCCCTGCCCCGCTTCGTGGGGCGCGGCGCCGCCTACCCGCTGCTGGCGCCGCTGGCGCTGTTGTGGAAGGCCGGCAACCGGTGGAGGGAACGGCGCGATTCCGCCCGCGCGCGGTCGCTGGGAACGCCGGTCATCAGCGTAGGCGGCATCGGCATGGGCGGCGCGGGCAAAACGCCCACCGCGCTGTTCCTCGCCAGGCGGCTCTCCACGGCCGGTCTGCGGCCCGCCATTCTCACGCGCGGCTACGGGCGCAAGTCCTCCTCGCGGGTGGTGGTGGTTCCCGCCGGCCGGCAAGTGTCCGTGGATCAAACCGGCGACGAGGCCCAGATCTTCGTCCAGGAAGGCCGCGCCGACACCGGCATCTCCACCGGCCGCTTCGAAGCGGGCCGAATGCTGGAGGAGCTGACCCGGCCCGATGTCTTCATCCTCGACGATGGCTTCCAGCATCGCCGGCTGAAGCGCAACTGCGACATCGTGCTGATTGACGCGCTGGATCCGTTTGCCGGCGGGGCGCTGTTCCCGGCGGGCCGTCTCCGCGAGCCCCTGACGGCGCTGGCCCGCGCCGACGCTTTTCTCATTACCCGCTCCGAGCCCGGCCGCGAATACCGCGGCATCCGCCGGGTGCTGGCCCGCTACAATCCGCACGCGCCCGTGTTCCACTCGCGGGCCGGACCAACCGGCTGGGTGGACCATGCCAGCGGCCGGCCGGCCGGTGTGGGCCTGCAACCGGCCATCGCCTTTTGCGGGATCGGCAACCCCCACTCCTTCTGGCAGACTCTGCGGGATCTGGGCATCGAGCCGGCCTTCGCCTGGGCCTTCGACGACCACCACACTTACTGCACGCGGGAACTGCAGCGTCTGGCGGCACAGGCGCGCCGCCACGGCTCCCAGGTTCTGCTGACCACGCTCAAGGATTCCTTCAATCTTCCGCCAAACGCTGCGGAGCTGGTTGCTCCGGTGTCCATTCTCTGGCTCGACATTGAGTCGCAAGTGTTTGAAGAAGAGTCATTTATGAGGTTCGTTCAGGGGTCCATCAAGATGTGAGTATATAATACGCATATTATTTGCGCATTAACTATTGACATCATGTCAGGCATGATATATGATCTTATCAGGATCACATCCTGAGGAGGTTACAGAATCCTATGCCACTCGTGAAATACAATCCTTTCGAAACCGGTGATCTGCCGGCGGGGCTCCAGCTCTTCTCCGACACGGTCAACCGTCTGTTGAGCGATGCCCAGGTACGTCCCTGGACCCCGGCGGTGGACATCTTCGAAACCGAGAATGAGCTCGTCCTGAAGGCCGACGTTCCCGATGTCGACATGAAGGACATCGATATCCGGATGGAGAACGGCACCCTTGCTATCAAGGGCGAGCGGAAGTTCGAGAACGAGAAGAAGGAAAAGGGCTTCCATCGCGTGGAACGCAGCTACGGCACGTTCGCCCGCTACTTCACGCTGCCGGACACCGTCGAAGCCGACAAGGTCAAGGCCGACTACAAGAACGGCGTGCTCACCATCACGCTGCCGAAGAAGGAAGTCGCCAAACCGCGCCAGATCAGGATCGAAGTCAGCAACAACTAAGCGCGAAGGCCGCGAGCCCGCGGTGCCAGAGGTCTGATAAGGTGAGATTTCAGGGGGCGGTTCCCGCGGCGGAGCCGCCTTTCGTTTCCTCATGAACGGATTCAAAACAGTCCTGCTGCTGGGCGTTCTCTCGGGCATCCTGCTGTTCGGGGGCGAGCGGATCGGCGGCCGCAACGGCTTGTACACGGCCGTTCTGATTGCCATCGGCGTGAACTTCTTCAGCTACTTCTTCTCGGACCGCATGGCTTTGTCCATGTACTCGGCGCAGCCGCTCACCCGGACCGAGAACCCCGAAATCTACAACCGTCTGCAGCCGCTGGTGTGGGGCCTCGCCCAGCGCATGGGTATTCCCATGCCGAAGCTCTGGGTGCTGCCCGAGGATTCGCCAAACGCGTTTGCCACCGGGCGCAACCCGCAACACGCCTCGGTGGCGGTCACGGCCGGAATCCTGCGCCTGATGAATGACCGCGAGCTGGAGGGCGTGCTGGCTCACGAGCTGGCCCACGTGGTGAACCGCGACATTCTCACCAGCTCCATCGCCGCCACCCTGGCCATGGCCATCACGTTCCTGGCCCGCATGGCGTTCTGGTTCGGTGGCAGCCGCGACGACGAAGGCCGCGGCAATCCCGCGGCGGCGCTGGCCATGCTGATACTCGCCCCCATCGCCGCGCTGCTGATTCAGATGGCCGTTTCCCGCACGCGCGAGTACGCCGCCGACGCCACCTCGGCCCAGGTCACGCACGACCCCGGCGAGCTGATCGCGGCGCTGGGCAAGCTGGAAACGTGGTCGAAACGGATCCCCATGGCCGACGCGAACCCGGCCACCGCGCACCTGTTCATCGTGAAGCCGTTCAGCGGCCGCAGCCTGATGCAGCTCTTCTCCACGCACCCATCCACCGATGACCGCATTCGCCGGCTGGAAGAGATGCGGCGCTAGATCAGCGTCACCCCCACTGCCTGCGCCGCCTGCAGCAGCGCTTTATCCACCGTGGCCAGAGGCAGGCGCTCGCGCATGGCCAGATCCAGGTAGACGGAATCATAAAAGGAAAGACGATGCCTGCGGGCTAATTGGATGATCTCCAACAGCCGCTCGGCTAGACTGCTCGAATCTGTGCGAATGTCGAGGGTCCGCAACAGGATCAGAGATCGCTCCAGGTCTGTCGAATCGATGCGTTTGCGCCGTTCTCCCGCAAGCAGCCCGTTGGCGACCTCCGCGTGCCAGATCGGAGGCACCAAAGCGGCGGAGTCGGCCAGCATCTGCTGAGCACGGTCCGCGTCAGCGCTGTTCTCGTCTTCGAAGCACCAGGCGAGCGCCGTTGAGGCGTCCAGTACGAAGCCGCTCAAAAGCGCCGTCCGTCGTCAATGAGTTCGCGGATGGTCACGCCATTGAGAGGGTGCTTCTCGCGCAGACGCCTCAGTTCTGCGATCGCCCCCAGCCTCTTCTCCCGGTCCGAAGCCGGCTGCGCCGGGACGAGTTGAGCCACGGGAACCCCATGTTTCGTGATGGTGATTCGCTCGCCTTTGGCCACCCGTTCCAATAGCGCAGCGAGGTGTGTCCTGGCCTCGTACGCACCTACAGTTGCCATACGACTAGTCTACGACTAGTCGTAATTAGGTGCAACCGGCGATGTCCCGCGCGGGATCTCTTCGGCTCCTGCTCGAAGGCAACAGCGTTTCGAGTGTCGAGAGTTCACCACACGACTATTCTCAAACTGCTGGTGCCGGCAGGCGCCATCGGTGAGCTTCAGGACTGCGGCTCGCAGCGACCTGTGGCCCGGAGCCGCGTGCCGCGCAATTCGTTAAGTCTGTCAAGTGCGGCGTGCGAGACGTCTTTATGCATCTCGACGAGCTGGGTTAGAAACGACTCGTCGGTTAGCCTTTCAACTGCGAGGCGGCCGGCGTCTTTCCAGTGCGCGGTTGAGGAAGTACCACGATAATCGGGGTCTTCGTGATACTCAAACGTGTAGTCAGATGGCGCGGCCTGCGCAACCTCGAATAGCAGCTTCTGATTATTGAGTTTCCGAACCGCTTTTGCGCGGGCGCCATAGAGCCTGGCGTTTGTGGCGACGTCCGCAAACAGGTTCTCTTCGGTGAGCATCTCAACCGCTGCCTCGGCCTGTTCCCCGTCCCAGGCTGTTTTGGCGACATCCGCCAGCAGGGGCTGGTCGTTTAGCTTCGCGGCCGCTTGCAAGCGCACCGTAGACTCCCGGGCGGTTTTGGCGACGTCTGCCAGCAACCTCCGGTCGGTGAGTTTCCGGAACGCGGCTAGCGCCACTTCGGTGTTTTTATCCTTCCTCGCGATTTGGGCTAACAACGTCTGGTCCGTAACGTCCCGAAGGGCCTCCCTTCGCAGTTTAATAAGTTTCTCCCTTGCTGCCGCCCGCACGTCGTCAGACCCGGGGGCGTAGTCCTCGGCGACTTGGACCAGCACCGCCTCGTCAGTAAGGAGTTTAGCCGCGGCAACGCGTATTGGGCGGGACCTGGCGTTCTGCGCGACATCTGCCAGCAAGTTCTGGTCGGTGAGTTTCCGCAACGCGGCTTGCGCCACTTCCAGAGAAGACCACTCCTTCCCCGCGACCTGGGCCAACAGCTTCTGGTCCGTCAGTTCACTGACCGCGGACAGGCGGTGATCTTTCTCGCCCCTCGTCATGGCGATTTCGGCAAGTATTGATTGAACGCCGCTCTGGTCAGCCAGCGTCTTGAGTGCGGCGCTGCGTACGTACCAATAGCAGTCCGTCCTGGCGATAGCTTCGAGCAGGATCTGGTCCGTGAGCTTTGCGACTGCGGCGCTGCGCACCTCCGAGGAGTCATCGGTCCGGGCGACCTCAGAAAGCACGGCCTGATCGGCGAGCTCACCCACTGCGGCGAGGCGTACTCGGTGGTCGCTGTGCCTAAACCTGGGTCGAAACAAATCCGTGAAGGCCATATTGAGCGGTCCGTTGCCCGTTCGACGATACAGAATACTCCGTAGATCAGATCGTCGCAACTGAGAATCCCATGCCTGACACCATCGGCCACATCAGCGTGCCCTCGGTGATCAACCCCTTCGGCTTTTCCGTCGAGCTTCCGCGCCGCCGTCCGGATCGGCCTGAACTTCATCGAGGTCGTCGATCCGACCCAGGCGCCCAGCTACACGATCAGCTCCACATGCCTGCGATTCCCCTCGACCGCGCTGTCCACAGCGCTGCTTTCTGTAGTCCAGCAGATCATCCCACTCATCCACATCCGCGTGCGCGAATCTGCAGTCGCCGACATCTATGTCTCCGAACGGCGCGTCAGCGTGAGAGTCCGCTCGCAAAACTCCCCGTCAACGTCCCGGCTCGCGATGTGCGGCTGCAGGGGGAAGCGCCGGAAGCGGGCACAGCGCTACCGCAGCACCGTAAGCGCCGTTGCGGTGCGCTCCACCACGGTCATGCGCACCAGCCGCCGCACACTGGGCCGTTACATGGGCATGCCGGAGGCGAAGAGACATCTCGAATTCCACGCCGTAAAGGACGCCGAGACCGCCCCGGAGGCGTAGCGCGAAGCCGCGTCAGCCTTTTCCGTCCTCGATGTCCGAGATGCGTTCTTCGTGTGCCTCGGCGATCCGGGCAAGGCGCCCGACCGCGTCGCGCACGTCGCCGGCAAACCCGGTCATGGCCTGTTCAAAGCGCTCGAAGCGGACCTCATGATCCTTGTGCATCGAGGCCAAAAGCTCGACGCTGTGTGTAAGGGCGTCCACCCTGTCCGTCAATCTGTCGAGCTTTTCGTCGGTGTTCATGCCTTCCCGCCCTTGCTTAGACTGTAGATGCGCCCGCGTCCGCTTGTCAAACGCCGGCGGCGTAAAACAAACGTGAACTGCCATGTCGATCCAGGCCAAGCGTCTTTGGAACTCTTCTAAGCCCGCGCCATCGGCACGCCGCTACACCAGCACCGTGAACGCCGTCTCCGTGCGCTCCACCGGGCGGTAGAGCGTGTCGCGTTCCACCGGTTCGCGCCCGGCCTCGCGAATGAGGCGCAGCAGCTCGCTTCGGCGCAACGCCTGCGAGGTGGTGGCGCCGGCGTCGTGGTAGATTTTCTCCTCCACCACCGTGCCGTCCAGATCGTCGGCGCCGAAGCGTTGCGCGATCTGCGCGATGGCCGGCGTCATCATCACCCAGTACGCCTTGATGTGCTCGATGTTGTCCAGCAGCAGCCGGGCCACGGCAATGTTGCGGATGTCGTCGAACCCGGAAGTTCGCGGCAGATGGTGCAGCGGAGTGTTTTCGGGATGGAACGCCAGCGGGATGAACGTCTGGAAGCCGCCGGTTTCGTCCTGCAGGGCGCGCAGTTTCAGCAGGTGATCCACGCGGTCCTGTTCCGTCTCGATGTGGCCGTACAGCATGGTGCAGTTCGACCGCAGGCCCAGCCGGTGCGCCGCGCGCGCCACCTCCAGCCACTCGTTGCCGTCGATTTTGTGATCGCAGATGATGCGGCGCACGCGCTCGGAAAAGATCTCCGCGCCGCCTCCGGGCAGTGAATCCACGCCCGCCGCCTTCAGTTTCTCCAGCGTCTCCTGAATGGTGAGCCGCCCGCGCCGCGCCAGATACGCCACCTCCACCATGGTGAACGCCTTCAGATGCACGCCAGGAAAGCGCTGCTTCAGGCCGCGCAGCATCTCGCAATACCAGGCCAGCGTCAATTCCGGGTGCAGCCCGCCGACGATGTGAAATTCGGTGATCGCTTCCGACCAGCCCTCGCCCGCGCGCTGCCAGATCTCTTCGAGCGACCACGTGTAGGCGCGCGGATCCTTCGCCTTTTTGCCGAACGCGCACAGCCGGCAACTCGCCACGCACACGTCGGTGGGGTTGATGTGGCGGTTGACGTTGAACCAGGTGACGTTGCCGTGTTTGCGCTCGCGCACCAGATTGGCCATGTGGCCCACGGCGAGAATATCCGGGCTGCGGTAGAGCGCGAGGCCGTCGTCGAAATCGAGGCGCGCGCGCGCTTCCACCTTCGCGAGGATGGGCTTCAGACGGAAATCTTCGATGGTGACCTGCATATTCAACTACGGTGGTCTGGCGGACACCTTCGGCTTGTGGGGCAGGCCGGACCAGGGGCGAAGCGGCAGTGGTCTCCTTGCCCGCGGATAAGACCGGCGTTTGTCTTTCGCCCGTGGTCAAGCCTGCGCGGGGCTCTCAGCCCCGCCCTCACGGTCTTCACAACTCGCCGCTCGCAGTCGTTTCCATCAAGTTCGGTGGCCGCCTCGGCCATGTCCAACATGCGGCGCCAGCCGCGCATTCGCCTGGCATCGTAAAAACGCGGCTTCCGCCGCGTGTCCCTCGCACCGGTTTACAAACGCCGGCCCACGTACATGTCGGCCGCCCAAAACAGCAAGAATAGCACGCTGACGTAACCATTCACCGTGAAGAAAGCCGCATTCACGCGCGACAGGTCGCCGGCCCTGACCAGGCTGTGCTCGAAGACCAGCAGCGCGGCGACGGCCCCCACGCCGGCCAGGCTCAGCCAGCCAAGCTGGAAATCGCGCACCAGCAGCAGCAGACAAGCAATCATGGAAACATGCAGCAGCCGCGCGATCCACAGCGCACCGGCAATGCCCAACCGCCGGGGCAGGCTGAACAGGCCCTCGGTCATGTCGAATTCGTAGTCCTGGCACGAATAGATGATGTCGAAGCCGGCCGTCCAGAAGGTCACCGCGAGCGTGAGCAGCAGGATGCGCGCGTCGAGCGACCCGGTCACCGCGATCCACGCCGCCGCCGGCGCGATGCCCAGCGACAGCCCGAGGATCAGGTGGGAGAAGGACGTGAACCGCTTGGTGAACGAATAGAAGAACACCACGGCCATGGCCACCGGGGCCAGCTTCATGCAAAGCGAATTCAGCGCGCGGGCCGCGAACAGGAACACCAGCGTGGAGACGGCCGTGAAGGCCCAGGCGAAGCCGGCGCCGAGCAATCCGGCGGGAATGTGCCGCTGGCTGGTGCGCGGGTTGCGCGCGTCGATCCCGGCATCCAGAATGCGGTTGAAGGTCATCGCCGCCGACCGCGCGCCCACCATGGCCACCACGATCCACAGCAGCTTCCACGCAAACGCGCGGGCGTCCAGCGGCGCTTCGCGGAAGGCCAGCAGCGCGCCGGTCAACGCGAACGGAAGCGCGAAAACGGAGTGCTCGAAGCGGATCATTTCGAGGGTGAGGATCAGGCGCCGCAACAGGCGGGCACTTCCGGCATTCGGCATTGGATAACATTTTAGTTCATGCGTGCGATCACAAGAACCGACCACGGCCCGCTTCCTGGCGGCAACGCGGGGGTGACGGGAGCGATTCTCGCGGTTTTTGCCCTTCTGTTTTCGCTGGCCGCCTGCAGCGATGCCAACACCGTCAAGCTGGAGGACTTTGGCACGCGCGACGTCACCCTGCCGGGCGGCCAGGTGATCCACGCCGAGATCGCCTCGACGCAACCGCAGGTGGAGCGCGGCCTCATGTTCCGCACCTCGCTCGCGCCCGACCGCGGAATGCTGTTCCTGTTTCCCAAGGAGGACAGCTACACGTTCTGGATGTTCCAGACCCTCATTCCGCTGGACATGATCTGGATGGACTCGAACAGGAGGATTGTGGAGATGTCCACGAACACGCCGCCCTGCAAGACCGAGGCAGCCCAGTGCCCCTCCTACGGCGGCCATGAGCCGGCGCTGTTCGTGCTGGAACTCAACGCCGGGTCGGCCGCGAGATTCCACCTGAAGACCGGCGACGTCATCCGGTTTTGAGGGTGATTCTGAAACCATGATGCGCCAGCGTTTTCGTCGGGCCTTGTTGGTGGCCATCCTCTGCGTAGGCGCGGGCCTGGCGGGACTTGCCGCCGGCGAGGTCTGGCTGCGGCTGCGGACTCCGGCCCGCGTGGCCATTCCCTTCTACAATCGCCTCTATCCGTATGTGATGTTTCGGCCGCAGGAGAACGCCTCGTTTGTCACCGCCGCCACCTACGAGATGTCGCACCATCGGCGCGGGGTCGCGCACTTCACCAATGAGGACGGGTTTCGCGTGCCCGCGCCTGGGTACCGCATCGCGCGCCCGCGTCCGCCTGGGCAACTGCGCATCGCCGTGCTTGGCGGATCGGCGGTGCAGATGGGAAGCGCGTGGGAGACCACGCTGCCGGGATCGCTGCGGGCGGTGCTGCGCGAGGCCCTGCCGGGGCGCGATATCGAGGTGATAAACGGAGGGATGGTCTCGGCAGTCTCGCGCCAGTCGGTGGCGCAGCTTGTTTTCACGGTGGCGCCGTACCAACCCGACATGGTGATTCTCTACGACGGATATAACGATCTGTTTCTGCCCATCACCTACGAATCGCGCCCGAACTTTCCGTACAACTTCCAGACCATGGAAGACGCCTGGAACGCGTGGCGCGACGAACGGCAGGGTTCGTTGTGGCGCGTCGTGCTTTCGCGCAGTTATGTGTTCAACCTCTTCAGCCGCGCCGCGCCCGCCAACACCGCCGCACAGGCCGCCGAGGGCTTCTACATGGGCGCCAACGCTCTGCGCCCGCAACAGGTGATTGACAACCCGGCGCTGGTGAGGGAGCACGTGACCGCGTATCTGGCCAACTGGCGCACCGTGATCGCGCTGGCGGCGGCGTATCATTACCGGCCCGTGTGCGTGCTGCAGCCAACGGCCGGCCTGGACCGCGCATGGGCGTCCGACTACATCGCGCACGGATTCGACATGCGCCGGGAAGACGCCGATCGCTGGGTGGTCGCGTTCGCGCTCTTCTACGAGGAAGCGGACCGTCAGGTGCGCGCGCTGCAGGCCGAATACCCGGGCGTACACATCTTCTCCATGGCCGGCCTGTACCTGCCGGCGCGAGCGTCCTTCTGGGACCTGGTGCACGTCTACGACGAGGTGAACGCGGACATCGCCACGCGGATTTACCGGGAAATCAGACCCGAGCTGGAGCGGCGCGCGGCATACTGAATAGAGGGGCATGTCCTTCGTTGTCGAGTTCTGGCGCTTCCTGCGCAGCCGGAAGAAACTCTGGCTGCTGCCGCTCTGCATCATGCTGGGCGTCTTTGGCCTGGTGCTGGCGCTGTCGGAAGTGTCGGCCATCGCGCCGCTGATCTACACGCTGTTCTGAATGGGCGATGTTCTCTGCCCGAGCGAGCGGCGCATACAGAAGCTGGCGCGGCTCCGGAAGGTCACCTGCCAGTTTGTGGCCGACAAAGGCAAGGGCAGCCATGGCCGATTGTACTTCGACGAAGAATTCACCACCTTCAAGGATCGGAAGAAAGAAATCGGCCGCGATCTGCTCGCGAAGATGTGCCGCGATCTGAAACTCGATCCACGCGACCTGTGAGAGGGAACCATGTCTGCCTTTACCTACCCCGCGAGATTCACGACCGGTAGCGACGGCCGCATTCTGGTGGAGTTCGTCGATCTCCCACGCGTCGCTACCGACGGCAAAGACCGTCATGAGGCCATGGAAGAAGCCATGGATGCCCTCGGATCGGATCTCTCAATCCGCTTGTCCCGACGGGAGGAAATCCCTGCGCCCTCGGCCGTGAAGCGCGGTCAGCGGCTGGTGCCGGTGCCGCTTTGGCTGGCGCCGAAACTGGCGCTCTACCTGGCGATGCGCGACCGGCAGGTCAACAACTCCGAGCTGGCGCGCCGCCTCGGGGTCCACGAGCGTGTGATCCGCCGCATGCTCGATCCCGAGCACGCCTCCAAGGCAGAGAGAATCCAGGCGGCCCTGGCGGCGCTGGGCAAGCATATGACGGTGGAAGTGCGCGACGCGGCCTGAACTCCTGGCTATGCGCGTGGCGCTTTCAACTGTTTTTGTGACGAACGGATCATGGAGTGGAATCCGTCATGCGAACAACCGGACCTGACATCCTGAAGTCGTGCTTTTGAGAGGCCCTTGGCGCGGTGATTCGGTGGCGCCGCTGTGCATATGCTATGATGGTGCCATCATGATGGCAAGGACCCAGATCACCCTTGAGTCCGAAACTCAGCGCCAGGCCCGCCAGCGCGCCAACGACCTTGGCATCTCGCTCGCCGAGTACGTGCGTCAACTGATAGTACGCGATCTTGGCGGCGGTCTCGCGAAGGCCGATCCTGCGCCTGTATTCGATCTCGGCCGCTCCGCGGGCTCCAATATCGCGAGGGACAAGGATGTGATGATCGCCGAGGCCTTCGCCGCAACTGGCGCCGGGACACGCGCCCGTTGAGGCGGTCGAAGTGAGCGTATTCGTCGACACCTCCGTCTGGTACGCCGCAGCGGACTCCGGCGATGCGGGCAACGGGCGCGCGAAGGTCATTCTCGCAGAGACCGGACCTCTGGTCACCTCGGACCACGTGCTGATCGAGACCTGGACGTTGCTGCACCACCGCATCCACCGCCGGGCCGCGGAACGCTTCTGGGAGGCCCTGCGCAACGGCGTGGCGGCGATTGAACCCGTCGGCGCCGCGGACCTGGAGGCTGCCTGGCAGATTGGGATTTCCTGGCGCGACCAGGACTTCTCAATTGTCGACCGCACCAGCTTCGCGGTGATGCGCCGCTTGGGCATCGATCGCGCGGCTTCGTTCGACGACCATTTCGCTGTGTTTCGCTTCGGCCCCAACCGCCGGCGCGCTTTCACCGTCCTTCGGTGAGTGCGCGGCCTCGTGGCGACTTGAACCCCCACTACGCCATACTCAGAGGAGATGGACGGCCCCTCGCGATTCGACGACGACTTCCGGCGGCGCTTCCGGGAGCTGTTGATCTGGCGAAGGGATGTACGGCGCTTTCTGGGTACTCCGCTGCCGGACGGCCTGCTGGAAGAGTTGCTGGCGCTGGCCTGTCTGGCCCCCTCGGTGGGCCTGAGCGAACCGTGGCGCTTTGTCCATGTCGAGACCCGGGCGTTACGGGATCGGATCACCGAGGAATTCGAGCGCGCCAACGCGGCCGCCCTGGCGGATCTCTCGGGCAACCGGGCTTCCTTGTACGCGCAACTCAAGCTGGCCGGTCTGCGCGAGGCGCCGGTGCATCTGGCCGTGTTCACCGATCGGGGAACCGGCAAAGGGCACGGACTCGGCCGCCAGACCATGCCGGAAACCCTGGATTATTCCGTGGTGGCGGCCATCCACACGCTCTGGCTGGCCGCGCGCACTGTTGGTGTGGGCCTCGGGTGGGTATCGATACTGGATCCCGCGCGGGTGACCGCAATCCTCGATGTTCCGGCGGGCTGGTCGCTCACAGCCTATCTTTGTCTGGGCCATCCGGAGGAGGAGATGGACTACCCGGAACTGGAGCGTGCCGGCTGGGAGAAGCGCGCGGGTGCGGGACAGCGCGTTCTGACGCGCTGATATCCGTATTCATCGGCGGGACGGCGCACCCCGGGGTATTGGCGGACACCCTGCGCGGCGCCGGAAAATCGCGGAAAATCCGGTACGTCGAATTACAGTAGAGACGGCTCTAACTTAACTAAGGCGACGTCGGGAACCCGGGACCGGCTTCCGCGAGCGCCGGCCATGACGGGCACAGCGCGCTGTTGGCGTGGCGCGCCAGAAGCACCAGGAGAATCTCTTGCGCTCGATGACTCGGTGGGCTATCATTCCAGGAAGGCTGAAGTCGCCCCCTGGGTGGAAATATCGCCGACGGGGGCGACCCGGTCTCGGATAAATCGGATATAGAGGAGTAGCATGCCCGAAGAATCCAGCAAAATCAAAGTAACCCGGTCGCACCACACAGCGCCCCCGGAAGTAGAAACAATGTTCTCCTTTCGCACCCATCCCAAGGCGACGTGCCATCTCGTTCACGACGAGTTCAAGCACCAGCGCCTGCAACTGGATGCCGACGACAACGGAGTAGTCCGCTTTCACGCCAAGGCGCACAAGAGCTGGCAGCCCATCGAAATTCACCTGGAATACGCCGGCGAGGACGGAATCCCGGTCAGACACACGTTCGCGCTGCGCGGCGACACCGAGCACGGCGCAACCATCAGCCCCAACGAGGTCCATGCCCCCCCGGTGGGCAGTGTGCGCCCGGCGCTTGAAGGCGATCCTTTGGCGCTTTCAAACCAGGAACTGTTGGCCCGTGGGTACCCTCCGCGGCCGGACCCCAAACACTCACCGGCCCGGTATGCGCGCTGGCATCGGCGTATATCGGAGCCGTACACAGCGGTGACTCCCCGGCTGGCGCCTCACCCCGAAGTCTCGTTCGCGCACGCGCATCCGGCGTTGCGCGCGAGTTCCCCCACGCTTCCCGTGCCGCCTCCGCACCCGCACCCGGCGCTGTCGCTGGCCGCCCCCACCCTTCCGCTGCCCCCGCCTCTGGCTCGCCCGATGTTCAATGCCAACTCAAACAGTTGGAGCGGAGCCTATCTCAACAAGCCCATCAATCAGTTTTGTTCCATCCAGGCGGATTGGCCCGTGCCGGGAGTGTTCGCCCTGCCCGGCGCACCGTCCTATTCCGCTGCAGCGGAGTGGATCGGCCTGGACAACAGCGGGACCGATCTTTATCAATCCGGCACGGATTCGGAGTGCTCCTATTTCGCGCTCTTCGGTTGGACTTTCACAAACTACTGGATGTGGATCGAGCGTCTGCCTTTCGCGCCGTGGGCCGTGCCCAACTTCACGGTCGCTCCCGGGGATTCCGTAAGCGTGGACATGTTTGTGGCCGACGAGAACGGAATGACCTGGTACAAGGACGGCACCTGGGGCGGCCTGACCTCCCAGGACAACAGCGTCTGGTTCATGCTCTACAACAATACCCGGCGTCTGTCCTATTGGGGGACGCTGCCCACGGCGGCGGTTACGCTGGGTGGAGTGAGTTCAACCCCCTTCAGCGGCACCACCGCCGAGTTCATTATCGAACGGCCCCTCTATAACGGCAGCCAGGCAGCGCTTGCGAATTTCCTGCTCGCCGTGATGCAGGGCTGCTGGTACGGGGACGCGCAATACGGGGACCAGCCCTTCCCGCTCGGCGCGGACGGCTCCGCGCCGTTCGACGGCAGCCTGGCGTACTGGAATATGCAGGCCTCCGCGACTAAAGACCTGCTGGATTTCGCCATCAGCGCGCCGGACCCGACCAGTTCCGAGGGCTCCGAGATCCTGTGGTTCTGGTTCAATTACCAATAAACGGACGACTGGACCACACGGGGCTGTGAGGGAAATGGCCGAGGTGAGACAGATGTTGCGGGTGGTTTGATTGGCAGCGTTTTCGCCCCTCAGCCCACCCGCGACAGATAGCTCAGCGGCACGATCAGCGAAAGGGCGAACCCCAGCGTGTTGGCGAAGACCATGCGCGGGCGCACCAGAAAATCGCGGAAAATCCAGCCCATCAGGTGCACGGTAAAGACCGCAGAGGCGATGTTCGGAAACCAGTTCCGGGCTTCCGTCAGCAACGGCCATGACAGGCACAGCGCGCTGTTGGCGAGGACGCCGATGGCTGCGGCTCTCACCCCCTGCGCCACAAGAACAGACCGGGCGGGCTGTTCGCAGGAAACGCTCTCCATACCATTCTTATCGACTCGCCGGCCTGCCTCGTACAATGAAAGAACATGGCAACCGTGAACAGTTTCGGGGCCGCATCCGTTCTTCGCGCTGGCGGGCGCGAGCATCGCGTCTATCGGCTCGACGCGCTCGAAAAGCGCGGTGTCGCCAATCTGTCCCGCATACCGTTCTCCATCCGCGTCCTCCTCGAGAACCTGCTGCGCTTCGAGGACGGCCGCACGGTGAGAGCCGGCGACATCGAGTACGTCGCACAATGGACGCTGGGGGGCGCGGCGCGCGAGATCAATTTCCGCCCGGCGCGCGTGCTGCTGCAGGATTTCACCGGAGTGCCCTGCGTGGTGGATCTGGCCGCCATGCGCGACGCCCTCGCCGCCATCGGCGCCGACCCGAAGCGCGCCAATCCGCTCATCCCCGTCGACCTGGTCATCGACCATTCGGTGCAGGTGGACAGCTTCGGCACTGCCGCCTCCTTCGGCCTTAACGCGCTGCTCGAATTCCAGCGCAACCGCGAGCGCTATGCGTTCCTCAAATGGGGCCAGAGCGCGTTCAGTAACTTCCGCGTGGTGCCGCCCGACACGGGCATCGTTCACCAGGTGAATCTGGAGTACCTGGCGTCGGTGGTTTTCACCGCGGGCGGTCAGGCGTATCCCGACACGCTGATGGGCACCGATTCGCACACCACCATGGTCAACGGCCTGGGTGTGGTGGGCTGGGGCGTGGGCGGCATCGAAGCCGAGGCCTGCATGCTCGGCCAGCCCATCTCCATGCTGCTGCCCGAAGTGGTCGGCTTCCGTCTGCGCGGCGCGCTGCCCGGCGGCGCCACCGCTACCGATCTGGTGCTCACCGTTACCCAGATGCTGCGCAAAAGGAGCGTGGTGGGCAAGTTCGTGGAATTCCACGGCCCCGGCGTGAGCGCGCTGAGTCTCGCCGACCGCGCCACCATTGCCAACATGGCCCCCGAATACGGAGCCACCATCGGCTTTTTTCCCATCGACGACAAAACGCTCGACTACCTGCGCATGACCAACCGGCCCGCCGATCAGATCGCGCTGGTGGAAGCGTACGCCCGAGAACAGGGCCTGTTCCTTACCGCCGGCTCGCCCGAGCCCGACTACTCGGACCGGCTGGAGCTCGACCTTGCCACCGTGGTTCCTTCGCTCGCCGGACCGAAGCGCCCGCAAGATCGCATCGAGCTGCCCAACGTGAAGGAGAACTTCCTCGGCACCCTGGGCGCCCCGGAGCGCTCGGCGCCCATCACCGTGGACGGCGAAAAGACCGAAGTGCACGATGGTTCCGTGGTGATCGCGGCCATCACCAGTTGCACCAACACTTCGAATCCCTCGGTGATGGTGGCGGCGGGCCTGCTCGCGAAGAAGGCCGTCGAGAAAGGACTGCGCACGCAACCCTGGGTGAAAACAAGTCTGGCGCCTGGTTCGAAAGTTGTGCTCGATTACCTCACCGATGCCGGCCTGATGCCTTATCTCGAGAAGCTGAAGTTCAACCTGGTGGGCTATGGCTGCACCACCTGCATTGGCAACAGCGGACCGCTCCCCGAACCCGTAGCCGAAGCCGTGCAGAAGGAGAAGCTGGTGGTGGCCGCGGTGCTCAGCGGCAACCGCAACTTCGAGGGCCGCATCAACTCGCTGGTCCGCGCCAATTACCTCGCTTCGCCGCCGCTGGTGGTGGCCTACGCGCTGGCCGGCCGCGTGGACATCGACATTCAGAACGAGCCGCTGGGCGCGGGCGCGAACGGTGACGTGTATCTCGCCGACATCTGGCCGACATCCGAAGAGGTGGCCAGCGTGGTGGCCGCATCCGTGCGCCGGGAGTTCTTCGAGAAGGAATACGCCGAGGTCTTCGAAGGCGAAGCCAACTGGACCGGCATCGCCGTGCCTGCCGGCGAGATCTACCAGTGGGACCCGGATTCCACCTACATCCGCAAGCCCCCTTACTTCGACGAGATGGTGGACCCGGGCCGGCCCATCCGGGATCTCCCTGGGCTGCGCGCTCTCGCAGTACTGGGAGACTCCGTGACCACGGACCATATCTCGCCCGCCGGCTCCATCCCGGTGGACAGCCCCGCCGGGAAATACCTGATCGGCCAGGGGGTCAGGCCGGCCGACTACAATTCCTACGGCTCGCGGCGAGGGAACCACGAGGTGATGGTGCGCGGGACCTTCGCTAATATCCGCCTGCGCAACCTGCTCGCGCCGGGCACCGAAGGCGGCTGGACGCGCCATTTCCCCGGCGGCGAGAAGATGTTCATCTACGACGCCGCCATGCGCTACCAGCAGGAGAACGTGCCGCTGCTCATAATTGCGGGCAAGGAGTACGGCTCCGGTTCGTCGCGCGACTGGGCGGCCAAGGGAACGCTGCTGCTCGGGGTGAAGGCGGTGATCGCCGAAAGCTACGAGCGCATTCACCGCTCCAACCTGGTGGGGATGGGCGTACTCCCGCTTCAGTTCCTGCCCAACGAGGACCGCAACACACTGGGCCTCACCGGCGAGGAGACCTTCACCGTCTCGGGCCTGGCGGAGGCCATCGGTGAGCCGTCAAAGCACGCGGTGGTGGAGGCATCGGGCAAGCCTTTTGAGGTTCAGGTCCGCCTCGACACGCCCATGGAAGCCGAGTACTACCGCAATGGCGGCATTCTGCCCTATGTGCTCCGCCAGCTCGCCGCCGCTACCTTGTAACATGGGCGAAAACCACATCGTCCCGGCGCCGTCGAACCGATGGATTCTGTTGCACCACCACATCTTCAAGAACGCCGGCAGCACCGTCGAGTACGTTCTCCGGCGCTGCTTCGGCGAGCGATTCGCGACGCTGCACGGGCCGGCCGAGGATTCGGTGGTGACGGGATCGGCGCTGGCTTCGTTCCTCGACGCGAACCCGGAGATTGCCGCGGTCTCCAGCCACCATGTACGGTATCCGCTGCCGGTAATCGACGGCATCATTTTGTTCGATTTGTGCTTTTTCCGAAATCCGCTGCGGCGTCTCTGGTCAATGTACCGTTATTTCCGCACTATCGAGGCGGCGGAGGATCTTCCCCGGTGCGCCAGAACCGCGCCGGCGCCGGCATTCTTCGATCTGTTGCTCGCCGATTATCCGCACCTGATCAACGACGCACAGGTGAACGTCCTCGCCAATGGCGGCGTCTACACACGCCCTCCCACCGCGCAGGATCTGCGCGTGGCCCTGGAACGGGTACGCCGGATCTCCGTGCTCGGCGTGGTGGAGTTGTTCGACGAGAGCGCGGTGGCGGCGGAATACTTCCTGCGGCCGACGTTCCCTGCGCTGCGCTTCGAGTACGTGCCGCAGAATGTCAGCACGGCGTGGAACGGCCCGGCCCCGGCCTCCCCGGACCAGTTGAGGAACGAGATTGGCGGCGCGCGCTATGAGCAACTGGAGCGCCTGAATCGGCTCGACCTGCAGTTGGTCGCCTTCGCGAAGGAAGAACTGTTGCGGCGATTCGAGATGGTGCCCGGCCGCGGGGGCCGGATGGCCTCCCTGCGGCGCCGTTGCGAGGCTCTTCAATCGGCTGGGGAGAACCCATCCGGGGCCGGCGCATAAATGAAACGCTGTACGTAATTACTGGTACGAGAGCACCACCGGACCGGGATTTTGCACCTAGTACCTCAATGAGGCTCGAAAGGAACCACCCGCCTCGGCGATAAGACAAGTGAAGCCAAACAGAGCCGTAGCTTCTCTATGCGTGGAATCGAATCGGTCATCGACGAATACCTCAAACACATGCAGCGGCGCACGGACGCCTATGAGTTGGTGCGCGCGGATTCCCAGGCGCTGAGTTCCCGGTTCCGGGATTGCGTACAGGCCGGGGATCTGGCTGCCGCCGCTGCCTGTGGCCAGCAACTGGCGGACGCGGTGGACCACCTCTGCGCCGTCGGCCGCCAGCACGTCAAACGCGAACTGGAGTTCGTGCGCGAGCTCGTATTCTACTGTGCCATCTGCAAGAGCGCGGCCGCTGAGGCGGTCATCCGGGAGCACGGGGGGATGGGCGAAACGCTGGATGGCTTCATCACCGAAGAAATCGCCTACCTTGATCCCGAACAGCCGCAAACGTAAAGTGGATGCGTGCGGGTCCTGCTGCAGGCGTTCATCCAGCCAATCGGCCTGAGTGCGATTCTGGTGCTGGCCGGGGCTGTGTCCGGGCGCCCGGCCATTTCGCTGGCGGGCCTCGCCCTGCTGTGGCTGCTGGGTACCCCGGTGGTCTCCGATGCCATTCTCGGGCCACTGGAGAGGGGCTTCCCGGCGCTGGACGTGGCGGAGTGTTCCCCGGCCGATGCGGTGGTCATTGTCAGCGGCAACGTGCTCAACGGCGTGAACCGGGTGGGAGTGCAGTGGGGACCCTCGGCCAACCGGTTTCACGACGGCGTGAGGCTGGTGCTGGCGCAAAGGGCCCCGCTCCTCATCGTGGCCGGCGCCGCGCCGCAGCACCATGGGCAGGTTTCTCAGGGCGAGATTCTGCGCGATGCCGCCGTCGCCCGGGGAGTGCGCCGCGAACAGGTGCTGATCACGGGTCCGGTTTCGACGACGGCGGACGAGGCGCGGGCGGTGGGTGCGCTTTGCCGCAGCCGCGGGATCCGCTCCATTATCGTGGTCACATCGGCGTGGCACATGCCGCGAGCCATGCGCCTGTTCCGGCAAACCGGGCTCGCCGTGGCCGCCTTCCCTACCGACCAGCGCGTGCACGCGCACGCCCGATTCGCGATCGCGCGGCTTCTGCCGCGGGCGCGCACGCTGGCCAATTCCGACGCGGCGATCCACGAGTACTGGGGATTGCTATGGGCCATCCTTACCAGCACACCAGACGCCCGGCGCGCGCCGCCCCACGCTCCCGCCGGGAATCCGCGTACTTAGTAGATCTGAAAACAGAACGCGCTGTTGGAGCCGGCCGGCGACAGCGAGTACTCGCCGTTCTCGAGCATGTCCTGCACCTCAATGCGATACAGGTGGTCGCCGATCTTCGTCACGGCGAGGTGAAACGGTCCCGAGGAACCCTTGCGGTGCATCCCCGCCGTGATCGACACGGAGCGTTGTCCATTGCGCACTTCGAGCCGCCACAGCTCCAGCGAGGCCGGGTCCAGTTGCCTCGAGTCGAGAATGAAAATGGGCTCGGCCAGCGGGGTCCTCACCGGCGAGCTGGCGCCCGGGATGGTGTACGTGGCCGACTTCTTCTGGCTTTCCTGCGAGGCCGCGGTCACTTCGGTGGCCACCAGATCGCTGGCATGCAGCAGGTAGGGGACGTCCGATTTCGGCGGCCGCGGCCCCTTGTAGTCCTCGGCGAGCATGGATGCGCCTAGCAGCAGCGGTAACACAAACAGCAGCTTTGGACCCGTCATTCGTTTGTCATTTTAGCAGGATGCTGAAACAGTCCGAAAACCGCGTGTTGAGAGGCAAGCGTCTGGAGTTTCCACATTTCAGGCCGCCGCGGCGGCGCCGGCCGCCCTGGGGAGCACTCCGGTGGCGAAGCCGCGCTCATAGTTCTCGTACATGCTCTCAAAGACGGCCGGCCATGATCTTCGCCCGGCGGCCTCGCGGGCCTGCCGTTTCATGCGAACCAGCAGCTCGCCATCGCGGTAGAGCATCATGACCGCCCGCGCGAACCCGGCGGCGTCGGCCGCCACAAAACCGTCGATGCCTTCGCGGACCAGAAACTTCGGCCCGCCGCGCACGCTCACAATCGCGGGCACGCCCGAGGCCAGTGCTTCGGTGGCTACGTTGCCGTAAGTGTCCGTCTCGGACGGAAAGACGAAAACATCCATCTGGGCGTAGGCCTCGGCAAGCGGCACGCCGCGCAGGAGCCCCGGCAGATCGGCGCGGCGCAGGTTTTCCCGCAGCCACCCTCGCTCGCTGCCTTCACCCACAACAAGAAAACGGTAATTCGCAATGCCTTCCTCCCTAAGCAACCGTTCCAGATCGGCCAGCACGCGCACGTTCTTCTCGGCGGAAAGCCGGCCTACGTGGCCAATTGTGAATGCGCCAATGCCGGGCTCGTCATTCTCCCGCGCGCGGCGGGCGGGTGAGAACAACGTTGTGTCCACTCCCCT
Source organism: Bryobacteraceae bacterium (assembly GCA_049520275.1). GTDB lineage: Bacteria > Acidobacteriota > Terriglobia > Bryobacterales > Bryobacteraceae > CAWACP01. The sequence continues at coordinate 23,952 of JBEKPY010000058.1, forward strand.
GGTCATGAGGTGGGCCGGCCGCCCCGTGCGGGTTTCCAGAAGACGCACCAGTTCCGGATTCGGCGCGAACAGCATGCGCGCCCGCCGGTAAAGCCACAGGATGATGTCGAGCGATTTCCGTTCCGCCAACGCGGGCAGACGCCGCCGCAGACCGGCCGGCCATCGCCGCAACACTTTCGCCAGCCGCCGCGCGCCGAATTCGTGGACGTTGGTGTGCCAGGAGGCCACCAGCGGGACGCCGAGGTCGTGCGCGGCAATCATGCCAAGGAGCCCGCAATGGCCCGGTCCGGTGATATGCACCAGGTCCGGCCGAAACTTCCGCAGGGCCTCCACCAGACGGCGGCGATGGCGCAGAAACGGGATGTCGAAGAAGAGGTCGTGCTCCAGGCGCAGCGTGGCGCGGCTGTTGGCGATTTCATACGACTCGTACGCGCCGTCTTTCTCGTGTCTGGTGACCGGCCCGGCGTGGATCGAAAAGAACGGAAACCCGCGCGTGTGCGCGAAGCGATCGAATTCGCGGCTGGTGAGGCCGACGCCGTTGGCTTCGTGAAAGCTGTCGGTGAAAAAGGCCACCGCCGGCTTCACAGGGCCACTCCGCGGCGCCCTCCCAACATTGTCCGAAAGGCTCCGCGAAGGGGAGGCGCGTGCAGAATCTGAACGCCCCGGACGAACGCTCGCACCTCGCGCGAGTACAGGGTTTGGCCATGAAGCGAGACGACGGTTCGAAACCCCGGCAGCGTGGATTTGTTCTCGAAGAAGATCCGCATACCCGAGCATGCGGCGCGAATGCTTAAGCGGCGATGTCGCGCGTGTCAAATCTCGATGAAACGTCTTGCGGCAGGAGTGTTTTGGTGGAGATGGGGCAAGCCCATGGCGCTCCAGCGCTGGGAGAGAATGCGGTCGAGGATCTCCGGCACCTCGAAGACGGCCCGGTTGTTCAGCCTCCCGATGTTCCGCAGCATCCGGCGGTGCACGGCCGGCCGCAACAGCTCATCCACGGCGTGGGGGACGGCGCGCGCAGAGTGGACAGGAATGCCTACGCCCTGCTGCCGGATCCACTCCACGTTGTAGCGTTCCTGGGCCAGCGTCCGGGGGCCGGCCTGCACGATGACCGGGAGGCGCATGGCCAGCGCTTCGCTGAGGGACCCGGGTCCGGGCTTGCCCACGAAAAAGTCGCTCAGCCACATATAGCGAACCACGTCGTCGGTGAAGCCTTCCACGTGCGTGGGGAAAGGCAGATCCAGGCGGCGCAACCGCCGCACCAGCTTCTGATTCCGCCCGCACAGAAACACCATTTGAATGCGCCGCGGAGATGCCGCCAGCCGCTGGGCGATCTCCAGCATGGTCTGCGACCCGTAACCGCCAAACAGCACCAGGCCGGTGGGAAGCGCGGGAAGCAGGCCCAGTTTGCGGCGCTCCGCCGCCCGGTCCGCCTGAATCGGGTCGTAGAAGCGCGGGTGGAGAATCATGCCGGATACACGCCAGATGCGGCCTGCGCCGACGCCGAGAGCGCGCGCCTGCTGCCGCGCCTGCTCCGATCCGCAGATGAAATCCTGGTCCTGCGGCTCGAACCAGAAATGCGGCGGATAATCGGCGAGGTCCGTGATTACGGTGACGAAAGGAGTGCGCGGCGCCTCCGCGCGGAGACTCTCGAACAGGGCCCGATTGAAGTGCGGGACAACGGACACCACGAGGTCGGGCTCAAGACGCTGCCAGCAGTCCTGCAGCAGCCGGACCTGGCGCGAGTGCAACATTCGGATGACCGCGTGCATCGCCGGCAGCACCTGCGCCGAGCCGGCGGTCCAGCCCAGGCGCAGGGCGCGGTTGTAGAGTTCGCCGCCGCGGACGCCGGTGGCGCGATGAATCGGATCCGCAGGCTCCAGCACGTCGTCGAGATTCAGCGCGATCACCTGCCATGGGCGCCCCTGCCGGCCAATGCTTTCGGCCAGGGCGCGCGCCGCCGCCCGGTGTCCTCCGCCCGCGTCGAAATAAACGATGACGATGCGCCGCATTCGCGTTTACAATGCGAACGCTACAGGACAAACGTTTCAACCAGATGTCAGCGGGATTTCAGTTGTGCTGATTGCGCGGGTTGATGGAATCACCCGGCATCGCACCCGAGGGAGAAGCTGAGCGCGGAGCAGATCTGGCGCATCCGGCGCGTGTCGAGGCGTGCCACTCGCCGGCCGAGACGCTGTTGCGGAACAGTGACTGCATTGTGGAGGTTCACGGCGCAGGCGCTTCTCATGCCGTCCTCCTCATTGAGCACAACCTCCGACGGCACCCCCCGAATGGTGGAAGTGACTGGCGCCACGGTAACCGTGGACAAGTAACCTATGGCGCTGTCGCGCGTCAGGACCACCACCGGGTGCCGCTTGTCCCGCGGGGCGAACCGGTAAAGGCGGACATCTCCGCGGGCTAGTCCGCCGGCCACGCCGCCTCCGCTTCCCAACGGAGCAATGCATCGTCCTGCCCGGCAGCCTGGTAGCCCTTGCGATCGCGGTCTTCCAGATCCCGAGTCTCGAGGCTCCGCAGGTGCGCGCGAATGGCCTCGCGAATCAGAGCCGATCGATTCATCTTCCTGCGGCGCGCCACTCGATCCGTCGCCTGCAGGAGTCTAGCGTCCAGGACGACCTGAATCGTTTCCATACTGTGGACTCCATTCCACAGTATACTCCACATCGGGAATGCTTACTCCGGCATCTCGCAGACCGCCGTCAGCGTCACGTCTTTCAGCGACGCGGCTTCGGGAAACAGCGCCCAGAACACCTCGCCGGTGAACTCATCCAGCTCGCCGTTGGAGGAGACCACGCGGCCCGGCGTTTTGACGACGAACATGAGGGGCGTCAATCCGCCGGCGGAACTCTTGTCGGGGGGGCCTGCCGAGGGATCGGGCTGGGCCGGACGAGCCGACGCGAAAGACCCCGCGATGACTTTTCGCACCACCTCTTTCCGCTGCTCCATGGACATCTTGTCGCCGAATTGCTCTTCCAGCGCATTCATCAGCAGGGCGCCGATTCGCTGACTGGCCCGGCGTTCCGCCAGATCGGGGTGCAGCAGGCCCATGGCAAGCAGAGGATCGCCGGGGCCAAACATCAGCGGGACCATCAGCCCGGCAGCCTTCTCCGCGAGACCGCGCACGTTGGCGTCGGTAGCCAGCGCCGGTGGCAGAGCGGCCTTGATTCCCGCAAGTTCTTCCGGCTTGATGGCACCGATGTCGCCGGTTGCTTTGGGCGCTGTCCAGGACAGCGTCTCGCGATACTCGAAACGCCGCGGCGCCACCCGCCGCACGGTGATGTCGTTCACCAGTTGCAGCTTATCCGCGTCCGCTTTGATCGAAAGGTCGCCTTTCAACTCGTCGCCCGCGCGGAGCGTTCGCTCCAGCACGACGGTGCTGTCCTTGTCCGTTTTCACGGTGTGGGACTTCCATTGGGCGCCCGACGGGAGCGCGAAGATGTCGTCGATGGTGGGGGCCATCTGTCCTTCCTTCTTTTCCTGGCCGGTGAAGGAGTCGGTTCGCGTCCAGGCGCCGCGCGCCTTGATTTCCGTGGTGATGCGCGCCCGGGCACAACCGCTCAGAGCGGCCAGCGCGGCGATGCACAGCGAGACAGCAACAACTCGCATGGGATTCCTCCTGACTCACAGTGATGGTATCGCGCCCACGCCCAACGCGTGCAGTCTTGCCGCAGAGGCGGCCATCGCCAGTGTTTATGGGCCTCGTTGGCGGCGTGTGGCCCTCGATTCGCAGCGCGCCCCCGCACCGCCGACAGGAACCATTCCCGCACAGCGGATGCACGAATTCAGCGGCGCCTGATCTGCTCTCTGGCGAATCCGGCTACGGGTCCCCAGCACTGTCAGGCCGTGCTCGTGGAACAGAACCGGCCATCAAAGGAGATGCACAACCACTCGGTGAATCAACAGCTTACGTTCCATCAATGAGGGTTCCAGTCACCCCCTCGCTGGAGTTGACCACGCCGAGCGTCTGCACGTTTCTGGATTCCTCACCTGCTGGAGCGACGCCCACATCGAAGGTCTCAGGCACGGCAATGTTCAAGAGGGACCAAACGCTCAACTCCGCGCCAATCGGGCACTTCGCCAGATTCTCGCGTAGAGCCGCAAAAAGAAAGCGAAAGCTCCGTCCAAGTCTGCTCTATAATGCAGTAGAGGATCGCATCATGGCCGACCGTAAGCAGTTCCAAAATATACCTGAGCCGCCCCCAGAACTAACGCGCCTGCTGAGCGAAGCCCGCAACAGGACCGTTACAGAGGCAGAACTCCGGGAACAGCGAGTCAGCTTCGCATTTGGCAACGCTCCTGTCTCCGCTACTGATCGGATCACAAAGGCAAGCGTCAGAGCCGCTTCCACAAGCATGAGGCTTCTGTAAATCTACGGGCATGGCCCATGTCCATTAGGGAGAAGGATGATCCGGACCTCTTTGCGAGAATCCAGGAGCACAACCTCCTGCGGCAGTATGACCTGCTCACAAACTGCATTGAGATAGGCCTGAAGAAGGGCATCGAGGCTTTCGACAAATACACTCTGTGGGCACTGAATTATGCGGCCGTGGCGAATATCTCTCAGTTTGGCGGGCGGTACCGCGAGGACCCCATCTACGTCGGCAACCACTGTCCGCCACATTTTCGAGAGGTGCCCAATCTGATGGACAGGTTCTTTTCTGTTGTCCATGAGAACTGGGAAATCGCGGATCATCCGACATGGCTTCCCGCCTACGCACTGTGGAGACTTAATTGGGTCCACCCCTTCGTAGAGGGGAACGGAAGAACCGCAAGGGCCGCGTGCTACTACCTGCTTTTGCCTAAGACAAGGCCAATTGCTACCTGGAAGCAAGATTGTACCTGAACGGATTAGAGAGGACCGAAAACCGTACTATGAGGCTCTCCGAGATGCTGACATCGCGTGGGAACAAGGCCACTTCAACGTTTCATCCCTAGCTGACTATCTAGGCGGCTTACTGGCCCAGCAACTGTCCGATCCTCCGCTCGCGTCCGAATCTTAAAACTTCGTCCAGGTCGAAAAAATCGCCGATGCTCAAACGGACCCACTACCCGGCGCCGTGCGCGGGTTACACAATTCAATAATGGAAAACATAAGTGGCATTGGCCCCTACGCCTCCGCCAGCACTCCCCTCGCCGCTTCCGCCGCACGGCGCCCGCGCAGAAAGTTCTGCAGGCGCTCCATGTAGAGGTAGATCACCGGCGTGATGTACAGCGTCAGGAACTGTGAGAGCACCAGGCCGCCCACCACCGCCAGTCCCAGCGGTTGCCGCGCGTCGGCGCCTTCGCCGTAGCCGAGCGCGATGGGCAGGGTGCCGAACAGCGCCGCCACCGTGGTCATCATGATGGGGCGGAAACGCAGCATGCAACCCTGGTAGATGGCCTCGCGCGGGTTCCTGCCTTCGATTCGCTGGGCTTCCAGCGCGAAGTCGATCATCATGATGGCGTTCTTCTTCACCACGCCGAACAGCATGACGATTCCGACGAACGCATACAGGTCCAGCTCCTTGTGGAACAGCTTCAGCGCCAGCAGCGCGCCGAACACCGCCGAGGGCAGGCCGGAGAGAATCGTGATGGGGTGAATAAAGCTCTCATACAGGATTCCCAGCACGATGTAGATCACCGCAAGGGCCACGATCAGCAGAATGGACATGCCCTGGAACGACTGCTGGAACTCTTTCACCGTGCCCTGGAAATTCGCGCTCACCGTGGGTGGCATGCGCATGTCGGCGATCACCTTGTACACCTGGTCCGCCGCCTGGCCCAGCGAGAATCCCGGCAGCAGGTTGAAGGAAACCGTCACCGCCGGCAACTGCCCGAAGTGATTGATGCTCAGCGGACCCATTGTGCGCGAGGTGTGGACCACGGTGTCCAGCGGCACCAGCGGGCCGTTCGAGGAACGAATGTACAGTTTCGAGAGGGCGCTCGGATCGCGCTGGAATTGCGGCTCCACCTCCACGATGACCTGATACTCGTTGGAAGGCGTGTAGATGGTGGATGTCTGGCGGTTTCCATAGGCCGTGTACAGAGCGTCCTGAATCTGCTGTGGGGTCACGCCCAGCGCCAGCGCGCGGTCGCGGTCGATGTCCACCATCACCTGCGGCGCGCTGATCTGCATGTCGCTGTTGACGTCGGTGAAGCCGGGCAGCGTGCGCATTTTCGCCATCAGCCGGGGCGTCCACGAATACATCTCCTTCAGGTTGGCGCTCTGCAGCGTGAGGTTGTAGACGCTGGTGGAATACTGGCCGCTCACGGTGATGGGCGGCGGATTCTGCATGAAGGCCAGGATGCCCGGCACCATGAACAGCCGCGGACGCATGGCCGTGATGAACTGATCCACCGAAAGCGCGCGCTCGTTACGCGGCTTCAGCCCCACGAAGAAGAACCCCTGGTTCCCTCCCATGGCGAAGGCGCCGACATCGGACACGTTCGGGTCGTTGCGGGCGATCATTGCCACGGCGCGCGTCTTCTGGGTCATGGCATCGAAGGAAATATCCTGGCCGGCCATGGTGACGCCGAACATGAACCCGCTGTCCTGGCTGGGGATGAAACCCGTGGGCATGGTGAAGAACAGATACAAGGTGCCGGCCAGCATGGCGAAAGCGACCATCAGGGTAGTGAACTGATGGCGCAGAGCGATGCGCAGGGTGACGTCATACCAGTGCGCCAGGCCTTTGAACCCGTTCTCCAGCAGGCGATAGATTGCACCGTGGTGCGCCTGGCCGCTGGAGCGCAGAAAACGGCTGCCCAACATGGGGGTCAGGGTCAGGGAGACGATCCCGGAAATGAGGATGGCCACGGCGATGGTGACCGAAAACTCGTGCAGCAGGCGGCCCACGATCCCGCCCATGAACAGCACGGGAATGAACACGGACACCAGCGAGATGGTCATGGAAATGATGGTGAAGCCGATTTCCTTCGACGCCAGAAACGCGGCCTCCATGCGCGGATGGCCCATTTCCATGTAGCGCACGATGTTCTCCAGCATGACGATGGCGTCGTCCACCACGAACCCCACCGACAACGTCAGGGCCATCAGCGAGAGGTTGTTCAGGCTGTAGCCGAGAAGGTACATGACGGCGAAGGTGCCGATGATGGACAGCGGAACGGCGACGCCCGGGATCAACGTGGCGGAGAGGTTCCGCAGGAACAGGAAGATCACCATCACCACCAGGCAGACGGTCAGCACCAAAGTGAACTCGACGTCGTTGATGGAGCGGCGAATGGCCTGCGAGGCGTCGTAGGCCACGTCCATTTTCACGGCGGGCGGAATCTCCTTGCGGAGCTGAGGCAGCAGGTCCGTAATGCCCTTCGCCACTTCCACGGTATTGGTGCCGGGCTGGCGATGGATGCCCATCATGACCACGTTGGGCTTGCCGTCGTACCAACTGGCTATCTTGTCGTTGTTGACGCTGTCGATCACCTGGCCCACCTGGTCGAGGCGGATGGGCGTTCCGTTCCGCCAGGCGACGATCAGCGGACGATAGGCCGCCGCGGTGGTCAACTGCCCGCTCGACTGCACGGTGAACGCCTGACGCGCGCCCCACAGCTTGCCCGTCGGCAGGTTCACGTTGCTCTGCTGGACGGCCCGCTGCACCTCGTCGATGCCGATATTCCGCGCGGCCAGCGCATCCGGGTCCACCTGCACCCTAACGGCGTAGGAGGAGCCATACACCTCCACCTGCGAGACGCCGCTCACCATCGACAAACGCTGGGCTACGGTGGTGGAGGCGTACTCGTCCACCGTGTACAGGGGCAGGGTGTCCGAGCTGAGCGCCATAAAAAAGATAGGCTGCTCGGCCGGATTCGCCTTTGAAAAAGAAGGCGGAGCCGGCATGTTCGGCGGCAGCAGTCCCCCCGCCTTGGAGATGGCCGACTCAATGTCCTGGGCGGCGGCGTCGATGTTGCGGTCCAGCGTGAACTGCACCGTGATGGTGCTGTCGCCCTGGGTGTTCGACGAGCTCATCTGCTTCACGCCGGCGATGGTGGAGAACTGGCGTTCCAGCGGCGTGGCCACGGCGGAAGCCATGGTCTCCGGGTTCGCTCCCGGCAGCGAAGCACTCACCTGAATGGTGGGGTAATCGACAGTGGGCAGCGCGGCCACCGGAAGGCTGCGAAAAGCGACCAGTCCGAAGACCAGAATGGCCAGCATGGCCAGCGTGGTCATGATGGGGCGTTCGATGAAGATCTTCGAGGGGTGCATGGCTACGCTCCCGTCTTCGGCAATGCGGGCAGCTCGAACACCGGCGCGCCAGGGAACAGCAACAGTTGGCCGTCGGTGACCACGCGCTCCCCGGCGGCCAGCCCCTTGTCGATCACCACCCTGCGTTCCAGCGTCTGGCCCACCTTCACCACGCGCGCCTCCACCGTCCTGTCGGGCTTCACCACATAGACGAACGATCCCTGCTGGCCGGCCTGCACCGCCTCGGACGGGATCACCGTGGCATCCTTCTGCGTGTTCAGCGTGAGCACCACGTTGACGAACTGGCCGGGCCACAGGCGCCCGTCGTCGTTCGGAAAAGTCGCCTTCAGCCTGATGGTGCCGGTGGTGGCGTCCACGGTGTTGTCGACAACCGTGAGCACACCGTGCGCGGGAGCGTCGGCCGCGTCCTGCGGAGTCACCTCCACGCCCAGTCTGCTTCCCGAAGCGTAACGGGCGCGCACTTCGCTGAGCTGCTCCTCGGGAACGCCGAAGCTGACGAAGATGGGCGCGATGCGGTTGATCACCACCAGCGCCACGTCGTTCACCTTTACGAGATTCCCGGCATGCACCAGCAGGTTGCCGGTGCGGCCCGATACTGGCGACTCGATTCGGCAATAACCCAGGTTCAGTTTCGCCGTGGCCACCGCGGACGCGTCCGCATTCATCGACGCCCGCGCGCTTTCGATGGCCGCTTCGTCGGCGCGGATAGACTCCTTCAGCACGTCGGCGCTGGTCCGCGCCGCATCGGCCTGCTGCTTCGACACCACGCCTTCCTTCTGCAGCGCGGTGTAACGGTCGGCGTCCGCCGCGGCGTTCTTCAACGAGGCGATGTCTTTCAACCGCGTCGCTTCCGACTGGTTCAACTGCGCCCGATCGCGGGCGACATTGGCCTCCGCCTGGCGCAGGGCCTCCTCGTAGGGCCGGGCGTCGATCTCGAACAGGAGCTGGCCTTTCTCGACGTTCTGGCCTTCGGTGAAATTCGCCTGGGTCAGTTCCCCCGCCACCTGGGACTTGATTTGCACGGTGGACGACGGCTCGACGGCGCCGACCACGCGGATCTCCACGGGAACCGACTCGCTGGCGGCGGTGGCGACAGTCACCGGAACGGGCGGCGGTCCACCGGCGGCGGTCTGCGCCTTTTTTGCGCTACAGGCGGTTGCCGCGAGGATTACAGCAGACAACAGAATCAGTTGGATTTTGCGAAGCAAGCTGGCCTCTCCCGGTACGGACGTAATTCCAGTGTAACTGGTGCCCTGTTACGAGATACAACGGTAAAGACGGCGGCGGTGTTCCCGGAATCTTCGCCTCATTCGCGGGGCCATCCTGGTTTCCTTAGAGGACACGCGGCGCGAGCCGCGTTTTTGCGGGGCCAGGCGGGCACGCGGCGGTTGCTGTGTCGCCCCAAACCTCAGGAGCCCTTGCCCGCCGTGGCGTAGTACCCCTTGCGCGCCTGCACCACGTAGTCGGCGTTCCTGGCGCGCACCTCGATTTCACGGTATTCGCCGTTTCGTTCCGTATTCGCCGGTTTCCAGGCAACCGCGTACTGGCTGCGCATCTCTTCCTGAATGTCCGTGAACGCTTGTTGCAGCGGGTGCTTCTTGTCCACGGTGAACGCCCGGCCGCCGGTTTCTTCCGACATGCGCTTCAGTCCGGCCAGACCGGCCCCGCCATCGTCGGCCCGTTGCCCGAAGCGCTGCTCGCCGGTGTCCGCGTAGTAAATGCTGTAGATAATGGCGTCGGCTCGCTGGGCGGCCTCGATCGCCTGACTGCGCGTGTAGTAACTCCCGCGATCGTTGCCGTCGGTGATCAGCAGCAGGGCTTTCCGGCCCGTTTTGGAGGACAGTTCGTCGTTGGAGGCCAGGTAGATCGCGTCGTACAGCTTCGTGCCTCCGTGGTGGCCGCCTTGCCCCTGGCTGCCCCGATGGCCGCCGCCGCGCCTGCCACCACCGCCCCCGCCAGGCCATCCGCCGCCACCGCCGCCGGGCCATCCGCCACCGCCGCCACCCCCGCCCGGGTATCCTCCGCCTCCGCCTCCGCCGCTTTGCTGCTCCGCGCTATCGACTTTAACGCGCTTCAGGGCCGCCTCCATCGCCTGCGCGGAATCCGTGAAGTCCTGCTCGATCGTGGTGTCCCGGCCGAAGGAGAGCAGAAACGCCTCGTCCTTCGGGCGCAGGACGCTGGAGATGAATTTCGATGCCGCGTCGCGCTCGTCCCCCATCAGGCGCGTCTGGCTGCGGCTGACGTCGATGAGCAGGCCGAGCTTCAACGGCAGATCCGTGTCGCGGGAGAATTGCGATACGGTTTGCTCCTTGCCGTCTTCGAGCACCGTGAAATCGTCCTTCGTGAGATTGGGAACCAGCTCGCCTCCCTGCTTCTTCCGAACTGAGAAGAGCACGTTCACCAGTTCCACGTTCACGCGAATGGCTGTTTTGCGCTCGGCCGCAGCCGGCGGCGGCGCTTCCCCGGCCGGCCGCGGGTGCGCTACCGTGTCCGACGACGCGGAGCCGGGTCCATTCTGTCCGGCCCGCAGCAGATTCCGGCCGAGAAAAGCAGCCAAAGCGATCGCCCAACTGCGACGTGTCATAGAATTGTCCGTTCTCCGATGGATGTGCGCCGCGCCAGCCGGGTTACAGCGGACCGCCGGATCGTTACAATTCCTTGACCTTCTGTTCCGGCGCCCGTGCTAAATTCATAGCGTGCGGCTGCTGGTTGTCGACGACGACGTGGAATTGTGCGCATTGCTGGGTGAATTCCTGCACCGCGAAGGCTGCACCGTGCATTTCGAGCACGACGGGCGCTCGGGACTTTCCCAGGCGCTCGAGGGTGGCTTCGATCTTATTATCCTCGACGTCATGCTGCCGGCGATGGACGGGTTCGAGATTCTCAAACGAGTGCGCCAGCAGAGCCGGGTTCCCGTGCTGATGCTGACCGCGCGCGGCGAGGACGTGGATCGGATTGTCGGCCTGGAGCTGGGAGCCGACGATTACCTGTCCAAGCCGTTTAACCCCCGCGAGTTGGTGGCCCGCATCAAAGCGATCCTGCGCCGCTCCGACAGCAAGGCCAGCAGCGGCCGCATCGAGGTGAACGGGATCGCGCTCGACCCGGGCACGCGCCAGGTGCTGAGGGAGGGCTCTCCGGTGGAGACCACCACGCTGGAGTTTCAGATTCTGGAGATGCTTATGCGCGCCTCCGGCCGGGTGGTCTCTCGCGACGCGCTGATGGAGGCGCTCTACAACCGCAAAGCCACCCCCTTCGACCGCTCCATCGACATGCACGTCAGCCACCTGCGCCGCAAGCTGGAGGGCGACACGCCTCTCATTAAGACAATTCGCGGCGTCGGCTACCAGTTCGTGAATGCGCCGGAGGGCGCGGCGGGAGCGTCATGAGATCTCTGTTCGGCAAAATCCTGTTGTGGTTCCTGGCCACCACCGTGATCACGGGCTTCGGCATTGCCGTCACTTCCGCCGTCGCTTTCGAATCCGGCGCCGGACGCCCCGGCATGTTTTCGGACGTCATCGTGCAGCGGGCCGACGACGCGAGGCTGGCGTACGAACATGGCGGCGCGCCCGTGCTGGCCGCGACGCTGGCCAGACTGCGCGGCGCGGGCCGCAACGAGGTGATCTTCACCGACGCCAGCGGACGCGATCTGCTCACCGGCCGGGACCGCTCCTCGCTGTTGCCGCATGCCGAGGGCAACTTCGCCTGGCTGGCGCGCATCCCGCGGATGAGAGTGGCGCACCAGGATTCCAGTGGGCGCTACTGGCTGATCCTGATGGGTCCGCCGCGCGTGATGTTCTGGTTCTTGCGGCCGGAGCACCTTTGGGTCCTCGGCCTCTGTGTCCTGCTGTGCTACTGGTTGTCGTGGCACCTGACTTCTCCGGTTCGCAAACTGCAGCGCGCGGTGGACTGCTTCGGCCGCGGCGAGCTGAACGTCCGCGCGGAGGCCAACCGCCACGACGAGCTCGGCCAACTAGCCCGCACCTTCAACCTGATGGCCGACCGCATTCAGACGCTGCTGACGGCCGAACGGCGCCTGCTTCTCGATATCTCCCACGAGCTGCGCAGCCCGCTGGCGCGCCTCAGCGTGGCCGTCGAGCTGGCCCGTTCCGGCAAAGACCCGGCGGACCTCGACCGCATCCAGAAAGAGGCCGACCGGCTCAACACGCTGATCGGCGAGTTGTTGCAGGTCACTCGCGCCGAGGGCGATCCCTCGCAGCGGATCGTGGAGCCGGTCCTGCTCAACGACGTTGTCAGCGAAATCGTCGACGACACTTCCATCGAGGCGCGAGCGAAAGACTGCGAGCTCGCTTTCACCGAGAGTGCCAGCCTGATGCTGGACGGCGACGCCGAGCTGTTGCGGCGCGCCGTCGAGAACGTGGTCCGCAATGCTATACGCTATGCTCCCCACGGCAGCCGCATCGAAATCGATCTGACCCGGCGCGGCCACGACGCCGTGGTGCGTGTGCGCGACTTCGGCCCCGGCGTGCCCCAGGAGTCCATCGGGCGCATCTTCGACCCGTTCTATCGCATCGATTCGGACCGGAATCGGTCCAGTGGCGGGACCGGGCTGGGACTCGCCATCGCGCGCCGTGCGGTTCAATTGCACGGCGGCGTCATCCGCGCCCAGAACGCCGATCCCGGACTCCAGGTGGATATCGAGCTGCCCGCCCTCGATCCCATAGCGGAGCCTGTGTCCTCCGGGCGCCAGACCGCCGATGTACGCGGGCCCGGCCATTGACGCCGACATATCGCAAACTGGCTGAGACGTCGGAATCGCCGCCTGAACGTCCACAAGGCGATTTGAGTTGGATGGCCTTAGTGGGACGGTAGCGCCAGGGCTAGTCGCAATACGGTTCATTTAAGGAGTGGCATCCCGGCACTTGCTGATGGGCCGCACAAGCGCGCACTGGCGACTACACGCTCACGTGACTTCCGTGCACGGCGTTTGACACCACGTCGAAGAATTTGCGGCGCCGCAGACTCTTCTGGAACATCCGGAAGGCACTTGGCTGTGTAACGCCTATCGGCGGATCTGGCCGGCTGGATTCCAGGCGGGATTGTCGAGCACTCGGAGAATGGCCCGAGGCAGTGTTTTGGCAAGCGCGTCAAACATAGCTGTCGCGAAATCCCCATGGCGCCAGGATCGGGATCGTGGGATGGAAGCGCTGTTCCCGCCAAAATGCGGAATCGGCTCGGGTTCGCCGGGAACCATTTCAGCCCGGCATCGACCCCTTGGGGTTTGCAGGAGGCGGGGTCAGCGCACGCAAGACCCCAGACCTGAGCGGTGGAAGATCGTCGACGACAGTGTTCCAGACCGTTTCGACGTCCACCCTATCGTAGCGATGCCGGAGCCAGTTGCCGATGCCGCGGATATTGCGCCACGGCAAGCCGGGGCACAGACGCTCCGCATCCTCTCCGAGCCGCATCGCAGCCTCACTGACGAGCAGAAGCTTCCGTTCGACCGCGGCAACCGTTTTTGGGTCTTCGCGGAAGGCATCAAAATCCATGCCACGCACGAACTGAACGACCATGTCGATGGCGTCGCCGATATTCTCTCAGGGAGAGTACCGGTTCCTTAAAAGGCAACGACGGCCTCGCGGGAAGCTTTGGCGGCGACCGGTTCCTTGAGCCCATTCGCCGGGGAAAGGTCCACGCGGACACCCAGCAAGTCCGCCAGGCGATTTTCGATGGCGACCATGTCCAGAAGCGATAGACGCCTTCCGGGAGCGAACTCGGCTATGACATCCACATCGGACACCTCGCGGATAGCCGTCCCCCGCGCGTAAGAGCCGTGCAGGGAAAGATGCTCGATGCCAGCATCTTTCAGCTCGCTCTCATGTTCCCGCAGTTTGGCTATGATTGTGGACTTGTCCATGCCGCGATCCTACTCTATATATATTCTCCCGCATCTGAACACTTCCGGAAATCATCAATGGCATCCGACAGCATCGCCGCCAACCCGTGAAGTTGTGAGGTCCCGGTCACGTCAACACGCGCTTCCCGTAGAACTGGGCTGGGCCAGGAGAATCGTGAGGTCGTGTTTCGGCGATGAGTCCTCAGCGAACCCACTCCCGCGAGTTCCCGCAGCCAAGCATGACTATTTGCGTCCGTCGCTGGGTTTAAGTGAACAGCATTGGGGCTCAGTCGGCAACTTCGATGGTCGGCTTGCGCTCGCTCTTCACCAGATCGACGCGCGTCTCCATCTCGCGGGCGAGGGCCAGGAAATCGCGGGCGTGCGGATTGTTCTCGCCGGCCAGAGCCACGGGATTGCCGCTGTCGCCGCCGATGCGCACTTCCGGATCGAGCGGCAGGCCGCCCAGGAAGAAAACGCCCATCTCCTTCGCGGTGCGCCGGCCGCCGCCGGTGCTGAACACGTCGATCTGCTCGCCGCAGTGCGGACACTTCAGGTAGCTCATGTTCTCCACAATGCCGAGAACCGGGACCCTCACCTGATGGAACATGTGCACGGCCTTGCGGCCATCCTCGAGCGAAACCTCGGAGGGCGTGGTTACCACGATGGCGCCGGTAAGCGGCGCGGTCTGAATCAGCGAGAGCTGCACGTCGCCGGTGCCGGGCGGAAGATCGATCAGCAGATAGTCCAGCTCGCCCCAGTCCACGTTGCGCAGGAACTGCTGGATCACGCTATGCAGCATGGGGCCGCGCCAGATCAGCGGCTTGTCGCCGGGATTCAGAAAGCCCATGGACATGACCCGGATGCCGTATTTTTCCAGCGGCTGAATCCGTTCGCCGAGAGCGTGCGGGGTGGCGCGCAGGCCCATCATCAGCGGCACGTTGGGGCCGTACACGTCGGCGTCCAGCAGACCCACCCTGCGGCCAAGCTGGGTGAGCCCGATGGCCAGATTCACCGCCACCGTGGTCTTGCCCACGCCGCCTTTGCCGGAGCCGATCGCAATCAGGTTCTGAACGCCAGGGATGGGCGGCCGGGGAGGTTCCGCCGCGCCGGGATTTGCAGCCATTACTTCGATGGTAGACCATCGGGTGGACACAGGCAGCATTCGGGGCTGCTTCCTCGATCAGCACTTTATAGCCGAGCCGGCGCAGGTCTCCGACGAGTTTCCGGGCGCGTTTCCGGATGACCTGAGGGTCCCGGCCGCGGGCTCCCTGTTC
>JBEKPY010000059.1:0-39194 GCA_049520275.1 Bryobacteraceae bacterium
GCGGCGGCGGCCAGGATTGGCCGCCCCACAAAGGAATCCTCCATCATACGCACATTCTGTTCTTGGATTTGCAGGCCCGTTCCAAAAGTTAAGTGCCATTGGGCTCTCAGCCTGCGGCGGCCCCTCGGGCCGCCCTGCCCCTGATGGCATCCTGATCGGCGATTGACGGGCACCGCTGTTGGCAACCCCGCGGCAGGCGAGTCGGGGACCTGCCGCAGGCTTGATCACGGGCGAAAGGCGAATGGCGAAGTTATCCGCGGATAAGGAGGCCACTGCGACAGGCGGCCTGAGAGGCCGCCGCAGGCCGAGGGCCTGCCCCACTTCCGGCGGGCGGTTACCCGGCATCGGGCGCCTCCTGGGGGTCGCTGATGCGCGGCACGCCGGTGATGGGATCCACCGATACCACGCGGCGCTGTCCGCGGCGGTTGCGCATTTCGATGCCGAATCGCGGGACGCTGCCGCCGGGGTAGAGGTAGAAGCTGCGCACGCCGAGGTCGTCTTCGGCAGGATTGCCGGGAACGACGCGCGTGATGGTGACGCCATCGGGCATCTGGATTTTGCGCTCGTACTGCGATTCCGGAGCCCGTATCCACAGCGCGTTCTCTTTCGGCGAGACCGATATCTCCACCACCTGTTGCGACCGCTGGGCCCGCGACAAACCGGCGTCGAAAAGGCTGACCGTGTCGCGCACCGCCTGGTGCAGCCGCAGGCTGTCCAGACCGGACGTAACGGCCGGGAAACTGATGGCGACAACCAGCGAGATGATGGTCACCACCACCAGCATTTCGATGAGGGTGACGCCGCGGCGCATGCTACTCGTTGCTCCAACTGACAATATCCGCGTCGTTGCCTTCGCCGCCGGGCTTTCCATCGAGTCCGTAGGAGATGAGGTCGGGCTCGTCGCCGTGATCGCCGGGATACTTGTACACGTAGTCGTTCTTCCAGGGGTCTTTGGGAATATCCTTCTGCAGGTACGGTCCTTCCCAGCCGTTCACGCCTTCGGGCTTTTCGCGCAGCGCCTTGAGGCCCTGTTCGGTGGTGGGGTAGGTGCCGGTGTCCAGCTTGTAGGTTCCCAGCGCGGTCATGAACCCGTTGATTTGCGCGCGCGCGGCGGTGCGCTTGGCGGTGTCCACCTTTTTCATCATGGGCAGCAGCACCAGCCCGGCGAACAAAGCGATGATGGTGACCACCACCAGCATTTCGATCAGCGTGATACCGGTTTCGTTACTTCTCTTGCGATCCTTCATGCGAGTCTCCCTACATGACGACATCATTGACGCTGGTAATGGCCAGCATCAGGCTCAGCACCAGCGCACCGACGATGATGCCCATTACCAGGATAAGCAACGGCTCGAAGAGCGACGTGAACCGTTTGATGGCGTTCTTCGTTTCCACTTCGTAAATCTCGGCCATGCGCACGAACATGGTATCGATGCGGCCGGTCTCTTCACCGACGGCGAGCAGGTGTACCGCCAGCGGGGGGAACTCTCCGGCCCGTTTCAGCGGGCCCGAGATGCCCTCGCCGCGCTTGACGCCCTGCGCGACGATCTCCAGCGAGCGGGCGATGCGGCGATTGTTCAGAATAGCGCGGGATATGGTGATGCACTGCACCAGCGGCACGCTGGCGGCCACCAGCGTCCCCATGGCGCGGGCGAATCGGGCGGTCTCCGCTTTGCGCAGCGCGATGCCCAGCAGCGGGATCTTCAGCCGAAAGCTGTCCCACCGCAGCCTTCCGCTGGCGGTGCGAATCCACGCCTGATGCAACAGGGCGAGGAGAATGAGGCCGCCGATAATCAGCAGACCCCAGCTCTCCACGAAGTGGCTGGCTTCCATCATGATCTTCGTGGGCAGCGGCATGGGGATGCGGGAGTCCTCGAAGACGCTGGCGAAGCGCGGCACCACGAACTTCAGCAGGATGAAGATGGACGTGCAGCCCACCAGAGTCAGCAGAGCCGGATACACCAGGGACGAGATGATGTAGTTGCGCAGCTCGTCGCGGGTGCGCTCGAACTCGCCCAGCCGCTCGAAGATGACGGCGAGCGACCCGCTGGCTTCGCCCGCCCGCACCATGTTGACGTACAGCTCGCCGAAGTATTCCGGATGGGTGGCCAGGCTGTCAGCCAGCGATTTGCCGCCTTTGAGGACGCGCAGCACGTCGTGGACGATGAACTGGAAGGACTCGCGCTCGGTCAGCTCGCCGGTGATGGCGAGGGCGCGGTCCAGGGGGATGGTAGCGTTCAGCAGGGTGGAGAGTTCCTGGGTGAAGAACAGCACGTCGGCGCGGCGGCCGCGCGCGAACGACGGCATGCGGAACTCGAGGCCCTTCTTCTCTTCGAGGCCGACAAAGATGGGCGTGAGGCCCTGGCGGCGCAGTTCGGTGGCCACGCGCTTATCCGTTTCCGCGGTTACCGTGCCGGTGCGCAGCCGGCCGTCCGATGCAAGCGCCTTGAAGTAGTAACTGGCCACTTACTCACTTACTCCGTTCGGACACGCGGCGGCAGCCGCGTTACTTCGGGGCCGGGCAGGAAACGCGGCCATAACGCGGCTGCCGCCGCGTGTCCGTCCTCTTCTCCATACGCCCGTGCATTTCGTGGTCACTTAGAATTCCTGCGTCACTCGCAACACTTCCTCCGCCGTGGTCACTCCGCTCTGCACCTTCAGCCAGCCATCTTCGCGCAGGTTGCGCATTCCGTGGCGGCGCGCGACGGTGGTGATGCCCACGGCGTCCGTGTTGTGCATGATCAACTGGCGGATCTCGTCGTTCAGCTCCATCATTTCGAAGATGCCGACGCGTCCGGTGAAACCCGTCCCAAAACAGTTCTCGCAGCCCGCGCCGCGCCAGACGCGAATGGTTTCCCCAAAGGGGGTCATGCGCTCGCCGGCGGATTCCCGGCAGTTCGGGCAGATGACGCGCACCAGACGCTGGGCCAACACGGCCACCAGCGAAGAGGTGATCAGATAGTTCTCCACGCCCATGTCGGTGAGGCGGCTGATGGCGCTGGGCGCGTCGTTGGTGTGCAGCGTCGAATAGACGAAGTGGCCGGTGAGGGCGGCGCGGATGGCGATGTCGGCGGTCTCGCGGTCGCGAATCTCGCCCACCATGATCACGTCCGGGTCCTGACGCACGATGTGCCGCAGGCCGGAGGCGAAGGTGAGTCCGATCTGCGGATTGACGTGGATCTGGTTGATCCCGTCCATTTGGTACTCCACCGGGTCCTCGATGGTGATGATTTTCTTGTCGGTCTGGTTGATTAGCTTCAGCGCCGAGTATAATGTCGTCGATTTTCCGCTGCCGGTGGGCCCGGTGACCAGAAAGATGCCGTGGGGCATGGCGGTGAAATGTTGCATGCGACGGAGCATGAGGTCGTCGAAGCCGAGCGAGTCCAGGTTGTAGAAGTCGCCGGCGGAGCGGTCCAGCAGACGCATGACCACGCTTTCGCCGTACAGCGTGGGCAGGGTGGAGACGCGGAGGTCCACCTCGCGGCCCAGCGATTTGATCTTGATGCGCCCGTCCTGGGGGAGGCGGCGTTCGGCGATGTTCAGCTTGGCCATCAACTTCACGCGGGAAATGATGGCCGCCTTCAACTCGCGCGGCGGGGGCTCCTGGCTGAACAGCACGCCGTCCACGCGATAGCGGACGCGGAACTCCTTTTCGAACGGCTCGATGTGAATATCGCTGGCGCGCTTTTCCACGGCCTGGGCGATCATGGCGTTCACCAGGCGGATCACCGGCGCCTCGCTGGCCATGTCGCGCAACTGCTCGAGATCCTCGGAGGCCTCGCCGGCGGCGAAATCCATCTCGGCGCCGCTTTTTGAAGCCTCTCCGAAGTAGCGCTCGATGGCGTCGACAATCTCCTGCTCGGGCGCCAGCACCGGCCGCACCGTCAGACCGGTACAGTGGCGGACCGTGGCGATGGTCTCGAAATCGAGCGGATCGGCCATGGCCAGGGTCACGGTATGGTCTTCAAAGGCCACCGGAAGACAGCGGAACTGCCGCAAAAACCGGGGCGAGAGCAGCTCGGTCTCGGGCGACATGGCGGGCTGACCGTCAATGGAAACCAGCGGCACCCCGAGCTGGTCCGACAACGCGGCCAGCACGTCGCGCATGGCGATGAAGCCGAGGTCCACCAGCGCCTTGCCCAGCTTGTCGCCGCGATCCTTCTGCAGCTCCAGCGCGCGGTCGAGGTCCTCCTGGGAGATCAGCTTCCTCTCCATGAGGATCTCGCCGAGACGCTTCCGGGGCGTCAGCAGGATGGGCTCCGCTTCGGACAATTAGTATTCCTCCGCCTTGATGACGCCGGCCAGTTCCGCTCCGCCGCCCGCATTGAGCGCCGCCACCAGCGCGCCCTTCTGGCCCTGCATGACGATCTGGCAGGGCAGCCCCGCGGGCTCCCAGGGATAGCTGGTCAGGGAAACCGCGAGCACCACGCGATCGTTGTCGGCCAGCATGTCCAGCGAAGAAGCCGTCTGGGCCAGCAGCTCGCGCATGGCTTGTTCCAGTTGCGGGATGCGTTCCACCTTCCGCTGATGGTGCCGGGCGATCATTTCCTTCGTCGGGTTCGGCATGAGCGGGCTGATAGGGGCCGTCACCAGATTCACTTCGGCGGTGAATACCGCGCCATAGCCGTCCAGATAGACGCCGTGGGTGGTTCCCAGCACGAAGAATGGTTCGTCCGGCCAGAGGTGCGCCAGCTTCCCATCGATGCTCTTCTGCGTGGAGACGATGGAGACCATGGTGGCGTGCGCCTGACCGGGGTTGGCCGCGTATCCGAAACCGGCGGCGGCCAGAAGCGACATTACCAAAAGGCGGTTCACGGTTTCACCTCCAGGCCATTGCTGGCCACGTACAGACGCGCCCACTCCTTGCGGAAGATTTCGAGGTTCGCCTCGACGGCCAGCATGTCGGCCCGGCGCTCGAGGTCGTACTTGTTCTGGACGCCGGCCAGCAACTCCGCAGTCCGGCGCTGCTGCCGCGCGTCGGCGTCGGACACGGCTTTGGCCACGGCCTCCGCCACCACGGCATTCACGCGGGCGTTGACGCGCTCGCTCACCTCGGCGGCCACGCGCCGCTCCACCGCCGCGCTATCCACGGAAGCCGAAGGCCCCGCCAGCGGAATGGGAGGGAGGAGGCCGTGCGCCAGAATGGCGCAGGCCAGAACGGCCGCCGAAGCGAACCCCATGACCGGTCCGGAACGCCAGACGCGCTGCCACCAGCGCGGCTCGAAAACCTTGTCCGAAACGAAGGCAATGCGCCGCGGAACTTCCTCGTCCCGCAACGAAACCAGGGCGAGGTGGGTCAGACTCAGCCGCTCCATTTCCTCGCCGCAACTCGCGCACTCGCGCACGTGACCGGCCACCAACGCCTTTTCGCTTTCCGGCATCTCGCCGAGCACGTACGCTTTCAGATCGACAGACTCACAGGTCATTGCACACCTCGGGCACCGATTGGAGCGAGGGTTTCCTTCAGGAGATCGAGGGCGGCGTACAGGCGGGATTTGATGGTGGAGACGGGACAGCCCAGAATCTCCGCCATTTCGTCGAACTTGAATCCCTGGTAAACCTTGAGAAGCACGGCCTCGCGCTGGTCGTCGGAGAGCCGCGAAAGGGCGCGCTGCACCGCCAGAGTGAGTTCCACCGGGAACAGGCGCGCGCCGCGGTCGGCCACCGTGGGGTCGGCGGCCAGAGCGGTCTCCGGTCTGTTTTTTCTCAGCAGCGAGAATGCCTCGTTGTGGGCGATGCGGAACAGCCACGACGAAAAACGATCCGCATCTTCCAGCTTCTTCAGGTTTTGCCAGACCTTGAGGAAGACATCCTGACTCAGATCCATGGCTTCCTCGCGGTTCCCGACCAGCCGCAGCAGGTAGTTAAAGATACGCTTCTCCCAGCGGGAGACAAGGATGCCGTAAGCATCCACGTCACCCCGCCGCGCTTTGGCGATGAGGTCGCGATCCTCAACCTCCCGAAAGATCACTTCGGCTCCGTTCTTAAAGACGCGGTCGGGTCAGGAAAAGACGGACGGTCGGGTAAGGGACTATTATCGCAGGCGGGGGAGCAGAGGGAGTCCGGGGCCGGAGTGACGCCGGGTGAATCGTGACGGTGTTCCGTGTCTCAGCTTTCCTCGCCAACCGGCTGCGCCGTCACCTCCGCCGGGTGAACAACCTCGATATCGGGGAAACGCGAGAACCCGGTTTTGTCGAAGGTCAGAATAGCGGTCAGCCCGTGCACTTGCATCGCGGCAACAAGTCGCGCATCGTGAGAAGGCTTTCCCGATACCGCATGATCCAGCACGAGAGCTTCCCACGCGGGATAGATCGCGGGAGTCTCCGGCAGGAAGAGGAACATGCCTTTGATCCGCCCGAGTTCGGTAGCCGCCTCAGCCGGAGTCATGCCGAGCCCGTTCTCTCCGAGCGGCCGGGTGGCAACCACCCACAGCTCGATCAGATTCTGGGCGACGATATGAAGTCTCCTGCCCTGCCCAGGCAGATGCCGAATTGCGCGATCGGCGGGCGTGAAGAGCAAATGGTGGGGCTGAAGAGTGCGAATCAGGACGCTCGTGTCTACAAGCATGCGCTAAATGCGGTCCGGATAGATGCTTTCGCGGCTGATGGCTTGCTCACTCAAAAGCGGCGTGGTGCGGTCGTGGCTCTCGGCCCATTCGTGAAACCGGCGTGCCCATTCTTCGGGGTTGGTCTTCTGCAGGTGGGCTATGGAATTGGACGGCGCAAGGTGTGCGGCCACCTGCTCCAGCCAGCGCTCAACTGTCAGGCCCCGAGCCTCAGCCTGCATTTTCAACGCCGCCGCCTGCTCGTCCGGAAGTTCGATGGTCACGTTCATGGGTTGAGACTCTTCTATCTTCACAGTACAGGATATTGGGGGCCGTCACGAGGTCCGGGATCAGTGTTTTTGGCGTCTCGCGTGGGGCGATGGGGGACTGGAAAGACATTGCATAACCCAAGGAAGCGGCCCGAATGCCGCCTGGCCTTATGCTGCCTGATATAAGTAGTTGCTTTCTTTGGATCATATGTATATACTCATAAGTGCATGACGAGTGAATCTACGTATGTAAAGCCCTCTGACGTTTGTTCCCCGAAACGCCATTGGTCCCTGGTCCACGTTCTTTTCGACGGCGGGGAACATCGACCCGAAAGAACAGACCGACCGGAGACTTCTCCACAGTCCCTCGCCATTGGGCTCTGGGATGGCCAACCGGCTCTCGCAATGCGGTGGAACGGGGGCAAAGACAACCCGCTCGGCAATCCGCAGTCTCGTGGGCTGCCGACCTGGTTCATTGTTCCCGAGCAACACTGGAACCAGATTCTCAAAGCCTACAATTTCTCGGACGACAAGAACAACTTCGCTCTGAACTTCCTTAGGTCGAAGCGCTTATACTTCTTGAACCATTGCCCCAACCCGGATTGCCGGGACTATCGGAATCTCGTGCTTCATGAGTACCGCGTCAATGAGCTTGGGGCGATTCTGGACAAACTAGAGCGGGATGAACTGAAGTTCTACCACATCATCTGTGATGAGTTCTGGAACCCGAGCCCACAGGACAAAGCCAACCTCGCGGCCATGCTAAAAGCAGCATGGGACAATTACCGCAATGGGCCCTCTATGCTGAAGACAACTTATGAAGGTAAGGAGCTCATTCATCGGCATCTCTGGGAGATTGTCGAAACGGAAGCGAAGCTTGCAAATGAGCGGGAGCAGGGGTGGCGGAGCCCAACCCTAGTGGCTATGGTGTTTGCATTTCACGCTGTGGAAGCATACCTGAATTATGTGGGTGAACAGCTTGCTCCGGAGATTTGGAAAGACGAACGGAACTTCTTTCGAAAGGAGCCTTACCGCGGCTGGGATGGCAAGCTTCGAAAAGTTATGGAATTGGTGAATCTGCCGTGGCCGGAACCCGCTGTACGGCCACTAAAGACAATTCTCGAACTGAAACGACTGCGCGACCTGATCGCTCACGGGAAGTCTGAGAGGCTCACGGGCGAAGCTGCCCATGCTTCCGGTACGCTGCCACCCTTGCCCTCGTCAACCCTGCTTTCGATGATCACCCCACGGGATAAATTGACGCCGGTCTTGCCAGACGTGGAACAGTTCCTCGATCAGATTCACAGTCTCGCGGCAGCGAAGACGAAAGACATATGGTTCGGCGAAAGCGCCTTACGAGGGCCACTATCTTATAGCGGACGAACAACCTCCTCAATTTGAAACAGGCCTATGAAGCGCGCTAAAGAATCCGGAAGTCGAGATCGACGACTCCCGGTTAGCAGAACACGGGGCGAAATTTACACCAACAGATTTCAGGCCCCAAAACCGCTCGCTTGTCCGCCAGCGATGCCACCGGCATTGAAGCCGACGGCTATGAGGCCACCTAAAGGCATATGCACACGATTGACCTAGAGAGATGGGAAGAGTTTGAGGAGCAATTGAGGACCCGTGAGATTTCAACGGGCGGGCAGCACCTTTTTCGAGGCCAGGGTAAGTCCTGCTGGTCGCTAGACACGACGTTGGAGCGAGCCGAACAGCGCGGCATACCCTTCGCTGAATATTACCGGCTGATCTCGGTAGCCCGGCCACAGATTGAGACCTTTACGGAAACGAACTGGGGCACGTTGCCTGAATACGACAAGGTGGCCGAATGGGCGCAGGAGTACGATAAGTTCAGCTTGATGCTTAGCGGTATCGGGGGAATGTTTCCGGCCTACAGCTATATGGCGTATCTGCGTCATCACGGGTTTCCCTCGCCTCTTCTCGACTGGACTCGAACGCCTTACGTCGCTGCTTATTTTGCTTTTAGAAATGCTGCCAAAGAAAGAGTCGCGATCTACGTCTATTTGGAGCGACCCGGAGGCAGCAAGCTGTGGTCCAGTGAACAAACACAGATTCACACATTGGGGCCATACATCCGGACGCATCGGCGTCACTTTCTACAGCAGAGTACGTACAGCATCTGCCTGGACTTTCAAAATGGCCGGGGATGGAACTTCGCCCCGCATGAAAATGTGTTTGCTCGCAATGACGACCGGCAGGACATTCTGCTAAAATTCACGATACCCTCAATCGAGCGCGTCAAAGTCTTAAGAAAACTCGATTCCTACAACCTGAATGCCTTCTCGTTGTTTGACTCCCCAGAGGCGCTCATGGAAACGATGGGCATCCGCCAGATCGATTTCAAGCGGTAGCCCAACATAACGGCCTGCGGCGTGAATTGGAACGGCGCACTCACCCCTGTGGTTTCAGGCGCTCGGCGCGCCGTTGCCGCAACATCTCAACCGCCGCGTCCCCGTCAATCAATTCGCCGCGCTCGGCCTGAGCAAAGCCCTTCTCGATATGGGCGGCGATGGCTTCGCGCCGTTCGAACATCCAGTCCTCAATATCGAGTTGCTCGCGGATGATCTCAAACGCCCGATCGAGAACCTCGCCGGGGTTTTGATACGCCCCGGACCGGACGGCCAGGTCGATCACGCGCTGCTGTTCAGGTTTGAGGTCAATCGTCATGGGCGTCCCCCTTCTCAAGGCGCTGTTCTCTCCCTATTGTCCATCACCCTACCCCGATGGGCCGCCCAGCGTCAATTCAATGGGCGCGCGCCGGCCCGGCCAGACGGAACGGGCGTGCATGTTACACTGCGCCGACGCCATCACCTGAGGGAAGATGAAACCATGAGCGGTATCCAGTTTGTCACCGATGAGAAGGGCCGCAAGGTCGGTGTTCTAATCGACCTTAAGAAACACGGGGCCATCTGGGAGGACTTCTGCGATGGTCTGGTGTCTGAATCGCGCCGGAAGGAAAAGGGCATTCCTTACGAGCAATACCGGGCAAACCGCCCGAAGCGCACGCGGCCACGTGGCTAAGTACTCTCTCGAAATCAAGCAGCCGGCGCAAAAGGAATTGGATGCGCTCGACGAGACCTGTTCACCCGGATCGAATCGCAGGATTCTGGCGCTGGCGGACAACCCACGGCCAGCGGCATGCAAGAAGCTGAAAGGCTACAAAGATCAGTGGCGCATTCGGGTAGGCGATTGGCGCGTGCTGTACATCATCGACGACAAGGCGAAGCTCATCAGCATCACGCGCATTGCAAACCGCCGCGAATTCTATGAATGACGGCAAAACACGCAAGCCGCAGCTCCGGCCAAAGCTGGAACCGTCGTCGCGTTCGTCCACTGCCGCCGCCCGCGTAGCAGGCGATTGCGGCACAATGGAGACATGGAGTCCGTTGTCGTTCGCGATTCCTCCATTATGTCCGGTGCGCCGACTTTTAGAGGCACACGGGTACTGGTGCGCACTCTCTTCGAGTACCTCGAGGCCGGACACAGCATCGAGCGCTTTCTGGAGGGGTTCCCCACCGTCAGCCGGGAGCAGGCTTTGCAAGCTCTGGAAGAAGCGAGAGAATCCCTGCTCGCCAGCCGTTGAATGCGGGTTCTCCTGGACGAGTGCGTCGACGAGGGATTCCGTTATCGCTTCACCGGTCATGACTGCCAAACCTGCCGGTACGCGGGGCTTGCCGGTTTGTCGAATGGCGCTCTGCTGACCGCCGCGGATCGAGCGGGCTTTGAAGTACTGATCACCGTGGATCAGAATATGCCGAATCAGCAGAGCTTGCGTGGCCGCTCCATCTCGTTGCTGGTTGTCAGACCCCGCACAACGAATCTCGACGATCTGCTGGCTCTGTTGCCGGACGTGCTGGAAGCGCTCGAAACGTTGAGCCCGTGCGAAGTTGTTCGGATCGGCACTCGCTAGAGCCCACCCTGCTAAGGTAGAGGGTTCACCGCATGGAAGCCGTCCCTCTCTCCCTGAGTCTCACTCCGCACGGCCGGCTGCTGCCGAGTCACGACGCCGAGGCGACGCCACTTGACGAAGGGCTCGCCAGCCGCCTGCAGCAGGCCTTCGAACGCGGATCGGGCCACGGGCTTCTGCTGCTGGGAGCGGACGAACCCGGCGCCGCGCTGCCGCCGGTGCACGCCTGGTGGCGCGAATTCGGCGCGCGCTATGTCACCGCCCTCTGCACGCGGCCCGACAGCGATGGACCATGGAAGAGCGCGCAGGTTGCCGCACCTCCCGGCGAAGAGCTGGAGCGCATGGCCCTGGCGGCGCCGCCCATGATGGGCGCGGAGTATCTGACCGCCGCGGTGCTCGAGGCTCTGTGGCACGAACTCGACGCGGCCTTTGGCATTGAGTTGGCCGAATCCAAATGCGGCGTGCAGGATTTTCTGAAGCGCCGGAATCCGGCATGGAACCTGGTGGGCCGCGTGCATTTCAACGTGGCCGAGAACCGCAAGGACGAGGACGCCCCGTTCGCGTTTCTGGCCACCTACACCACGCGGTTATCGGCCGGGGCCCGGGCGCAGCATCTGCCGCTGGGGCAGGCGCTGCGCGAGTATGCGGGCGCGGCCAACAAGGATCGGCTCTTATCGCTGCTGGTTCCGGTGCAGCGGGCGTCCCAGACGTGCCCCTGGCTGAAGGCCATGGTGGACGCGGGGGAGATCTTTCATCCGCTGCGCTGGACGCCGCGCGACGCCTTGCAGCTTCTCAGAGACGTCCCGCATTTGGAAGAGGCGGGCGTGGTGGTGCGCATGCCGGCGTCGTGGCGGGGCAATCGTCCGCCGCGGCCGCGCGTGACCGGCGCGGTGGGAACGAAGGCGCCGTCGAAGCTGGGACAGGACGCGCTGCTCGATTTCCGCATGGAAGTCACGCTCGACGGCGAGCCGCTCACCGCCGCTGAAATCCGCGATCTGCTGGCCTCCACCGATGGGCTCGCGCTGGTGCGCGGGCGATGGGTGGAACTCGACCGCGAGCATCTCGAAAGCATGATCGAGCGCTTCCGCGAAGTGGAGCGCACGGCGAGGGACACCGGCCTGGCGTTCGGCGAGGCCATGCGGCTGCTGGCCGGCGCTGACGTCGCTGCCGAGGATACTGCGGCCGCGGCCGATGCCGACTGGGCGCAGGTGGTGGCCGGCCCCTGGCTGGCCGAAACCTTAAAGGGGCTGCGCAGCCCACAGGGTCTGGCGCAAGTCGACCCCGGCGATGCCCTCGCCGGCGTGTTGCGGCCTTACCAGCAGGTGGGCGTGCGCTGGCTTTATCTGCTCACAAAACTCGGCCTCGGAGCGTGTCTGGCCGACGATATGGGGCTCGGCAAGACCATCCAGGTGCTTTCGCTGCTGCTGGTTCTCAAGCGCCAGGCGAGCGCCGGGCCCCGGCCCAGCCTGCTGGTTGCGCCGGCATCGCTGCTGGCGAACTGGGCGGCGGAAATCGAACGCTTCACGCCGGGGTTGAAAGCGCTCATCGCCCATCCGTCGGCTCTGCCGGCAGCCGAACTCAAGGTTCTGGACGCCGCTCGGCTCGGGGATGTCGACCTGGTGATCACCAGCTACGGCTCGCTGCTCCGCGCTCCGTGGATTGCGGAGATCCCCTGGCGGCTGGCCGTGCTGGACGAAGCGCAGGCCATCAAGAACCCCAATGCCAAACAAACCCGCGCCGTCAAGACAATCAAGGCGGGCGCCCGCCTGGCGCTCACCGGTACGCCGGTGGAGAACCGGCTGAGCGATTTGTGGTCCATCTTCGACTTCGTCAATCCGGGGCTGCTGGGTACGTCGAAGCAGTTCGCGGCATTCGCCAAACGCCTGGGGGAACGCGCCTCCTACGGGCCGCTGCGCGAGCTGGTGCGCCCGTATATTTTGCGGCGCCTGAAAACGGACAAGACGGTGATCGCGGACCTGCCAGACAAAACCGAAATCAAGGCGTTCTGCCCGCTCAGCCGCCACCAGGCCGCGCTCTACCAGCAGGCCGTTAAGGAGCTGGCGGAACAACTCGCGGATGCCACCGGGATCCGGCGCAAGGGGCTGGTGCTGTCGTTTCTGATGCGCTTCAAGCAGATCTGCAACCATCCTTCGCAATGGCTGGGCGACGGCGCCTGGGGCGAAGCCGACAGCGGCAAATGGGCGCGCCTGCGCGAGATTGCCGAGGTGGTGGCCCCCAAACAGGAAAAGGTGCTCGTGTTCACGCAGTTTCGGGAGGTGACCGCTCCGCTGGCCGCTTTCCTCGGTTCGGTTTTCGAACGGCCCGGTCTTGTGCTGCACGGGGAAACCGAAGTGAAGAAGCGCAAGGATCTGGTGCGGCGCTTTCAGGAAGACGAATCGGTGGGCTTTTTCGTGCTTTCGCTCAAGGCGGGAGGCTCCGGCCTGAACCTGACCGCCGCTGCGCACGTGGTGCATTTCGACCGGTGGTGGAACCCGGCCGTGGAGAACCAGGCCACCGACCGCGCCTTCCGCATCGGCCAGACCAAAAACGTGCTGGTGCACAAGTTCGTCTGCCGCGGTACCGTGGAAGAGAAAATCGACCAGCTCATGGAATCCAAGCGCCACCTGTCCCAGGAGTTGCTGGAGGGCGGCGCCGACTTACTGCTGACCGAGTTGAAGGACGACGAGTTACTCAGGCTGGTGGCGCTCGATCTCAATAAAGCGCTCAAGGAGGCGTGACGGATGGGGGACTACGGTTGGGGAGGATGGCGGCCCTATGTTTCGGTTGCGCAGCGGCGGGCCAAAGCGATGCGCGCGATGGAGAAGCGCAAAAAGCAGGGGCATGCCGTCTCGCCCGTCAGCATTGAAGGCCGCACCATCGCCAGGACTTTCTGGGGCAAGGCGTGGTGCGAGAACCTGGAGCGGTACAGCGATTATGCCAACCGGCTGCCGCGCGGACGAACCTATGTGCGCAACGGATCGGTGGTCGATTTGCAGATTGCGCCCGGCGCGATCCACGCCCACGTCAGCGGCTCCCAGTTATACAAGGTGGAGCTGAAAATAGCTCCGGTCGCGAAAGCGAAGTGGAGATCCATTTGTAGCGATTGCGCCGGCGCCATCGATTCGCTGGTGGAGTTGCTGCAGGGACGGTTGTCGAAGGGCGTGATGGAGCGGATCTGCCGCCAAAACCACGGCCTGTTCCCTTCACCGGACGAGATCCAGCTTTCGTGCAGTTGCCCGGACTGGGCCGGCATGTGCAAGCACGTCGCGGCGGTGTTGTATGGCATCGGCGCGCGGTTCGATCACCAACCCGAACTTCTCTTCCGCTTGCGTGCGGTGGACGAGATGGAATTGATCGTCAACGCGGGCAAAGCGGCCCCACTTTCGAAGCAGGGACCCGCCGCCAGCAAGGTTCTCGGAGACAAAGACCTGTCCGCGGTGTTCGGCCTAGACATGGCGCCCGGCGCCAGTGCCAGCGCGGGGCCGCCCGCGCGCAAACGGGCTAAGCCCAAGCCCGCGAAGAAGGCGGCGGCGCCCGGGGGGAAGGGCAAACCGGGCAGGAAGGTGGCGTCAAAGCAGCGCCCCTCGCGCCCCGCGGGCGGGCGGAAGCCGCGGTGACCGGCGGGCTCCCTCACTTCCCCGCGGCCGCCGGCAGCCAGATCGTAAACACCGTGCCCTTCCCCGGCTGCGAGGCAACACCAATATTGCCGTTGGCCTGGCGAATGATCCCGTAACTGGTGGAGAGACCCAGCCCGGTGCCCTTGCCTGGCTCCTTGGTGGTGAAAAAGGGCTCAAAAACGCGCGCCTGGACGTCAGGCGTCATGCCTGCTCCGGTGTCGCGAACCCGGATCACGACGTACTCGCCCGGCCTGACCCCGGCCAGCGCGGCCGCCTCCGCGTCGAGCGTGGCGGCCGATGCTTCCACGGCGATGACGCCGCCCTCGGGCATGGCGTCGCGGGCATTCAGGGTAAGGTTGAGAAGCACCTGTTCGATCTGGCCCGGGTCGGCGTAAACCGGCGGAAGCTGCGGAGCGATGATGGCGGTCAGGTGCACGTCGTCGCCGGCCACGCGCTGCAGGATGGGCTCCACCTCGGCGACCAGCGCGCCCATGTCCACCATGCTGGAGCGCACCGATTGGCGGCGGCTGAAGGCCAGCAGTTGCCGGGTGAGATGGCCGGCGCGGTCGGCCGCGCGCGCCACCTGTTCCAGATCGCTGTGCGCCGCGTCGTCGGGTCCCAGTTTTCCGAGCAGCAGGTGGGTGTAGCCGGAGATCACCGTCAGCAGGTTGTTGAAATCGTGCGCGACGCCGCTGGCCAGACGCGCGATGGCGTCCATCTTCTGGGCCTGCAGCACCTGTTGCTCGAGCAGTTTGTGCTCGGTGACGTCGGCGACGATTTCAATCAGGCCAATCACCGCGCCGGTGGAATCGCGGAGTAGCTCGTTCCACAGGTTGGCGTCCAGCGCCGATCCGTCGCGGCGGAGGCAGCGCACCTCGATGGCGGAGACAATGCGGCCGTCCCGCGCCAGAGACAGGCGTTCGGTCAGGGTGGACGCGCCGGGCGCCGCGATTGGGGGGAGCGGCCGGTCCAGCACCTCGGCTTCCTCCCAGCCGAACATTCTCCGCGCGGCGCTGTTCCAGCTTCGCACCGCGCCCTCCGCGTTCACCGAGTAGATGGCCAGCGGCGAAGCCTCCACCACGGTGCGCAGGGTCAGGTTGGCATCGCGCAGCCGGTCCTCGAACTGGCGCCGGCCGGTTACATCGCGGGAGTTGACGACAATGCCGCGCACCCCGGCCAGGTGCGACAGGTTGCGCGCGTAGGACTCCACCATGCGCCAGCTTCCGTCCTTGTGCCGCAAACGGTACTCGAAAGCATGCCCCACACCGTTCCGCAACATGCCGCGCACGGCCGGATGATCTTCCGATGCGACCAGAGAAAGCACGTCGAGGCCGACCAGTTCCTCGGGCCGCCAGCCGAGGATGCGCAGGTGCGACGGGCTGGCGTAACGGATGATGGCATCCGGCTGCACGATGGCCACCAGGTCCAGGGCGCTCTCGATCAACGAACGGAAATGCTCTTCCCGGCGCTGCAGCACCTCGGTGGCGCGGCGGCGTTCCGTCGCATAGCGCATGGCGCGCAGCAGCAGGTGGCCGCCGGTCTGGCCCTTCACCAGATAGTCCTGCGCGCCTTCCCGGACCGCCCGTGCCGCCATCGCCTCGTCGTCCAGGCCGGTGACCACCACCAGCGGGAGCACCGGGAATGAGGAATGCAGACGAACCACCGCTTCCACGCCGGAAGCGTCGGGGAGACTGAGATCCACCAGGGCGACGTCGAAATCCTCGATCTCCAGCCGCCCGATGGCCGCCGCCAGCGTGGTGACGTGGGTCACCTGCAGCCGTGCCGCGCCGGCCTCTCGCAGAAGCTCGCCGAACAGGTGCGCGTCGGCGAGGTTATCCTCGATGAGGAGCGCACGGGTAACCGCCGGGTTCATTCGCGTTTTCTCCGCATCAAGGTCGATGAAATTCTACCACTGGCGCGGCACGCGATGTGACGAGACTCGGGGAGCGTGATCATCAAGCCCCTGCGCAGCTCGCTGCCAAACAACGGCCGCACCTTCTCACTCACGCGCGCGGCTCGGCGCCGGACCGCGGCAGCGATGCGATCCCGAAAATGTGGGACTCCCTGGGCAGGGCGCCACGCCGCGAGCCAGGTCCCGCCGTCAGGCAGGGGTCGCCAGCTTCTTCTCGACGGGCTCCCGATCTATTCGCCGGGGGCGCCCTTCGCTGTGCCCTTCGCCGCGCCCTTCCCGCCGGAGGTCTTCTTGCGGAATGCATCCCAGCGTTTCTTCTGTGCGGCGGCAATTCGCTTCCGCGCCTCCGCGCTCAGACGGCGCCGGCGGCGGGGTGGGGCCTCGGCGGTCTTCCCCGGAGGGGCCGCGCGGCGGCCTGGGCCTAACCGCGAACGGACCTCCCGAATCTGATCCTCGATCCTCTGCTTCTGTAACTCGAGGCCCTCCAAAGCGGCCTGCAGGAGAGCTTTGTCGTTCACTGACTTAGTACGCGGCATAAACCGATCTTACTTCGAGTGAACGGTTTTGACCAAGCGTTTTATTGAGTCGCAGACCAGGGTAACCGGGCCGTGATTAGTCAGCGACACCTCCATTTCCGCCTGAAATACACCGGTGGTTATGCGGACGTTACATCGGGCGCGCAGTGTTTCCACGAAGTAGTTATATAGATTACGCGCTTCCTCGGGTCCGGCGGCTGCGCTAAAGTCCGGCCGCCGGCCCTTTTGGCAGTCTCCATACAGCGTGAATTGAGAGATCACCAGCAATTCGCCGCCGGTTTCGAGGAGGCTTCGGTTCATCCGGCCGTGCTGGTCGGGAAACACGCGCAGGTTCACCACCTTGTCCGCGAGATATTCGGCGTCCCGCTCGCTGTCGCCACGCGCTATGCCCACCAGCACGGCCAAACCGGGCCCGATGGCGCCCACCGCCTCGCCGGCCACGGTCACACTGGCCTGTCGCACTCTCTGGAGAACCACCCGCATGCGAGTATTATCCGTCCCCGCTCAGGCGTTTGCCTGCGGGCGCGCCAGGTGTCTTTGCGCATGGCGCGGAAACCATGGTTCCAGCAGAATAGTACCGTGCTCTACCGGCGCAGGCGCAAGAACCGTGGCATAGCGGGTTGCTGGTTCAACCTGGAACAGGAACGCACCAGGTCTCGCCTGTCCGGGTTTGGCTACGGCGAGTTCATCCGTCTTCGCGACGAGTTCGGCAACATCTGGCGCGGCTCGGCCGAGGAAGGCCCGGACGACACCGTTCGCTACCGCTTCCGCGACGCGCTGGGCCGCTCCGTCACCGGCGTCTCCGACACATGGGGACTGGTCCTGCGGGACGAGCGCGGCAAGACCTGGCGCGGTTTCGTCGAGTAGTTCGCGAGCGGTCCTCCTCCGAGGCGCCGATCCGCGCGCCGGCCAGTACGGCGGCTGTCGCACACCCGCCGCGGCTTTTTCACATCCTTCGGACACAGTCGAGTGTTAAAATTCTCCCGTGCCTGCTACTGCGCACGCCTGGTCGCGCGAGGAAGTGCGCCGCCTGCTTCCGGTGTCCGAACGGCAGCTCCGCAGTTGGGAGAAACAGCAGTTCATCGCCTCCTCGGACAGCTTCGGTTTCCCCGACCTGCTGGCCCTGAAGACGCTGGTGGCGCTGCGCGACAGCAAGATACCGGCCGCGGAGATCCGGCGAACGCTGGAGGCGATTCGCGCGCGCATGCACGACGCCGGCAACCCGCTCACGGAGATGAAGCTGTACTCCGACGGCCGCCGGATTCGTGTCCAGTTCGAGGGGCGGCGAATGGACGCGAAAACCGGCCAGCTCCTGCTCGATTTCGATCGGGCCGACATCTCGCGCCTGCTCTCGTTCCCGGCGAGGGACCGCTCCGAGGAGGCGCGGGGCGGCACGTCGGCCGCGGTGGCCAGTCACGGGCGCCGCGCCGAAGCCGAAATGTGGTTCGAGCGCGGCCTGCAACTGGAGCAGGAAGGAGCGCCGCTGGACGAGGTGATCCAGACCTACCAGAAGGCGCTGGCCATCGACCCCGCGTCGGCGGGCGCGCTGGTCAACCTGGGGACCGTCTACTTCAACGCCCGTGCGTGGCGCGAGGCCGAGCGCTACTATCGCGACGCGCTGGCCGCCGATCCCGAATACGCGCTGGCCCATTTCAACCTCGGCAACCTTTTCGACGAGATGGGCGAGCGCGCCAAGGCGCTGCAGCACTATCAGACCGCGCTCCGTCTCAACCCTAACTACGCCGACGCGCATTACAACATTGCGCTGTTGTATCAGTGCGTGAACCAGCCGCTCAAGGCGGTGCGCCACTGGAAGGCTTATTTGAGGCTCGACCCCGGCAGCTCGTGGGCGGCCATCGCCAGGCGCGAGCTCGGCAAGCTGCGCGATTCCACCATCGTCCCCGGCGCGAAGAACGACTGACATGGAAACGCTCGGACTCTCTCCCTCGACCCCAAAACCGCGAGGCCGGCTGCGCGAGTTGTTCTGGCCGATCATCGACAGCGACGTGGCCGCGCGCACGGCGGCGCAGAACGCGATGTACGTGTGTCTCGTCATCGGCGTCCTGAACCTGCTCCTCCCCCTGGCCATCGGCGGCAGCCGGCTGGGCGCCATTCTGACCTGCTTGTTTTACGTTTTGGCCGCGTTCGGGATTCGCTCGTTCTCCTGGGTCGCGGCGGTCAGCGCGCTCGGCATTTGCGGCCTTGGACTGATCTTCTCGGCTCTTACCTTTGGTGTGCTTGTCGGCGTGGTGGGTCTCATATTCCTCGGCCTTCTCATAGGCGGCGTACGCGCGGTGGGCTTTGCGTCGCGCTGGGGGGCGGATCACCCGGACGAGGACATCCGCAATGAGCCGCTGGACGGACTCGGACCCGCGCAACGGTTTTTCGCGCGTCTGCCGCTAGCCTTCTGGCCCTGGGCGCGGCCCCTTTTTGTGGCTTACCTGGCCCTGTACGCGATGTTACTGGTGGTGTTGATCAACGCGGGCTTGTTCGTGCGAGTCATGCGTGTTCCCACTTCCAGCATGGAGCCCGTCATTCGATCTCGCGAACAGGCGATCGTCCTGAAGTCATGGATAATGGGATCGCTGCAGCGCGGCGACCTTGTAGTTTTTGCAATGCCGTACAACCGGTCAGAACATTACGTGAAGCGCATCGTCGGAGTTCCCGGCGATCGCCTGCACTTGCACGACAAGCAGCTCATCCTCAACGGCCACCCTCTCACTGAGACTTATGTTGAGCACATTGCAGCGAACACGAATGATTACCGCGACAATTTCCCGTCCGGAGCGATTCCAGACTTTGCCCGGTACGCGGATGCGGTCACGACGATGATCGAGGCGAACGTTCGTAACGGAGAACTT
Source organism: Bryobacteraceae bacterium (assembly GCA_049520275.1). GTDB lineage: Bacteria > Acidobacteriota > Terriglobia > Bryobacterales > Bryobacteraceae > CAWACP01. The sequence goes on from JBEKPY010000059.1 coordinate 19,671, forward strand.
GTCGTGCCACCAGGATTCTACTTCGTCCTCGGCGACAACCGCGACAGCTCGCTCGACAGCCGCTACTTCGGCCCCATCCCGCAGAACGACATCATTGGCCGGCCGATCTTCGTATCCGGAGCCAAACGAGGCCTCCGATCCCTGCCGCGTATCCGTATCGGTGCCTGACTTTCCCAGACCAGTCTGCGTACACACGACGGTCCAATTCGTGCCAGTTACAATAAGAGCAGCGTATGAAAAGATCTATCGGAGCGATGCTCGCCGTCTCTCTGCTGGCCGTCATGGCAGCATGCTCGAATTCCGAGCAGGTGGCGGAAAAGAAAGAGGAGGCGACGCCTCTTGAACCCAGAACCGGGCGGGAAGCGTTCCAGAGCATGTACGTTTCCGCCCGCGGATGGCAGCACGATGCCACGCCGCTGCAGTTGAAGAACATCCCGCTGGCCGCCGTGAAAGCAGAGCCCGGCAAGTCCGGCGCATGGCAGGCCATCTTCGTTTCGCCGGCGGCGGGCCGCGCGCGCACTTACACCTGGTGCGCGGTCGAGCTGGAAGGAAACCTGCACAAGGGTGTTTTCGCCGGGCCGGACGAGAGCTGGTCCGGACCGGGCGGCGAGACCCAGCCCTTTACCGCCATCGCGCTCAAGGTGGATACGGATGAAGCGTTGAAGACCGCCATCGCGAGGAGCGAGGACTATGTGAAGAAGCATCCCAACGCGCCCGTGATCTTCCTGCTGGAGCAGAACCGTCGCTTCCCGGACCTCTCGTGGCGCATTCTCTGGGGGGAGAGCATCGCCACCAGCGACTATTCCGTGTTCGTGGATGCCACCACCGGCGGGCTTCTCGCCATAGAGAAGGGCTGATTCCGAATTCGGTGGCGTTCACCTCATTGCCCAATGACCAGCGATGAAGCTGAGCGCGCGCTGCCCGTGCGGCATTCGACTACTTCCAATAAGTCACTGGAACAGGATCGGCCGGACGTGCTGGCGGAGACGACCAATCTCACCTGCATTGTGTCGAAGGAGATCGTGCCCCCACGTGGCGTCGGTGTCTTCGCGGCAATCCCTAGCGAGCTCCCGACCGATGGTCTCAGGGGAGCCGAGACCGGCCCTCGTGAGCGCTTCCGGCTCGCTCCAGGCGCCAAGAATGAAGACTCGGTCCCGTAGACCCTCGGGGATCCGGTTCTTCGCCTCGGCCAGCCGCTCCGGGTACCGTTCGTCGAAGTCGATCGACAGAACCATGTATCGACCCGCATATCGACCCATTCCTGCAACGTGATCTGATTCAAAACGGTTCAGCACCTCGCTCCATCCACCTGCCTCCACGAGAACCTGGATCTTCGTAGCAACAGATGGATCGATCCAATTCCAGGAGAAACCCGTTCGCCAATTGGCTGTTGGCATCATCTTCGGGGAGCACCAGGACGTGCGGCTGGTACCTGTTAACCATCATGGCTCCACGTCGCCGCGAATCAGCGCGTTGACAAGATCCCCATCGACCTGGTTGTCGCTGAGCGGGCGAACGAGCGTGGGTTCAAGACGGTTTCGCCGGTGGAGCAAGAGGGTGTTCTCGTAGGAGAAACGGCGAATGGCCTCGGGATTATGCGAGGTCATGATGAACTGGTCTCCAGACTGAAAGGCCCTGCGAAGAGCCAGCACGAAATGCCCGACCTCGGACAGGGCAAGGTGGGCGTCCGGTTCATCCCAGAAACAGAACAACGGACCATAGGCATCGTTGGCCGCAAGCACGAGAGCACATATCATGAAGCATTTTTCGCCATCCGACAAGTCTGCGAAAGGAACACCAGCCGTTTCGGAAGTGCTGCGAAACAGGGTTCGACGTAGTGGAGCCGATTTGAATCAAAGGAGAGGCAGCGTTTCCGCTGGTCGTTGAGCGACGGCGGGCGCCGGGTGGAAGATTCACTCCACAGAAATCGGTCGAGTTGTCAAAGAGCAACGGAAACGCTGCCAGCCGTCCGCACGGCGCCGGGTTCAACTGGTGTCGGGCGAACGGCGGGAACCCAGGCTCAACCAGAGCCAGGTAACCAGGTCCATGGGGGAGCGAATGTCGTGGTCTCCCCGATGCAGATAGCGCAGCCGGTACAGGCGTTCGATGACCAGGGCCAGCAGGATCAACAGCCAGACGATCAGGATGCTGTTGGGCTGGTGATGGCAGATGTGCTCCATGCCATAACGGTTTTTGCCGTCGTTGAAGCCCTGGTTCTCGATCTCCCAGCGGCTTTTGGCCATGCGGTAGAAGCTCCGGCTGCCGAGTTTGCTCAGGGAGAAGTTGGTCAGCCATTCGGCTTGGATGACCGTGCCATCGCGTTTGTGCTGACGATAGCGCAGCACGCGCACGGTGGGCCAGTCCAGAGTTTCCCAGGGATCGAAGTCATCGGCGTCCCAGACCTCGACGCGGTCGTCCCCTTGCTGGTAGATGGTCTGGGGCGGCTGGCCATCGAAGCGAGCACGCACGGCCGCTGCCAGCAGCGGAAGGTTCTCCTTGAGGCGGGCCACCACCGGCAGTCCGACCTCCGCGGTGGTGTGCAGGAAAGGAGCGGTGGCGTATTCGCCGTCTCCCACCACGTAGTCGGCGAAGCGCGGTCCGAGGTGCTGTACCGCACGCCGCAGCAGGCGCTGGGCGGCGGCATACTCGCTGTCGCCGGGTCCGTAGGGCTCCACGTCGACCGGCAGCGTCAGGCCCGTGCCCACCACACTGATCAGTACAAAATGATGCAGCGAACCCTGGCTCTCTCCTTTGGCATCCCGGATGGGAACACACCACGGGCAGGGCTTTTTGTACGTGCGTCCCGCGCCGGTGCCGTCCAGAGCCAGCCCGAGGAAGGGGCTGTTTTCGAAAGCCTTGTTGCGTTTGGCCTGGTGCAGCGCCGCCGCCAGAGCCAGTCGCGTCGTCTCCGGGTCCATGCGCTCGGTGCAGTAGGCCAGAGCGTCGTCCCCAAAAGGGACTCCGATGCCCAACTCCGCGCGTACCGCGGAGTGTGCCAGCCAGTCGAGGCGGAAGAAACTCAGTACCCGCAGGATGCGCCCGATCACCAGCGCCCAGACCAGATCCCGCGCGGGAATGTGGGGATGGCGGCGGCCATCGCCGGGCCGCCGGAAGAAGGACTTCAGGCCCAGACAGTGACAGGCGTAATGCCGGATCTGGCGCACATGCGGCCCCTTCAACGGGGCTGCTGTTTGCGCCGCAGCACCAGCAGCTCGGCATTGGCGGTGAGGACCTCCCGCAGAGCGTCCTGAAAAGCGCGGCCGGCTTCGACGCGCCGGCGGACGTCATCGACCCAGGCTTTGGGGATGCGCTCGACCCGCTTCTTACCCGCCGCCATAAAGGTGAGCGACCAGGCGGGGTGCCCGGGATCCTGGTGGGCGGCGCAATGGCAGGTGGGCTTGCCACAACGGGTATAGCTGAGGGAGAGAGATCCCGGAAGCAGATCCTGAGGGAGTGGGAATCGGCGGAGCAGCGCGAATTTGCGTTGGCGGAGCCGGGCGGCTTGGGGGCCCTTGGGCGCGAATTCCATCTTGGAGTAATCATACTACAAGAGTTGCCGCCACGCCAGCGAAAACCGCGAATGCGAAAATAGACGTCTTCGGAGATCGGTTACGCCAGAGCCATCCTGCCGGGCATTCTCAGCGGCTTACGGGATTCTGCTTTGTTGGAGTGCCGAAACTGCTGAAGGAACACTCATGCTTCCCTGGCCGCTAGAGAACTGGACGAACAGGCTCTGAGAGTCTCTGCCAATCACCGGGTTCTTAATGTCTTGCAGGTCGGGCATGACCTGCTTGAGATACTCGTCGACCTTGGCATACGCTGCGGGCGCGTAAGCCAGAAGGCCGGAGAACCAGGCGCCAAAGTCAGCGACCTGAACATTCGGTTCCAGCGTCTTCTCGGTGGAGTCGCCCGTAATCAAGCTGGGAATCGGCTGGAGGATGAGCATGCGCCCAAGCCACTGCTTGAATATGAACAGAGTATCCTTCTGCGATTGTTCCTGAATGATCGGCAGAGCCACCAAGTGCCAGTCGATACGGAACTTCGCCTCCTTCTCCTGCCGCTCGACCGTTCTTGCAACGTGCGCTTGCGCGCCGGGAGCCTTCCGCAGCGAGGGCAAAATGACGCCCGCCTGCTCCTGGCCCGTTCTTGCAAGATGTACTTGCGCCTGTTCTCGGCTATAGACGGGCCGGCCATCGACTATGAGCTTCTCTTCGAGCACGCGCAGTTCTTTGAAACCCTCAGGGAAGTCGAACGCGATAACGTACCCGTAGATCCTGGCGTTCAGCTCGACCTCGATCTCAAACCGCATGGGCACGTCCGTGCGCCCGCGAGAGAGATCTTTCGGTTTCACCAGGTCGTTTACCCGGTTCGTACCGCGCCCGATCTTCTGCAGGATCTCCAGCGCAAGCCCGACGGTCGACTTGCCCGAGCCATTGTTTCCAATGAGCAGGACAGACGACAGACCCGAGACTGGCAACTCGAAGTTTTCGAGGCAACGGAAATTATGAACGTAGAAACGACGGATCACAGGAGAATGATAACTCGCGCCAGCCTTCAGCGTTTCCTGCGGCCCGCGCCTTCGGTTCGCGTGGGCACCACCGCGCGCGGCGGCATCGAAACCACCGGGATCAGCGAGTTCATCGGCTCCGGCTCCACCCGTCCGCGCGAGCGCAGTTCCTCATTCAGCGTGGCCACGAACTCCTCGATCTGTTGCTGCATGGCGGCCATCTTCTCGCGCATGTTCAGGATGATCTCCACGCCGGCCAGGTTCACGCCCATGTCGCGGGTGAGCTTCAGGATCACTTCCAGGCGCTCCAGATCGTCGTCGGTATAGAGCCGCGTGTTGCCTTCGCTGCGCGACGGCTTCAGCAGCCCCTCGCGCTCGTAGAGCCGCAGCGTCTGCGGATGAATCTGGTACTGCTCCGCAACCGCGGAGATCATGTACGCCGCTTTGGATCTGCCCCTGGCCATAGCTCTACACCATGCCCCAGATCTCTTTGCGCGGGTCTTCGTGTTGCAACTGCCCCAGTTCGCGGAGCAGCTCGCGCGTGCGTTCGTTGTGCACGTCCGGCGCCTTGATGGTCACCTGCACAATCTGGTCGCCCCGCTCGTTCCTGCGCGGGTTCTGGATGCCGCGTTCCCGCAGACGGAACTTCTGGCCGTTTTCGGTGCCCTGCGGCACCTTCAGCAGCGCACGGCCGTCGATGGTGGGCACCTCGATCCGCGCGCCCAGCCCGGCTTCGGCCACGCTGATGGGCACCTGAATCTCGATGTTGTCGCCGTTGCGCTTGAAGAACGGGTGCTCTTCCACGCGCACGGTGATGTACAGGTCGCCCGGTGGGCCGCCCATCAACCCCGCGTTGCCTTTTGCGGGGACCCGCAGCCGCTGTCCGGTCTGCACGCCCACCGGGATGCGCACCTCCACCGGGTCGGTGTGGGCAATGCGCCCGTCGCCATGGCACTTCGGGCACACGTTGCGCAGCCGGCCGCGCCCTTCGCAGCGCGGACAGGTCAGTTGGAACTTCATGGCCCCGGCCATCTGGGTGACATTGCCGGTTCCGTTGCACTCCGGACACGCGGCGGTTCCGCCGCCCGAGTTGCCCGAGCCGCCGCAGACGTCGCAGATTTCCTGGCGCCCGATGGACAGCCGGGCCTGCGTGCCGCGGATGGAATCCCAGAAGCCGATGGCGAGCGAGTACTCCAGATCCGCGCCTCGTTCCGGGCTGCTGGGGGTTTCGGCGCGATTGCGTCCGCCGAAAAACTGGCTGAAAATGTCGCGGAAAGAGCCTCCGCCCGCGCCGGCGCCGCCCGCCTCGCCGCGCGGTCCCCGATTCACGTAGTCGGAAAAGTCGAAGCCGCCGAAGCCCATGTCCGGGCCGTAGGAACGCGCGTCCGGGCCGGCGCCGGCGCCGGGGCCGCCCGGAGGGATGTTCTCCGAGTAGAAGCCGTACTGGTCGTAAACCTGGCGCTTCTTCGAATCGCTCAGGACGTCGTAGGCTTCCTGAACGGTCTTGAAGCGGTCCTCGGCGGCCTTGTCGCCCGGGTTGAGGTCCGGATGGTACTTGCGCGCGAGCCGCCGGTAGGCCTTGCGGACCTCGTCGTCCTTTGCCCCGCGCGCAACTCCGAGGGTTTCGTAATAGTCTTTTTTCGACGCCATGTGATCGGGCGGGCCCCACACCCGCCCCACGAATTACTTCTTTCCGTCCTTCTTGTCGTCGACGTCGACGAATTCCGCGTCCACCACGTTGTCGCCGGGCTTCTTCGCCTGTTCCGCTTTGGGACCGCCGTCGCCCGGCTCCGCGCCGCCCGGAGGCGGAGTCTGGCTGGAAGCCTTGTACATGGCTTCGGCCAGCTTGTGACTGGCCGTCTCCAGCTTGGATACCGCCGCGTTGATCTGTTCCAGTCCGCCCTCCTGGATGGCCTTCTTCGCCTCCTCCAGCGCCGCTTCGACGTCCTTTGCGTCGGCGTCGGCGATCTTCGAGCGGTGCTCCTTCAGCATCTTCTCGATGTTGTAGACCATGGCGTCGCCGCGGTTGCGCGCCTCGATCTCCTCGCGCTTCTTGCGATCTTCGCCGGCGTGGGACTCGGCGTCCTTCGCCATCTTCTCCACCTCGTCCTTGCTCAGGCCGGAGGAAGAGCTGATGGTGATCTTCTGCTCGTTGCTGGTGGCCTTGTCCTTCGCCGTCACGTTCAGAATGCCGTTGGCGTCGATGTCGAAGGTCACCTCGATCTGCGGGATGCCGCGCGGGGCCGGCGGAATGCCCACCAACTGGAAGACGCCCAGCAGGCGGTTGTCCCGGGCCATGCCGCGCTCGCCCTGGTAGACCTTGATCTCCACCGAGGTCTGGCTGTCGGCCGCCGTCGAGAACGTCTCGCTCTTGCGCGTCGGGATGGTGGTGTTGCGATCGATCAGCTTGGTGAACACGCCGCCCAGCGTCTCGATGCCCAGCGAGAGCGGGGTCACGTCGAGCAGCAGTACGTCCTTCACCTCGCCGCCCAGCACGCCGCCCTGCACCGCCGCGCCCACCGCCACCACCTCGTCCGGGTTCACGGTTTTATTCGGCTCCTTGCCGAACAGCGTGCGCACAATTTCCTGAACCTTGGGGATGCGCGTGGAGCCGCCCACCAGCACCACCTCGTCAATCTGCTGCGGGGTCACGCCGGCGTCCGCAATGGCGCGCTTGCAGGGCTCGATGCTGCGCTCGAGGATGTCCATCACCATTTCCTGGAACCGCGCCCGGGTCAGCTTCACGTTCATGTGCCGGGGACCGCTGGCGTCCGCCGTCAGGAACGGCAGGTTGATCTCGGTCTCCAGCACTGTGGAGAGCTCGATCTTGGCCTTCTCGGACGCCTCCTTCAGGCGCTGCAGGGCCATCTGGTCTTTAGAAACGTCGACGCCCGTCTCTTTCTTGAACTCCTGGATCAGCCAGTCGATAATGCGCTGGTCGATGTTGTCACCGCCCAGGTGGGTGTCGCCGTTGGTGGATTTCACCTCCACCACGCCGTCGCCCACCTCCAGAATGGAGATGTCGAAGGTGCCGCCGCCGAAGTCGTACACGGCGATGGTCTCGTCCTTCTTCTTGTCCAGGCCGTAGGCCAGCGCGGCCGCGGTCGGCTCATTGATGATGCGCATTACTTCGAGGCCGGCGATCTGCCCCGCGTCCTTGGTGGCCTGGCGCTGGGCATCGTTGAAGTAGGCCGGAACGGTGATCACCGCCCTGGTGACCTTCTCGCCCAGATAGGCCTCCGCCGCTTCCTTCAGCTTGCCGAGGATCATGGCGGAGATCTCCGGCGGCGAGTACTTCTTGCCGCCGGCGTCGATGCGGGCATCGCCGGAGTCGCCGGAGACCGCCTTGTACGGGACCAGCTTCATCTCTTCGGTGACTTCGTTGTGCCGGCGGCCCATGAACCGCTTAATGGAGTAAATGGTGTTCTCCGGGTTGGTCACGGCCTGCCTCTTGGCCACCTGGCCGACCAGCCTCTCTCCGCTCCTGGTGAAGGCGACTACGGACGGCGTGGTCCGCCCCCCCTCCTGGTTGGGGATGACGACCGGCTGTCCGCCTTCCATGACCGCCACGACAGAGTTCGTGGTGCCCAGGTCGATGCCAATGATCTTGCTCATGTTGATTTCGATTCCTCCCGGATGTGTCGGCTGGTATTAGCCTGAGACCATTATCAAAGTTTAGTGTCCGATTGTCAAGCTGAAGTGATACCGAGCGCTAACTTATTGATTAGATGGCTGACGATGAGCCGACCGTCAGGTCCCAGGCGCAGGGCAGTCTTCAGTCCGCGTCCACCGGATCCAGCGGACCGCGGATGCGTATCGCGTCGTCCTCGAAGCCGTTGGCCGAAACCAGCCGTCGCAGGGGGTCGATCTGACACGCGTAGGCCGGAAACTCCACCACCACGCGCGAAAGTTGATGGTAGAGCTGGGGATTCACTGGAAACTCGGCTGTGGCCAGAGCCTCCAGCAGATCTTCCAGGCGCCGGGGATCGGTCAGAATGCGCACGGAGACAAGATCCCCCTCACGTCCCCGGATGGAACCATGTATAGGCGAAGCGCTCACGCGGTACTCCTTTCGTGGCGATTCGGCCCAAGAAAAAACCCCCGGCTACAGGGCGCCGGGGGCTTGAATTTGCGAAGACCGACTCACCTTTAGCACTTTTTATCGTGGTTGCAATTAGCCAGCTCCAGGACACGGAGCCTAAATCAATCCACGTCGCCCTCAGGATACCACCGGATCTCTCCGGGTTCAAGAGCCAGAATTGTCCAATGCTCCGAATGGCGCAGTACCGGAGTCATCAAAGCCCGCCGCGGTAACCTTCATCTAACGCGCTGCAGGACAGTGACTTATTGCAGAAACACTCCCTGAAATGAGCGCAGACCGGCGAGCGTAACGATAGGCGGGGCCTCGCGCAGCCGACAATGCGGCGAGACCGGCTCGCACGCGGGACCGGCCCCTCCCTGCATTCCGCCCCACGACCAGAACACCCTTCTGAATCAACCCATTACGCGACGTTACGAACATGTTCCAAACGCCCGCGACAACGGTTTGGAACTGGACAGGAATCCGCGGACGGCACAGGATTGCGTGTACAGCGCTCAGGGGACTACGGTCGGTGGTCCGGCGGCTCAGGTTATTCCCGCACGGGCATGTTTTGCGTCGGCCCGCACGGCGACGCACCGGCAGGACAGGGCGCTCCTAACCGAAAGTACTCGAATTGAAAGGAGCTTTGATGCAACTAAAGCGCAACTCGACAGTCTGGGTTCTTGCGCTGTTTCTGCTCGCGGCCCTCGTCTCGGCGATCCCGCTCGGGGCACAGGACGTTACCGCGTCCATAACCGGCGTCGTCAACGATTCCACCGGCGCGGTGATTGCGGGCGCCACAGTCACAGCCAGGGATCTGGATCGTGGGACAACATATTCCACCGTCACCGATAGTGTCGGCTTTTACAATCTCGCCCGGCTTCCCGTTGGCCAATATGAAGTGAAAGTGACCAGCGCCGGTTTCCAGGTGGCGGTTCAGCCGAAGGTGGAACTCGAAATCAACCAGGTTGCCAAAATCGATTTTCAGTTGAAGGTCGGCAACATCAGCCAAACGGTCGAGGTGACCAGCGCGGCGCCCATCCTGCAGACTGAAACCAGCACGCTGGGCACGGTCATGGAATCCACCGCCATCACCAGCCTGCCGCTGGAAACCCGCAACTACAACCAACTGACCCTGCTGATGCCCGGCGCGGTCACCACCAGCCCGGGCGCTTTCAACACCGGCCAGTCCACATTCAACGCCGGCCGCCCCTACATCAACGGCAACCGCGAACAGGCCAATTACTACCTGCTGGACGGCATGGAGAACGTGGAGTTTGTCGACAACAACGTTGCCTACTCGCCGAACGTGGATGCGATCGAGGAATTCAACGTGGTCACCAACAATCCGTCGGCGGACTACGGGCAGTTCCTCGGCGGCGTCATCAGCGTCCTCACCAAATCCGGGACGAATTCGTACCATGGCGACGCGTTCGAGTTTTTGCGCAACGACGCCATGAACGCCAATGAGTGGCAGCGGAACCTCGAAGGCCTCGGCACCCCGCAACCCCTGCGCTGGAACGAGTTTGGCGCGACCTTCGGCGGCCCCATCAAGAAGAACAAGCTGTTTTTCTTCGTCGACTACCAGGGCTCGCGTTTCGATCACCCGCCCACTGCGGTCACCATGAACACCTTCACCAGTGCCGAAAAGAACCTGGACTTCACGGATATGTTCACGGCTCTCGGCACGGCGCCGCACTACCCGGGCACTAACGTTACCATGCCCATGAACCTCAACAATGCGGCGAAATGCGGCGCCGGGCAGAAGATGGGAGTGGATCCCTGCGTCACCATCAGCCCGACGGCCGTGAAGATTCTGGCGGCACTTCCGACGGCCAGCGGCCCCGGAACGGTCAACAACGCACTCAACTCGGAGAGCGATTCCACCAATGGCGATCAGGGCGACGCCAAGCTCGACTGGGCCCCCACCGATAACGATCATCTGTCCGTGCGTTACTCGCAGCAAAACGACGTGCAGCAGTTCGTGAATAGCCAGCAGGTACTGTACAGCACCAACGGAAACCTCTACGCCCCGCTCTGGAGCGGCATCATCAACTACACCAAGACTTTGAAGCCGACTCTCATCAATGAGTTCCGTGTGGGCGTGAACTACTACCCCGTCGAAGGGAATGCGCAACCCCCGACCTCCTCGAGCCTGGGTGCGCTGATTCCCGGCGAGCCCACGAACTACCTCCCCGGTTTCTCCTTCTCGGGGGCGCCGCTCGGCGGCACCGTGAACGGGCCGTTCGCCTTCGGAACGGTGGATGCCCCGGAGGTCTTCCATCAGACCGCCATCCAGGCTGAAGATACGGCGATCCTCACCCATGGCGCGCATAACATGAAGTTCGGGTTCCAGTTCATCCGTTACCGCAACGATTACATTCCCTCGGTTGTCGCCGATGGCGCCGCCGGACAGATCGGTTTCAACGGGACTTACACCGGGAATGCGGAAACTGACTTTATTCTCGGTCTGCCCTCCTACATGGGTATCGGTAGCGGGTACGGCAGCACCGTAGGACAGCGCAACGACGCCATTGGAGCCTATTTCCAGGACGACTGGAAACTAACTCCGAATTTGACCGTTAATCTTGGCTTGCGCTGGCAAGTCTTCACGCCGATTTACGATACTGGCAATCGCGAGACCAACCTGCAGGAGTACACGGCCAAAATCGAGCTCGCGGGTGTGAACGGCGTTAGCAGCGCCATGTACAACCAGTACAACGGCATCGCCAACTTCCTGCCGCGCGTTGGCCTGGCCTGGAGCCCTAACGGGAGTCTTTTGAAGAACACGGTGTTTCGCGCCGCGTTTAGCCGCTCCAGCTTCCAGGAGGGCACTGGCGAGTATAACCGGCTGGCCACCAATGCTCCGTGGAACACGGACCTGTCGGGCTCGTGGAATGGCAGTAGCGGCCTTCCGTCGAATCTGGTCACGCTCGATCAGGGCTTCGCCGCACTCGGCGGTGGCGGCGCAGGCTGCACCGTGCAGAACGTGACCTCCGCTCCCAAGGCTTGTTTTGCCGGCACCAGAATCCACCTGACGGATCCGGACTACCGGCCGGCCGTATCCAACCAGTGGAATTTCTCCATTCAGCGGCAGCTCGGCAGCGCAAGCACCGTCCAGGCCGCCTACGTTGGACAACATACCGACCACCTGGCCACCATCATCGACGCCGGGCAGGGGTACCTCGCATCGCCGGGCGTCGTGTTGCCCAGCCCCTATCTCGCCGGCAATCCGGCCCTCGTCGCGGACGGTCTGGGTCAGGTGAGACTCAACGAAACCGTGGGTGTTCAGAATTACGATGCCCTCCAGCTTACCTTCCAGCAGCGGTTCAGCCGGGGACTCTCATTCCAGGCGAATTACACCTGGTCCAAGTGCCTGACGAACAACTTCGGCTATTACGGGCGGTATGGAGATGCCGCGGCGAGCCAGGCCAGCGCCGACGTCGCCTTCCAGCAGAACGCCTATGACATCAACGCCGACTACGGTCTGTGCGATCACGACGTGACCAACGTCTTCAACGGTTACCTCGCTTACCAGGTGCCCTTTGGCAAGAACCGTATGTTCGGCAAGAGCGCCAGCCCAATTGTCGATGCGGTGCTGGGCGGCTGGGAAGTGAACGCCGTTTTCACCGTGCATGGAGGTTTCCCGATTTCCATGCTTGACTGGGCCGGCGATCCGGGCACCGGGTCCTTCCAGCCCCGTCCGAGCTGCAACGGACCCAATATCTCCACTCCGTTCCAGAACAATCCAGCGTCCAACGGAGGCGGCTATGTATGGTTTGGCACGGCCAACATGTCCAATCCGCCGGCCGGTAACTTCGGTAATTGCGCCGTCGACACGGAGCGGGGTCCGGGATTGAAGCAGATCGACCTGAGTCTCGATAAGAACTTCGCGATTCCGGGCCGGGAAAGCCAGTATCTGCAATTCCGGGCCGAGGCCATCAACGCCTTCAATACCCCGGTTCTCGATGTGCTCGGGTACTCCATCGACGTTTACGGCGGCTCGGGAGCGGGCGTCGTCAATACGTCGCAGGGTGCTCGCAACTTCCAACTTGCTTTAAAGTACGTGTTCTAGTTCCGTTGCTTCACGGGCGCGGCTCAGCATCCCATTGGTGCTGAGCCGCGCGTTTTGTGCACGCGATTTAATCCCCGCGAGGCCATCACCGCCATGTCGCTCATGTTGGATGAAATCCGGCAGCAACCGGCCGCGCTCGACCACGCGCTCAGCACCGAAGTGCAGCGTTTTCGCGATCTGCAAAAGCACTTCGAGCAGCACCGGCCGCGGTTCATCGTTCTGGCCGCGCGCGGGACTTCCGACAATGCCGCGCAATTCGGCCGTTATCTGATTGAGATCACGACGGCCATCCCGGTGTCCCTGGCGGCGCCATCGGTTTTCACTCTCTACGGCGGACAACTCGATTTCCGCGAAGTGCTCTTCGTCGGCATTTCGCAATCGGGCGAATCCACCGACGTCAACCTCGCGGTGGAAGAGGCCCGGCGGTGCGGCGCCACCACCATGGGCATCACCAACGTGATCGGGAGTCCGCTGGCGCAATCCGCCGATCACGTCATCCTGCTGCACGCCGGCGACGAGACCAGCGTGGCGGCCACCAAGACCTGGACCTCGCAACTCCTCATGATGTACCTGCTCGCCTGGAGTCTGGGCGCCCCGCTGTCGCTGGACGACATCGCCCGCATCCCCACCTGGGCGCAGGCCGCGCTGGACTGCGAACCGGACATCGCCGAACGCGCGCGCGCGTACACGTTCGCCGAGAAGGCCATCGTCGTGGGCCGCGGATTCAATTACTGCAACGCCCTCGAGTTCGCGCTCAAACTGATGGAGGCCTGTTACATCGTCACCGGCAGCTTTTCCTCGGCCGACTTTCTGCATGGGCCCGTCGCCATCACCGAGCGAGGCATTCCCGCGTTCGCGTTCGCCCCGCCGGGACCCACCTGGCCGGGCATGTGCGCGGTGGTGGAGAAGCTCCGCAGCGCGCAGGCGCGCCCTCTGCTCATCACCGACGAACGCAACCGCGAGGCCGCGGGCCAGGGCGACAACGTTATCCTCCTCCCCGACCCCATGTTCGGTGGAAGCCGCCTCCCCGCCGATCTGTTCACGCCGATTCCGTACGCCCTGCCGGCGCAGTTACTGGCCGCGCACCTGGCCGAAATCAAAGGCCTCAATCCCGATCGCCCGCGCATGCTGTCGAAGGTGACGCAGACGCTGTGAAGCATACGCGACACAGACCGGGACACCCGGCGCCAGCCGCGTTCTTACGGCGCCCGGCGAGAACCCCGCATGTCCCCCCCAACAGGCCACCGTTGTCAGGTACCATCGCTGCAAGGCGAAATCCATGCAACTGACCTTCACGGACTGGGCCGTTGTCGGGCTGTACTTCCTGTTCAACATCGCCATCGGCCTTTATTACCGCGCCCGCGCGGGCAAAAACCTCTCCGAGTTCTTTCTCTCGGGCAGAAATGTTCCATGGTGGCTGGCCGGCACCTCCATGGTGGCCACTACATTCGGCGCGGACACGCCGCTGGCGGTCACCGGGATGGTGGCCGTGGGTGGCATCGCCGGCAACTGGCTGTGGTGGAACATGGTGGCCAGCGGCATGATGACCGTATTCTTTTACGCGCGCCTGTGGCGGCGCTCCGGCGTGATGACCGACATAGAGTTCGCCGAGATCCGCTACAGCGGCAAGGCGGCCGCTTTCCTGCGCGGCTTTCGCGCGCTCTATCTGGGCATCCCCATCAACTGCATCATCCTCGGCTGGGTGAACCTGGCCATGGTGAAGATCCTGATGCTGGTGCTGGGCATCGGCAAGCTGCAGGCCCTGCTGGTGGTGATCGGGATCATCGCGCTCACCTCCCTCATCTCCACGCTGTCCGGTCTCTGGGGCGTGCTGGTGACGGACCTGTTCCAGTTCGTGGTGAAGATGGGCATGATCGTCGTGCTGGCCGTCTTCGCGGTGGAGGCCGTCGGCGGCATGGGCGCGCTCAAGGCGAAACTCGCGCTCGTCGATCGCGCCCGCGCGCTGGCCGGCGGACACGGCTCCGTGCTCTCCTTCATCCCCGACATGGATTCCACCTGGATGCCGCTCATCACGTTCCTGGTTTACATCGGCATGAGCTGGTGGGCCACCTGGTATCCGGGCGCCGAGCCGGGCGGCGGTGGTTACGTGGCGCAGCGAATGTTCTCGGCGAAGGACGAGCGCAACTCGCTGCTCTCCACGCTCTGGTTCAACATCGCCCACTACGGCCTTCGGCCCTGGCCGTGGATACTGGTCGCGCTGGCCTCGCTGGTGCTGTTTCCGGGCCTCAAAGACCCCGAAACCGGGTATATCCGGGTGATGATCCAGTGCCTTCCCGCATCGCTGCGCGGTCTCATGGTGGCGGCGTTCATGGCCGCTTTCATGTCCACCATCGCCACGCAGTTAAACTGGGGCGCCAGCTACCTGGTGAACGATGTCTACAAGCGCTTCATTCGCACGCATGCGTCCGACAAGCATTACGTGGGCGTCTCGCAGCTCGCGACGATTCTGCTGACCATCATCTCCGCCGTCATCACCTTCTATCTCGATTCCATCGCCGGCATGTGGAAGCTGCTGCTGGCCACCGGCGCCGGTACCGGACTCGTTCTGCTGCTGCGCTGGTACTGGTGGCGCATCAACGCCTGGAGCGAGATTTCGTCGATGGTCGCCGCGCTCGCCGTTTCCGTTTCGTTGCAGACGGTGTGGCATCTGGACAACGCCCGCCCGCGCGACTTCGCCTGGTTGATGATCATCACGGTGGGCATCACCACGGTGGTCTGGGTCGCGGTGACGTTGCTCACCGGGCCTGAGCCGAAGGAAGTTCTGATCGCCTTCTACCGCCGCACCAGACCGTCGCTGGCCGGCTGGAGGCCCATCGCGAAGCTGGCGCCGGACGTGCAGCCCTCCCGCGACGGCAGGCGGAACCTGGTGGACTGGATCGCCGGCCTCGTCCTTATCTATGGTTTCCTGTTTGGCGCGGGC
Source organism: Bryobacteraceae bacterium (assembly GCA_049520275.1). Lineage (GTDB taxonomy): Bacteria > Acidobacteriota > Terriglobia > Bryobacterales > Bryobacteraceae > CAWACP01. The sequence continues at coordinate 35,275 of JBEKPY010000059.1, forward strand.
AAGCTGGTGCTGATGGAATACGCGGCGGGCGCCGGGCTGCTTGCCGTGGGCCTCGCCGCCGGAGCGCTCATCTATTTCGATTTGTCCCGGCGCGGATGGAGCAGCGTAGCAGAATGACCCCGGGGTTGCGGCCATCATGAAAAGCCCTAAGCCCATCCTCGATCCCGATTTCGTTCCCGCCGCGGCGTGGAGCCGCACCTACCGGCGGCGCGTGCAGCAGAGCGGTGGTGAGCCCCTCGCCATCGCTCTCCAGCGCGGGCCCGGGGCGATCTCCGTGTTCGAAACGGAAATCCTGCCGCACACCGGCAATTGCATCGTCCTCAACCATAGCTACGTGGAGCGTGTCCTCAAGTTTCTGCTCTGGCAGAAGGGCGGGCACAGGATTACCGTGGCCGGAAACCCGCGCATCGCCGAATTCCTTCGCGGTGTGTATTCGCCCACGGGCGCGCGCGCGTTCGACTGCCATTTCATGGGCGAGCGCGTCTACAAGCAGCCCTTCACCATTGAATGGCGCCCCATCGAGGACTCCCCGCGGCCGGCCGAAAAGGGCTCGCCCCTCGGCCGCCACATGAACGGTTGCCGCATCGGCTTCGACCTTGGCGGCAGCGACCGCAAGTGCGCGGCCATGATCGACGGCCACGTGGTCTTCAGCGAAGAAGTGGTTTGGGACCCCTACTATCAAACCGACCCGCGCTATCATCTCGAAGGCATCGACGACTCGATTCGCCGCGCGGCCGCCCACCTGCCGCGAGTGGATGCCATCGGCGGTAGCGCCGCCGGCGTGTACATCGACAACGAACCGCGCGTCGCCTCCATTTTTCGCGGCGTCTCCCCGGAGCAGTTCGAATCCGAAGTCCGGCCCATCTTTCACCGCTTGCGCGAACGCTGGAACAACGTTCCCTTCATGGTGGTGAACGACGGCGAGGTGGCCGCGCTGGGAGCGTCCATGGCGCTCCGCGACAATGCCGTTCTCGGGGTTTCCATGGGCACCAGCCAGGCTGCCGGCTACGTGACGCCGGAGGGCTTCATCACGGACTGGCTGAACGAGCTCGCCTTCGCTCCCATCGACTATCGCGGAGACGCCCCGCGCGACGAGTGGTCGGGAGACGACGGCGTGGGCGCGCAGTATCTCTCCCAGCAGGCGGTGGCGCGGTTGTTGCCTGCGGCGGGCATCGAGGTCCCCGCCGATACGCCCTTCGCGCAACGCTTGCTGCACGCACAGGAATTGATGGCCGCGGGCGACCAGCGCGCACGACGGATCTTTGAAACCATTGGCGCCTACTTCGGCTATGCCATCGCGCACTACGCGGATTTCTACGAGCTGCGCCACGTGCTGGCGATGGGGCGCGTCACGTCGGGCCAGGGCGGCGATGTCATTCTCGCCGAGGCGCGGCGCGTTCTGGAAACCGAATTCCCCGAACACGCGGCCATCCGCCTGCACCTGCCCGGCGAGCAGGACAAGCGGCACGGCCAGGCGGCCGCGGCGGCAACTCTCCCCGCGCTGGACGGACACGCGGCGGGTGCCGCGCTTCCATTACGGTGATCCCATGGAACTGCGAAATCCAAATTCAGATATCTTCGTACCCGACGGGGCCGCCCTCGATGCGGCGCTCCAGCGCACCACGCACATGAGCGTGAGCGCCCATCAGGACGACATCGAGATCATGGCCTACCACGGTGTGGCCGAGTGCTTTGGCCGCGCCGACCGTTGGTTCACCGGCGTGGTGGTCACCAACGGCGCGGGCAGCCCGCGCGCCGGCATTTACTCCGGCTGCAGCGACGAAGAGATGCAGAAGATCCGCGTTCGCGAACAGCGCAAGGCGGCCTTCGTCGGCGAATACTCGTGCCAGCTCCAGCTCGGCTACCCCAGCGCCGCGGTGAAGGATCAGTCGAACGCCCCGCTGCGCGAAGAGCTGCTCGCCATCTTCGCCGCGTGCCACCCCGATGTGGTCTACCTGCACAACCTGGCCGACAAGCATGACACGCACATCGGCGTGGCCCTGCATTCGCTGGCTGCCCTGCGCTCGCTGCCCTACGCACAACGGCCGAAGAAAGTCTATGGCTGCGAGGTCTGGCGGGATCTGGACTGGCTGCCCGATGCGCACAAGCACGCGCTGCCCGTCTTTGAACGCTCCAACATCGCGGCCGCGCTGGTGGGTGTCTTCGATTCTCAGGTCAGCGGCGGCAAACGTTACGACCTCGCAACAGCCGGACGCCGCCTGGCCAACGCCACGTACGCCAGCTCCCACGCCACCGATATCGAATCCGCGCTGACGTTCGCCATGGACCTGACGCCGCTGGTCACCGACCTCACGCTGTCGCCCGCGGATTACGTGCTGCGCTTCATCGACGAGTTTCGCGCCGACGTCGCCGACCGCCTGGCAAGATGGAAGGCCTGAATGGACCAGCCCTCTCGCAGACATCCCGCATCGTGGGTGGCCACCCTCTACTTCGCTGAGGGGTTGCCGTTTTACGCCGTGAATCTCATGGCGCTCACGTTCTATCAGCGCATGGGCGTGAACAACGCCGTCAATACGCTGGTGATCAGTCTGCTGGGCTGGCTATGGACGCTGAAGCCGTTGTGGAGCCCGCTGCTGGAGATGTCCAAAACGAAGAAGTTCTTCGTGGTGCTGTTTCAGTTCGCGGGCGGCCTCAGTCTGGTTTTGCTGGCCCTGTGCCTTCCTCTGGAAGGCTATTTCCGATATTCCATCGCCATTTTTTTCCTCGTTGCCTTCTGCTCCTCCACGCACGATATTGCCGCCGACGGCCTCTACATCGCCAGTCTCTCCCCGAAGGAACAGGCCGCGTACGCGGGGTGGCAGGGCGGCTTTTATAATGTGGCGCGCGTGTTTTCGCTGGGCGGATTGATTTTCCTGGCCGGCGCGCTGCAGCAGAAGTTCCTGCGCGCTCGCGTGTCCATACCGATGGTGCACGCGTGGATGGCCATCTTCGCCGGTTTGGGCGTGCTGCTGGTAGCTCTCAGCCTGTATCATGCGCGCATGTTGCCGCCAGGCGGGGACGACCGGCATGCCGGAAGCTTCCAGCAAATGGCCGCGACTTTCAAGGACGTGTTAGTGAGCTTCTTCCGCAAGCGCCGCATTCTCCTGCTGCTCGTGTTCATTTTTCTCTACCGCGCCGGAGAGGGACAGGTGGCCAAAATCGGACCGCTGTTCCTGCAGGCGGACCGGCTCAAAGGCGGCCTCGGCCTCACCATGCAGCAGTTCGGGACCATCTACGGCACGTTCGGGAGCGCGGCCTTCATTCTGGGAAGCGTGTGCGGAGGCTATTTCGCGTCGTGGCTGGGCTTGAAGCGCGCGCTGCTCCCGCTCATTTGCATCCTGAACCTGCCCATGCTCGCCTATCTCTACCTCAGCTCGGCGCTTCCCAGCAGCCCGGCGCTGATCACGGCGGCGATGAGCGTGGAGATGTTCGGCTACGGTTTCGGCTTCGTGGGGGTGATTCTGCTGATGATGCAGGAGATCGCGCCGGGCCGGTATCAAACCGCACACTATGCGTTCGCGAATTCGCTGATGAACCTCGGCCTCATCGTCCCCGGCGCGGTCAGCGGGCTGATCCAGATGCGCATCGGGTACCGCAACTTCTTTCTCTGGGCTCTGATCTCAGCCATCCCTTCGCTGGTGATGGCGCGCTTCATCCCGATTCGCGGCGGCGCCGAGGTCCACGTGCCGGAGCCCGTAACGCCAGTCAGTGTGTAGATTCATGTGCTATCCTCGCGACGATTCGAAGTGGGGCAGGCTCTCAGGCCGCCTCGCTCCTGGTTTGCGGCTATGCCGCAATGTGGGGCAGGCTCTCAGCCCAATGGCACTTAACTTTTGGAACGGGCCTGCAAATCTAAAAACAGAATGTGCGTATGATGGAGGATTCCTTTGTGGGGCGGCCAATCCTGGCCGCCGCCGCGT
>JBEKPY010000060.1:0-39180 GCA_049520275.1 Bryobacteraceae bacterium
AATGTGGGCTCGGCGGTGATGGCGTTGGGCAACCAGCCACGGTCGTTCTACCCGTACGGGGAGCAGAAGAGCGGTTCGACGGCGACGGAGCAGTACGCGTTTGCGACCTACTGGCGGGATGGCGAGTCGGGGCTGGATTATGCCATGGGCCGGTACTACTCGTCTACCGACGGAAGGTTCCTCAGCCCGGATCCGTACCAGAACAACTCAGGCCTGAAGAATCCACAGGGATGGAATCGTTACGCCTACGTATTGAACGATCCCATCAACTACAATGACCCACCTGGCCTGTGGGCCAGCGGAGGAGGAGGTGGGGGCGGTGGATCACCCGGCGCTCCTGGCGGCGGTCCCATGAGCGATATGGGCGACCAGTTTTGTGAGCAGGTCGCATTCGACTTCGGTGAGTTCGATGACATGACGGGCGGCTCCACCCTGCCAGGATATCTCTTAGCTAACCACTGCCCCGGCACGTACCTCAACAACGGTGGCGGAGGCGGCGGTGGGGGCGGCGGAAATCCGATGCAGATCGTCGGGAAGGCAGTTACAGCCGCCGCGAACCTTCTCACGAAGAACAAGAATTGTGCCGGACTCTTTTTGAGTCCCACGGACAATACCCAAGCCGGGCGCAAGGACTTGGCGCAGGAGCTTGGGACTCTCGTACCGGACGGCAACCTTGTGGTTACGACCGATCCCAGCGCCAGCCCCACGAACCCAGCCTGGTACGACGACGACGGCATTATCAACATTCTATCGGGAGGCTCGTTCTTCACCGGCAAGATCAATGGGAAGTCAGTTCTGACGGAAGGGCAATCGTTGTCCCAATTCCAGGAGCTGCTCATTATCCATGAGTTTCTCCACCTTACGGGCGTCGTGGGTGACGACAACACCAATCAGACGATAACTTTCCCCAATGGCGATAAGGTAACCGGGAGCGTCGGGGTCACGGACGAGATCGAAAAGGACTACAATCTATGAGACGCTGGAACGCGAGTGCACTGCTACTTGTCGTCGGAGCCACAGCGTTTCCAAGCGTCGCGCGCGCGGCCGAGATCTGCGCATTTGTGGGCGATTGGGACGGCCATCGTTTGCATGGGGCCCGAGTGAGCGCGGTTAGCCTCGCTACGAACAAGCGATATGAAGCCAGGTCGGACAGTCAGGGCCGCGTGTGCTTCGCAGACATTCCCGAAGGACCCTACGCGGTCGAGGCGGGTTCAGGCATCGGTCACATGAACGTTAGATACTATCCGGTTCGTGTGGGTACGGCGAGGACTATGGAACTGACCTTCCACCTGCCCTCCGGCGAAAACTCTGAAGGCCCCGTCGTCAACGAGGCCTTTCTCAGTGGCACTCTTCGTGTGGGCGACAATCCGATCGACTGGGCGACGATGTGCCTGACGAAGCGGGATTCACTAGGCATACCCATTTGTGTGCGTACCAATGATCTAGGCGAGTACGCCGTGGACGTGGACCCGGGACTGTATGACGTCGAGATCTGCACGAAGAAGCTTGTGTTTAAGTCGGTGTTGGATGTCCGCAGTGCCGGGTTTTACAGGGAGCGTATTGCTGTGACGGGGCCCGGTTCACTAATGTCCGGCTGCCAGAGCAGGTAATCGAGGAACGGCGTGTGCGTGGCGCGCCAAATCGGCGGGTTAACGGCTGTCACGAAAACGTCGGCGAGGTTGGCCCTGACGCGCTAGTCCGGGGTCACGGCCAACCCTCAGCAGCCACTGACAACCTAAGCGGCACCTCGGTGCGCGCCCGGCCGCTGCGTCGCTGCCGCCCTGCGCGGACGCCTACCGTCGAAAGCTGTATAGCCTCCGGGCGCGAGGAAAGCCGGCGAGCGCGGCAGTGCCTCGGACATAATCCACGCGTTGCGCCGAAGCCGCAACCCCGCGGCGGTCGCTGCGCTTCCTGGCGGCGGCCTCCGCAAACGCGGGATTATGCCATCGGCGGGCGCACGCCGGCATCGAGACTCACTCCCGAGACCAGTGGCGCACGCGATCCCGCGTCCGCTATCGCTCTTGAAGTCCGCGCGGCCTCTCCGCACGCTGCGGCCCAACGAGCGGCAAAGTGCTGGCCAGCGTCGCCTACACCAACGCCGTCAATGGCGATCAGATCGCGGACACGTATTCCTACACGGCGCCTGGCGAGATCTCCGTAAAGGGCCCGCAGATCACCCGCAACGGCCAGGGGTGCTCGGCCCCCCTGACCAAATGCATGCTCACCGCCACGCTGAGCCTGAGCTACCAGTACGACAGCGAAGGGCACCGCACCCAGATGATTGTGCCGGGGATCGCCTATCTATGTAGGGGACGCAAGCAACGAGATCACGGGGTATTCGATTGATGTTCAGAGTGGCTCTTTAACAACTGTGCCGGGTTCTCCGTTCGTTATGCCGGGTGCAGTACCTTATACTGAGCCTGGTGCAACGAGTATAGCAGTTGATCCTTTCGGGCAGTATCTGTATGCGATCGGTGACGGCGGGATAAGCGGCTTCAGCATTGACGGGGCCAGTGGAGCTTTGACTTTGGTGAGCGGCCCGTCAGATGTAAACTGGACGATGGGCGGGGTGGTGATCGTAGACCCATCCGGGCGTTTCGTCTATGTTGCAGACGGGGACATTCTGATCGCATATCTCATTGACCGGACTACAGGCGCATTAACTCGATTTTCAGGGCCCGCGACTCCGCAGTCTGGGTTATCTCACGATGGACCCGTCAGGGACCTTTCTATATGCCACGAGCAACCAATGTTACTTAGGGGTGTATGGGTACATCATCGACGCGTCCATGGGAGCATGGACACCGGTACCCGGATCGCCATTTGCAGGAGAGGCCGGTCCGTTGGTCGTAGACCCCTCAAGAAAGTTCCTGGATATGGGTAATGCAGTGTATTCGATTGACCCTGTTACGGGGAGCCTTACGGTCGTCAGCGGCGGCACCGGCACAGTGACAATGGCCCTGAGTTCCACGACGGCGTCGCCGACAGCGAACCTGATATCGCTGCAGATCACTCCAGGCAATGCTTTGATTACCTCGGCGGCACCGGGCGTCACGCGGCAGTTCATAGCAGTCGGCAGCTACGATGATGGAACCACAAGGTTTTTGACGGACTCGGTGAGCTGGACCTCCTCCAACAGCGCGATTGCAACTATGAGCAGCACGGGGGTGGCAACGACAACCGGGTTCGGCAACGTGACGATCACGGCCACGCTGGGCGATGTCAGCGCGACAGCGACACTGCAGGTGAGCGCCGCACCGCTGGTGTCCATTGCCATCGCGCCTCAGAGCGCGACAATACCGCAGGGGAGAGGGATACAGTTTACGGCGACCGGCGTTTACGCTGACGGATCTTCCCAGAATCTGACAAACGTGGTGGCCTGGACATCTTCAGATACCACCGTCGCCACCGTCAGCAGCTCCGGTCTGGCGACGGCAGTCGGACAGGGAACCACCACAATTACCGCCACGTTGGATACGGTAAGCAACTCAACAACTTTGAGCGTGCAATGAGTTTTGCCCGACCGACACGATTCCGCGCTGGGAGATGGCGATGTTCATGGTGCGGGCGCTGCTGCTGTATGGGGCGAGCTTCAAAACGGCCACCACGCCGTGCTTTAGCGACGTGCCGACGAACGTCGATGGCAACGGGATGCCGTTCCCGTTCATACAAAGGTCATTCGAAGAACACATCACCAACGGTTGCGGGGGCGGTGATTACTGTCCCGATGAGTTGGTGACGCGCGGCCAGATGGCCTCCTTCATCATGCGCGGGCTGTTCAACCAGACCATGGTCATTGAGCCGACGGCGCCGTACCTGATGGCAGTGAGTCCGGACGCAGTGGCGGCAAGCACGGGCAGTCAGATCACGGTGACCATCGCGGGCGCCAACACCAGCCTCCAAAGCGGCGACACAGTGAGCGTGCTCAGCGGGATGCTGGATGTCAGCAACGTGGTTGTGAACTCGGCGAACTCGATCACGGCGACGCTGACCGTGAACTCGACCGCGGTGGCCGGGCCGCAGGCGCTGGTGGTGACCAGCGGGGGCCAGAATCTCACGCTGCCGCTGGCGATCAAGGTGGGGACTTACTGACCCACTGTGTGTCGCTCCGGGGTGGCTCGCCGTCTAACTGGCGGTTCTACGCGAACCGCGAGTTCGTCGGAAAACCCGCCGGAATGGCCTGGGAGGCGCCTGACGGCGCGACGGCGTTATGTGGGGTTATCGGTAGCCTGCAAAAAGAGACACAATGGATTTCGGATGCTACTTCGGATTGATCCGGCCTCGCGCGCTGCCACCCGTGTACCCGGTGAGCAACTGAAGGCCTTCGGGCTCGACGAGCGAGCGCTGCAGGACATTTTCTTTCACTCCCTTGACCGCCTTTTGCCCGACGAAGAACTCCCGCTGATCTCACAATCTCGCCGCTGGCAGGAGGAACCAGACCTCCTGGCCATGGACGAACGCGGCCGACTGTACATCTTTGAACTGAAGATCTGGGAATCGCAATCCGAGAACCTCCTCCAAGCCCTCCGGTACGGGCAGCTCTTTGGCCCCTACGATTATGCAGGCCTTGACCAACTCTTCCGCAGATTCGACGAAACCGGACGATCACTGGCGCATGCGCACGAGGCGACGTTTGGCGCCACCCTCAAGGAAGAAGAGTTCAACCGTGAGCAGGTCTTTGTGATCATCACCAACGGACTCGACTTTCGCACGCGACAGGCAGTCCGGTACTGGCGGTCCTGCGGCTTGGAGATGCGCCCGTGGGTCTATCGGGTCTACAAAACCTCGCAGGACGAACTGCTCCTGGAAATGGCGCGCTTCGCGGTGGAGGACAACCCCTACGAGGATGTCTCCACCGGCTGTTTCATCCTCAATACGAACTTCAGTAACGATCCCACCGACCACGAGGATATGCTCGCGCACCAAAAAGCGGCGGCGTACCACGCTCCGTGGAAGTTCAAAGTCCAACAGTTATCCAAAGGCGACCTCGTCTTTCTATACCAATCCGGCGTCGGTATCGTCGCAATGGGGATAGCCTCCGGCGCGCTCCAAAAGGGGCCGTATCACAACGATCCCCTGGCAGACTGACGAGGAGTACGCAATGCCCCTGCGCCGATTCCAACGCATCGACCCCCCCTCTCCCGGCAGCGGAGGTCAAGGCCATTACTGGCACCAACTATTCCTTCCGCGGCACGATGTTTGCAATTGATGTCCAGAGCGCCGCCAGACTGCAAGCCCAGCTCAGGAGCCGCACCACATAAGCTTCCCCAGGCTTGCCGGGCCGTCTTTCTTGGCATTGTTACGGACAGGTCTAAGGAAACACCTCGGACAGCTCGGGGCTTGCGGCGCAGGAGTCGAAGGCAAACGAATCGGCCAACTGGCGCAACTCGGTTTCGTTCTTCTCCTTCAGGTGATACACGATTGCGTACGTCAATTCTTCGTCGAAGACCCGCTGGACGCGCAGGTAGAACCGGTGCTTCGTCTCAGGGTCGAAGTGACTGGCGATCGAGTCCGTGATCCTGGCGAGAAAACCTTCGGTCTGCGGACCCGCCCCTCGCACCGCATACAGGACCCGGGCTTTCTCCCGTTCAGCGTTCACCTCCGGTGAGGAGAGGAACTTCTTCCAGGGCGTGTCGGCGCGTGGCGACACCAGGCCCATCTCTCCGAAATCCTTGTAGGTCCACTCCGTCCAGGACCAGCCTTCCTCGTTGGCGATCGACAACATATCCCTGACCATGGCCTGCAGCAGTCTGATCTGCCCCTCGTACAAGCTGAAGCCAAATTCACCCATCAGAACGGGCCTTCGCCGGCCGAATGCGATCTTCTCGTGCAGTCGTTCGCGAAGCCAGCTCCTGTCGTAAGGCACTCCCTCCACCGTCTGTGGATAGTCGGTCATCTTGTCGAGCGGGAAGGTGAAGTCGGGATAGATGTGGAACTCGAACACCGCCTGTTTATCTTCCCAGAACGCGTCGGGGAGACCCTGAAAACCCTTGCCCCAGTCGTCACCCGACAGCCAGATGAGATGAACCGGGTCCACCGCGCGGATCTGGCGGTGCGTCTCGCGCAGCCAGGCGGTCAGCAGTTCCGAGTGGCCCTGGGTGTTGGGTTCGTTCATCAGGTCGAAGCCGACAACCCCCGGCTCGTTTTTGTACCGCTTCGCCAGTGCGACCCACAGGGCCGTGGCGCGCTTGCGAAAATCGGCGTAGCGCCAGAACTCCGGAATGGAGGAAATCGAATCGGCGTAAATCTCCCTCGACTGTCCGCCCATCACCGCGTGAAGGTCCAGAATCACGTAGATGCCGTGAGCCTTGTTGATCCGGATGACACCGTCGAGACGCCGCAGGGCCGTTTCGTCATAATGCCCGGGCTGATCGGGGTCCTCGATGCGATTCTCGTTGAGCGGCACTCGCATGACATTGAAGCCCTTCTTCTCCAGAAACGCGGCGTCTTTGTCGGTGTAGTAGACGCTTTCGTACTCGTCCCAGAACGCGTCGGCCTTCTGCTTGCCCAATACGGTGCTCATCGCGGAGCGCATCTGCGTATGGGTGCCGTAGAGTCCAAACAGGAAGTCTTCCTGGAGTTGCCAGTTGCCCAAGTTGGTGCCCCGCAGTTGTATTTCTTTTCCTGCCGTGTAGAGCTTCGTCCCTCGGGCCTGAATGAGATCGAGGGCGAAAGCCTCTTGTGTGAACAGAAGCGACGCGCAGAGGGCGGTGGCGTAAACCATGCCCACGATGACCGTGGGCTTCGGAATCCGGGGAAGACGTTTCACGCAGACCAGCTTATCCGACATTCGCAGCCGCCTTCACGCGCACTCCCCGGGTGCCCGCCCGACAGCCCGGGAAGGGGTACCCTCAGCCATTCGCTGGCGGGAGCGTCTGGCCGTCTTGATTCTCCCGGCAAACGGGTGGAAGATTAACACCACAGGCACAAGGAAGCGAACTTGGTTTAGACCCGGTTTAGACCAGGTTTAGACCCTTCGTCCACACCGACAGCGCGTTGCCTGGCTGAGGAGTTGCCGGACGAAGTTCTCCTGAAGCCGCAAAGCCTCCATCCAAAGGCATTGTTGTCGCGAATACGCGCCGCCGGATGAGGCCTGAAGGAGCAGTCTCATGATTGCCGCCAGAGCATTCTCTTGCGTTCGGATGTTGCCGATGTCGCTCGCGTGCATGGGAGCGGTGTCAGCTTTGGGTGGGGAGCTCGGCAACGCCGGGGGCTACAACAGAGCGGAGGCGGTCTGGAAGAAAGCCGGCGCGGACGAAGGGCTGCGTTTGGCGTTCGAGCGCGCGAGGTACTCGCTGGAAGATTCCGGCCATGGGACGTGGCGCGGCCAAAACCGCGCGCAGCGGTTGACTCTTGAGTTTGACAACCGGGAGGCCCGGCTTAGCCATCCGGATGGCAGTGTCAGCTTCCATCTGGCCGGGTACGGTTACGGCAATCGGCTCCAAAAGCCGGTGAGCGCCACTCCAACCGGCGCAGGGAACCGTGTGGAGTACCACCGGGGAGACCTCCCGAATGGTACCTGAACGGATCGCAAGGACTGGAGCAGGGCTTTACCCTCGCTCACCGCCCTGGAGCGGACCGCGAGAGCGAGCCATTGGTGATCGCCATCGGCGTGGCCAGAGGGCTGCTGCCGATCCGGAAGGCGGATGATGATTCGGTGCTGTTCGGGTCTGGCAAAGGCGTCGTCCTGCGTTACGCGGGACTGAAGGCACTGGACGCGGGCGGCCACACTCTTGCGTCGCGGCTGGAGGTGCGGGGCCGTGAGATCCGGCTAATCGTCCAGGACCACGGTGCGCAGTACCCACTGGTAGTAGACCCCCTCTGGACCGAGCAGCAGGAGTTGACTGCTTCGGGAAGCGCCCTTTTCGGCATCTCCGTTTCGGTGAGCGGAAACACCGCGGTGATTGGGGCTTACTGGACCACCGTCAATTCGAATTCCCACCAGGGGGCCGTGTACGTCTTTGTGCGCAGCGGCGGAGTGTGGAGCCAGCAGCAGGAGCTGACTGCTTCCGACGGCGCGTATAACGACCAGTTCGGCCAATCCGTTTCGGTGAGCGGGGACACCGCGGTGATCGGCGCTGGCGGCTGGAATACCTACCAGGGAGCCGCGTACGTGTTTGTGCGCAGCGGGGGAGTGTGGACCCAGCAGGGGGAGCTGACTGCTTCCGATGGCGCGCTGGACGACGCTTTCGGCTACTCCGTGTCGGTGAGCGGGGACACGGTGGCGATCGGGGCAAACGAATCGTACAGCGGCCCGGGAGCAGCGTATGTGTTTGTGGGGCCCAGTCTTGGCACCAATTCACTCCTGGTTGGCAGCGCGAGCGGCGCTTCTTCGGTAGTACTGTCTTCCGACGGCGCCTGGACCGCCGCCGCCTTGAATTCCTTTCTGCACATTTCTGCCGGGAGCAGCAGCGGCACGGGCAACGCAGTGGTCGCGTTCACGTATGACGCCTTCACCGGAACGGGCACGCGGGGGGGGCTTCCTGACCATCGCAGGTCTTACGGTCACTGTGACCCAGGCGGGGACGAACTATCTCGGGCCGGGTCCGGTGATCACGCTGGTGTCCGCGGGGCTGCTCGCTCCAGCAGGAGTGGCGGTGGACGGCCTCGGCAATGTCTACATCGCGGATTCCGACAACAACGCAATCGAGGAGTGGAGCGCCGCGACGCAGCAATTGACTCCACTGGTGTCCACGGGGCTTTCACGTCCTGAAGGGGTGGCGGTGGACAGCTCGGGCAACGTCTACATCGCGGATTCCGGCAACAATGCGATCGAGGAGTGGAGCGCCGCGACGCAGGTGACTCCGCTGGTGTCGTCAGGGCTGTCCGATCCGCTGGGGGTAGCGGTGGACGGATCCGGCAACGTCTATATCGCGGATACGGGCCACGATTTTATCAGGGAGTGGAGCGCCTCGCTCCAGGAACTGATCACTGTGCTCCCGGCGGGGCTATCGTTTCCGTCTGGGGTGGCGGTCGACGTCGCAGAGAACGTCTACGTCGCAGATACATTCGACCAGGCGATCAAAGAGTGGGGCAACACGCTGGTGCCCTCGGGACTGGATAGTCCATTTGGCGTGGCGGTGGACGGATCCGGCAACGTCTACATCGCGCATACGGGCAACCTCGCGATCAAGGAGATCCCCTTCGCGTTTGTGGGCCCCGCCAGCATGGCCGAGCCTGCCTCGACCGGGTCTGACTCGCTGCTTCCGGTGCTTCCCGCCACAGCGTCTCTTGCGGGAATCTTCGCCCCCACGAGCGACCAGCCCTGGCTCAGCATCGGAACCATCGCGAACGGAGTGATCGATTTCTCGTTTATGGCAAACACATTCACCTCTGCCCGCGCGGCGCACATTACGGTCCTGGGCCAGCAGATCGCCGTGACGCAGAACGGATTGACGACCCAGACCATCACCTTCGGGGCGCTTCCGAATCAGCCTTTGGGCACCGCGCCGTTCACGGTCGGTGCGAGCGCGTCGTCGGGCCTTGCGGTGAGCTTCGCTTCGACTACCTCGGGCGTCTGCACACTATCGGACACCACCGTGACCCTGGTCGCCGTCGGCACCTGCACCATCCAGGCAACGCAGGCCGGCAACACGAGCTACGCTGCCGCCACGCCGGTCAGCCAGAGCTTCCAAGTGACGCCGGGGCCGACCATCTCCAGCCTCAGCCCGGCGTGGGCAGAAGCGGGAGGACCGGCGTTCACGCTCACGGTCAACGGCGCGAACTTCCTATCGGGCGCGGTGGTTCAGTGGAACGGCACGGCGCTGTCGAGCACCTTCGTGAGCGCGACACAGTTGACCGCCTCGATTACGCCAGACTTGATCGCCTCGGCGGGCACAGCCAATGTGACCGTGCTGAATCCCGGCGGGGCGACGTCGGCCGCGGCGATATTCACGATTAACCCGGCCGGGTGCACCTATGCGTTCCCGAATGGAACCACCGTCGCCATACCCGCCGCTGCCGGCCAGTATTCCATCCAGATCAACGCCGGCCTGAGTAGCTGCGCCTGGAATGCCGGGAGCGATCAGAGCTGGCTCACGTTGAGCAACGGCAACTCGAGCGGCTCGGGGACGCTGAATTACACGGTGGCCGCGAACAATGCCGGGGTGGACCTTACCGCACACATCACCGTCGCCGGCCAGCCGATCACCGTTACGCAGGATTTCACCAGCGCACAGTTCGCCGACATACCGCCGTCGGCCACCTTCTTCGACGCGGCCAACCTGATGTTTCAGGCAAACGTGACCACCGGCTGCCAGCAATCCAGCGACCCTGCGACCCGCCTCTACTGCCCGGACGACAACGTCACGCGCCAGGAGATGGCCGCGTTCATCGTCAGGGCGGTCACCGGCACCACCAATCCCGCGATCTACAATACAACTCCTTATTTCAACGATGTGCCGTCTTCGAATCCTTTCTTCCCGCACATTCAGAAGCTGATGGATCTGGGCATCACGACGGGCTGCTCGCAGAATCCCCCGCGGTTTTGTCCCACCGATACGATTCCGCGCTGGGAAATGGCGATATTCATGATCCGGGCGCGGCTGACGCTCTACGGGGCAGCTTTCATCTTTACCGCCGAGCCGTATTTTTCAGATGTGCCGACGAACGTCGAAAGCAACGGGATGCCGTTCCCGTTCATACAAAGGTCATTCGAAGAGCACATCGCCAACGGTTGCGGGGGGACGCTGTACTGTCCGGACGAGGTGGTGACGCGAGGCCAGATGGCCTCGTTCATCATGCGCGGGCTGTTCAACCAGACCATGGTCATTGGGCCCACGGCGCCGTATCTGACGGGGGCAAGTCCGAACACGGTGGCGGCGAGCATGGGCAGTCAGGTCACGGTGACCATCACAGGAGTCAACACCAGCTTCCAATCGGGTGACACGGTTACAGTGCCGAGCGGAATGCTGGCGGTGAGCAACGTGGTGGTGAACTCGGCCACCTCAATCAGTGCAACGCTGACGGTGAACACGACGGCAGTAGCTGGTCCGCAGGCGCTGGTAGTGACCACGGGTGGCCAGAATCTCACACTGCCGCTGGCCATTAAGGTGGGGACGTACGGACGCGAGCGGTCATCGAAATCAACACCAGTGGGGGGCGTTATTTCGTGTTATCGGAAGTTATCCAGCTCGACGGCAGGCGCGCGAGACAGCAGGCCGTGCCCCGGCAGACCTCCGCCCAGGCGCGCTCCCCCGGGGCCGTGTCGAGCAGCACACTCCGCCGTCTCGCTCGCTCCGCTGCTTCGCTTGAGCTGATAGCCCTCGGGCCGCGAAGGCGCCAAGGAGCCCGATCCACAGGCGGTCGTGACGTCACGGCCCGTCTTGGAAGCGAACACCTGAGCGCCGAAGTGACCCGAAACTGGACCCAAGATTGCCAGAATGGGCCATACCGTGTCGTTGGGCTGCTGTCTGAAGGCCGTTCAGCCAAGGAAAGGGCGCGGTTGTTGCCACCATTGAACTCGCCCGGCTCTGTATGAAAGGAATCTTGTTTGTACGAATGACGTGGACGATGAGCATCTGCGTCATCAGCGACTCGACGAACCAGCCCGTCTGAAACACGCCACGAATCCGCACGCGTTTGACGTAATGGGATGACGGCGAGGCTTCGCGCGAGGTGGTGCGAGGCGTGCTGGCGTTTCTGCGGGCGAATCTGGGGGCGTAGCAGACCCGCCCCCAGCGGGCTGAGCTCAGGATGCCGCCTGCGGCAGGGGTGTCGCCGCCTCGCCAATCAGTTCCTCGAAAAGCGTCCGGAAATGAACCATTGCCTGACGCAAGTCTTCCGTGCTGGCCTGCCCCCGCGTCTGCCGAAGCGCGATTTCGTGCGCCGTCCGGTAGTTTTCAAGAACCAGCGGATGATCCACGGAAATGTCCGCAGCTCGTTGTTCGAAGTCGCTTACTGGATAGCCCCGCGTGGACATGACGTCGCCGAGCAGTTGGTCCGCCGCCGTTACCGCACCCGCGGGGCCGTCGACGAAGCGCGCCTGGACTCCGCTCCAGGACGCCATGAAGCGCGCACGGTCGCCCGCGCCAAGCGGCCGGACGTGAAGCGCCTCGACACGTTGTGTGCGCTGTTCGAGCACGGCTTCCGCATGCCGCCGGTTGCCGTCCTTATGCACGGCGCGAGCATATTCGGCGACGCCAAACTGATCGCGCAGCCGTGCCGTCCGGCGCTTTCGGCTCCAAAGGAATACGGCGATGCCGGCAATCAGAACCACGACGAGCGCAATGATTGCGGCGATTTCCGTTGTGCTGAGCGTTGTTATATCCATAATTGTCCTAATTCGACGAGGTGGCCTTTTGCGACTTCACCTGCAGCTCGTTCACTACCTGCTGCACGTTGGGAATCGCGGACGCGACCAACTGGGCCCGATCGCGCGTCGATTGCGAGTCGACATCGCCCGTCAGGATGACGACGTGATTCTTCACCGCGTACTTGACGCTGTCGTGAAGCTTTGCGCTGATGAGAGCCGCATCCAGGTTGCTCGCGATACCCCTGTCGAGGTCCGAGTTCATGTTCCTGGCATCACTCTCGCCGCCTGGCGGAATCACGGCAATCTGGTTCGACACAACCTCGCTCCCCGCAAATGACATTGCGATGGATTGGGCTTGTGACTTGTCCGCGTCCGCGGCCACGTGTCCACCCAGGGTCACGACGCCCTTGTCGCGATCCTGGTTCACTGAGACATCTTTGTAGCCGGCCTTATCCAGCGATGTGCGAATGTTATCCGAAACGTCGGGCGTCTTCGTGGACGTCCGGGAGCAGCCTGCGAGAGTCGCTGCGACGACCACTGCCGCCAGCAACGACAAGCACGGTTTGAGAGCTTTCATGGTTTTTCCTTTGGTACGACATCGATCAATCTCCTTTGAGAGCAGTTGGAGGACCGAACGATTCAGGCGGTATGCGGAGGCAACAAGCATCGGCTAAACGCACTTCCTGCATGACGAGCGGCAGGACCTGCACACAACAGCCAGAGGACCCTCAGGTTCTCCGTTGTGTCGGCGCAGATTCAGCAATGGTCCTCCATCTGCACTGCACTGAATGAAGGAGTGATGAGAAATGATGACCATATTGGTTGTTCTTTTGGTGCTGTTTGTGCTCGGCGGCGGAGGCTGGGGCTACTCTCGTTGGCGCGGATAGCTCCCGCTTGACAGAGTAAACATCATGGCTGACATTGAGCAAAAGAAACGCATGCATCCGGCTTGCCGGTGTACCGTGGCGGACGAGAAAACGTACTGCAGCCAGCGCTGCGAAGACGCGAACGGAGAGGTGGAGATCTCCTGCGACTGCGCACATCCGGGCTGCTCGCTTACAGAGAAGACTCCGGCCCAGGTGTGACTTCGCGAGACGCGTGAAGGTCATTCAGGCTGAAGATCACTGCTGGCTCAGGCGGTTTGGGAAGCAGCTTCGTGCAAGTTGCTGCCACGCTCGAGGCTGATGCGGCGCTGACGAAGCCGGTCGGTCCGGAAGAACTACTGGCTGTGGTCCAAAAGCTGCTCGGATAGGGCTAACATTCTCGGAGCGAGGGGGCTTACGCGATTGCAAACGAGGATCGTCCGTCGCGTGGCAGAGGGTGCAGCTCTCAAGTTGATCGACCTCATCGTGACACACTGCGCACTCGGCCATTTTCGGATTCACGGCATCGGTCACCTTATCGGATTCGAGCAGTTTGTGGTGGCAGGATTCGCAGGTTTGGTTCTTCAGACCGAGGTGAAGCGCGTGGTTGAAATGTGCAATCGGGGATTTTAGCGACGGCTGCAGATTCAGAATCGCCGGGCCATGGCAATCGAGACAGGCATCGGAGGAGAAGGTTGCCTCCCCCGCCGCGGGTGGCCGGGTTCTCTTCGGCGACTCCGGATGGCAGCGCGCGCACGCCACACGCATGGTCAGATGCGTTCGATGCCCGAATTCGTACGGCTGGGCGGCAAGAGAGGAAACAGCCGCCAGAATCAGCGCGAGCGCATGACTGGTTCGGTGCAGCATATCGGAGCGGATCCTCACGGTCTCCGGGGCCGAATCACCTCGAGGACCGGCTTTCCGCTGCCTGCAGATCGAGGCTAACGCGTTCGCCGTTGATGAGCACGAACCCGGAGTTGATCAGTTGCTGCCCCGTGCTGTCGTACTGTTCGTAGGAACGAAGCGCGGGAACGCTGAAGATATATTCGACGGTCAGCGAGCTGCCCGCATCCGCGGCCGCGCCGGCTGGCCGTATGGTAGTGCTGAAGTCGATTCCGTCGAAATCCGCGTCTTCCTTGAAGTAGGCCATGATCGGACGGATGAGGCTGGCGATGTGTTCATCGAACGCTACTGCCGCGGAGCGATAGCGCGAAGTGTCCGCGTCCGCCGGAACCGGAGCGGTCAGCGAGAGTTGCAGGTAGGCTCCCTTGTGGAAGGCGATGAAAACCGGGGGGGCGTAGCCGACAAACCGGGCCTGACTGTCAAGGTCGCGCACGATGCGGTCGAGTGTCACCTGGTATTTGCCCTGCAGCGACTTCAAGGCGTCCTGAGATGTATCGTGCGCTGGAGCAGATGCCGCCGGCGAAACGGCAGGAGCCGCGGGCGGTTGTGAAACAGCCGAAGCGGCAGATGCCGCTGGCTTTACAGGGGCCGGCAACAGCGCGTCGGCGGAGGGCTGCGGCGTGCCCGCGCTTGCCGACTCGGAACCCCACAGGGCCACAGGCTGGCCGTCAAGCAGAACCACGGCTTCCCGCAGCACAAGGTCCTGTTCCTCCGGGCCGCTCGCCGACGCCAGCCGCGCCACCGCATCACGCGGCAGGGTCAGTACCACGTTCTCGGCACGCTCTCCCGTAACCCCTAGAGTCTTTTTCCTGACGTGGTGCGAGATCTCCAGCGCGAAACTCTGGAAGCCCTGCTCCTGCGCCATGGGCGCCGCGGCCTTCAGGACAGGAACCATCACGTCATTCACCGTCTGGCGGGCGCGGTCTTCCTTCTTCATAAGCTCCGCGGAGTATGAGGCAAAGTAATTGCCAGTGATCTGCAGGACCACCTGGTTGCGGAACCTCGCGAACTGGATGGAGCGTTGGTCGGTCGCTCTTTCCTGTTCCTCGCTCACATCCAGCTTGCGGCTGAAGTAGAAGCGATACGGGAACTGGTGCGACGAAATCGCGACGGCGACGCTCTTCAGGTCGGCCATGCGTTTCTGCTGTAACTCGCGCAACTCCGTATCGAGGATTTCCGGCGGCGACAGCACCTGCGCGAACGCCGCGCCGGCGAGCCAGCAGGAAGCAACCAGAAGCCCGCTAGTTCTTCGCATAGACGGCGCCCTTCGAACGGTACGGCGGGTCCGCGATGGCTCGAATATAGGCCGCGAGCGCGGCGATTTCGGACTTGCTCAGCACGAAGCCGTAGGGCGGCATTTCCGGAGACCGGCTGAGCGCCGGACCGCCGTGGGCCATGATAGCCGTGAGGTCCGCGTCGCTCATGGCGTTCAATACGCCGCCTTCGGTGAACGCGTGGGCCTGGGCGGTGAGGTTGTCGTGGTTGGATACTCGCTCCGGCGTGGACTCCGGATCATGGCAGCGGGCGCAGTAAACGTCGTTCAGTTGCTTGCCCAGCGTTTCCTGGTACCCGAGCGCGACCTCGTCGAGCCGAAGCTCGATCAGCTTGCCGGCCGCGTCGTTTGTAGATGCCACCACCTCGTAGTTGCCGGCCGAGCCGCCGAGAGTAATGTTCGCTGTGAGCTGGCCGTCCGGCCCGGTGAGCCCGCTCTCGGGGTTCGATCCGCCGCCACCGGAAACCCGAACGTGTACCAGGGCGTTCGCGACGGCGCTCCCCTGGGCATCGTTGACTTGCACAACTACAGGCTGGTCCAGAGCGGTCCCTATGCCCGCCGCCTGTTTGCCGCCGCCGACCTCCACAAGGGCCGTACCGAACGCCTTCGCAGCGGCAGGCTGCGGCGACTTTGCCCCGTGGCGGCACGCCGGCATCAAACCGAGGAGCAACACCAATGCCGCAAGTGTGCGTCTCATTTGCTGGCCACCTCCCGATTCTGCTTCATCAGGAACGCGGTCAGCGCGCGGGCGTCCTCGTCGCTCATGTTCCAGTTGGGCTCGATGGTTCCGGGCCGCAGCGCCTGCGGGTTCTTCAGCCAGCCGAACACCCACGCGGGGGTCATGCGCGCTCCCACCTGTGTCAGCGTGGGACCGATGTATCCCTTATCGTTCTTCGGATCGACAATGTGGCATGACTGGCAGGCGTACTTCGAGTAGAAAAGCTGCCGCCCACGTTCCACCTCGGCGGCCCCGAAGCCTGCATTGTCCAGCGCGTCCGCATCGAAGGCCGGCGTCTGGTACACCGTCATGATGTAGTCGGCCAGCGTTTCGGCTTCCGGTCCAATCATGTTGAAGCGCGGCATCCTGCGGATCAGCGTCGGACGCAGCGTGTTTGGGTTCTTTAGAAAGCTGACCAGCCACTTCCTTTGCACTGCGCTGCCCTCCCACGTCAGATCCGGGGCCATGTCCCCGCCACGTCCGTTGATCGCGTGGCAACTGCAGCAGTTCATGTCCGCCATCAACTGGCCCGCCTTGCCCGCCGGCCGGTAATCGGAGGCGCGTCTGCCGGGCACAAGGAGTTCCGCCGGCAGCGACTGCGCTCGCTCGGTCTGCGCCAACAGTGCCGTCACCAGTGCGTCCACCTGGGCCGGTGGGAAGTTGTACTGGGGCATCTTCGTGGCCTTGCCGAACGAGTGCGGACGGCTGATCTTCGCCTGCAGATAGTCGGGCAGGGTGTGTTCCACGCCTTCAGCGAACAGGATCTTCGCCAGCGACTGGCTTCCAATCAGCGTCAGCGCCGGGGCGAAGTTATCGGGCTTGCTAATCCCGCTAATCTCGTGACACGATGCGCAGCCGCGTTCTCTCACCAGCGTCTGCCCGTGCGAGATCTCGGCCGCCGATGCGGGCGTCAGACTCACTTTGGACAGGAAGTCCGAATCCGTCTTCGCTTCGAGGAAACCGGCGAGGAGATTGAGCTGCTTCGGGTCGAACCGGTATCGTGGCATCAGGGTGTGTGGATCGTAGCCTTTTGGCCCTCGCAACCAGTCCGTCATCCACTCCGGCTTTACCTTGGTCCCGACACGGGTGAGCTCTGGTCCCACGTCGCCCCCCACGATCATGCCGGCGGCGTTGACGGTGGCGTGGCAGGACGCGCAGAAGGACTCGCCGTACAGGCTGGCGCCCGGCTGCGGGTCGGCGCTCGAGTCCACGCGGGCCGCGCCGGCAGGCTCGAGCGTCCGGGCCCCCGAAACGGGAGTGCTTTGCGACACCAGGAACGCGGAGATGTCCCTGGCGTCGGCGTCGCTGAGTTGGAAGTTCGGCATCGTCGCCGTTATCGCGTAGGACTGTGGGTCCTTCAGCCAGGCGAAGATCCACTCGCGGCTGGTCTTCTCCGCGATGTGCGTCAGCGGCGGCGCGGGATTCGCAGACTGCATGCGCCCCTGCCCCGGCACTTTGATCGCATGGCACGACACGCAGCCATAGCGGGCCAGCATCTTGCGGCCCAGATTGAGCTGCGGCGTGCCCGCCAGCGAGTTCCAATGACACTGGCCGCAACCCGACTCCAGATAGCGAGCCGGCAGGATAGGCTGCTCCCACGCCAGCGTACTTCGATGCGCCTCCTGAACGCTGGTAGCGGCGCCCTGCCCGCGGTGACAGATCGAGCAACCGAACTCGGTGAGCGCGTGCGGAATGGGTGGGTGTGGACGGAACGGCTGCGCCGAGACATCCCGGAGTGTGGCTTCCTTCATGGCGGCGTGGCAGGTTCCGCAGCGATCTACCACCCCCAGTTCCGGAATCCAGATCTGTTGTACGCCGCCCTCGAACCGGCGCTGCAGTGTCGCGGCGTCGCCTCGCGTTCGAATCAGGTTCAGATACTTTCGCTGAAACTGTCGCCATTCGCGAAAGTGGTCCTTGGCCGGCGTGACAGCCAAACAGAGCAGCAGGACGACGCTCAATGTGCCGAACGCGTGAGCGCTGTCGCCGAACAGGAACTTACGGATTCTGGTCAGCATGCTTCCAGCTCCTGTGGGGCCAGGATTCCATCCTGCGGCCGATGTTCAATCGGCCTGACGCGGCTGTCGCCGCGTGTCCGGTCCGCATCCACTCTCATTGCCATGGCCATACCCACGACCATCCCGGTCCCCGGAAATGGGTCCCGATAATGGTCAGCACCGCCGCCTGTACCAGGAACCAGGTCATGATCCAGTACGAGACCGATCTCGACACCAGCCACCGCTTGAATCGCCCAGGAGATTCCGGCGAACTCGCGGCTGCCAGCAGCATGACAGCCGCGATCAACAGCGTCGGGATCAGCACGGCCCAGACATCGAACACCACCATCAGGATCGAAAAGATCGTGAGAACGGCAGCGAAGATCTTCATCCGCCTGCCGCGATTCCTGAGCCACATCCCTTCCGATTCGACATTGATGTTGAAGTACGGAATCACTATGAGAGCCGCCACCACCAGTCCCGGAATGATCACGCCCGCCACAACCGGCGGGAAGTAGTGGAGCAGTTCCTGGAGGCCGAGAAAATACCAGGGCGCCTTGGCGGGATTCGGCGTGTGCATCGGGTCGGCCAGCTCTTCCAGCGGCGCGTCCCATAATAGTGAGATCACCACCAGCACGACGGTCAGAAGCTGCACCGCCACGACGGCGCGCAGTATCCCTTCCGGGTAGGTCATTACGACCGAGTCGTCCGTGGCCTTCACCTGCGGGGAGGTCCGGCGCGTGACGAACGCCACCCGCACGGGAGTCCTGCGGCTGTCCGAATCGGAAGCGGCTGTGAACTTCTTGTCAGTTTCACTCATGGGAATCCGATGCCCTCGTGTACAACCCGCCGTCCTTGCGGATCCGCCAGAAGTGAATAGCCAGAAAGAACGCCGCGGCCAGCGGAAGGATCACGCAGTGCAGCACATAGAAACGAAGCAAAGCGTTCGCGTTTACGGTATTGCCGCCGAGCATGAGGAACCGAAACTTCTGGCCAACCACGGGCACGGCGGACATAAGATTCGATCCCACCGTGATCGCCCAGTAGGCCAACTGATCCCAGGGCAGCAGGTAGCCCGTATAGCTGAGCAGTAGCGTGAGCAGCAAGAGGATCACTCCGATCACCCAGTTGAACTCCCGGGGAGAGCGGTACGCTCCACGGTAAAACACCTTGAACATGTGCGCGAATACAAGGAAAACCATCGCGTGTGCCGACCAGCGGTGCAGATTGCGCAGAAACACTCCGGCGGAAACCACGAACCGCAGGTCCTTCATGTCCGCGTAGGCTTGCGGTACGGACGGATGGTAGTAGAGCATCAACAGGATTCCGGTCACCACCAGGATCAGAAACGTGCCCAGGCTCAGCGTCCCGAGGAACCATGTCGCGCGAAACGCCAGCGACTTCCGGCTGATCTTGACGGAGGCAAGATGCAGAAAAACGTTCTGCTGCACGGCCATCGAACGGCGCAGATTATTGGCGCCGCTCCCTCCACGAAACACCGATCGCCACGCACGGCTGGTTCGCAGCTCCCCGATGTAGCCTTCGAGTGTCTTCGCCATATCAGGTCCTCAGGAACTGCCCGGGCGGGACGGTGGTGGAACGGTCCACCAGCAGGTCCCCATCGTCGCTCAGCCAAACCTTGAGCCAGGGGAGCGGGCGCGGCGCCGGACCGTCGATCTTCACTCCGCGCTCGTTGAACTTACTACCGTGACAGGGGCACGCGATGATCCCCAGGTCCGCGTTCCATTTCGTGAGGCAGCCGAGATGAGTGCAGGTTGCGGACAGTGAATAGAACCCGTCCGCGCCGTGGACGATGTAGATGCCGGCTTTCAGATCCTGCGTCACCGACCCCACCGGATACTGGTCGGGCTTCCCCGCGCTGGCCACCGGCGACGGCTCATACAGCACGTTCGGAGAGAGGAACTCGTATCCGAACGAAGCCGCGCCGACGCCCGCCGCGCACACCGCGCCGATTCCCAGCTTCACGAACGCCTCGCGCCTGCTCGGTTCTTCCGAGAGCTTATCCATCGAGTTCCCTCCTTACCGCGCCGCCGGTATCGGCGTCCGCGGGATCGCGCCGACGCCGGCAATGGTGACCAGTTCAACGGGCTCGCGCGGAACCATGTAGTACGCTTCCATAGTGATCAGCTTCACTGGACAGCGCTCGGCGCAAAGGCCGCAACGAATGCACCGCGTTTCGTCCTTGAGCATTGCCGACCCGGTGATGACTCCCAGTTCTTCCGCCGCCACGTCGTCCAGTTCGACGGCGTAGAGCTGCCGGTTCTCCCGGATTTCTTCCAGCATCTCCGGAGTCCAATCGATCTGCTCCAGCGGAACCAGCCGGAGGCACTGCTCGGGGCACACGTCCACGCAACCTCCGCAGAGAACGCACTGCGACGCGTCGGCCGGGTTCCCCTCGAACACTGTGTTGACCCAGCAGCGCAGACAGCGGCGCGCCTCCGCCATGGCGGTCTGTTCGTCGAAGCCGATTTCGACCTCGGTGACTCCGGTCCGCCGGTCCAGTGGAAGCATGGGGACTGCATGGCGATGGAGTTCCATGTAGTCGGCAGCCATCCGGTGATGATCCAGGACCTCGACGACGATATCGGGTTCCGGGTGCGGGCGGCCAGTCAGGTACTCGTCCACCGCGACGGCGATGCGCTTGCCGTCGCCGACACTGTCGATGATAAGGCGCGGCCCGAACACGCAGTCGCCACCGGCGAAAACGCCCGGAGCGCTGGTCATCAGTGTTTTTGGATCGGCCATCACCAGACCGCGTGGCGAAACCCGAACTCCGTCTTCGGGTCGCAGGAAATCCAGGTTCGGAGACTGGCCGATGGCCAGGATCAGGGTGTCGCACTCGATAATGGACTCGCTGTTTTCGACAAACGTGGGATTGAAACGCCCGGACCCGTCGAAGACGGGTTTCGTTCTTACTGTTTCCAGCCCGGCGACCTTCCCGTTCCGTCCAACCACGCGCCGCGGACCCCGGCCGTCGTGCAGGATGATTCCTTCCGTCTCTGCTTCTTCAATCTCTTCGAGAGCGGCCGGCATTTCATGCCGTTTCTCGAGACACACGATGCCCACCTCCTGGGCGCCCAGGCGCAGGGCGGAGAGCGAGACGTCCACCATCTCATGGGCCGCCACCGCGGCAACGTTGATTTCGCTCGGGACGGCGCCCTCGGAAGCGCCCACATGCTGCCGCAGCACTTCCCGCGCGGCCGACCTGGCCACGTCCATCGCCACGTTGCCGCCGCCGATCACCACCACTCGCTTGCCGATAGTGAATCGGTATCCGAGGTTCGCGTTGAGCAGGAAGTCGATGCCCTTGTGTACCCCGTCCAGGTCCACGCCGGGAATCGAGAGATCGCGGCTGCGATGGGCGCCCACCGCGATCACCACCGACGCGAACCCCTGCTCCCGGAGTTCCGAGATGGTGAAGTCCTTCCCGGCGGCACAGTTCAGCTTCAGCGTGATGTCGCCCGATTCGAGAATCTCCCGGACCTGGGCATCCACCACGCTGCGGGGCAGCCGGTACTCCGGGATGCCGAGATGCAACATTCCGCCGGCCACCGGCGCAGCGTCGAAGATGGTGACCGCGTACCCCAGCAAAGCCAGATCATGAGCGGCGGCGAGTCCCACGGGGCCGCTGCCGACAATGGCGACGCGATAGGGCTGCGGCGAAACGGGCGGGCGGTCCACCCGCAGTGGCCGGCGTGCTTCGGGTCCATACCGTTCGGTGAGCAGGCGCTTCAGCGCCCGGATCTGGATGGGGCTGTCGATGGCGCCCCGCCGGCACGCGGTTTCACACGGATGGGCACAGACCCGCCCACAGATGCTGGCGAGCGGGTTCGCATCGCGAGCATAGCGATACGCTTCTTCGAAGCGGCCTTCCGCGATCAGCGCCACATAGCGCCCCGCGTTGGTTCCGGCCGGACAGGCCATCATGCACGGAAAGTTGCTGTTCAGCCAGGCGCGATCCACCTTCTTGTCCTGGAAGCGCGTCAGCATAAGCAACCTCTCCGCACAGCGCCTGTAACCTTCACTTCGAGAGCGCGAAATCCTGCGTTGCGTCGCCGTTGACGGAGACCGGCTTCGACTGTATCTTCGCCCCTTCATGCCACGCGGAGACCGTGTAGCTGCCGTTCGGCACATCGGAGATCTTATAGTTGCCGTCGGCGTCGGACAACGCGAAATATGGAGTCGGGGAGACTATCACAAACCCGGACATCTCGGGGTGCACATTGCACAACAGCGACACCACGCCGGGGTTGTCGAATTTGAAGCTGCGCTTTTCCCCAGTGGGCCAGGTTCCCAGGTTGTGCCCCAGCTTTTTGTTGCCGCTGATGGAGGGCCAGAAGATGTTGTGCTGCACCTTGTCGCTGTTCTGGAATTCCACCGTCGTGCCCACCTGAACGGCGATCACGTGAGGTTGAAACAGCAGCGACTTCTGGTCCATGAGCTGGACCTTTGTGGGCGCGGGAAACGTCTTCCCCGCAATCGCTTCCACCCAGACAACCGAGCTGCCTTTCCCGGCGGCGACTTTCCCACTGATAGTGCCCGCGCTTGCGGCGAGGCACGTGGCCAGGAACGCGACGATCACTTTCTGCATTGGATTTGGAACCCTCTCTTTCACGTAGTCGGCTAAGGTCAATAAACGAATTCCAGCGCCGTCAGGAACGTATTCACCCGGAACGGATTCAGCCCGCGCAATGCGGTCTGGATGCCATCGCCGGTGACCTGAGCGATCTGCTGAGGGCGGAACTGGTATTCAAAGGAAGCTTTGATGTTGGGGTGGATCAGAAACTGCATGCCCGGAGTGTACCGGTTTCGAGTCGAATTGAGCGGACCGAAGTACGGAGTCCCGGTGGCCAGCGCGAGGCCATTGATGCGGTCGGCGCTCGAATTGACGCCGTCCCAGCGTCCGATCAACATCATCCATGGCAATGCCAGATAGTCCGCTTCAACGAATCCGCCGTTAAACTTCGCCGGCACGCTGGTGATGAAGCCCGCCGGCGGAGGACTGGTGGAAGACAACGGAAGCGGTATCAGATTGCCGTTGGCGTCCACCGGTAAGAGATTGTTGTCGCGGGCGGTCATGTACACGCCGAACAGGTTGAATGTCCGGTAGTTAAAGCTGAAGTCCCCGCCCGCCCGGTAATAGGGTTCATGCGCCGACAGAATGGCCGAAGTCCCGTCGCTGAGCGCTCCAACCACTCGTTGCAGGGAGTTGCCGTAGAGATAGAACGTTCCCAGACTCAGATAGGTGTGATCGCGCGGACCCATGGTTCCGGCAGCCTGCACGGCGTCCCTGCTCTCCTTATCCCGCTCCAGATTGAATCGGTACGCAAAACGCGCGTAGACGTTCTTGAAGCTGGAATCGGAGTCAAAACCGACCCCGCCGTTGGCTCCGCCCGTTGCAGATGGCACGTACGGGCTCACGTTCGGCGGAGAGCCGCTGGTGTTCTGGTCGATGATCGCTACCGAGTAGTGATACCCGCCATACTGGTGTCCGCCGCTTAGTTCGATCCCCCGCGTAGAGTCGGCGAATATGAACGTATTGGCCACGTTCTGCTGAAGCGGGACCATGGAGTTGATCGCGCCGATGTTCGCTTCCGAGTAGATATCGTAGGGGCTGAGATTGATGCTGCGCGCCTGAGTGAACGGCAGGTCGAGTTCGAACTGGCCCGCCCGCAAGGTCAGCGAGTCCTTCGGAAGTTTGAGGAGCCTTCCGATGTTGACGAACTTCAGATACCCGTCCCCGAGCCCACCCGCTCCATTGTCGCCATTGACGCTGATGTCGTCATCCACCCAGAAAGCGATGTCGCTGCCGAGATTGCCCGCCGAGAAGATGCTGAAGAAGCCGGTTTCGAAGTCGGTTGCCGGTATGTACGGCGGAACCGTGGTTGGGGCGACGGGCGAGTTGAAGTTGCTGCGGGCAGAGCTGGTGAACTGGAAGAAGTTGTTCATCCGCAGGCCGATCGGGGGCATTCCCGGGATCTGGCCGGGCCATACGCTGTGCGGCCAGACGTCTTTCTGCGCCGGCGCGCCCAACAGGACAGGCGCCGTCTTGATGAAACTCTCGTCATCCTTGGGGAATTTGAAGCCGGCGTCCTTGAAGGCTTTGCCGAAGTCGTTCAGCTTCGGAAAATCGAGATGGCAGGTCGTACAGGAGGTGCCGTATTGACGCGAGAACGCCGGGATCGCATAGCTCGTTCGGCTCAGACTCAGCAGCCCCGCGGCCAGGACCAGACCCGTGACCACGAATTTAGGCAGGTATTGGTTGCGCAAACAAAGCCTCCAGTTACCGCAAGGTGGTGTACCCACGGCACGTCGTCGGCCAATTCGGGATCTGATCTGTTTCTTGGGCTTTCCTCTGTGCTTAAAAGCCTCAGTGGTGGGTTTCACCCGCCGCAGGTGGGTGATATGCCGCACTTGGCCGGCGTTGGCGTAGGAATTCGCAACACATCATGCGAGTCGCGCCGGGCGCAACACGAGTTCCGGATCGCCGTAGAGACGTAATGCTCGGAGCCGCCCCGTTCTCGCTGGAGAACCGCGCTCGTCGATGACGTTTCAGCAGCGCAAATTCGCTCAGACCTGCTGGTAGAGCCCAGCAAGGAACCGGAGGCCATGGAAAGCCAGATCCGGCGCACAGGGACACGTGTGCGGCGAAGACTTCCTGGTCAGATGGTGGCCGCTTTCGCCGCCGTCCTGGGGACTGGCATTGCAGTTGCACGCATTTCTCACCCCTGGCCCGATGGGTAAGAGGGCGCTGAACGCGGGGCAAGGCAATGGAACTACAATCAAACAAACACCCTTTCCTCTCCAGGTTTACGGAAGCGTACCGCGCTCAACTGGTGGCGATGGCCGACGAAGTTACCTTTGAAACAGACGACATTGTGCTGGTGGCCGGCGAGCGCTCGACGCACTTTTATCTGATCGTTTCCGGAAGCGTTGGTGTGGACGTGGTCGCCAGGTACTACACGGCTCGTATCCAGACGATTGGCCCTGGCGGTCTTTTCGGCTGGTCGTCCTTGCTCGATGGCTGCGATACGTTCTTTCAAATTCGTGCACGCGAACGGTGCTCGGCGCTGCGAATGGAAGGCGCTCGCCTGGTGGCCTTCTGCCGAGACAATCCCGAGTTCGGAGTCGAGCTCCTTGGCAGCGTGCTGCGAACGGTGGCAGATCGCGTACTGGCAGCGGAGATGAAACTTGCCGAATTCTGTGGTGTTTCGACTCGCGGCAATCCTCCGACGGACACCTGAGTCGGGGTTTTCGTTTCGGAATACCCAGTCATGACTTCGTGAAGCCCCCAATACCCTTATTCGGGTCCCTCACCCAACGAGGCTAGCTTAGCTATAGCTATAGCTATAGCTACGCGTCCAGGTATAGCAGTGCTTCAGCACGACCTCCTCTTTTTTGATGGCCAGATGTCGGGTTCGCTGTCGGGTTTTTGGGGCAACCCGACATCAGTCAGGCTAACGAGATCAACAGCTTAGCTCGCGTTTGTCGGGAATGTCGGGTTTTTAAAGGAGGAGAGAGGTCCGGGGAAATGAGGTGGCTTTTCGTGTGATGCTCGGGGCGCCTGGGGCTGGCGTCCATATTTGGACTCCGGTTGGACTCCAGGGAAGGGAGTCGACTGGTTCTGCTGTCTGTAAGTCTTTGAGGTATTTGGTCGGGCCGCCGGGATTTGAACCCGGGACCTCTTGCACCCCAAGCAAGCGCGCTAGCCAGGCTGCGCCACGGCCCGATGTAACCACATTCTAGCGCATCGGAGACGGCCCACTGCATCCGCCACGGTAGAATAGTAGTAGCGCCATGATGGCCCTCGATACAATACTGGCGAAAGTCTTCGGCACCAAGAACGAACGCGAAGTGAAGAGCATGCTTCCGCTCGTTCAGACCATCAACGGTCTCGAGCCTTCCATCCAGCAGCTCTCCGACGCCGAGCTTGCTCAAAAGACCGTCGCATTCAAACAGCAGCTCGAGCAGGGCGCCGCCCTCGACGACATTCTCCCGGAAGCCTTTGCCGTGGTCCGCGAAGCCGGCCTCCGCACCCTCAACATGCGCCACTTCGACGTGCAGTTGATCGGCGGGATGGTATTGCACAAAGGCAAAATCTCGGAGATGAAAACCGGCGAAGGCAAGACGCTGGTGGCCACGCTCCCGGTTTATCTGAACGCGCTCGAAGGCAAGGGCGTCCACGTGGTCACCGTCAACGACTACCTGGCCAAACGCGACTCGGAGTGGATGGGCCGGATCTACAAGTTTCTCGGCCTCTCGGTGGGCGTCATCGTGCACGACCTCGACGACGACGAGCGCCGCGTCGCTTACGGCTCCGACATCACCTACGGCACCAACAACGAGTTCGGCTTCGACTACCTGCGCGACAACATGAAGTTCCGCCTGGAAGATTGCGTCCAGCGCGAGCATCACTACGCCATCGTCGACGAGGTGGATTCCATCCTGGTGGACGAGGCGCGCACCCCGCTGATCATCTCCGGTCCGAGCGAGGAATCCACCGACAAGTACTACAAAGTGGACCGCATCATCCCCCGGCTCATTCGCGGCGAGGAGATCGAGGGCCGGGAGCCCGGCGAAAAGTACCTGACCGGCGACTACACGGTGGACGAGAAGCACCGCGCGGTGGCGCTCACCGACGAAGGCTTCGACAAGGTGGCGCGCCTGCTCGGCCTCGCCAATATATATGATATTGCCACCATCGAGTGGAAGCACCACGTGGAGCAGGCGCTCAAGGCCCACGTGCTCTTCCACCGCGACAAGGACTACGTCATCCAGGAAGGGCAGGTCATCATAGTCGACGAGTTCACCGGCCGTCTGATGCCCGGACGCCGCTGGAGCGACGGTCTGCACCAGGCGGTGGAATCGAAGGAAGGCGTAAAGATCGAGCGCGAGAATCAGACGCTCGCGACCATCACCTTCCAGAACTACTTCCGCATGTACAAGAAGCTGGCCGGCATGACCGGCACGGCGGAAACCGAAGCGGCCGAGTTCCAGAAGATCTACAACCTCGACGTGAGCGTGATTCCCACCAACCGGCCCATGCGGCGCCTGGAGAATCCGGACGTCGTCTACCGCACCGAGGAAGAGAAGTTCCGCAACGCCGCCAAAGAGATCAAGGAGCTGAACACCAGGGGCCAGCCGGTTCTGGTGGGCACGGTTTCGGTGGAGAAGTCGGAGAAGCTCTCGGGCATTCTCAAGCGCATGGGCGTGAAGCACGAGGTGTTGAACGCCAAGAATCACGAGCGCGAAGCCACCATCGTGGCCCAGGCCGGCCGCAAGGCCCAGGTGACCGTTTCCACCAACATGGCCGGCCGCGGCACCGACATTCTGCTGGGCGGCAATCCGGAGTTCATGGCCAAGGAGTTCCTGCGCAAGCAGAACAAGAATCCCGACGTCATGCAGATTGCGGCCATCGGCACGCCCGAACGCGCCGAGTGGGACGCCATCTATCAGCGCTTCCGCGAGGAAACCGAGAGCGAGCGGGGGGAAGTGAAAGACCTCGGCGGCCTGCACATTCTGGGCACCGAGCGGCACGAATCGCGGCGCGTGGACAACCAGCTTCGCGGACGCGCGGGACGCCAGGGCGATCCCGGCAGCTCGCGCTTTTACCTCTCGCTGCAGGACGATCTGATGCGCATCTTCGGCGGCGAGCGCATGCAGAACCTGATGCTGCGGCTGGGCATGGAAGAGGACGTGCCCATCGAGTCGAAGCTGATCAGCAAGCGCATCGAGGCGGCACAGAAGGCCGTGGAAGCGCAGAACTTCGCCGCCCGCAAACACCTGATCGAATACGACGATGTCATGAACAAGCAGCGCAAGGCTGTGTACGGCATGCGCCGGCAGTTGCTGGAAGGTGTCGATCAGAAGGAACGCGTCATCGAAATCGTCGGCGGCATCGTGGCCGCGTTCATCGACCTGCATTGTCCGGAGAAAGTGCATCCCAGCGAATTCGACCTCACCGGCCTGCAGACCGACGTGCTGAGCCAGTTCGGCGTGAAGCTGAACCTGAAGGACCTCGAAGACCGGGTGCGCGGCGACGTGGAGGAGATCCTCAACGAGCTGCTGACGAAACGGTACCTGGAGAAGGAGTCCGTGGTCGGCCCCGAGATGATGCGCCAGGCCGAGCGCGTCATTATGTTGAACGTCATCGATCAGCAGTGGAAGGACCACCTGCTCTCGATGGACCACCTCAAGGAAGGAATCGGCCTGCGCGGGTACGGCCAGAAAGATCCGCTGATCGAGTACAAGAAGGAATCGTATGTCCTGTTTCAGGACATGATGGACCGCATCGAGGACGAGAGCATTCGCTACCTGTTCTTCCTGCAGGTGTCCACCGGGCCCACCCCGCCGGGCGGATACTCGCTGGGCGGCGACGATGGCGGCCGGCCTCGCCCCATCCTGCCGTTCTCGCCGGACGGCGAAGACGAGGAGGAAGAGGACGAGGAAGCGGAAGCGGTGGCGGCTGGGGTGGGCGTGGACGAGCGCAAGGCCGCGCAATCCGCCGTTCTGGATGTCACCCGCAACATCCAGCGCAGGAAGGACAAGGAAATGGCCGCGCTCCAGTTCGCCGGTGGCGAGGCCAACCGCACCCCGAATAAGCCCGTGCTCAAGGGAAAGAAGCCCGGCCGTAACGACCTGTGCCCCTGCGGCAGCGGAAAGAAGTACAAGAAATGCTGTGGCGCGGTCTAGGAGCCTGTCGGAATGAAAATCTCCCCTACGCAGAATCAACGACTTAAAGACGACATTCGATCAGCCGTAGCCTGTAAGTCATTGATTCTACGTTCGGTCGGATCTATTTCCGACAGGCTCCTAGCGGTTCCGGAATTCCCGCAGCACGTGACCATTCGAGGTGGGGCAGGCTCTCAGCCTGCGGCGGCCTTGACCAGGGGCGAAGCGGCAGCGCTCTCCTTATCCCCGGATAACTTCGGCAATGATCTTTCGCTTGTGGTCAAGGCCGCCCCGCCCCAGGGCTGCGGCTCTGCTGCTCTCCGGGGCAGCATTGCCCGCCCTACACTCGTAATTCTCCTCACCCTGGCGCCGCTGACAGCCGCCATCTGGCGGGAAGCGCCCGGCCCGCATCGGCCGCGGTCGGTCCAGGTCGTTCAGCCTCCAGGGAATCCGGCGCTTTGGAAAGAGCTCGGGCTGAAAGCCGCCGAGCAGGCCGATTTCGGTTTCCACCGGGTCACTGCCTACGAAATGCAGGACGTTACCGGAGCCTTCGCCGCGGCGGACTGGCTCGCGGGTTCCGACCCACGGGCGGTCGCCGTGGGCAGGTTTGTCCTGACCTGCACCGGCAAGTGCCCCGCGCTGCCCGGCGAATACCTCCGCTCGCTCCCGGATACAACCGGCGGGTCGGCTCCCACGTTGCCCAGCTACCTTCCCGCACAGGTTCGCATTGCCGGGTCCGAGCGCTACATCCTCGGCCCGGCTACTCTGGCCGAGTTCGCCCCGGGCCTCCCCGCCGCCGTGGTCGGGTTTGAGTTCGCTCCGGAGGCGGATCTGGTCCGTTACCGGACGCCGGCCGGCGAGGCCACACTGGCGGTATTCTCCTACCCAACGCCGCAGATCGCCCGGCAGCAGTCCGACGGGTTCCGCAAGCTGAGCGGTGCGTTCGTGAAGCGCACAGGGCCGCTGGTGGCCATCGCCACGGGCATTGCGGACCGGAATGCGGCATGGGGCCTGCTGAACCAGGTGAACTACGAAGTCCAGGTCACCATGAACGAGTCGGCGAAACGCACCCAGGCGAAGAGCATCGCCAACATGATTCTGAGCATTTTCGCTCTGGCGGGCATCCTCATCCTGTTCTGTCTGGTATCGGGGCTGCTGTTCGCGGCGGGGCGGGTACTTCTGCAGCGGTTTGGCCTTCTAAGTGCTGACGAAGGGATGATCGTTCTGCACCTCAGCGACAGCTAAAAGCCTGCGTTTTTCACGCCTTAGAACCTGCGGGGGCGTTCGCCAGGGGGCGGCTGAGGCGGATTTCCACAAAACGCCAAAACTGTGGAAATCTAACAAGTATATCTTTTGCATGGAGATAGAGTCGATTTCCACAGTGGGGATTTTTGTCTTGACTCATTCTTTCCCCAGGCCCTATCATCCAATCACAAACAGGTTTTGACGGGAGCGTTTCCGTCGAATCTGATTCTCCCAAACATCACCCTGGCAGAACCAGGGTGTGGAATGCTCACCCGTCAAAAGGTGAGCATTTCTTTTTGCTACTCCTGTCGTAGAGCAGTGGCCGGGTCCACCAGCAGCGCGCGGCGAACCGGAACTACCGACGCCAACAGGCAGGCAGCGGCAAGCGCGGCGATTGCGGAGAGCTGTGCCGTAATGTCCGCCTCGCCTAACAGTAGATTCGCCAGCAGCCGGGTCGCCGGGATGGACAGCATCATCCCCAGCGCCGCGGCAATGGAAACTACAGTCATAGTTCTTGCGAGAACAGGCAGCAGGACATGACGGGGCTGGGCACCCAGCGCCAGCCGAATCCCGATCTCGCGAGTCTGACGTCCGGTAGTGTAGGACAAAATACCGTATAACCCAAGTGCGGCCAGAAACAGGACCACCACGCCCATGGCGGTCAGGACGGCCGTGGTCCAGCGCAGCGGCGTCAGCGGCACGTCCAGGTGCTGCTGGAGCGTCTTGGCGTCGAAAATGGAAACGTCCGGGTCCAACTCCTCCACCGCGTGCCGGACCGCCGTCAGCAGCGCGGCATCGGCGTGCCCGGACCGCACCACCACGGCCAGGTCTCGCACGGAATCCTGCGCCAGCGGAGACCACACGGCGGGCGTCGGGTCTTCGGTGATGGTCTGCATTTTCCCGCGCTCTACCACCCCAACAATCCGCACCCAGTCACCGCTGGCGCCGAACCGGAATCTGCTGTTCAGGGGATCGCGGCCGGCCAGCAGCGTCTCGGCAAAGATCTGATTCACAATGGCCACCCGTGGGGCCCCTTCTTTGTCCTGGAAATTGAAGTCGCGGCCGGCGACAATTCGGGCCCCGAAGCTGCGGAAGAAATCCGGGCCACACCTGAAGCGATATACCTCCGGCAGGCGGGCGAAAGGAACCACCGCTGCGCCTTCGATGGACACGTGCGCGCTGGAGCTGTCGATGGAAAGCGGAAGACTGCTGGCCAGCCCCGCCGCCTGCACGCCGGGCATGGCGCGGACGCGCTCGAGCAGGCGGCGCTCAACCTCCACGCCGCGCTCCTTCGAATACCCCTGCATCCCGAGGTCGAAACGGAGCGTCACCGCGTCGGCCGGGTTGAACCCGAAGTTTCGCCCCAGCGTGCTCTTGAGCGTCTTCACCATCATCAGCGCGCCGGCTACCAGAACCATGCAGAAAGCCACCTGGACGCCCACGAACACGTCCCGAAGCGTCCAGTGGCGGGCCAGGCCGCTCGCGGCCCCGGATTTCAGCGCGGGAGTCAGATCCACGCGCGAGGCGCGCAGCCCCGGCAGCAGGCCGAACAGGGCGGCGCTGGCCAGCGAGACGGCCACGGCGAAACCGGCCACTCGCCAGTCCATGGCAAAGCGCGTGTCAATGGGGAAGTCGAATACTGGCTTCGAAGCCTCAATTGCGCGCGCCATCCAGACGCCGGTGAGGAAGCCCAGCACGGAGCCGCCGAGCGCAATGAGCAGGCTCTCGGCCAGCATCATGCGCAGGATCGCGGCGCGCCCGGCGCCGATGGCATAGCGGATGGCGATCTCTTTCTGCCGCGCCGAAGCGTGCGCCAGCACCAGACCCGACAGGTTGGCGCAGGCCACCAGCAGGGTCAGGGCGGAAACCAGCAGCAGCGCCGTGGCCATTCCGATGAAGGGCCCGCGAAGGGTCGCGCCGAGCAGGCCCGGCGGCGCGACGCCAAGGCGGAATCCCTCGTTGATGTCGGGGTGTTCGCGCGCCATTTGCGACGCCAGAACGTTCAGCGACGCCTCGGCCCGCGCCTTCCCGATCCCCGGCTTCAGCCGCGCGATCGCCCACATGTTTCTGACGTTGCGGCTCTCGCGCCAGTCCCACGAATCAAGATCGCGCACCATGGACGTCGGTATCCAGATGTCGGAGGGGTACCATCGCTCCGTCCCACGGAATCCGGGCGGTGCGATGCCTGCTATCGTAAACGGATGGCCATCGACGCGCACGGTGCGGCCAACCGCGCCGGGGTCCGCCCCAAACCTCTGCAGCCAGCAGCCGTAGCTGATCACGGCAACCGGGCTCGCGCCGGTCTTCTGGTCGTCGGAGGGTTCGAGGAGGCGGCCTCGAACGGGCTGTATCCCCATCAGACGAAAGTAGTTACCACTGACCTCGTATCCCCAGAGGCGTACGTTACGTATGCCACCGCTGAGGGCCACGGGCTGTATCCGCTCCGCGGCGACGTCCGAGAACACCTGATTCCGATCGCGGATGTCGACGTAGTTCAGATAGGAGACGTTCGGTTCCTGCTTCTCGCCGAACGTCATGTTGACCACGCGGTCGGGCTCGGCGATGGGCAACGGTTTCAACAGAAACGAATCCACCCAGCCGAAGACCAGCGCGTTGAAGCCGATCCCGAGGGCCAGAGTTACCAGGGCCGTGAACAGGAGCCCGGGTCGCTGCCGCAGGCGGCGCGCGGCATATTTCAGATCGGCAAAGAGACCCATAGACAATGGATACGAGGAATGCCGGACGCAGGTTCCGGCGCCGTCCACAGGATTTCCACAGGGCGCGCGGGCATGCGGCGACGGCCGCGCATTCAGCCCTTGGACGGGTATGTTCGGCGGTTTTGGCTGCGCGCTCCGCTCTGCTGTGGAAGCCGGCCGCAAGGCGCGGTAAACTCGGAGAGTAATGCCGATTTACGAGTATAGCTGTAAGGACTGCGGTACGAAGTTCGAAAAGCTGGTCCGCCGCCAGGGCGACGAGGTGCTATGCCCGTCCTGCGGGCAAGCGCACCTGAAAACCGAGCTGTCCACCTTTGCCGCCCACGCCGGCGGCGCGAAAAGCAAAGGCTCGGAGCTGCCACCCTGCGCCGGCGGCATGTGCCCCACGCCCGGCCTCTGCGGTCTCAACTAGACCCACTAGCCCAATACTGTTCAGTTTGCGTGGGAGGGACACGCGGCGACCAGCCGCGTTCGTTCGGGGCCGTGCAAAAACGCGGCTTGCGCGCGTATCCGATTGGCGGACGAAGGCCAAAGTGAACAGTCTTGCAACTAGCCCACCGGCGGCGTTCCATCGTGGGGGGCTCTTTCCACCACGATGGTGAAGTGCACGGCCATCGCCGCAATCGCGCCCACCGCGGCCAGCACCGGCGCCACGATGACTCCCACGGCGGCCACCGTCACCGGAATCTCCAAAAATGTGTGCCCCTTGTCGTCCCTGATAATCACCCGCTGCACGTTGCCTTCATGAATCAGGTGGCGGACCTTCTCCACCAGTTCCCGGCCCTGCACCTTGAACTCTTCGTACAGGTTTTCCATAGCTATGCGGGAGTGTACCATGGTTTCACGGATCGTGCGGACTAGCGTGCTGGAAAGCTCGAACACCGACCGCGGCATCATGGACCGCGCCCACCTGCCGTTCTTCACGCGCCGAAGCGCGCTGCGGATGGTGCGGCAGGCCGGCTTCGAGCCGCTGCGCCGCGAAATGACGGTGATGCCGCTTGAAGTGGCGATCGGCTCGCCGGATCGCAATCCCCTCATCCGGCTCGCGCATTGGTTGTTGATCCTGTGCACCTGGCTGACGCCCGGGCTGTTCGGCTACCAGACGTTTGTGATTTGCCGGGCAACCTCGAAGGAATCATGAAGCTCGCCCGGCCGTTCGCGGCGGCTGCCGGACTCTTCCTCCTTGTCGCCGGCGTCTACTGGAAACTGGTCCTCCCCGGCGCCGTCTGGTTCGATCATTACGACTTGTGCCAGCTCCAGATTCCACGCCTCCAGTTCCTTGCCCGAAGCATTCACGGCGGGCACTTTCCGCTGTGGGACCCGCACTTGTGGGCCGGGCTGCCGGTGCTGGGTTCCGGACAACCGGGGCCGGTTTACCCGCTGAACCTCCTGTTTCTCGCGCTGCCCTTGCGCGGCGGGGCCATCGCCATCGCCACCCTGAACTGGTGGTTCATCGCGGTGCACCTGGTGGCCGCTTACGCCTGCTATCTGTTGTGCCGCGGCCTGGGCGTGTCGCGCATCGGGTCTGTCCTCGGCGGCCTGGCGTTTTCCTGCGCCGGGTACTTTGGCAGCCTGCCGTGGCTGGACAATGCCAACGGAGCGTCGCTCGCGCCCCTCATTGTTCTGTTCGCCATCCGTATCTGGAGCGGCTCGAAAAGAGTGCGGAGCGCGGCGCTGCTGGGCCTCTTTCTGGGATTGAGCTGGCTCTGCGGGCACCATGAAACGCCCCTGATCATGTCGTACGCGGTGCTGCTCTTCACCGTGGCGCTGTGGGCGTGGCGCGCTGCCAGACGGCGTTGCTTCGACGCGCCCATGCTCGCCGCCGTCGCCCTGGCATTCGCCATCGCGGCTGCGGTCGGCGCCATCCAGACCCTGCCTCTGTATGAATTCGGCCGCCTGGCGAAGCGCTGGGTGGGAACGCCGCAGCCGATAAGCTGGCAGGACAAGGTCCCCTATTTCGTCCACCAGCGGTATTCGCTGTCGTGGAAAGGCGTGCTGGGATTGCTCGTTCCCACACCCACGGCGGAAGCCCACACCACGGTGTTCGTGGGCGTGGCCATTGTGGTGCTGGCGTGCGTGGGCCTTGCCTGCTCCTGGCGGAATCGTCCGCTGCGCTACGTTGCTTTGCTCGGCGCGGGCGCACTGGTGTACTCGCTGGGAGCAAACACGCCGCTGCACCGCATTGCGTATGCCGTGCTCCCCATGCTGGACAAGGCCCGCACCCCGGTGCGCGCGATGTTCCTGGTGGGTCTCGCGCTGGCGGTGCTGGCGGCATATGGCGCCGACGTGCTTCTGGAACGCCGGTTCTCACTGCGCTTCGCCGTTCCACTGATCGTTTCCGTGGGCGCGTTGTTCGCCGTGCTCCACTGGTCCGCGTGGCTCGCGCCCATGTATCCCGCCGTGCCCACGCACTATTTCGCTAACGGACTGGCCGCGCTGGCCGCGCTCGCGGTCCTGCTGCTCTGGCGCGCCGGAAACCGCATGGTCCGCGGCCTGGTGCTCATCCTCGCCGTGCTTCTGGAGGCGAGCACCGTGGCCGCATTTCGCGTAACGCCGCTGACGCCCGGCCACACCGTCTGCGCGGCCTCCATGCTGGACCATCGGGACCTGATCGCACAGTTGCGCGGCGAAGTGGGCGATGGGCGCATCACCGTGGACTGGAACGCGCTCATGTTCAATCCCGGCGATCAGTACGGGTTCGATCAACTGCAGTCGTTCGTCGCCGGCGTTCCCGCCAACGTGCTTCGGCTGCCCCTGCACACCCCGCGAGCGCAGGAGCTGATGGGCGTAACGCGGCACCTTGGAGCGGAAGGCGTCGAGTCCGTCGCCCGCCCCGCCCTGCCGCGCGCCTGGGTGGTCCATGAAACGGCAGCGGCGAGGAGCGAAGGGGAATTGAGGGCGATGCTGCAGAACCCCGCCACGGGTCTGCAGCGAACGGCCGTCTTCCTCGGCCAGCCGCCGTATGTAGAGCAATGTTCCCCGCCCGAGCCGGTGGCAGTGGCGCGTCCGGACACCGATGACGTCATCCTCACGGCGACCCTCGGTTGCCGTGGCCTGGTGGTGCTGAGCGACACCATGTACCCGGGCTGGGAGGCGCGCGTTGACGGCCGGCCCGCAGCCCTGTACGAAGCCTGGGGTGCGTTGCGCAGCGTCGTGGTGGACGCGGGCGTTCACCGAATAGAGATGCGCTACCGGCCCGCTTCCGTGCGATTCGGCGCGGGCCTCACTGCGGCCGGGTTGCTGGCGTGCCTGGCGCTGTTGATATGGGATCGACGAAGCCGATCGCGCTGAGCACCAGCCCGAGGTCTCTCGCGTCGTGCGGGGCGCGGAAGGTGCGGTCCGTGGAGAGAGTTGCGGTGACGGCCTCGGGGAGCGAACCCGTAATGGCGCCCGCCAGCTCGTACGTGGCGGACACGGTGTAGGTCGCGGTGGCGATCGCCGTGCCGTTGACGCTCAGTACAACCGTGCACGGAACCACCTCGGGCGGTACGAACACGGCCACGGCAAAGCGATCGACGCGCGGCGGCGTGCGCAGCCTGAACGTGGCCGTCGCGCCCATCCAGCGCCACGCGTTGTTCTCCAGAGCATAAGCGCCGCCGGCAATCTGATACGCAGCGGCGGGAGAGTTCATGGGCAGCCAGGAGGCGGTGGGCTCGCGGTCGAGAATCCTCTGCTCGCGAACGATATCCAGCGGTTCATTGGCGACGTCGAATTCGCGCAGGCCCGCCGCCGCCGTCTGAAAGCCGGAGCGCGCGTGCAGGCCGATCAGCCGCAGCGGGAGCGTCGGCAGAACTTCCTGCTCGGCCAGCGGGATCAGGTCGCCACGCCCGCGAAGTGCGGCGCCGCCGGAAAGCGCGCTGCTCAGAACACGGTCGTCGGGCTCCACGCGTGTTTCCATCAGCAGCGGCAGCGCGCCCTCGCTCTCGGCGTAGAAGCGCAGGCCCCACTCGGCGGCCACCCACGTGCGATGGCTCTGGATGTCGTCGCGATGCCGGGCGACGAAGTCGCGATAAGCGTCCCAGTGCTGGTAGTTCACCAGCGCCAGCGCCAAACTGACGGCACACTGGGCAGCGAAACCGGCTGCCAGCCAGCGCCGTCGCCCAGCGAGGAAGCGGCCCGTGAGAATCGCCAGGGGCGCGGCGATGGGGAGAAGATAACGCTCCGCTCCGGCATAGGCCCCCACCAGAGCGCCGGCGAAGAACACCACCACCCACGCGGCCAGGAACCGCTCGTCGGCATCGCGCGCGCGCAGCAACGCGACGCAACGCGCCAGCACCATCAGCCCAATTCCGAATGAGACCCAGAACAGCGGGTTGGAATCGAGGACGGCCAGCGACGCGCTCCCCACGACGATCGCAGCGAGCACCGTCCGCCTGCGCACCAGAAACGCGGCCGCGGCGAGCGCCGGAAACACCATCCACCCGGCGTGCACGGTGAGCGCGAGCGCGTTGCGCAGCTTCACCGCAAGGCCTTCAAAACCGTACTGGCTGGTGTATCCGTGCAGAACCGCGAGCGGCAGGCTGCCGCTGGTGACGCGTTCGTATCCCTGCCAGGCGGCCACCACCACCACGGGAACCGCCGCCACCAGCCAGTTCCACCAGCGCCGGTTCGAGTGGAACCACAGGTAAAGCGCAAGAATCGGCGTGATGAGAATGGACTGGTAGCCGGTCATGCCGGCCAGCGCCAGAGCGGCGGCGGACGCAGCCACCCACGGGCCGGATTTGTCGTCCACGCCGCGAATAAACAGCGCCATGGCGGACATCAGGAACGCCAGCAGGGGCAGGTCGGCTTCGAACGAGCTGCCGCTGATGACGAAGGCGGGCGTGACCGCCACCAGCAGAGCCGCCAGCGTCGCCGGGGCGTGGAAGCGGCGCGCCATCCACCAGACCGCGGCCACCGCCAGCAACGAGAACAGCGTGTACACCGCGTGAAACCAGACTTCGTGGACGTCGCCGAACAGCGCCAGCAGGCCCGCGAGAATCCAGGTGTTCAGCGGCGGGTGCGGATGGCCGCGCATGTCCACCATCCCTCCGTCGAACGCGTAGCGCGCGTGGTGCGGGTGCAGCGGATCGATGAGCGCGTGCTCGGCGCCGGCGATGTAGTAAACGTCGTCGCCCTGAATCGCCTGGTTGAGAAACGCGCAACGCAGCGCGATGGTGAAGAGCAGACAGACGAGCAGCGATCGGTTCACCGCGCGGCCTCCGGGGTGAGTGTGAAGAGGCCAATCTGTCCGTCGATGCGCTCGTCGGGACGCGGGACGTCGCCCCCGCCGTACCACACTCGCGCCTGGCCGCCGCGCTCCATCACCGACGGATCGCAGACCACCTGCCGGTTCCACCCATCGTGACCGGCGAAGAACGCACCGGCGCCGATCTTCTCCCAGCGCACGCCGTCGCGCGATCGCGCCAGACCGATGCGCCGCTGCTCGTGGCGGTCGCGGCCCGTGTACAGCATCCAGTACCAGCCGGCGGCGGTCCAGACGGCGGGCTCGCCCACGCCGCGTTCGTCGAACTGCCCCGAACCTCCCGGCTCCAGCACGGGGTTGCCGCGGAGCTTCGCCCAAGCCACGCCGTCACGCGAGCGCGCCACGCCGAGCATCTGCCGGTGCGCGCGATCCTGCCCCAGATAGTACATATAGAGGAAGTCGCCGAAGGAGACGACATACGGATCGGCGGCGCCACGCTCGTCCCAGCTTCCGCGCGGGCCAGTCTCCAGCACGGGCCGTTCCAGTTTGCGCCACGCGAGCCCGTCGGAGGACTGCGCCAGGCCAATGCGCGGCGGTCTGGCGGCCTGATACCAGTAGAAGAGGCGGCCGTGGAAAGGAAGTGCCGAGCCGTTCGCCGCGATGTAATCGCCCTCCCAGGTGGATGGGTCTGGCGCCAGGACCGCACCCAGCTTGCTCCACTCGATACCGTCGGCCGACGTGGCCAGACCGGTGCGCCAGGTGTGCCCGTCGAAGCCGGAGTAGAGGTTGAAGTACTTCCCGCGCCAGAGAACAACGGAGGGGTTCAGAACATCGACCGCATCCCACGCGCCGGGCGCGCCGCGGGTGAGCAACGGCGTCGAAACGGCGGACACCTGCCAGGTGACGTCCTTCGCGGGTGCGAGGGCGGGCAGCGCAAAATCGGCGTAGCGCCCGCAGGCGGCGAGCATCGCGAACGCGAGCGCGGCGAGTGGCAGCGAGTGACGCAAGATGTAGTTTACCGGAGAGCCATGGACGTGCGGCGACAGCCGCGCCTCCCGGATCTTTTCATCCGGTGCGGTGGCCGAAACGGCCATGTCCAACACGTGGCGCGAGCCGCGTTCACCCCGGTACGACAATACTGTTCACTTCGGCCTTCGTCCGCCAATCGGACACGCGGCGCAAGCCGCGTTTTTGCACGGCGCCGAACGAACGCGGCTTGCGCCGCGTGTCGTGTGCCCAGCATGGGCAGAATCTAATTGGATGAAAGGAGCCGATCGGGGCCGATGACGGCAACCGTAGCCGAACCGCAAGGCGTAACCGCGAGGTGAAGCTGAAAGAAG
>JBEKPY010000061.1:0-38870 GCA_049520275.1 Bryobacteraceae bacterium
GGCGTGTCGGCGCTGGCGATAGCGGTGTCGCTGGTGCCGCCGCCGGACGTGCCCGCGGTGTGGAGGTTCGAGGGGAAGGTGGTGGCGGGGCTGGTGTTGACGGGGTTGCTGGGGAGGGTGATTTTTGTGCGCAGCCGGGCCCGGTGGGCGTGATGACCCGCGCACGGGTGCCTTGTGGTGTACATACCAATTGAGCGTGAAGCCGAGACCGTCCGGAGAGCTCACCCAGGCGGGTCTCGACCGTGCATTCCGAGGGAAACAGCGCGAATCGCACCGAGCCGCAGCGGTGACCCAGCGGCTGCATGCTGTTGGGACTACGCCGCCGAATACTCCCGCACGAACGCGCCGATGCGCTCCAGCCCGCGGCGCAATTCCTCCATCGAGGTCGCGTAGGAGATGCGCACGTGCTCGCTGGTCCCGAACGCCTCGCCCGGCACCACCGCCACGTGCGCTTCCGCCAGCAGTCTCTCGGAAAACTGCAGCGCGGAGGCGATTCCTTTGCGAAACGCGACGGAGACGTTCGGATACGCGTAAAATGCGCCCTTCGGCACGGCGATGCGCAGGCCCGGAATCTCGCGCAGCCTCTCCACCACGAAGTCGCGCCGGCGGCGATACTCGGCCAGCATCACATCCACCGAATCCTGCGGCCCGGTGAGCGCTTCCACGGCGGCCTTCTGCGCGATGGACGTCGGATTCGAAGTGCTGTGGCTCTGCAGCTTCGACATGGCGCCGATTACCGCCGCCGGCGCCAGAGCAAAACCGATGCGCCATCCGGTCATGGAGTACGTCTTGGACAGCGAACCGGCCACCAGCACGTTGTCCTTCGCGCCCGGCAACGCGGCGATGGAGTACGGTTCATCCGCCGCCTCGTAGAGGAAGCGGCAGTAGCACTCGTCGGTCATCAGCCAGATGCCGCGCTTGGCCGCAAGCTGATAGATGCGCTCGAACTCGTCGCGGCTGAGCACGCCCCCGCTGGGATTCGACGGCGAGTTGATAATCATCAGCTTCGTCCTGGCGGTGACGTGCGGCTCGATGTCGGCGGCGGTAAACGTGAACCCGCTGGCCTCGTCGGTGGGCACGAACACGCAGCGGCCGCCGGCGTAGTTGACCACATCCTTGTAGGTGACCCAATAGGGCGCCGGGATGATCGCCTCGTCGCCCGGATTCAGCAGCGCCTGGGTGATGTTGAAGATGGCATGCTTGCCCCCCACCGTCACCATGCACTCGTTGGGCGCGTAAGCGGTGCCGTAGTCCACGCGGTGGCGTTCGCAGATGGCCTTCTTCAGCTCCAGCGTTCCGCCGGCCGCCGTGTATTTGGTGAAGTTCGCGTCCAGCGCGCGGACGGCCGCCGCCTTAATGTTGTCCGGGGTGGGAAAATCGGGTTCGCCCGCGCCGAAGTCCACCACGTCCACGCCTTCCCGGCGAAGGCGGTCGGCATCGGCCGCCACCTTCATCGTGGACGATTCGCTGATCAGCGCGATCCGGTCCGCCAGTGTCTTTGTTGCCGCTATGGTTGCCTGCATGACCAATTCCTCAATTCTTCTCTACCGTTATTCTCTCCTTCAAACGCCTCTCCACGCTCGCCGGAACCATCCCG
Source organism: Bryobacteraceae bacterium (assembly GCA_049520275.1). Taxonomy (GTDB): domain Bacteria; phylum Acidobacteriota; class Terriglobia; order Bryobacterales; family Bryobacteraceae; genus CAWACP01. The sequence continues at coordinate 1,598 of JBEKPY010000061.1, forward strand.
GCGATATTGCCGCCCAGCCGGAACAGGTCCTTCACCAGACGCGAGCTAAGGAAAGAGTGGGCCTCGCTGGCCATCAGAAACACCGTCTCCAGCTCCGGCCGCAGCCGCCGGTTCATCAGCGCCATCTGCAGCTCGAATTCATAGTCCGAGATGGCTCGGATGCCGCGCAGAATCAGATTGGCGTTCTGCCGCGCGGCATAGTCCACCAGCAGCCCACGGAAGGAGCTGACCTCCACATTCGGGTATCCCGCCACCGCTTCGCACAGCATCGCCATCCGCTCTTCCACCGTGAACAGAGGCTCCTTCTCCGAGTTTTGGAGGACGGCCACGATGAGCCGGTCCACCAGCTTCGAACCTCGGTCAATCAGGTCCAGATGACCGTTGGTGATCGGGTCGAACGAACCCGGGTAGATGGCGACGACGTGGGCGGGCTTCGAATTCACGGGTGTGTTTCGATTATAACGGGTAGAAACGGTTCGCGCCGGCGAGCGGTGTCCTGACGCACCCTCGCCCTACGGCGGCACGTGCAAAGTTCCCACCATCCCCGAGGGGACGTCCCGAAACCCCAGGCTGAACCCCGTGGTCCCCGGCGGCGTCTTCACGCGCGCGCCCAGAACCAGACCCTTGTCCTGAATCTGGCGGAACGTCGCTTCGGTGAAACTCAACGGAATCGTCGTAAGTTGTTCAACCTTCCCAACGACCACCAGAAACTGCAGCGAGCCCGTCCACTTCCCGTCCCTCGGTTCGAGCGTGATGTCGCGCGGGTCGAGAGTCAGCGACGCTTTGTAGCCCCCCTCCACCGGGTCCAGATGCACGGTGAAGCCGATACCGGTCAGCGCCACCGGATTCGCGATTGCCTCGGCCAGCGGCGGAGCCACGGCCGTATCCCGCGCAGCTACATAACCGGGGCGGTACCGCAGCTTCACGCCCGGCCGCTGCACCCTCACTTCCAGCCGATGATACGAGCCATCGAGGCTGGCCGCCGGGGCCGCGAACGCCAGCGAGTAACTGACCCGCGCGTCGCCGGCCGCCTCCTGAATTGCGGCGCTGAGGTCGTTGATGTGGTGGAACGCCCTGCCGCCGGTCTCGTCGGCCAGGGTTTCCAGCGTTTCGTAGTCAAAATCGGGCCCGGAGAAGGCTTTGGGCGGCTTGCTGCGTTTCCCGATCGAACTCCGGTCCGCCTGGTAAGCCGGCGTCACCATGAGGCCCCGCGCGTTTACCGGATATACCGCGACATCGGCTTCATTCAATGCGCGAATGGCGCGCGCCACGTCGCTCTCGAAGGTCTGGCCCGCGCCCGGCAACTCCGAGGCTGCCGTACTCGCGCCCGGTGAAGACGAGCTCGATGAAGACGGATTCGATTGGTTGTTGCCGCCCGATCTTCCGCCGCCGTTGCCGCCAGTGCCCCCTCCGGCTCCCCTTCCGCCGCCTTGCCGGCTCTGCGCGGTGGAGCCTCGGGATGACCGCGCGTTGGGGTCGCTTTGCGGAATACTGTCCACGGCGTTGCGCAAACCAAGTTGAATCGGGAACCCGCCCGAAATCCAAGATCAACGTCTTCCGTCCGGGAATGCCCTGCACGTGTCCAGCGATGGTTTCGAGCGCCGCTGCGGTGCGCGTGGCGCGGACCGTTTCGGCATAGTCGGCATAAGGCTGCGCAGCCGACTGCAGGAAGCTATCCCACTGCGCGGTTGTCGTCGCATCGCCCGTGAGCGAATTGGCCGAAGCAGGCGACGCCGTGGAGGCCGTCAGTTCGGGATTCACGCGATTCGAGTGCCTGGCGACAGCCGCCAGAAGCGAAGCCATGTCCTGCGAAAAATCGTGCAGCAGCGTTAGCGAGTCGCCCAGTGCGAAAACGGCCACCCGGCTGTCCGCTGGCAATCCCCGCAAATAGCGCAGGAAGTCTTGTTTGGCGAGCTGCTGGTCGGCAAGCTGCGTATTCAGTTCGTCGAACAAAGAACACGGTCACGGCCGCGATGCCCGGCCTGTTGGTGAACGTCAATCGGGCCGCTGGCAAGCTGGGAAACCGCGGTGGAGGGCTGGCTGGCCTCTTCCAGCGCGAAGAACGCGATCTTCTGTTCCCGGCCATTGTCCAACAGCACGAAATCGTCACGGCTGAGGTCGCCAACCGGCTTTCCGCGCTTGTCCTTCACCACCACATTCACCAGGACGATGTGCGTCCCCGCTTTGATGACCACCCTATCCGGCGTGTTTTGAGGCACCGCCGGCAAAGGCAGCAAAAGTAGCGTGATCACAACTGACGGGTGGAACCGGCGAATGCGCATGCGGGCCTCCAGCAGCACAGCTTATTTCGCAGTTTAGATCATTTCCGGAACCCGGGCATGGGCGTGCTGCGGCCCCCTTTAGCGGGCTCAGCCGCCGGAAGACCGGCTGAGGGCCGCTTGCCCAATACAACCTGGCTCTGCACCGAAGAGGCGGAAGGGGGCAGTTCGAAAGTGGGAAAACAAAACCGGTGGCATGGAGCGGGAGACGGGATTCGAACCCGCGACATCAACCTTGGCAAGGTTGCACTCTACCAACTGAGTTACTCCCGCTTGTCCCCTTCATTTTCGCGTGGCCGAAACGGAACTGTCAAGATTCGGGGCCGCCACGATAACTGCCCACCGTGCGCGCTTCCCGACAGAACCCACTGTGAACCCGCGTTTTCATGCAGATATGATGCAGATAATACGCAGATTTAACTTCTGCCAGGAGGGCAGGTCACCGTACTCTGGTCGAGGCACCCCTTCAAAATGCGCTCTACTGTTTTGCTTCTTCTCGCCGCGGCCATGGCCGCGGGCATCAATGCCCAGTGGATACCGTTGAATCCGGTGAGTGCGGTTCAACGCCAGGACAACGGTGTGGTCCTGACCATGCAAACGGGCGTCCTCCGCCTGCAGGTCTGCACGGACTCCATCATCCACGTGCAGTACACGCCCACCTCCGCTTTCCCCCGTCTGACCGATTACGTGGTCACCAAGACGGAGTGGCCGGCGGCTGAATGGACCATGCAATCCGCCGGCAACGCGGTGACCCTGACCACCGCGAAGATGAGCGCTACGGTGATCCGCGAAGACGGCGCCATCATTTTCAAGGACAAGGCGGGCCACGAGCTTCTGGCCGACGGGCCACGACAGATGATCCCGGCCCGGGTGAACGGCGAAGACACCTGGCACGCCGAGGACGTCTTCAAGGTTTACGGGTCGGAGGAGGCCTTCTACGGGCTGGGCCAGCACCAGGCGGGCGTGTGGAACTTCCGCGGCGAGTCCGTTGAGCTGTCCCAGGAAAACACTAACATCGCCGTGCCGATGTGGCTGTCCAGCAAGGGCTACGGCATCTTCTGGAACAACCCCGGGGTGAGCCATTTCAACAACCGCTTCATTCACTACCTCTATGTCGGCTCCACCGTGGCGGACACCATAGACTACTACTTCTTCTACGGACCGCAGTTCGACAAAATCATCGCCGACTACCGCGCGCTGACCGGCGCGGCGCCCATGTTCGGCAAGTGGGCCTACGGCTTCTGGCAGTGCAAGAACAAGTACGCGTCCCAGGAGCAACTGCTGGGCATCGCGCACAAGTACCGCGATCTGCACATTCCCCTGGACAACATCGTGCAGGACTGGTTCTGGTGGACCAACACGGGCGAGTTCAAGTTCAACAAGAATTACCCGGACCCCAAAGGCATGGTGGACGATCTGCATGCCCATCACGTTCATCTGATGATGTCGGTGTGGCCGTACTTCTATCCCGGCTCCGCCACCTACGACGAGATGGACAAGCTGGGCTTTTTCATCGACCGCACCAAAGTGAAGTCGTTCCACCCGAAGGGCATGGCGCTGTACGACGCCTTCAACCCCGACGCACGCAGGTATTACTGGAAGCTGCTGGACGACTCGCTGTTCAGGATCGGCGCAGACGCCTGGTGGATGGACACCACCGAGCCGGAGAGCGAGGGCGTGGAGGAGACCTTCCTGATGCACGACAAAGTGGGCGGCATGAGCGGGGCGCGTTACGCGAATCTGTTCCCGCTGATGACCACCGCGGTGGTTCACGACGGGCAGCGCAGCGAATCGGACCAGAAACGTGTGTACATTCTGTCGCGCTCGGCGTTCGCGGGCAGCCAGCGAAACGGCGTGACCGCGTGGTCGGGCGACGTGCTCTCCGATTTCGAAACGTACAAGCGCCAGATACCGGCCGCCCTGAACTTCGAGCTGTCGGGGATTCCGTACTGGACCTCCGACATCGGCGGCTTCATCATGGGCCATCCCAACGATCCCGTCTACCGCGAGCTGTTCGTGCGCTGGTTCCAGTTCGGCACGTTCTGTCCCATTCTCCGCGTTCATGGCACGCGCGCGCCGGACACCAACGAGCTGTGGTCCTATGGGTCCGAAGCGCAGGCCGCGCTGGTCAGCTTCGATAAGCTGCGCTACCGGCTGATGCCTTACATCTACTCCATGGCGTGGATGGTCACCAGCGCGAGCTATACACCCATGCGCCCGCTGGTCATGGACTTCGCCGCCGACCCGCGCGCGCTCAACATCGGCGACCAGTTCCTGTTCGGCCCGGCGATTCTGGTGAATCCGGTGACCGAGCAGGGTGCTACGTCGCGCCGCCTCTACCTGCCCGCCGGCACGCGCTGGTACGACTTCTGGACGGGCCAGGCGCAGGACGGCGGGAAGTCCATTGAAGCCGCGGCGCCGCTGGATCGCATCCCGCTCTATGTTCGCGCCGGGTCGATTCTTCCGCTGGGGCCCGACATCGAGTACGCCGCCGAGAAGCCGGCCGATCCCATCGAACTGCGCGTGTTTGCCGGCGCGGATGGCGACTTCACGCTGTACGAAGACGAGAACGACAACTACAACTACGAGCGCGGCGTGTATGCGACCATCCCCCTGCACTGGGACGACGCACGGCACACGCTGGCCATCGGCGCTCGCAAGGGGAGTTTCCCGGGAATGCTGCAGGCGCGGACATTCCGTATCGTGTTCGCGGGGCCCGGGCACGGAACCGGCGGAGCGCTGACTGATGCCGCCGATAAGACAGTGGCTTATTCGGGGACCGAGGTCGACGTCGCCCAATGATGACCGACAACTGGCCAGGTGGGGGCGGAACGCGCCTGTCGCCGCGTATCCACGTTCTCAGACTATGTTCCGTGATGGTGTGGACGGCGGCCATGCTGCCCGCCGCGGTCGTGCTGGACCGGGGAGGCAGCACCATCGCTTTGGAACCGTACGGTCCCAACATCATTCGAGTAACGCTGAGTCTGGACAAGAGCCAGGCTACCGCAGCGCCCGGCTATGGATTTGACGCCTCCCCGTCGGCTGACGGTTGGGAAGCGAGCGGCGGCGATGCCGGGGATGTCTACCGGTCCTCCCGCATGGTGGTTGTCGTCCTGGCGAATCGCCCGCACAAGCCCATGGCCACGCAGGTCGATATTGCCCGGTTCTTCAATGGGTCCGCTCCGCCCGCTCACATCATCATCAGGACGCGCGACGGCAGGACTCTGCTGGAGATGAAAGGCTGGTCCATGTCGGTGCCCAACAACAAGGACGGCAACGCCGGCATCCTCGCCGACCGGCGCACCACGGACACGTCTTTCTACCAGGTGGGCGCCACCTTCGTTTCGCCCGCGGACGAGCACTACTACGGCCTCGGCCAGAACCACGAAGGTTTCCTCGACCATCGCGGACACACCGTGGACTGCTGGCACAACTACACGGCCACCGGCGGACCGAGCGTCTGCGTGCCCTTCGTGGTGACCAATAAGGGCTACGGCATGATCTGGGACAACCCCTCGAAGACCACCATCGAGCCGGGTTTCAACGAGCAGACGAAGTGGACCTCCGAGGTGGGCAACCGCGTGTCGTTCTTCGTGATCGCCGGCAGGACCACCGACGAAATCTACGCGGGCTACCGCCAGCTCACCGGCGCCACGCCGATGCTCCCGAAAGCCGCTTACGGATATATCCAGTGCAAGCAGCGCTACCGCACGCAGGCCGAAGTGCTGGCCGTGGCCAAAGGCTACCGGGACCGTCACCTGCCGGCGGATGTCCTGGTGGTGGACTGGTTCTACTACACAAAGATGGGCCAGCTCGACTTCGACCCCGTCGCGTGGCCCGATCCCGCGGCCATGAACCGACAGCTCCACGACATGGGCTTCCAGACCATGATCAGCGTATGGCCCCGTTTCACGCCCGGAACCCGCTATTACGATCTGCTGCTCGGCAAGGGCTGGTTCGAACACCTGGCGGATGGCGCCCCCACGAATGGTCTCCCCTACGACCGCGCCGGGTCCGACATCGACACCACCAATCCGGAGGCGGCACGCTGGTACTGGGGCGCGATTCGCGACAACATCATCAGCAAAGGCTTCGACTCCATCTGGGCCGACGAGACCGAACCCGATCTGCCGCCCAACGGCAGTTACTTTCACATTGGGCCGGGCACACGGTACTTTAACGTCTACCCTTTGTTTCACACGGCGGCCATTTACGAAGGCTTCCGCCGCGACGTGGATCACCGCGCGCTCATTCTCTCCCGCGACGCGTATCTGGGCGCGCAACGCAATGGCGCCATTTTCTGGTCCTCGGATATTTATCCGACGTGGGACACGCTGAAACGCCAGATTCCCACCGGGCTCGATTTCACCGCCTCGGGCATCGCCTACTGGAGCAACGACACCGGCGGATGGCAGTACCTGCCGCCCGAGCATCATCCCGCGCACGCTCCGCTGCTGGACCCCGGCGACGCGCGCGACAATGTCGGCGGCTATGACGACTACCCGGAGCTCTATACGCGCTGGTTCGAATATGCTTCCTTTCTCCCGATTTTCCGCACCCATGGCAGCCGCTTGTATAACGAGGTCTGGTCCTATGGCAAGGCGGCCGAGCCGATTCTGGAGAAGTATCTGAAGCTGCGCTATCAGCTCATGCCGTACATCTATTCGCTCGGTTATCGCACGTACGAATCGGGCGCTCCCTCCATGCGCGCGTTGTTCATGGACTTCCCGGACGACCCGAATGTGGCCGACCTTCGCGATGAGTACATGTTTGGTCCGGCGTTTCTGGTTGCGCCGGTTACCGAACAGGGCGCCACAAGCCGGATGGTGTATCTGCCGGAGGGCACGGACTGGTACAACTACTGGACAAGCGAGCGCGTGCACGGCGGCCAGACAATCAAAGTTGACGCGCCCATCGACATGCTGCCGCTTTTCGTGCGGGCCGGCTCCATCGTGCCCATCGGGGAAACTGTCGAGAACACCAGCCAGCCCCAGAAGTTGGCGAAGGTGCGCGTGTATGCGGGCGCCGACGGCGACTTCACGCTGTACGACGACGATGGCCGGACGTACGCTTATGAGAAGGGCATCATGACGGTGACGCATTTGCACTGGAACGATGCCGCGGGGAAGGTGAGCGGCGTTGATCCGCGGATAGTCGAGATCGTGGGACGTTAGTGAAAGCGGGCCGAGAGCCCCGTGAAGGGTGCGAGCCTGGACATGATGAGATGAGACTCATAGCGGTGTTTTTGTTGGCGGCGGCCGCCTGGGCACAGTCTTCGTATCAGTACCCGTTTCAGGACCCTGCCCTTCCCATGGAGGAGCGAGTCGGCAACATCCTCTCCCTGATGACCATCGAGGAGAAGATTGCCTGCCTCGGCACCAGGCCCACTGTTTCCCGCCTCGGCATTAACGGGACCGGACACGTGGAGGGGCTGCACGGGCTCGCCATGGGCGGTCCGGGCGGGTGGGGCCGGCCAAAGGTGGTGCCCACCACGCAGTTTCCGCAGGCTATCGGCATGGCGGAAACCTGGGACACCGACGTTATCCACCAGGCAGGCGCGCTGGAAGGACACGAGGTCCGCTACATGACGCAACACTATCATCAGGGCGGACTGGTGGTTCGCGCGCCCAATGCCGACCTCGGCCGCGATCCGCGCTGGGGCCGAACGGAAGAGTGCTACGGCGAAGATCCGTTCCTCAACGGAACCATGGCCGTCGCCTTTATCAAAGGCCTGCAGGGAGACGATCCGAAATACTGGCAGGCCGCGTCTCTGATGAAGCACTTTCTGGCCAACAGTAACGAGAACAACCGCGTGGGGTCCTCTTCGAACTTCGACGCCCGCCTGTTGCGCGAGTACTACTCGGTTCCTTTCCGCATGGGCGTGGTGGAAGGCGGTTCTCGGGCGTACATGGCCGCGTATAACGCCGTCAATGGCATCCCGTGCACCATGCAGCCCATCCTGCGAAGCATCACCATCGACGAGTGGGGGCAGGACGGCATCATCTGCACCGACGCCGGCGGGCTGCGCTTCTCCGTGACGCACCACAAGTACTTCCACAGCATGAACGAGGCCGCGGCCGGGGCCGTCAAGGCCGGCATCAATCAGTTCCTCGAACCCAGCGGCCTGTATCAATCCGCGGTGCGGGGCGCTCTGGAGGAGAAACTGCTCACCGAGGCGGACATCGACCGCTCGCTCAAGGGCGTCTTTCGGGTCATGATCCGGCTGGGCCTTCTGGATCCTCCCGCTCTGGTCCCGTACGCGAGGATCGGCCAGGAACAGCAGGATCCCTGGACAACGGAGAAGCACAAGGCCGTGGCCAGGCTGGTGACGCAGAAGTCCATCACGCTGCTGAAGAACGACCGGCATCTGCTTCCGCTCAACCGGGCCGCGTTGAAGTCGATTGCGGCGATCGGGCCGTGGGCGAATCAGGTGCTCCTCGATTGGTACAGCGGAACGCCGCCCTATACCGTCAGCGCTCTGGATGGCATCCGGAACAAGGTGGCGAAGCGCGTTGCCGTTGCCTGGGATGCGGGCGGCAATCTCGACGCGGCGGCGAAGCTGGCCCGCTCTTCCGACGTGGCCATCGTGGTGGTGGGCAATCATCCGACCTGCAACGCCGGCTGGGAGAAGTGCCCAACGCCGAGCGATGGGAAGGAAGCCGTGGACCGCCGGTCCATCACGCTGGAACAGGAGGACCTGGTCAAGGCCGTGTACGCCGCGAACCCGAAGACGGTGGTGGTGCTGATTGCCAGCTTCCCGTTCGCGATCGACTGGACCCAGCAGCACGTGCCCGCCATCCTCCACATGACGCACAACAGCGAGGAACTGGGGAACGCGCTCGCCGACGTGCTGTTCGGCGATTACAACCCGGGCGGGAGGCTGGTGCAGACGTGGCCGCGGTCGCTGGCGCAGTTGCCAGCCATGATGGACTACGACATCCGCCACGGCAGAACCTATATGTACTTCCAGGGCGAGCCGCTGTATCCTTTCGGGTTCGGCCTCAGCTACACCACGTTCCGGTACTCGAATCTTCGCGCGGATGAGGACCGCCTGCGGGCGGACGGGCAGGTCACCGTGAGCGTGGATGTCGCCAACACCGGGGCGCGCGCGGGCGACGAAGTGGTGGAGTTGTATGTGGCGCACCCGAAGTCGAAGGTGGCGCGTCCGTCGCGGGAGCTGAAGGGCTTTCGCAGGGTCACGCTGGCGCCGGGAGAGAAGCGCACGGTGAAGATCCCGCTGACGGCGGCGAGCCTTGCGTATTGGGACGAAGGCGGGAACAAGTTCGTCGTGGAAAACGAACCGGTGGAGATTCTGGTCGGGAGCTCCTCCGCCGATATCCGGGAACGGAAAACACTCCGGGTTACGGAGTGAGCCTGCCCACTACTGAATTATCGGGAGGGAACATGCATCGAAGATTGCTGTTCGCGCTGGCGTCCCTGGTGTTCGCCGGGGGCACGGCGCAGGCCCTGGATAACGGGCTCGCCAAAACGCCGCCCATGGGCTGGAATAGCTGGAACAGATTCGCCTGCAACGTGAGCGAGGATCTGGTCCGGCAGGCGGCCGACTCGATGGTGAAGACCGGCATGAAGGACGCCGGCTACCAGTACATCGTGATCGACGACTGCTGGCAGGTTTCTCGCGATGGCGAAGGGAACATCGTGGCCGACCCGGTCCGCTTCCGTTCCGGCGTCAAGACGCTGGCGGATTATGTGCATTCGCTCGGCCTGAAGATGGGGATTTACTCGGACGCCGGGTCGAACACCTGCGGCGGCCGGCCGGGAAGCCGGGGCCATGAGTTCCAGGACGCGCGGCAGTACGCGCGCTGGGGCATCGACTACCTCAAGTACGACTGGTGCAACACCACTACGCAGGATGCCCCGGCGTCCTATGCCACCATGCGCGACGCGCTGGCGGATTCCGGCCGCCCCATCGTCTTCAGCATCTGCGAGTGGGGCAACTCCAAACCATGGCTGTGGGGAGCGGGCGTCGGCAACCTGTGGCGCACCACCACCGATATTCTGGATCGCTGGGAGGGCAAGGGCGAGAAATACGGGGCGGGCGTCATGGATCTGGCCGACATGCAGGTGGGCATCGAACAGTATGCGGGCCCCGGGCACTGGAACGATCCCGACATGCTGGAGGTGGGCAATGGCGGCATGACCGTCACCGAGTATCGCTCGCACTTCAGCTTGTGGGCCATGCTGGCGGCGCCGCTGATGGCCGGAAACGACCTGGACCACATGACGCCGGAGATTCACGACATCCTGACGAACAAGGAGGTCGTCGCCGTCGACCAGGACTCGCTGGGCATCGAGGGACGGCGGGTTCATCATGCTTCCGACGGTCAGGACGTCTGGGTGAAGCCGCTGGATGGGCATGCACTCGCGGTGTTGCTGCTGAACCGGGCGGCGCGGGATCAGACCATAACCGTGACGTGGTCCGAACTGGGCCTCGCGGCGGACCACAGCGCGGCGGTCCGGGATTTGTGGGAGCACAAGGACCTGGGCGCGAAGACCGGCGAGTTCTCGGCGATGGTGCCCTCGCATGGCGTGGCCATGGTGGTGGTGAAGCCGTAACGGGAGCGTGCGATGAAGATCACCAGACGAGAAGCAGTTGGCCTGCTGGCTGCCGTGCCGGCGTTGGCGCGGGGCGAGCGGGAATTGCCGCCGGGCATCGAGGTGGAGACCGGACCGTTCGAGGGGACGCGCAAATCGCTCGGCGCGTATCGGATTCCCGAGTGGTTCCACGATGCGAAGTTCGGGATCTGGGCGCACTGGGGTCCGCAGTCGGCCATCGAAGATGGCGACTGGTACGCCCGCAACATGTATCAGCAGGGCCAGCCGCAGTACAACTATCACGTGGAGCATTACGGGCATCCGTCGAAGTTCGGGTACAAGGACACCATCCCGGCGTGGAAGGCGGAGAAGTTCGATCCCGCGGCCCTTATGCGCCTGTATAAGAAGGCCGGCGCAAAGTACTTCATGAGCATGGGCGTGCATCACGACAATTTCGACCTGTGGAACTCGAAACACCAGCGCTGGAACTCCGTGAACATGGGTCCGAAGATGGACATCGTGGGGGCGTGGCGGAAGGCCGCTCACGACGAAGGGCTGAAGTTCGCGGTGAGCGAGCATTTGTGGATTACTCACAACTGGTTTTCGACCAGCCATGGGTGCGATCTGACGGGCCCCCTGGCGGGGGTTCCGTACGACGGCGCCGACCCGCGGTTCGCGGACCTCTATGTCGATTCCGATCAGGTGTACCGCGGCGATCTGCCGTGGATGGAAGACGGCATTCCGGAATGGTGGAAGCGCCACTGGTACATGCGCATCAAGGATCTGGTGGATCGGTATCAGCCGGATCTGCTGTACAGCGACGGCTCGCTGCCCTTCGAGGAATATGGCCTTAGCCTCGTGGCGCATTTCTACAACGCCAGCGCGAAGCGCAACGGCGGGAAGGTGGACGTGGTGTACACCAGCAAGCGAGTGCAGGATGCCGAACAGGGGATCGCGACGCTGGACCGGGAACGGGGCGTGGTGGACAAGATCTGGCCGCAGCCGTGGCAGACCGACACCTGCATCGGAAACTGGCATTACCAGCGCGGCGCCGCCTACAAGACGCCCAAGCGCGTGATCGACATGCTGGTGGACATTGTCAGCCGGAACGGCAATCTGATGCTGAATTTCCCGCTGCCGGCCAGCGGCGCGCTGGACCTTGAGGAATTGAACGTGCTGGGCGCGATCACGGACTGGATGGCGGTGAACGGCGAGGCCATCCACGGGAGCCGCCCGTGGAAGATTTTCGGCGAGGGGCCGGGTACGGAGGCTTCGGCCAAGGGCGGGGATTTCAATGAGAATGCGCGGAAGGATCTGACCGCCGACGATGTCCGCTTCACCACGAAGGGCGATGCGCTGTACGCGTTCGTGATGGGCTGGCCGGAGTATCAGGCGGTGATTCGGCCTCTCGCGCTGAAGACCGCGCTCCGCGTGGGCGCTATCCGCAATGTGGAGCTGCTCGGCTTTGACGGGAAGCTGGAGTGGTCGCAGGATGAAGCGGGGCTGAAGGTACTGTCGCCGGCGCGCAAGCCGTGCGACCACGCGGTGGTGTTCAAGGTGGTGGGCGCGTAGGGGCGAGCCGGTTCCAGGCAGTTCCACGGGTCGGGCGACACGCCTGGATTGGTAACCGGTCGGATGTCGTCCGATCCGGTGCCGGGGTTTGCGGTATAGTAGTGAATGTCACTACATTGTGGAGAGTACCATGAACAAAGCAATCTCGGCTGCGGACGCCAATCGCCGGTTCTCGGAACTGCTGCGAACCGTGAAGACGGGCCGAAGCGTCGTCGTGACGAGTCACGGCAGGCCCGTGGCCAGGATCTCGCCCGTCATCGAGGACGATCGGGCCGCAGAAGGCGCGCGCTCCGCCCTCTTCGCCCGGCTCCGTAGAGAACGAGTTGTGAACGCCGGCCGCTGGACGCGTGACGAGCTGTACGACGACGCCCCATGAGAATCGCGTTGGACACGAACGTCCTGGCCTACGCCGAAGGCGCCAACGGGGCGAACATGCGAGACAAGGCGCTGAAGCTGATCCAGCGAGTGCCACCGGGGGCTATCGTGCTACCGGCTCAGACGTTGGGCGAACTGTTCAATGTGCTTGTTCGAAAAGCCAGGCGGCGCCCGGCTCGTGCGCGGGAAGCCGTGCTGAGCTGGCGCGATGCGTATGCGGTGGTGGAGACGTCAGCAGCCGTCATCGTCAGCGCAACGGATCTGGCGTCCGATCATGGCCTCACGATTTGGGACTCTGTGGTGCTGGCCGCGTCGGCGGAGGCCGAGTGTCGTTTGCTTCTGTCGGAAGATCTCCAGGAAGGGTTTACGTGGCGAGGAGTAACCGTGACCAATCCGTTTGCGGCCACCCTTCACCCCATGCTGGCGGCACTGCTTATGCCGATCGAGGAGTAAACCCGTGAGTGTCTGGCACTGGCTCCTTTGGCAGCAGCCACCGCGCGACTCCCGGAGGAGACCTACCAGTTGGGTGTCTCTTCCGGCTGACGACGCCCAGCGCCGAATGGCAGCGCCAAAGGCTGAGACGGGCCTCTTTGAGCGTTCATTTCGCACGAGACACTTGCAGCATGCCAAGCCCCTTGTTTGCGGGCCTTCGGCCCGACGATGCAAAGCGTACCGTATGGGAGACCGAGGGCGAGTCATCGCCGCGCGGGCGATGGTTCGGCGGTGCAACACTTCGGACCGGAGGAATGCCAAATTGGTCACCTACACCAAACATGAACGACTATGGCTTCGTGAACACCCCGATTGAACCGGTGTCCGCGCGGCTCGGGTATCCCCATTGAAGGTCTGCCGGGACCTGTGTGGGCGTGCCCCGGAAGATGCGGGTTGCAATCGCTTGCAGTGTTGTGATGTCATGATCTGGAACGAGTTCCACGTTGGGAGCTCGTTCGACATTTCACGTCATGACTACCAGACTGCTCACCTTAGCCCCTGTCGACATTGTCATCGTCGCTCTGTATTTCGCCGTAGTCATCGGCATCGGATTCTATCTCAAGCGGCACACCAAAACCGGCGAGGACTTCTTCCTGGCCGGCCGCGAAATGACCGCCTGGATAGCCGGCCTGGCCTTTGTCTCGGCAAACCTCGGCGCGCTCGAACTGATGGGATGGGCCGCATCCGCCTATCAGTACGGCATCCTCGCCACGCACTGGTACTGGATTGGCGCCATTCCCGCGATGCTGCTGCTGGGCATCGTGATGATGCCGTTCTACTACATCTGCAAGACGCACTCGGTCCCGGGTTTCCTCAAGCTGCGCTACGGCGAAGGGGCGCGCATGTTTTCGGCCGTCGCCTTCTCACTCGAGATGATTCTGATGAGCGGCATCAACATGTTCGCCATGGCCCTGGTGATGAAAGTGGTGCTGGGCTGGGACATCAACTTCAGCATCTGGGTCTCCTCGCTGACGGTGGCTGTGTATGTCTTCCTCGGTGGATTGCTGTCGGCCATCTTCAATGAGGTTCTGCAGTTCATGCTGATCTGGGCCGGCGCCATGCTGATTCCCATCCTCGGGTTGATCGAGGCGGGCGGCTGGCATAAGTTGGTGGACAAGATCGCACTGCGGATGCACACCACCGCCTACACGCATATGTGGTCCACCATGGGATCGTTTACGAACAATCCGATGGGCATTCACTGGACCGGCATCGTCTTCGGCCTTGCGTGCGTGATCTCCACCGGGTACTGGACCACCGACTTTCTGGTGGTGCAGCGCGTGCTCTCGGCCAGGAACCTGCGGGCGGCGCGCATGGCGCCCATCATCGGGTCGGCGTTCAAGATGGCGGTGCCGTTCATCGTCATCCTGCCCGGCCTGATTGGTATCGCCGTGCTTCCCGATCTGGTGCCGCAGTCGCAGGCCATCGCCACCGGCGGACACAGCTACAACGAAGTGCTGCCGCTGTTGCTGGCGCGCTACCTCGGGCCGGGCCTGCTGGGCCTGGGCGTCACCGCGCTCATTGCCGGCTTCATGTCCGGCATGGCCGGCAACGTGAGCGCCTTCGCCACGGTCTGGACCTACGACATCTACCGCGCCTCCATCCACAGGAACGCCACCGACAAGCACTACCTTGCGATGGGCCGCTGGTGCACTCTCGCGGGCGTGCTGGTCAGCATCGGCACCGCCTACCTCGTCATGCAATTCGCCAGCATCATGGATTACGTCCAGGCGGTGTTCAGCTTCATCATCGCGCCGCTGTTTGGCACGGTGATTCTGGGGATGCTCTGGAAACGAGCCTCGCCAGCCGCCGGATTCTGGGGCCTATGCCTCGGCACCGTCGGCTCGCTGGCCATGTGGACCTGGGTCAAGCTGGACCCCTCGGCACTGCAGTACATCGCGCTGTCGCCGCACGCCTCGGCGATGGCCGAGAATATGTATCGCGCGCTATGGTCCTTCCTCCTCTGCGTGGTGGTGACCGTGGTGGTCTCCTACATGACCAAACCCAAACCCGATGCGGAGCTGGTCGGCCTCGTTTACGGCCTCACCGAACTGCCCAGGGAGCACGATCTGACCATCTGGCAAAAGCCGATCTTCTGGGCCAGCGTGGTGGCGGTGGTGTTCGTGATCCTCAACATCATTTTCTGGTAGGCAACCATGGAAAAAAAATCAATGGTCCCAATCTGGTTCTTCATCGGCGTCATTCTGCTGGTGTACGGCGCCATCATCACGGGCGTGAGCGTCTATGATCTTTTTGTGCCGCCCGTCCGGACGGTAGTGCTTCAGAACCTGCACGCGGGCGTCTGGTGGGGAGCCGTTCTGCTGCTTACCGGCCTGTTCTACACCATTAAGTTCTGGCCCGCGAAATCGGACCAGTAACCGGAACACAACCCTCGTGGGGCGGGTCGCGGCCTGCCCCACCGCCCTATTGCACCACGATGGTGACGCCGGCCGGACTGGTGGCGGTCCCAATGGTCAGTTGGATGGACACGCTGTCCCCAGGCGTGACGCCCATCGGCACCACGGCGTTCACCTGCAGCAGGCCGTCAGTCACTCCGCAGAAGCTCACCGTTGCGTCCAGCCCGCCAATATTCGCCGAACAGCTCTGCACGGGAGCGGGCAGGATGCTGGTCACCATCCGGCCATCCACGCCCGGGGGATTGGTCTGGCCTCCGCCGGTGGCGAAAATCTCGACGAGGTCGCCGCGAGTGGCCGCCTTTGTGGGCGGAGTAGTGGAGGGATCCGTTTGGCCGTTCAGCGTAATCACGCCGTTGTCCCAGTTGAGCAGCGCCGCCTGGCCGAGACCGGAATAGTGGCTGGTGAATAGGCCCGGCAGCACCGCCGCCGTCTGCATTGGAAATGACGCGGACCGGTTTCCCTGGTACTCCACCTGCACGTTCACTGACGTCGTAGCTGGATTGGCGGCGATCTCATAGGGAACCACGACGTTCGCCTGGCGCGCCGAGCAGTAAATCATGGGCGCCGGAAAGCCGTTGAAGAGTACCCGCACGCCTCCCAGATTCGTTGGCAGGTTCCCGAGCGGCGCTGACACGCCCTGCGACGGTCCGAGCGACGTGCCGAGAATGGCCACCACTTCGCCCGGCACCACCGGGGTGTTGAGCAGCCACGAGGCGGCGTTCTGCACCATTTTGATGACCGGCTGCGGCACGGGCATCATGGACTGCGACGCCGGCACCACGAACAGCGTCATGGAGAGCGCCGGGAAGGCGGCGCTGATCGTGTTGCTGCCGATGGTCAGGTCGGCAGGCTGGCGCACGACGGCGGCGAGGTTCGCCGGACTATACTGCCATACCTGGGCCGTGCCCGCGGGCGTGAAGTTGGCGAGGCTCACATTATCGGTGATGGCGGCGTACGTCTTGTTCAGCACCAGGATGGTGAGGGCCATATCGGAACGCTGCGCGGCGAAAATGGACAGCGCGTCGGGATTGTCGCTGGTGGCCGAAATGCTGGTCTCGCCGAACTGATTGCCCGTGCCGTCGTAATTAAGGAAGATCCTGAAGGCGAACACGCCAGGGTCGGTAAGCTGCGGGGGCCCCCAGAGCGTGCCGTAATCCAGACCTTCGCGGCCAAAGATGCCGAGAATGTCCGCTTGCGCGATGGCGCCCGTGATGCCTCCGAGATTGTGCCACATGTACTCGGTGATGGCGAGCCTGGTGCCGGGATAATACTGATCCACCCACTGGTGCATGCGCGGAATCAACTGCGGCGCCACCTGATTGCCGCTATCGTCCTCGAAGCTGGTGTTCGGGACGATGTAGTTCGGGTCCCACAACGCCCGCGTGGAGGTCATGCGTAGCGTCTCGGTTGCCTGGTCGCCCGGCGTGTCCGTCAGGTTGCCTGGATTGATGTACCCGTGAACGTCGAGAACGTCCAGCAGGCGATAACCGTTATGCTGCTCGAACTGCTGCATCTGGGAAAGGTAGTACGGAATCCAGTACATGTTCCCGTGGGCCTTCTGGTCCGTGGGGTTGTCCCAATACTGGTACGGCGGCGTGGACCATCCGCTGGCCATGTCGGCGCGCGAATACAGCATCCCGGACCAGCCTGCCTGCACCGGACCGGTGAGTAGCGCCGCGGGGTCCACCGCTTTCGCCGCCTGACCCCATTTCAGAGTGCGGGCCGTCATGTCGTCGAAGGTGGCGGGCGTCTGGTAAATGTCGTAATGGGTGCCGTACCACCACTCCGGCTCGTTGTCGAGGCTCCACATAGCCACGCCGCCCTAGGTGGACGTGCCGTAGGTGGCGATGAGCGATCGCATCCAGGCCTGGGCGAACGTTTCATCGACGGGCTGATAGGTGTCGCTTGGGTCGGTGTGCGCCACACTGACGAGCGGGGTCTGGCCGTCGGGAAGAAGGCCGTCTCCACAGGCGGGGTTGTAGGGATCTGTCGCAAACTGTGCGCCGTATTTCGCCACGTTGAAGCTGCAGCCGGTTGTGCTTTTGGGAGTCCAGTCCATCAGGGAAATGGTTCCCAGGCTCAGCGTGCCGTACTTCAGATTCGTTTCATGGAAGATTTGGAACGAATTCTGACCGGGGGGCGTGGCGGAGACGCCATCGTATTGCGGGCCGTTCTCGAAATACCAGTCGGCGGAGGAGTTGGTGGCATCGAGCTGCCAATTGTAAGTGGTGGTGTTGTCGCCACCCCACCGGCGCAGCGGCAGGTGCATGACGCTCCCCAGCCCGGTATCGGCATACCAGTTGATGCCGTAAACGTACGGGCTGATGGGATGCCGCGCGGCATTGGCATCCACTGCCAGCGCAAGGCCGGAGGCGCCGTTCAACGTCAGGATGCCGCAAATCGACGTGGCGAGCAGAAGATGTCTGAACACAATCAGCACCGCCTCACTGCACCACGATGGTCACACCGGCCCGGCTGGTGACGGTCCCGATGGTCAGTTGGATGGGCACGCTGTCCCCCGGCGTGACTAACGTCGGCACCACGGCGTTCACCTGCAGCAGCCCGGACGTTATCCCACAGAAGGTCACATTCGCGTCCAGCCCGCCAATCTTCACCGAACAGCTCTGCACCGGGCTGGGAAGGATGCTGGTCACCATCCGGCCATCCACGCCCGGAGGAGTGGTCTGGCCTCCGCCGGTGGCGAAAATCTCGATGTAGCTGCCCCGAGTGGCCGGTTTCGTGGGCAGCGGGGTGGTGGTGGGATTGGACGGGCCGTTCCGCGTGATCACGCCGTTATCCGAGTTGAGCAGTGCCGCCTGGCCGAGACCGGAATAATCGTTGGTGAACAGGCCCGGCAGCACCGCCGCCACCGGCAGCGCCACCGGCAGCGACCGGTTCCCCTGCACCTCTACCTGCACGTTCACCGATGTGGTGGCCGGGTTGGCCACGATCTCGTAGGGCACGATGGCGGCCAGTTGCTGCGTCTGGCCCGATATTGGCGCGCTGTAGATCATGGGCGCCGGCACGCCATTGAACAGCACGCGCACGCCTCCCAGATTGGTGGGCAGGTTGCCGGCGGGGGCCAGCAGCAGTTGCGCCGTCCCCACCGATGTACCCTTAATGGCCACCACCTCGCCCGGCGCCACGGCATCACTGGCGTCCCACGAAGCCGCATTATTCACCCAGTTGATGACCGGCTGGGGCACGGTCATCACCGACTGCGACTGGGGAACCACGAACTGCGTTATCGAGTAGGCCGGGAAGGTGGCGCTGATGGCGTTTCCGCTGATGGCCGCCGTGCCGGGCACGATAGCGCTGAGGTTCGCCGAACTATACTGGAATGTCTGGAGGGTGCCCGCGGGCGTGAAGTTGGCGACGCTCACGCTGTCGGTGATCGCGGCGGACGTCTTGTTCAGCACCAGGATGGTGAGGGCCATATCCGAGCGCTGCGCGGCGAAAATGTCGAGCGTGTCGGGATTGGTGGTGGTGGCCGAAATACTGGTTTCGCCGAACTGATTGCCGTTCCCGTCGTAGTTCACGAACATCCTGAAGGCGAAGGCGCCGGGGTCGGTCGGCATCATACTACGGTTCGGGATGTCCGGCCAGATCGTGGCCAGGTCCAGGCCCTCGCGCCCGAAGATCCCCAGAATGTCCGCCTGAGCGACAGCGCCGGTAATGGAGTCAAGCGCTCCCCAGGTGTACTCAGTGATGGCCAGCTTCGTTCCGGGATAGTCTTGACTCACCCATGTGGACATCTGCCGGATCAATTGCGGCGGCACCTGCTTACCGGTGGCATCGCAGAGCGCGTCGTAGTTGTCACAGGGGTTGCCACTCTTGGGAATCGTTTGAATCGGCAGGATGTAGCTGGGGTCCCAGAAAGCGCGTGTGGAGGTCAGCCGCAGGGTCTCCATTGCGGCATCCCCGGCGCTGGCGCCGAGGGCATCCGGCCTGATGTAGGCGTGGACATCCAGGTAATCGAGGAGGCGCTGGCCGCCGGCTTGCCCGGCCTTCTGCATCTGTTGCAGGTAGTAAGCCAGCCATGGCACGCCGCCGTGGGCGTTCTGGTCGACGGGATTCGACCAGTAGTCGCCATTGTAGGCCCAGCCGGCGTAGAAGTCCTTCTTGGAGAACATCATTCCCTGCCAGCCGGCCTGCACCGGGCCGGTGACCAGCGCAGTCGGGTCCGCGGCCTTCACGGCCTTCGCCGTGGCGATGTTGCGGGACGTCATGTCGTCGTAGGTGGCCGCGTTGGGATAGATATCCGGGTGCGTGCCGTTATCCCACCACTCCGGTTCGTTATCCAGACTCCACGCGGGCACGCCGCCGTTGTTGGCAGCACCGTACTTGTTCATGATGGATGTGACCCACTGACCGGCGAAGGCTGGGGTCATGGGCTGATAATCGTCGTTGGGAGAGTTGACAATTCTCTGCCCCGTGGAGGCCAGCACGCCGTTGCCGCAGTCGGAATCGTACGGGTCCACCTGCTGCTGCGCGCCGTACTTCTTCACGCTGTAACTGCAGCTCAGCGGCACCCCCAGCACCAGGGGCTGGCCCGGAATCAGCTTCGGCGTCCAGTCCATCACCGGGACGGTGCCAAGGCTGAGGGTGCCGGTCTGCAGGTTCCGCTCGTGGAACACGTCGAATGTCGAGGTGACGCCATCTCCCACCACGTAGTTGGTGAAGTACCAGTCGTCGTCGTTGTTCTTTACGTCGATCTGCCAGTTGTAGCTGGTGGCGTTGTTGCCGCCCCAGCGGCGCACCCCCACGCGCATGGCTTCGGACATGCCGCTATCGGTGTACAGGCCCGCGTTGTAGGATGGCCACTCGTTGATGCCGTAGATGTACGGGCTGATGGGGTGCCGCGCGGCGTTGGCATCGACGGCGAGCGTGGGCGCGGACTGGGCACTCAGGGCCACTGCGCTCAGCAGGGAGGCGAAAAAAAAGACACAGCGTGACATAGGCGTTCTTGCCTCCACTGTATCGCGGTCCGGCGGCCCGTGGTCGGGTGCTATCGTCTGTTAATGAACAAGGTCCGCCTGGCCGAAAAGTTCGCCTCGTTCTCCGACCACTGGGCGCCCAGGATCGCCGGGGAGCTCAACGGGCAACACGTCAAGCTGGTGAAGTTCCAGGGCGACTTCGTGTGGCATCATCACGACCACGAAGACGAGTTGTTCCTGGTGGTGCGCGGCTCGTTCCGCATGGAATATCGCGATGAGTCCGGCGCGGAACAGAGCATGGAGGTCAACGAGGGCGAGTTCGTCATCGTGCCGCGCGGCGCCGTGCACCGGCCATGTGCCAGCCAGGAAGTGCACGTGCTGCTGTTCGAGCCCGCCGGCACGTTAAACACCGGCAACGTGCGCAACGAGCGCACCGTAGACGCTCCGGCAACGCTTTGAGAGCCACATCGCGTATTCGCCCGGCGCGGCAAAGACGCCGCGCACCTGGCTGAGAGGCTCCGCGCGGACTGAGAGTCCGCCCCTCATCATGGGCAACACTCCGCGCGGTCTTCGAAATCACTGCGCGACGGCGGCAACCCGCGAACCATCGCGCAGGGCCTCGGCTTTGTCCGCGGCCTCCCACGTGAAGGTATCTTCGGTGCGGCCAAAATGCCCAAACGCGGCGGTGCTCCGGAAAATCGGCCGGCGCAGCCGCAGGTGGTCGATGATTCCGCGCGGCGTCAGCGGGAAGAGCTCGCGAATCAGCCCCACCAGCCGCTCGTCTTCCACGGACCCGGTGTCGAACGTGTTCACCATCACCGAAACCGGCTCGGCAACTCCGATGGCGTAGGCCAGTTGCACCTCGCAACGGTCCGCCAGACCGGAGGCCACCAGGTTCTTGGCGATATAGCGGGCCATGTAGCAGGCCGAGCGATCCACCTTCGTGGGGTCCTTGCCGGAAAACGCGCCGCCGCCGTGCCGCCCCATGCCCCCGTAGGTGTCCACGATGATCTTGCGGCCGGTCAGGCCGGTATCGCCGTGCGGACCGCCCACTACGAAACGCCCCGTTGGGTTGATGTGGATGTGCGTGCCCGAATCCACCATGCCGGCCGGCGCCACCGGATCGATAATGTGCTTCTTCACCGCGGCGCGAAGCTCTTCGGTGGAGACCCGGTCGGAGTGCTGCGTGGAAACGACGATCGCATCCAGGCGCCTGGGCTTGCCATTCACGTATTCGACGCTCACCTGGCTTTTGCCGTCCGGCCGCAGAAAGTCGACAATGCCCGCGCGCCGCACCTCGCTCAGCTTGCGCACCAGCTTGTGCGCCAGCATGATGGGCAGCGGCATCAGTTCGGGAGTTTCGTTGCACGCGTAGCCGAACATCAGGCCCTGATCGCCCGCGCCGCCGGTGTCCACGCCCATGGCGATGTCCGGCGACTGGCTCTGAATCATGTTCAGAATGCCGCAGGTCTTCGAATCGTATCCGAACGTGGCGTCGTTGTAGCCGATATCCTGAATCACCTGGCGCGCCAGCTTGGGGACGTCCACATAGGTGGTGGTGGTGATCTCGCCGGAAACCACGCAAATTCCCGTTGTTACGAGCACCTCGCAGGCCACGCGGCCGGTTGGGTCGTCCGCGAGAACGGCGTCGAGGACGGCGTCGGAGATCTGGTCCGCCATCTTATCGGGATGGCCCTCGGTGACGGACTCGGACGTGAAGATGTGGCGCATGTTGGACAAACGAATTAGCCTCCTGATGGCGGGCCGGGTTCGCTGCTGGCTGGCGGGACTGCGGGCCAACTGCCTGGAATGCCGGTCAAAAACTCAACAATCAGTGTATCCTGCCGGAACAGAGGGGGTCAATTGCACTTTCACCGAGTGGGAGCATGCAGCCCCTGGGTGGCAGGCAAGCCGGGGCGAACGGGGGCGCGGCTTCCTGGTGTAGGGGAGACTCCACGGACTGGGGAAACATCTGGAAGAGCATTGCTTCCGCGGCGAGGCGATTGCGCTGGTAGCGCCTGCGGTCCGGCTCCAGCACAGTCGATCTATGCTAGCCTGGCTATTGCAAAACCAGGCTACGCCATGACCGCGCTCAGGAACCTCGCTCTGCTCTGTTGCGGGGCGGCAGGCTTATCGCTGGCCGCTTCGGCCGCCGGGAAAATCGATCCTCTGGACGGTCGTTTTCTTCCAGACATGGCGACAAACCAGTTCCGTTGTCCTGCCAATGTCTGGGTTACCGGGCCGCTGGCAAAAATCAAACCCGGCGCGACCCCCGGAGGCTCGAGTTCGGCCGAAATCTCCGCGGCGCGCAACGAGTTTGAGAGTTTCCAGGTGCATGTCCATGCCGCGGCGATGCCCATTCAACTGAATGTCACGGTGAGCGATTTCGTGAAAGCGCGAACAGGCGAGCGAATCCCAGCCGATCCCAATGTCAGCGTCTTCCGCGAAGCCTACCTGAACGTCACCACCGTCTCCGACGCGAACGGAACGCCCGGCCTGACTCCGGACGCCCTGATTCCACCGCGCGACCCCTGGTTCCATGAACCCCGGAATGCCTTTCCGGTTACCGTGCCTCCCCATGAGACGCGCAGTGCGTGGATCGATGTCTTCGTTCCGCCTGGAACGCCCTCAGGCTACTATCTGGCGACAGTGACCGTCAACGACGGGGCGCAGGTTCTGGCGAAGGTCCCGGCACGGCTGAAGGTCTGGGATTTCGAGCTTCCCTCGACGGCGACGCTGAAGAGCGCTTTTGCCCTCGACTATGCCGCTCTTTGCTATGCCGCCTATGGTTCGCTCGATGGTTGCGGCAAGTATCCGGGAAGCAAGGGTTACCCCGAAGATGGCCTGGCGCTCACGCACGCCGCAACCGCCGCGTTCTTTCTCGATCACCGGGTCACCATCGCCGGGTTGCTTCCGAAGCCAACCAAACCCGAGGGCATGTGGCGGGAGTTCGACACCGTCTACGGCCCTCTGTTAAGCGGCCGGGCAAAAACCACCTTGCCGGGAGCGCGCCTCACCGCGATCGATTACGCCAGCGGCCTCGACGCCGATGACGTCAAAGACTGGTTGAAGCATTTTAAGAAAATGGGCTGGCTGCCCAGGTTGTCATGGTACCTGTGCGACGAACCGCCCGCCGGATGCACCTGGAGCCAGCTCTCGTCCAGAGCGAGTACATTCCGCGGCGTCGCTCCGGGTGTGCCCATTCTTGTCACCACCGATATTGCGACGGCGGCGCACAACGGCGTGCTCGACTTCATCGACATTCTTGTGCCCGTGGTGAACGCGATTCAGCCACCGGACGGCGCCAGCCGGAGGGCCAGTTACGACGAATGGCTGAAACGCCCCGGCAAAGAGCTCTGGTGGTACCAATCCTGCAACCAGCACGAGAGCTGTCAGGACGGCGTTCCCGGGCCGAAGACAAGCACCTGGCCGTCATACATGGTGGATGCATCCCCGGTGAGAAATCGAATTTTCCAGTGGATGGCGTGGCTCTATGGAATACAGGGGGAGTTGTACTACGGTACCGACGGCTGGGGCAAAGATCCCTGGAACCGCCTCTACTCTTCCGGCGGCAACGGCGACGGCGCGTTGTACTACCCGGGCACGGCCGCTCGCATCGGTGGAAAGACGCCGATCCCGGTGGCCAGTATCCGGCTGAAGCTGATCCGTGACGGGATGGAGGATTACGAGTACCTTTTTGCCCTGGCAAAGGCGGGCGAGGCGGACCTCGCCCGGCAGATCACTCGCTCTTTCATCACCAACGCCTACACGTTCAGCAACGACCCAGCGGCCCTGACCGCCGCCCGTGAAAAGCTGGGCGCGCGGCTCCACCGGCTGGCCCTGGCAAAGCAAAATTGACCGGTTCGCCGTTAATGCTGGCTGGTCGAACTTGCAGCATCCGCGCCGGTGTTATTCGATCGCTTGACCAGACGGCGCTTGATGTCCGGCCAGAACTCCTTCAGCTCGTTGGAGAAGGCATCGGTAGCCACCTGCGTATAGGTTCGCTGCCAGGTGGGACCGAAGCCGCGGGACTGCGGATAGTACACGTTCCCGATCGCGGCCGCGGCGCCGTTCCCGAGCCACTCGGAGAAGTTGAAGCGCGTCCCGCCATTGTCCGAGCGATCGACCATGACGCGGGTGCCGGCCCACCAGATCCGGCGCCATTTTCCGCCTCCCCACATGGGGAAATAGCGGGGATCTTCATGCAGCAGCGTGGGCACGATCGCTTCGGTCATCATGTTGCCGATCGCCTGGTCGCCATAGGAGGTGATGTAGCGGTGGGCATAACCCTTCATGCCCTGACCGAACGAAGGATTCTGGTTCTCAATCTGATACAGCGCAGCGAATGCGCCGGAGACGAAGTACACGGGCCAGTCGAAGGAATCCTTGACGGCGATCATGAACTTCTGGTGGGTGTTGATGGGCGCGTACTCCGCCGTTTTTGCCGCCGTCCGGTAGTTCGGCAACACGCCAAAGATGCGCTTGTCCGGCTGCTGGTCTTTGTTGTCGGCCGGAGTGCCCGGCTGTGGTCTGCTGGCGGGCGGGTCCGCGGGGGCGGGAGTGGCCGCGGGAGCGGATTGCTGCGCCAGCATCCGGGAAGGAATCAGCGCGAGGCCGAGCGCGATTGTAGCGCAAAGTCTGCCGGTTCGGAACGGGGCCATGCAAGGTCCTTTGTAAGTATTTGTAAACAGTCGAGTTGCTGATTACTCATGTAATGATGCCCGGCGGTGACGGATGGTTACGGGCGAAGCTCTTCCAGCAGGGTTTCGCGGAAACGCGCGAGGTCGCCTTCGTCGTTGTAGAAGTGGGCGGACACCCGCAGTGCCCCGTGACGGGCCGAAACATGCACTTTGCGCGCCTCGAGGCGCCGGTACAGCGCGGAGGCGTCGACGCCGGGAAAGCACGCGGTGACGATCTGCGAGCCGTGGTCCGGAACGGTGGCGCCCGCCGCGAGGAGGATACCGCGCAGTTGCGAGGCGAGGCCCGTTACGCGCCGTTCGATGGCTTCCGGGCCAAGCTCCAGGTGCAGGTTGACGGAAGCATCGAGCGCGTAGACGAGGGGCACGGCCAGCATGCCGCCCTCGTACTTCTCGGCGCGCGAACATGCCTGGGGCCGGCCGTGATGCAGGTTGTTCACGTTGCGCCAGTCGTGGTGGCTGCGCCAGCCGACCACGTTCGGTGGCAGCCACTCGCGCACGTCCGGGCGCACGTACAGGAAACCGCAGCCGTTGGGGCACAGCAACCACTTGTAACCGTGCACGGCGAGGGCGGCCGGCTGAACGCGCCGCACGTCGAAGCGCAATGCGCCCACACTCTGCGTCCCGTCCACGTACAGCGCAATGCCGCGTTCCCTCAGCCGCGGCCCGACGGTCTCCAGCGGAGGACGAAAGCCGGTGGCGTAATTCACCGTGCTGAGCAGGACCAGGCGGGTGCGCTCGTTCAGGGACTCTTCGAACCGCTCCCACGTCGTCTCCACGAATTCGACGCCGCGCTCCAGCAGCGGCGCGGGAGCATAAAGATTGTTGGGGAATTCGTGCGCCAGCGTTACCACGCGATCGCCCGGACGCCAGGCGATGCCGGCGATCACCGTGGCCAGCGCGGTGCACGCGTTCTGTACGAAAGCGATGTCGTCGGCGGAGGCGTGGATGAGCCGTGCGATGCTTCCTCGGGTGGACTCGGCGTCGTCGAACCAGCTCAGGTAGTCGCGGGCGGCGGTTTCGTCGCGGCGCGCGAAATGGCGCGACACGGCTTCCACGGTGCGGCGCGGCAACTGGCCGAAGGTGGCGGTGTCCAGAAACGTGCGTCCCTGGAGGCCGGGAAACTCGGCGCGGACCTCCTGCCAGTTGGCGCTCATTGCACCTGGTCCTTCACGAACCGGGCGGCCTCGGCGACGGCTTTGTCGCGCGACGCCCTGGCGCGGCGCTCGACCACCTCCACCATTCCCTGGGCCAGCTTCTTGCCGACGGTGATGCGCCAGGGGACGCCAATGAGGTCGGCATCCTTGAACTTCACGCCGGGGCGCTCGTCGCGGTCGTCATAAAGCGCGTCGAGGCCGATGCGCCCGCACTCGGCGTGGAGCGATTCGGCGGTTTCGCGCTGGCCGGCATCCTGCACGTTCACGGGCGTGATCACCACGTCGAACGGCGCCATCGCGGCGGGGAGCACCATGCCGTCCTTGTCGTGCCCGAGTTCGATGGCCGCGCGGAGCATGGCCGCGATGTCGATGCCGCATGAGCCCATCCGGATGGGTACTTCTGCGCCGGTTTCGTTGGTGACGTGCAAGCTCTCGCCGCCGAGCTCACGGAGGCGCCCGATTTCGATGGCCTTGCGAAATGCGAGCGCCGCGCTGCAACGCTGGCAGAAATCGCCGGCCTCCACCCGTCGAAGGTCGAAATACTCGGGCTGGAAATCCTCGCCCGGAGTGACATGGCGCAGATGGTAATCGTCCCGGTTGGCGCCGGAGATCATGTTGCGCCGCCCGCGCAAAGCCTCGTCGGCAATCACGCGCATGTTGTTTACGCCCAGCGGACCGAGCGAGCCGGCCCCGGCCCCGAACCACGCGCGGATCTCCTCCGGCTGCGCGGGGCGCGCGGAAACGCCGAGAGCGGCGGCGAACTTCGCTTCGCTGAGCTGATGGTCGCCGCGCACCAGCGCCAGCACTGGGCGGCCGGCGGCAACCAGCACCAGGCTTTTCATCTGTGTCGTTTCCGGAAGGCCGGTGAAATCGGCCACGTCGGCGATGGTTTTGCGGCCGGGCGTGTGGAACTCCTCGGGCGTCCGGTCGCCCGCGGGATCGGCCGCAGGCGGCGCCACGGGTGTCGCCACCGCCAGGTCCCGCGTGGCCGTGTAGCCGCAGCTCGGACACTGGACCATGCAGCCCTCGCCGGCCTCGGCCTCGACAAGGAAGTCGTGCGACTGCGCCGCCCCCAGGGCCAGGAACGGCAACTGGCAACGCGTGAAGATGCGCTCGCAGGCGCGCCGGACGTCGATGTCGAACGACCAGGCGTCCATCCGTTCGCCGCGCATCCGATACCAGATCTGCGGGAGCTGCCGGTAGCTGCGCAGCTCACGCGCCACCGTGGCGGCGGCGTCCTCATGGGGCAGCGATACTTCCTGCGCGCCCATCGCCTCCATCTCTTCGCGCACGACGCGCGCAATCTTCCGCAGTGCGCGCTGCCCGAGGAACATGTAGCCGTGCCGGACATAGCCGGCGCGAAGCAGAAGCCGATCGCTGACAGTCCCGGCCTCGGCCTGGTTTTCCCGCAACGTGGGGATGAACAGCTTGCTCCAGCGCATGAGATCTCAGTGTAGCTGGACACGCAATGCGAGTCGCGGTCTGGAGGCTGAAAGGCCGCGCTGGACGGGCCTGAGGCACTCAAACCGGCGCGCGCATTGGCTACTTCATGCCGGGCGTGCGCAGCCGCGAGGCGATGACGTAGCCGGGACCGTCCATCACTTCCCCGGTCACCCAGGCGGTGGGGAGCGCCGACGCACCGGTAGAGCGCAGCGGTTCACCGTCGAGAACCGCGTTCACGAAGTTGTGCACCGAGGGGTAGTGGAGGTTGGGGTGCGGCGGAAGCTCCTCGCGGCCGCCGGGCCAGACGATGGACGGCCCGTTCAGCGGGGAGAGGTCCATTTCGCCCTCGGTGCCGCGGATGCGGAATTCGTCGCGGGGCACGCGCGAGTGCCAGCGCACGTCCACGATGCCGCGCACGCCCGTGGCGTATTCGATCCACACCGTGGCGTTGTCTTCCACTTCGATGGGATGCGCCAGCGTGGAGGCGTAGCCGCCCGCGCGAACCGGCTTGCCGAAAAGGTAATTCATGAGATCGATGCGGTGCGTGGCGATGTCGTGCAGGGGGCCGGCGCCGGAGCGCTTAGGATCGATGAGCCAGTCGCGCGCGGTGCCGGCCGGGTAGAACCAGTCGTGGGAGGTGGCCTCGGCCAGGAAGGGCTGCCCGATGGCGCCGGCGGCGAGCAGCTCCCGCGCGCGATCTACCTTGGGGTAAAGGCGGCGATAGTAGGCGATGCCCAGGGTGCGGCCGGTTTCGTACGCGGCGCGCTCGATGGCGCAGGCCTGGGCGTAGTTCAGGGCCATGGGCTTCTCGCACAGCACGTGTTTGCCCGCGTGCAGGCTGGCAATGCTCTGGGGGGCGTGCAGGAAGACCGGCGTGGCGATGTAGACCGCGTCCGCGCCGGATTCGGCCAGCGCCTCGTCCAGCGACCGCCAGCCGGGGACTCCGTACGGTGCGGCGCGGGCCGGGTCGCGCGTGACCAGGCCGGCAAGCTTGCTGCGCGGCTCGGCGAGGATGGCCGGGAGAACGCGCTTCTTCGCGATGTCGCCGACGCCGGCGACGAGCCAGTTGAGCATACTTCGAAGGCCTCCCTCTTTCGATCTCAGCGTACAGGATAGCTGCCCAGCACTTGCAGCAATCTCCGCTCCGCAACTCTCTCCGGGGCGTTCAGCCGGAGTAGGCGAATCATCGCGGCGCCAGCGCCAGTGAGCGGCTCGCCAGTTCAGGGTCGGCGAGCGCACCTGGAGAAGGGCGGACCTGCATCTCCGCTCCTGGTCGGCGAAAGGCCGCGCGCGTGATGGATGCCTCGCCCGTCTGCGCGCCAGGGATGGCATCGGTGAAGGACTTCACCACCGTCGTATCTTCCGCCGGCACGGCACCGAACACCAGGCGCAAATACGACTTCGGCTGAAACTCAATGCGGAGCGGCAGTGAGTTCGGCGAAGTGCGGTCGAACCAGAGGCGGAAGGTCGTCTCGAGGTGTTCCGGCAGCTCTGCGCCAGGCCAGGCGGCCTGCTGCTGCGGAGATGGAACTGGAAATCCGCGGTGTTCAGCTCGCTCCTCCGGGCCGCCATCTTCTTCTTCTGCAATCTCCGGGCGGGACTGCATGCGGCCGAGGGAGCAATGCTGGCGGAGTTTGTCTTTCGTGGGGCGACGTCCGGCTTTTACGGAGCACTTACCCAGGCGTTCCGGAAAGCCGAGCCCGTCTGGAAAGCGGGCGTCACCGTAATGGTGCTGCTGCCGTTGTCGTCCCATTCCATCGAATTCGCGGTGCATCTGGCGCGGCACACACCCCGTCTGCGCGGCAGCATCGTTTCTTCCCTCTGTTTCACCGCCATCTCAACACTGTTCAATCTGTATGCCATGCGGCGGGGCGTGCTGGTAACCGGCGGCGCTGCGGGCTCGGTGGCCAGCGACATGCGCCGTATGCCCGGCCTGATTGGGGGATTCGTTGCCGCCGGGCCGCTGGCGCTGTATCGCTGCTTGCGTGCCTCCGTCGAGAATGGCCCGCTCCCGAACCGTCCGGGCTCGGATCCGAGCCGTGCGGGTCAGCCAGTGGGGGGATGAAGGGCAGCCCTCATCCCGGAGGCCCATTCCGCCGATATACGGTTCGGTGCCAGCCTCTCTCACACAGACGAATTACAAGGAGCAGCTCCTTGCCGGTTTAGGACGGCTTCCGCCGTTTTCACCCACACTGAATCGCGTTCTTGCCAGCCTTGGGCGGGAGGAGGTCTCGTTTTCCTATCTGGCGGAGCTGATTGAGAAAGATACGGTGCTCGCCGGGAACATTCTGAAGCTGGTTAACTCGGCGCTCTACAACCGCCGTGCCGAGGTGAGTTCCATCCGCTATGCGGTCTCGCTGCTGGGGGTCAACAAGCTGCGGAATGCCGTGTTGAGCATGTCGGTGGCCCGCATGTGGACCACCATGAGATCGCCGGCAGGCTGGTCCACCAGGCAATTCAACATGCATTCGGTTGCCGTGGCCGTGCTTGCCGATCTGATGGCGCAGCGCGTTCCGGTGGTATTTGAGGAGGGGGCGTTCGCAGCGGGTCTTCTGCACGATCTGGGACGGCTTCTGATCGCCACCTCGTTGCAGGACGAATACGGGAACATCATGTGCCGGTACCAGGGGGACGAAGGAAAGCTGTGCGAGTGCGAGCGGAGCCTGATCGGTCTCGACCATGCGGAGGTCTCGACCATGGCGCTGGTTTCGTGGAATCTGCCCCGCCCGATTCGTAGCGCGGTGCGCTACCATCACGCGCCGGAGGCCGACACCACGGCCCTCACCGACGGCCGGACCTTACGGCTGAGCAGCCTGCTGGCCGCCGCGAATGAGTATGTGAACTACCTGGACATCTCCGTTTCGCCGAAGAACATGACTCACGACGCGCCGTCGCCAAACCGATACCTGGCGCTGGTGGGGGACGCGGCCGATCAGGTGAGCAGCGCCTTCGATCAGGAATTCGACGCGGTCAAGGCGTTCTTCTGAGCGGGACTACCCTGCACAGTCCCGGCCACGCCGGAAACGCGCGGGAGCGGTGCGTATCGTTTACAATACTCAGTATTGTATATGAGACGCCTGCTTCCCGCTTTCCCGCTTCTCTGCTGCGCTCTCCACGCCCAGGGTGGTTTCTTCGGCGACTGGTTCGACCGCTCGGATCAGGCCAAAGCCGGCCAGCCGCACTGGATGACGCCGCTGGTCACCGTGACCCCGCGCCTCGAACAGGAGTTCCGCACCGACTTCCTCGTCGAAGGCATGAGCACCGGCGACGACCTGGTGAACCTCGGCAACTCCAAGGGCCTCGAACTGATCCCGTACGAGCGTGTCGAAGTGATTCTCAACGTGCCGCCGTATCTGGAGCACAACAACCCGAAGATCCACGACGGATTCGGCGACGCGTCGTTTCTTGGCAAGTACCGGCTGCTGGCGGGCAACGAGGAGCACGGAAACTACATCCTCACGCTGTTTCTGGCGGCCACCATTCCCACGGGATCATATAGTAACGGCGCCAAAGGCGGCGTGATCACGCCCACTCTCGCCGGCGGCAAAGGCTGGGGGAAATTCGACATACAGAGCACGCTGGGGGGCGGCCTCCCCACCAGCCACGAGAACACCATCGGACACGCCATCGCCTGGAACACCACATTCCAGTACCATATTCCGGCTGCAAAGCTCTGGCCGGAATGCGAGATCAACGACACCTCCTGGAAAGACGGCACGCTGAATGGCAGGAAGCAGGTGTTTCTTACGCCGGGGCTGATTCTGGGGCGGTTTAAGCTGAACCGGCGGCTGGCGATGGCCGTCGGGGCGGGCTTCCAGATCGCCGCCACGCACTATCACAGCTACAACCACGCCACCGTGATCACCGTGCGCTTCCCGTTCTGAGTGCACCTGCCGCGCGGGCGCTACAATGGCCTGCATGGCTTCGAAGCCGCCCGCGGACGCCGCCTCAAGGGAGACCCTCGGCGGCATCCCGCTCAAGGAATCGTACGGGCCAGCGGACACCGCCGGCGACATCCCGCCGCTTGGCCAGTTCCCATGGACCCGCGGCATCCACGCCGACATGTACCGCGGGCGCCTCTGGACCATGCGCCAGTTCTCCGGCTTCGCCACGCCGGAGGAAACCAACCGCCGCTACCTCTACCTGCTGGCGCAAGGCCAGAACGGGCTCTCGGTGGCGTTCGACCTGCCCACGCTGATGGGCTACGACGCCGACCATCCCAACGCGGCCGGCGAGGTGGGCAAGTGCGGGGTGTCGGTCAGCTCGCTGGCCGACATGGAGACGGTGTTTCGCGGCATCCCGCTGGGCGACGTCACCGTCTCGATGACCATCAACTCGCCGGCTCCGGTAATCTGGGCCATGTACCTGGCGGTGGCGGAACGACAGGGCGTCCCGTGGACCAGCCTTGCGGGCACGCTGCAGAACGACATCCTCAAGGAGTACATCGCGCAGAAGGAGTACATCTACCCGCCGCGCCCTTCCATGCGGCTGGTGACCGACGTCATCGAGTACGCCGCACAGCACGCCCCTCGCTTCAATCCCATTTCGATCAGCGGTTATCACATCCGCGAAGCCGGCTCGACGGCCGTGCAGGAGCTGGCCTTTACGCTGCGGGATGGCATCGAATACGTGGAGTGGGCCATGGCGCGCGGCCTCCCGGTGGACAGCTTCGCGCCGCGCCTCAGCTTCTTCTTCAACGCGCACAACGATTTTTTCGAGGAGATCGCGAAATACCGCGCCGCCCGCGGCATCTGGGCGCGGACCATGCGCGACCGCTTCGGCGCCCGTGACGAGCGCAGCATGAAGCTTCGCTTCCACGCGCAGACGGCGGGCTGCTCGCTCACGTGGCAGCAACCGTACAACAACGTGGTGCGCACCGCGCTGCAGGCGCTGGCCGCGGTGCTGGGCGGCACGCAATCGCTGCACACCAATTCGCTGGACGAAGCCTACGCGCTGCCGGGCGAGAAGGCGGTGACCATCGCGCTACGCACGCAGCAGATCATCGCCCACGAAAGCGGCGTGCCCGCGGTGGCCGATCCGCTGGGCGGGAGCTGGTTCCTCGAGAACCTGACGCGGGAGGTGGAGCGGGCGGCCGGCGTTTATATCGACCGCATCGACGGGCTGGGGGGCATGATTCCCGCTATCGAGAAGGGATTCCCGCAGAGTGAGATCGGCGACGCGAGCTATGCCTACCAGCGCGCCGTGGAGCGCGGCGAACGGATAATTGTGGGGGTGAACGCGTTCCAGGCGCCGGCTGGCGAGAATGACCAGCCCATCGAGCTGCTGCAGATCGACGAAACCGCGGAGGCCAGCCAGGCCGCCAGGCTGAAGGAGTTGCGGGCGGCGCGCGACAACGCCTGCGTGCGCGGCGCGCTGGACGAGCTGCGGCGGGTGGCTGAGGGGACGGCGAATACCATGCCCGCGATCCTCGATTCGGTGCGCGCGCTGGCCACCACCGGCGAGATCTGCGACGCCCTGCGCGACGTGTTCGGGACATACCAGGAGAGCGGCGTTCTATAATCGCAGGTAGATATATGGACACCCGGATCCGGGTGCTGGTGGCCAAAGCGGGCCTGGACGGTCACGACCGTGGGGTGAAGGTAATTGCCCGCGCCCTGCGCGACGCGGGCATGGAAGTGGTTTACACCGGCCTGCGCCAGACCCCGGAGATGATCGTGAACGCGGCGCTGCAGGAGGACGTGCAGGTGATCGGGCTGTCCATTTTGTCGGGCGCGCACCGGGCGATCGTGCCGCGCGTCATGGAGCTGCTTCGCGAAAAGCGCATGGATGACGTCCTTGTCGTGGTCGGTGGAACCATCCCCGACGCGGACGCCGCGGAATTGAGGGGAAATGGCGTGGCCGCGGTGTTTCAGCCCGGCTCATCGCTGGACGCGATTGCCGAAGTCATTCGTTCGTCGGTAATGCGCGTTTATTGAGGAGTTAATTTGGAAGAGAAACTAACGATAGCCGTATTTGTCGATTACGACAACATCGAAATCGGCGTGAAATCAACGCTACAGCGCGACTTCGACGTCTCGCTGGCGCTCGACGCGTTCAAGGAACGCGGCGACATCGTGGCCAAGTTCGCCTACGCGAACTGGAGCCGCCAGGAACAGGCCACCCGCCGCATGGCCGAGAACGCCGTACAGATGGTACAGCGCATCCCCTCGCCGCGCGGCGACAAGAACGGCGCGGACATTAACCTGGCGCTGGACGCGCTGGAGATGGCCTTCACCCACGAGCACGTGAACGCGTTCGCCATCATCAGCGGCGACAGCGACTTCATCCCGCTGGTGAACAAGCTCAAGGAGTACGGCAAAACCGTCTACGTACTGGGCGGGAAGGCCTTCACCAGCACCATCCTGCAACAGAACTGTCACGAATTCATCAGCTACGAATCGCTGTTGAGCGATGGCGCGACCGTGGCGGCGGCGCCGGCGGCTCCGGCGGCTCAGGTTCAGTCCGCTACGCTGCCGGGGGAGACGCGGGACCGGGATCGCCGTCAACATCACGGCCGCGACCGCGAGCCGAGGGAACAGCGCGAGGGCCGCGACCGCGGTCGTGCTCCGCGCGCCGCGCCGCTCGACCTGGCGCAGGCCATGCCGCTGGTGGAGCGCGCTCTGCAAGTGCTGGAACGCCGCGCCGTACAGCCGCAACTGGGGCTGCTGAAATCCACCATGCTGCAGCTCGATCCCGCGTTCAGCGAGAAGGCCTACGGCGCGGGCAGCTTTTCCGATTTTGTGGAGAGGCTGAAGAAGGCCGATTTCATCGAGGTGAGCGGAACCGGGGGCCGTTACATTATCGAGCGCAAAGGAAGCGGCGGCGCGCAGCCGGAGCGACCCACCCGGAAGCCCGAGGAATCGCTGCCGCTGTTGCGCGACGTGCTGGAGGTCCACCGTCTGGATGTGGAGAACGGCGTGGCTGCCGAGCATCTCGAGCAGTGGATGCAGGAAGAGCATCCCACGTTCGCGGTGGCCGACATCGGTTTCCAGGAGTTCGCCGAGTTCCTGAACTACGCGCAGGACAAGCTGGTGGTGCGCATCGAGCCGGATGAGGACAAGGTAACCGTTTATCTGGGCGCCGAATTCTACCCGCCGGCGCTGCCCGAGCATCCGGCCGAACCGACCGTGGAGGAGGAAGAGGAGGAGGAGAAGCAGCCGATCGTTCCCGGCCAGCCATCCATGTTCGAGCCCAATCCGCCGCCGGTGCCGGAGCCGGTGGTGCGCAAGCGGGCCCCCCGCGCGCCGAGAACGCCGCGTCCACGCAAAACGGCGGCGGGAAGCGGCGAGCGGCCACGGCGGCAGCCACGCAAGAAGAAGACGGAGTAGGTGTGTAGCGGGGCTCCTGGAGAAGGAGCCCCGCTACACAAGGACTATTGCCGTGTCTCTCGAAGAGGACATCCTGGAAGCCGTCCGGGCGCTGTCGGCCGACAAGCAACGGGAAGTCCTAGGCTACGCCGCAAGCCTTCGTGACGAAGCAGTCAGGAGGCCATTCAGGAGCGTAAAAGGCCTGTGGGCTGACCTCGGCATTTCGCTCTCTGCGGATGCGATTGAGAAGAACCAGCAGGACATGTGGAAGAGCTTCCCGCGGGAAGACACCTGATGCCCGGCGTTGTCATGGGCTTACCCGGTATCGGGGCTGATCGAGCGCTCAGATCGGCGCCTTAGCTGTTACGGAAGGACTCTTCAGTACTCCGGCAATGCTGGCGACGCCGGGATCGACTGAGACGCCAATATCGAAACATGCGGAGAGGTAGTCGAGCAGAGAGAACCACCTATCTTTCCAAGCCTCTTCCTGGCTGTTCGTCGAACGAGCCTGACTACGATAGGCCGCGAAGAACACGGCACGACATACTTCGCTCAAAACGTCGAGTAAATTCTGGGCAATAGGTTGGCCTTGGTGCACGAATTTGCTCCGAGCATCGTAGAGGCTTTGAATTAACCTAATTGAATCCTTAAACTGTTTGTCCTGAGACACCGCCCAAATCACGCCAACACGTTGGCTCAAGGTGCTCGAAATTGAGTCCCTGTTTGCCAGAATGGATTCCAGAGCAACCATGAGCAACGTAAAACTTTCCTCGACATAGCCTCTGTTCTGGAGCTCGCGAGAGCGGGCCACAAGCCTAGCGAAGTTTTCGAGAGACAGAAACACCTTGTGTGAGCCCGGCCCGAGTTGCTCTTTCAGTTCCAACTCGACACGACGCTCCGCCTCATTCAGATCAATGCCAGCAGAGTGGACCCGCACGGCTATAGAGCCCTTACGATGGCCTTCCTCAGTAATGAAGCTGATCATGCCGTTGCCGGCGAACAACGCAAAACCCCAGAAGATCGTGAGCCATCCGGTTCCAGGCAGGGATTCGAGTGACGTACGGTCCAGCACGGCCGCACCGGCAGCAGCGCAAAGGTACTGGGTCTTCATATGCTCCTGCCAGAAGCCCTCAAAGAGTGTGCCCGCCACATCATCAAAGTAGGACTGCATTACGTCGATCACCTCAGGCGATCTACAGCCCCCAAACCCCAAGGAAGCAAAATCGACAATGCTTGTCCGCTGCGGTTCACGATATACTGCAATACACCCAAAAAACTTATCGAGCTCCGGCAAGAAGTTGCTCAGGCCGATCCCCACGATTCGATCCCTGACCTCTTCCATCAAATCACCGGCGAGCGGTGCGTACCGAAAGGGACCGTGCCCGAAGAACCCAATCAGGTCGTCTTTTGGCGACTGGCCCAGCTCCATGACCTTCATAAGTGCCGACGTTGGAATTAGAAGGAACTGCGACACGGCAGCGCCGACAAAGGAACCGAGAAGTCTCTCAAACTCGGTAAGGGCATCCTGCGTTCTGGGCATAAGTGTAAACGCCAACACGATGCCGTCAGCGAGCCGGTCGCTGACGGCATGACTAAGTCTCTTGAGTTCCTGCAGTACCAGCCGGCGCAGGGTGCTGTATTGACAACGCTCAGCTGAGTACCAGAAGCCAATATCTCGACCGGGGACTCTCGAATACTCGTGCCAAGGATACACTACATGATGGGTCTTGCCGGGCGCCTCAACCCGCGAGAGGGATTCAAGGAGGTTCTCGATCCCCTCAACCTTTCGCAGCTCCATTCCTGTCGCTCCCGAGCTGATTGTACGACAGCACATGGTACCCGTCTCGAAACGAACGGAGCGTCAGATTAGT
Organism: Bryobacteraceae bacterium; assembly: GCA_049520275.1. Classification (GTDB taxonomy): domain Bacteria; phylum Acidobacteriota; class Terriglobia; order Bryobacterales; family Bryobacteraceae; genus CAWACP01. The sequence goes on from JBEKPY010000061.1 coordinate 38,701, forward strand.
TTCCCGAGAACCCCGTCTCACGCCCACCGCGCCCGGCTCCGCACAAAGATCACCCTCCCCAGCAACCCCGTCAACACCAGCCCCGCCACCACCTTCCCCTCGAACCTCCACACCGCGGGCACGTCCGGCGGCGGCACCAGCGACACCGCTATCGCCAGCGCCGACACGCC
>JBEKPY010000062.1:0-36743 GCA_049520275.1 Bryobacteraceae bacterium
CGAGAACAAGAAACAAGACCCGGAACGAAATACGAATCTGCCTCAGATGAGCAGGACTGCCCGCCAGATGCGCAAACAACGGCGATCCGCACCAATCAGAATGCTGGATGCGGAATCACTGGGTGCTCGACATGAAAGTGGACGTTGCCATTGGTGAGCCAGCGGCGCCCATTCAGGCAAGCAGCTCGCGGTGAGGCAAGGCCGGCCGCAAGCCGTCTTGCGCGGCCCGGCGGCGAGCCTCGCTTTCCGCCAGATCGCACGCGCGGCGCCAACGCGCGCAAAACAGGGCCTCGGTAACGGGCGATCGGGAAGACGCGAGCGCCGTTAGCTGCGATGGCGCCCGGCGCTGGCGAGCCGTGGCTGACGCTTGCTGGCGCGGCGCTGGAGCACGGGCGCGGAAACGTTGTGGGCCACTGCCGTATGCGAGCGGTGATGCCGCGCCCCCGCGGCGTAGCGGACACCGGGCCGCGCCGGGGCCTGGCCGGCGGAAGAGGAAGCCGGAATCAACAGCAGGTCGCCGGTTGCGGGCGCCTCCACCGAGATGTGATTCGCCGAGGCAATGGTGGCCGCGGACATATTGAAGCGGCGGGCGATCATCGCCAGCGTCTCGCCGTCGGCGACGCGGTGCATGCGCCAACCGGCTCGACGTTCTTCCGGCACCTGCTCCAGGGCGGACGTAACCGCCGCCGCGGTCCCCCTGGGCACTCTCAATTGATACCCGGCCGGCGCGAGCGACCTGATGAGCGAGGGGTTGAGCTCCCGGATTTCCGCCAGCGGATGGTCGGCGATATCCGAGACCAGCCAGAGGTTCGTGGGAGCGCCGATGGCCACCGTATCGTACTCGATGGGCTGCTCTCCGTCGATGTTCTCCAGCCCGTAGTCGCGCGGGTTCTTGGCCATGATGGTCATCGCCAGAATCAGCGGAACGTAGTTCTGCGTCTGCTTTGGCAGGGCGTTCCTGGCGCACAGCTCCCAGAAATCCGCGTATCCGGTGTGCTCCACGGCGTTTTCCACGCAGTTGGGACCGCAGTTGTAGGCGGCCATCGCCAGGTACCAGTCGCCCAGCCCCGTGTAGAGGTCTCGCAGGTGCCTCGCCGCGGCGCGCGTGGACTTCTCCGGATCGAAGCGATCGTCCGACCACTGCGTCTGGTTCAGGCCGTATTCCCGTCCGCGAAACTGCATGAACTGCCACATTCCCGAGGCGCGCTTGTAGGAGACCGCGTATGGAATGAAGCCCGACTCGGCCTGAGCCAGGTAGAACAACTCCCTGGGTACGCCCTCTTCGTCCAGAATGCGGCTGACCATGGCCCGGTACCGTTCGCCCCGGCGCAGGCCGGAAAGCAGGGTCCGGCGGCCCCGATCGGTGGAGAAAAAGTGAATGTAGCTGAGCACCGCGTCGCTGGAGTCCAGCGGCAACTGGGAGATGGTGGCCTGCAGTTCCTCGCCGACCTTGGGCTTCAGTTGCGGGTCGGTGGGGAAGGTCATCTGGAGCATGTCGTCCAGGGGGGATTTCTGGAAGACCACGCCGTCCCCGGAGCCGGCCGCCGCGAGGCGATCCAGATCGTATTCATAAATGCTGTCCACCAGTTGATCGAGCTTGTGTTCGATCTTGTGCCGGTCCGCAAGACCGGCTGGAGCGGTCATCAGCACCTCGATGGCGGCGTCAAAAGCGTGCCGCGCGCCCTCGGTATCGCCTTCCTGGTACAGCCGTTTTCCCGTCTGGAAACGATCTTCGGCCGCCTGCACGCGCTTATCGGCCGACGATTGCGTCAGCGCCGGGTCCAGAATGGGAGGCAGCGGCTTCGGGAACTCGCTGGAGTAGAGGTTGGGCTCGATTTGCGGCGGCGCTCCGGGGTCGAGGGCCTTGATGGGCCGGGCTGATGGCAGGAATGAAGTGGCGAATTGCTGCGGCCTGCTGGACATGCAACTGCTCAACAGGAGCAGCGGCAGCGGCACAAAAATCAAGCTGCGGGCGCGGTGACAGAAGGCCATCGTACGTTATGAATTGAAGGACGCTTACCTAGTCTAGAAACCTCGACTCTATCGCAGCATTGACCGTGGGTCAAGACAAAAGTCGAATCGTTCTGTAATCTAGATTACAGTCAATTGAAATAAGCTTGCTTCTCGGGTAGTACATCGGCCTTTTGCCCGAGAAGCTACAGTGGCGAATGGGTGGAAATGCTCTCACGAACGCGGCGGATGGCATCGGTGAAGACGTCCCAGGCGCCCGCGCGGAGGCTGGCGGAATCGATCAGCGCGCCATCAGGTCGATCTGGGGGAATGGCGCGCGCAGGGAGCGGATGCAGGTGGCCCCGCCCATGGCGTCGCAGGGCCCCTTTCCCAGGTCTTCAGGACCTCGGCTGGCGTCAGCGCGCCGGCCAGGATCACCTTCGAGTACCGGCGGGCGATCTCGATGGTGGCGGGATTCAGGGTGGGCGTCAGGAAGAACGCGGCGCGGGCGAGCATGCACGCCCGCGCGGTTTCGGGATCGAGCACCGTTCCCGCGCCCAGCAGGACCCGGCCGCCGAATTATTGAACGCATGCTGGCAGGACCTCAGGGAGACAGGAACACGCGTGGCGGTTGGCGAGATCCTCTGCCCTCGGCTCGACGGCGAATCGTTTTCTACCCGCCCACGCTATACTAAAGACTCCGGGGGTAGTCCCATGCGTGCTTACGCCAAGTTCGCGATCCTCGTTGTCGCGATTGTCGGTGTTCTGATCTGGCTCGCCGCCAGCGGCATCAGCGAAACCAAGACTTACTACAAGACCATTGCCGAACTGAGTGCAATGGGCGACCGGGCGCAACACGAACGGCTTCGCGTGGGCGGAGACGTGGTGCCCGGCTCCATCCTGCGTTCCGCCAGCGGCGTTACCTTCACGCTCAGGCAGGACGCGCGCAAGCTGACCGTTGTCTACACCGGCATAGACCCTCTGCCGGACACCTTCAAGGATGGCTCGCAGGCCCTGGCCGAAGGCCGCCTTGGCGAAGACGGCGTCTTTCGCGCCGGCAGGATCCAGGCCAAGTGCGCATCGAAGTACGAGGCCAAACCGGTACCTCGCAACAGCGCCAGCCTCTGACACGAAGGTGAGAACGCTATTGGGAACACCACTATGGAGAACATAGGCGCCCTCGCGATCCTCCTGGCTTTTTGCCTGGCGGTTTATTCCGCGGTGTGTTCGGTGATCGGCAAGGTGGCGAAGAAGCCGTACCTCGCGGTGAGCGCGCAGCGGGCCGTGTACGCCGTTTTCGCGCTGCTGACTCTCGCCTCCGGCCTGCTGGTTTACCTGCTGCTCACGGGCAATTACTACATCGCCTACGTGGCCGCGCACACCGATCCGGGCATGCCCGCGCTCTACAAGTTCACGGCATGGTGGGGCGGCCAGGAAGGCTCGCTGCTGCTGTGGTCCTGGCTTCTGTCGGGTTATTCGGCGGTGGTGATGTGGACGAACCGCCGCCGGTTCCGCGACATGATGCCGTGGGTGACCTTCGTGCTGATGGCCACCGAGACGTTCTTTCTGATATTGATCACCTTCACGCTCTCGCCCTTCAAAATTCTGATGGCGGGCGCCAAGGCCAACCTGGTGGAGGGCATGCCGCAGGGGTTGAATCCGCTGCTGCAGTATCCGGCGATGGCCATTCACCCGCCCATGTTGTATCTGGGGTACGTCGGCTTCACGGTGCCGTTCGCCTTTGCCATCGCGGCGCTGATCACGAAGCAGCCCGGCGACGCCTGGATCCACACCACGCGGCGCTGGACCCTGGTCACGTGGCTATTCCAGACCACTGGAGTCACGCTGGGCATGGGCTGGGCGTACGCGGTGCTCGGCTGGGGCGGCTACTGGGGCTGGGACCCGGTGGAGAACGCTTCCCTGCTGCCGTGGATCAGCGGCACGGCTTTCCTGCACTCGGTGATGATGCAGGAGAAAAAAGGAATGATGAAGGTGTGGAACATGGTGCTGGTTTCCGGCACCTTCTTCCTGTGCATCCTGGGCACGTTCCTGACGCGCTCGGGCATTGTCAGCTCCGTTCACGCCTTCGCGCAGAGTTCCATCGGCACTTACTTCGTGGTGTTCCTCACGGTGGGCATCGCCGCGACCATCTGGATTATTCTGGACCGCCTGAAGTATCTGAAGAGCGAGGCGCATCTGGAGAGCGTGGTGTCGCGCGAGTCGAGCTTCCTGTTCAACAATTTGATCCTGCTGTCCAGTTGCTTCGCGGTACTGTGGGGCACGCTGTTTCCGGTGATCTCGGAAGCGCTCACCGGCGAGAAGATCAGCGTGGACAAGCCGTTCTACGACAAGATTCTGGTGCCCGTGGGCCTGTTCCTGATGTTTCTTACCGGCGTGGGGCCGCTGGTGGCGTGGCGACGCAGCTCGCTGGAGAGTCTGCGCCGCGCGTTCCTGTGGCCGTCGGTGGCGGCGCTGGCGCTGGTGGCGGCGCTCTGTTTCGGCGGCGTGTATGAACATCCCTACGCGCTGGTTTCGTTCGGGTTGTGCCTGTTTGTCACCGTTACCATCGCTCTGGAGTTCTGGAAGGGCGCCAACGCGATCCGCGCCAAAAACGAGGTGAGCCTGCTGCGGGCGGCGGTGGAGCTGACGCATCGCAACACGCGACGCTACGGGGGATACATCGTGCACATGGGCGTGGTGCTGATGTTCATCGGCTTCACCGGCGCGGCGTTCAACAAGGACCGTACCGTTCAGGTTGACCCCAACCAGGACTTCGCCATCGGCCACTACAATCTGCGCATCGCCAACGTGGAGGACGGCGATAACGACAACTACGAGTGGCGCAGGGTGTCGGTGGATGTGCGCAAGGCCGGGGAGGACCTGGGGACGATGCAGCCGGAGCACCGCTTCTACAAATCCAGCCGGCAGCCCGCCTCCGAGGTGGCCATCCGCCGCCGGCTGAACGAGGATCTGTACGTCAACTTCGCCGGGATGTCCAGCGACGAGAAGAAGCTGGTGATCCAGGCGTACGTGTTCCCGTTGGTTTCGTGGATCTGGCTCGGCTACTATGTTCTGCTTTTCGGCACGCTGGTGTGCCTGGTGCCGCCGAAGATGCGGCTGGCGTACGCTCGCACGGAGGTTGTGGGCATCGTGGGGAAACGCGAATCGGTGGAGAAATAATTGGCTCGCTGGAAGAGAATGGTTCTGCTGGCCGCGGTGGCTGGCCTGCTGGCCGGGCAGGATGGCGCGACGCTGATCACCCCGGCGGTCCGCCGGGTGGGCGCGCGGCTGGCGTGTTTGTGCGCAACGTGCAAGAACACGGTAGCGGACTGCCCAATGATCGAGTGCGGTTACTCCAAGCCGGCGCGGTTGAAGATCGCGCGGATGCAGGCCGAGGGAAAGTCCGACGACGAGATTGTCGCGTCCTTCGTGAAGGAGAATGGATTGCAGGCGCTGGCATCGCCGCCGACCAGCGGGTTCAGCCTGCTCGCCTGGGTGATGCCCTATGTGGTGATCGCGCTCGGGCTGGTGGCGATCGTCTGGTTCGTGAAGAGGTTTGGCGCGCGCCGCGCCGCTGCCGGCGTGCCGGAACTGGATGAAGAGACGCTCCGGCGCTACCGGGAGCAGATTGAAAAGGACGTAGCAAAACTCGAATAATGTTCCTTGTCGCCGCTGTCCTCGTTGCCGTGGGCGCGTTGCTGTTCACGTTGCTGGTCCGCGCCAAAGACGTTCCCGAGCCCGAAGCGCCGTCTCCCACCGCTCATCTGGAACAACGAAAAGCGCAGATTTACGAGAATCTGCGCGATCTGCAGTTCGAGTATCGCGTGGGCAAGCTGTCGGACGAAGATTATCAGAAGACCAAGGTGGGGCTGCAGACCGAGCTCGCCGGCGTTCTGGCCCAGATCGACCGTGTGCAGCCGGAGGCCGCTCCCGTCCCGGCGCCCCCGCCCCCGCCGCGCGCTCCGGAGAGCGCCAGACTGTGCCCGCACTGTGGCGCGAAATTCGCGCGCGCCATGAAGTTCTGCGGCGAGTGTGGAAAGGCGATGGCTTCATGAAAAGAGAAAGTGGGGCAGGCTCTCAGCCTGCGGCGGGTCCCCGACCCGCCTGCTGCTGGATAGGGCGGCCCGAGAGGCCGCCGCAGGCTGAGAGCCTGCCCCACATCGAATGGAAGATTCTCATAGTCGCTCTGGTGTGTGCGCTGCCCGCGCTGGCCGTAATCGACGGCACCGTGTCCAACGGGACCACCGGCAGCCCGCAACCCAACGTCATCCTGCAACTCCTGCAGCCCACCCAGCAGGGACTGCAGACCATCGGCACCGCGAAGTCCGATGCCGCCGGCAGGTTTCATTTCGATCGGGAGCCGCCCGGACCGAAGCTGGTGCAGGCCATCTACGGCGGCGTTGTGTACACGCACATGATTCCGCCGGGATCGCCCACCACCGGCGTCCAGGTGCCCGTTTTCGACGCCACGAAGGATCGTGCGGCGGCGAAGCTGGCCGAACATATGATCCTGCTGCAGCCGTCGGCCGGCGAGCTTTCGGTGAGCGAGACGTTCATTTATCAGAACGGCGGCACGAAGACGTTCAACGACTCTTCCGCCGGTTCGGCGCGATTCATGGCCCTGGGCGAGCTGAAGCAGAGCCCCTCGGTTTCCATCACGCCGCCCGGCGGCATGCCCATTACGCGCTCCACCGAGCCCGACAAGGCGAAGAACTCGTACCACGTCGACTACCCGGTGATGCCTGGGGAGACGCGCTTCGACGTGACCTATACGATACCCACGGCGGATCCGCTCGAAGTCAGCGGGAAAGTGCTGGAGACTGCGGCCCCGCTGCATCTGGTGGTGCCGAACGGCGTCACGCTGAAAGGCGACAACCTCGACGTGGCCGGCCAGGAACCCACCACCCAGGCGGTGGTCTACACGGTGAAGGGCAACGAATTCCGGGCGCAGGTGGTGGGGAGCGGAGCGCTGACGCCCGCCGATACCGGCGGCGAGCAGGGGGCATCGCAGGAAGACACCGGCCAGCCACAACTTCAGGAAGCGACACCGCGGCTGTACGACCGCCTGGGGCTCATTCTCGGCCTGACTTTTGGCGTTCTGCTGTTGGGCTCGATTCTGCTCTGGCGAAGCGGGCCTGGGAAAACCGCGAAGGGCGACCACTGATGTTGCGAAGTCGCGTACAGCAGGAACGCGGCTGTCGCCGCGTGTCCGCCGTGGCCGAGGCAGCCACGGGACTGTCCGGCCGGGCCGACTTATGAACGCCGTCGACGTGCAGGGCGTCTGGAAATACTACGGCGATTTCCCGGCATTGCGCGGCATCGAGCTGAGCGTCGAGCGCGGCGCGTGTCTGGCGCTGCTGGGGCGCAATGGCGCGGGCAAAACCACGCTGCTGCGAATCATCGCGGGCCTGTCGCGGCCGGGCAAGGGCCGCGTGAACGTGCTCGGCGAGAACGCCCGCGACAAGCAAACCCGGCGCAACATCGGCGTGCTGGGCCATTCCATTGGCGTCTACGAGGAGCTGTCGGCGCTGGAAAACCTGCGTCTGTTCGCGCGTCTTTACGGCATGCCCGATCCCACGCGCACGGCCCTCGACTGGCTGGAGCGCACCGGTCTCGCGGTGGTCCGCGACGGTCTGGTGCGCGAATTCTCGCGGGGCATGCGCCAGCGGCTGGCGGTGGCGCGCACGTTCCTGCACGATCCCGCGCTGCTGCTGCTGGACGAACCCTTTACCGCGCTGGACGACCGCGCCATCGCCGTGCTGCAATCGCTGCTGCGCCAGGCGCAGAGCGAGGGCCGCAGCATCATCATGTCCACGCACCAGTTGCGGGAGGCGCTGGAGCTGGCCACCGGCGTGGCGCTCATCAATCGCGGCAAGCTGGCCTTCCGCGGCCCGCGCACCCAGGAAATGCTCGACGATCCGGGATGGCTTTATCGTAACTACGGGGAAGCGTAGCGTGGGGGCCGTCCTGTACCTGCGCCAGACGCTCGCCGTCGCCGGCAAGGACCTGCGCTCGGAGCTGCGCAGCAAGGAGACCGTCAACGCGTCGCTGTCCTTCGCGCTGGTCATCCTACTGCTGTTCAGCTTCGCCTTCGACCCCAGCGCCGAAACCGTCCGCGAAATCTCCGGCGGGCTGTTGTGGCTGGTATTCGCCTTCGCCGGCGCGCTCATTCTCAACCGCAGCTTCGCGCGCGAGCTGATGAACGACTGCCTGGATGCGCTGCTGGCCTCGCCCACCAGCGGCAGCCAGCTCTTCCTTGGCAAGTGCATCGCCAACTTCGTGCTGCTGATGGCGGTGGAGGCGGTGTGCCTGCCGGTGTTTGGCATCTTTTATAATGTGGCCTGGACCCGGCGGATCGGATGGCTCGCCATCGTCTTCGCACTGGGCACTTGGGCGCTCACGGTGATCGGGACCATGTTCAGCGCGTTGACCGTCAATCTGCGGTTGCGCGAGCTGATGCTGCCGATTCTGGTGTATCCCATGATGCTCCCGGCCCTCATGGGCGCCATTCAGTTGACCACCGTGCTGATGACCGGAGCGCCGCTCGGGACCGAGAACACGATATGGCTGCGCCTGCTGGTGGGTTTCGATATCATCTTTACGATCCTCGGAGTGGGCCTTGTGGAGACTGTGCTCATCGGATGAACCATGCGTGAAAAACTGATTTACCTGTTTTCGATCGCGGCCATGGCGCTGATCGCCTGGGACCTGTATCGCATCTTCATGGTGCTGCCGGACGAGGCCAACCAGGGCGCCATCTACCGCATCATCTACTTTCATGTGCCGGCGGCGATTGCGGCCATGACCGGCTTCTTCGTGGCCATGGTGGGGAGCGCGCTGTACCTGATCACCAGAGACCTCCGGTTCGATTCCGTGGCCGCCGCCGTGACCGAGGTTTCGGTGGTGTTCGCCGCCGTGAACCTGGTGACCGGCAGCATCTGGGCGCGGGTGATCTGGGGCATCTGGTGGACCTGGGATGCGCGGCTGACGTCGATGCTCATCTGCTGGCTGCTCTATGCCGGCTACCTGATGCTGCGGCGCGCGACGGACGAACCCACCCAGCGCGCGCGCCTTTCGGCGGTGCTGTCGATCTTCGCGTTCGTGGACGTCATCATCGTCTGGAAGTCCATCGAATGGTGGCGGACGCAGCATCCGGCGCCCGTGCTCAGCATCCGCAGCGGCGGGGGGATGGCGCCGGGGATGGAATCGCCGCTGTGGTGGAATGTTCTGGCGATGGCGCTGGTGGCCGCCTCGCTGGTGTTGTTGCGGATGCGCCAGGAAGGCATCCGGCGGGAACTCGACGCGTTGCGGCGGTATGCGCACGCACTTTAGTGTCATGTCCGAGAAAATAATTGACAGTCTGGGCCAGCGACGGTGGGGCAGGCCCTCGGCCTGCGGCGGCCTCTCAGGCCGCCATGGCGGGACTGAGAGTCCCGCGCAGCCTGCGAGGCTGCCCCACAAATGTGTCAAGTGCTACGCGAGACAGGAGACTAGCGGGGCCGCAATCGATGGGGGAGCGGGGCTGAGCCCCCACAGGCCACGGGCCTGCCCCACATTCCGGAGTGCAGTCATGACGAATTTCTAACCAGGAACCATAGGAGCGTTCGATGGATACTCGCAATTTCACTTTCATGTTCTACGGCTTTCTGGCCGCGTGGGTCATCGTGCTCGGCTACGTGATCTCCATCGCGATGCGCGAGAGCCGGCTGCGGAAGGAACTGGACCGCGTCCGGCAAATGATCGAACACCGCGAGAGTTAATCCGATGGCGGACAACAATATCTGCTTACTGCGAATCGCCGGTGTCGAGGGCGAATACACGCAGCCTCCGTTGGAGGGCGGCATCCAGTTGCTGTCATTCACCGCGGAGCGCAGCGCGGGTTTGAACAGCGTGCACTTTCAGATGAAGACCGGCAAGAGCACCATGCAAATCGTCAACGCGGTGAACGCGGAGACGCGGCTGCCGTCTGCCACTCTGACGGTGTTGAAGGCCGGCCAGACCGCGATTCAGATCGAGTTTCGGGATCTCGTGCTCACCGACGACCACGTGTACGGCCTCTGGGCCGGACATCCGGTGGAAAGCTACACGCTGACCGCCGCCGCGATGAACGTGATTGAGCAGGTGGGCCCGCTCGCTTACGGCACGTTCATACCGGGCAAGACCTACCGGTATTGACGCGTTAGCGGATCTCCACCGTGCTGCTGTGGGCGGTCATCTGCTGCCCTTCGGCGTCGCGCGCAACCAGCCGCACCAGATAGTCGCCGGGCTTCAGATTGAAGACCGTTCGAATGGTGACCGGCGGTTCCCCGGCCAGTTTCTTCCTGGTTTCGTCTTTGAGGCGGAACTGCACCACCTTCTGAGCGGCGACAATGAAGTTCCCATTGGCGTCGAACAATGACGACACCACGGTGACGTCGTTCCGGTTGCGTCCTTCGGCCTTGCGGAAGCGCATCTGCCTGGCATCCACGCTGGCCAGCACGGTTAGCCTGGCCTCGTCGCCGGCCTTGAGAAACTGCGTGCTCAGCTCCACGGGAAGGTCGTGGATTTCATCCCGCGAGAAGACCGCGCTCTCAATCTCCTGCTTCGAGGCTTCCGCCGGGTCCCCGCTGTGCTTCGGCGCGTGGTAGCCGCGCCGCGCCTGCACGGTTCCCGGATTCTTCACCGTTACCTGCAGATTGTGAAAACTGCCGTCGGGCTTGAGCCCCTCCGGCGCGAACCCGAGCGTGTAGACGCACTCCGGCAATGCCGCCAGCCGCTTGAGCCCGCCGTCGAAATCGTTGCTGTTGGTGACGAACGCGCCGCCGGTTCCTTCAGCCAGGGCCGCCAGGACTTCGGAGTTCGCGTTCCGTTCCTGCTGTTCGTACTGGACTGCGCTGGCATTGAGCGCTCCTCTGGCGTCGATCGCGCCGATGACCACGCCGGCATGAATGGCCCGGTCCAGCAGGTTTGTCTCATCCGGCAGCAGCGAATCGGTCAGATAGAAGCCCGGCGAGATCAGAATGATGCTGCGCCGGCCCGAAAGCGCCGACATGCGCCGGACGAGATCCCTGGCGACGGCAAGAGAAATGCGGCTCTCCTGCTCGCCCGCCTCGATGGCGCGGCGAGTGATGTTGTCCACGGTGCAGTCCTTTGCCAGCTTCATGGCGAGCTCCCGCGCCACGCTGTCCCCTTTGTCTGCCTGAGCGGCAAGATAGTAGCTCAGGGTGGGGCAGGCGGGCGTCCCGGGCCGGCCAATCGGGTTTGGCCGAAGGTCGAGCAGGGCCGCCTGCGCTTTCGCGCGATCGCCGGAGAAGTCCATCGGCGCGTTCATGCCGGACGTGGTGAAGATGCCCACGCGATCAGCCGGCGGCAGCAAGGCGATGCGGTGCCGCGCGGCATCCCGTACCCGCGCGAGATCGTCGGACGTCAGGTGGACATCGTCAAAGAGGTAGGCGATGAAATGTCCGGAAAGCGCGGCGGGCGCCCCCGTCTTCTGGATTCCAAACCTCGCGATCTCTCGCCGCTTGCCCTTGTCGGTAAGCTGGAAATCCTCTTTGCGAAGATTGCTCACCGCATGCCCCTCGGCGTCGCGCACCACCACGGTGACCAGCACGAGGTTCGTCTCGGCACGGAACGCCGCAGGCTCATCGCGAGACGTGATCTCAGCCACATTCGCGGATTCCTCGGGCGCGGCGGCCGGAGCAACCACGGTGCCGGCCGGAGTGGTCCGTTGGGCCACGACACGAAGAGCGACGGGCGGTTTCGCTGCCGCGATGGGGTCCTGAACCGCATCGGCGAGCAGTTTGCGGTCCGCAGGCTTCGCCGCCTGCGCCGTCTCCACCGTGCCCGTGGCCTTTCCCGCGAAGTACCCGCTGCGGGCCTGTACCTCGAGCTTGCGCGAGTCCTTCAGCTTCACTCGCAGTGAATGAAAGCCGGCGTCCGCCGTCTGGCTGGGCGCGAATCCCAGAACGTAGTAGCTCTCCGGCGCCGCCAGCCTGCGGAATGCCGCGTCGAAGTCGTTTCCGGACGCGGCATACGTCCCGCCGGTACCGCGCGCCAACTCTGTCAACACCGTGGTGTCCGCGGGGCGGCCCGTAGAGGCCCCGCTCACATCCATGGCGTCGATCGCCAGCTTGGCGCGAATGGCCGAATCAAGCAGATCCGCCTCATCGCGCGCGCCGTCGTGTCCCACGGAGAACCCCGGGGACATGAGAACAATGCTCCGCCGCGCCGGCAGAGCCGCCATCCGGCGCACCACCGAGTTCAACGCCGCGAGCTGGATCGCTTGCACTTTCGACGCGGCGCAGGCGGGGACCGGCTGGAACTCCAGCCGCGACAAGGCTTCCCGCAGCTTCGCCCGGCTGTCGGTGAAATCGAGGAGCACACGGCACGATGTAGTGAAGATCCCCACGCGATCAGCCGGTTCCAGGGCGGCAACCTGCCGAGCCGCCGCAGCGCGGAGCCGCGTGAAGGCGCCGAGGTCGCTGATGGAAGCGTCGTCGAAGACCCAGGCAATGGAATGTGTCGTGGCTTGCGGCGGCTTCACCATCGAGAAGCTGGCGATCTCGCCCGGCTTGCCCCTGTCGAAAAGCTGGAAGTCCTCCTTGCGGAGGTCGGTCACGGCGTGCCCGTCGCGGTCACGAACCACTACGGGCACCATCACCAGACTGACTTCCGCTTTGGACGTGACTTTGGCCCCGGAAGCCGCCGGCTGCGACACGCCCGATTGCGCGACGGCCGAACGCGCGCAAAGACAAAGTCCGAGAAGGACAAATGCAGTTGCCCGCATTCTGGTACGCCGGAGAAGCCAGGAACTCCCGTTCACGATTGCCTCCTGGCTGGGAAGCCTGCTGGCTGCGAAGCCTGAATGTATTGTATGGCTGTTCCCGATTCCCCTCGGGAACGGCCGCCTTCGACGCGGGCTACCGGCCAGCCACCGTGTGAATCTTCATGGTGTTGGTGGCGCCGGGGGCCTGCGGCTGGTCGCCGGCGACGAACAGGATGTGCTGGCCCGGCGTCACCCGGCCGCGTTCCAGCAGAGTCTGGTCCATCCACGCCAGCATTTCGTCGGCGGTGTGGAGTTCCGGCGTCACCACCGGGGTGACGGCGTACCAGGTGGAGAGCTGCCGGGCCACGCTGTCGGTAGCGGTAAATGAAAACACCGGCACCGGCGGACGGCGGCTGGCGATCAGGTGCGCGCTGGAGCCGGAGACCGTGAACACGGCGATGGCCTTCACCCCGGCCATGCCCGCCGCCCGGCAGGCCGCGTCGGCCACAATCTCGCGAAGTTCCGGGTGCGCGGTTTCCAACAGCGGCAGGGAGGGCAGCACCGCGTGCGCTTCGGTGGCGGAAGCGATCTCGGACATGGTGCGCACCGCCTGCACCGGATAGCGGCCCGTGGCGGTTTCGCCCGACAGCATGAGGGCGTCGGTGCCGTCGTACACGGCATTGGCCACGTCGCTGACCTCGGCGCGCGTGGGCACCGCCGATTCGATCATCGACTCCAGCATCTGCGTCGCCGTGATAACGAACCTGCCGCACCGGCGCGCCTTCTCGATAATGCCCTTCTGGATGTGCGGCACATGTTCCAGCGCCACCTCCACGCCGAGGTCGCCGCGCGCCACCATCACGCCATCGGAGACATGCAGAATCTCTTCGATGCGCCCCCACGCTTCCGGCTTTTCGATTTTGGCGACAATCGGCGCCGCGTTGCCTTTCGCCTCCATGTAGCGGCGCAGCCGAATGACGTCGGCCGCGCGCCGCACAAAGGACAACGCCACCATGTCCACGCCCTGTTCGAGACCGAAATCCAAGTCGGCGAAATCCTTGGGCGTCATGGAGGGCGCGCTGACGGTGGTGCCGGGCAGGTTGATGCCCTTGCGGTCGGAGATAGTGCCGCCACGCACCACCTGGCACTGCGCCTCCGTCCCATTGGACCGAATCACCACCAGTTCCACGGCGCCGTCGGCGAGCAGGACGCGGTCGCCCGCCCGCACATCCTTCGCGAACTCGGCGTACGTGGTGCAGGCCACGAAACGGCTGCCCGGAACATCCTCCACGGTGATGGTGAACGGGTCGCCCGTTTCCAGCCGCACGGGGCCTTCCGGAAAAGTGCCCAGCCGGATCTTGGGACCCTGCAGGTCCAGCAGAATGCCGGTGTGGGTATGCGCGTCCGCCGCGGCATTGCGAATGGCGCGGATCAGCGGGCCTCCGGTCTCCTGAATCCCGTGGGAGGCGTTCAGGCGGAACACGTCCACGCCGGCCAGTATCAGGTCCCGGATCACTTCCGGAGAACTCGAAGCCGGACCCAGCGTGGCCACAATTCTGGTGCGCCGCAGGTCGTGGCTTCGCTCCGGCGGGGGCGCGGGTCTGGGGGTTGGTGTCGGTGTGGCCATGGTCAGGTCGCCAGCACGTCGGCCAGCGCCAGCATCTCATTGTCGAGCGTTTTGTGCCGGGCCGCTACCTCGCTCAATTCGGTGGTGGCCAGCTCCGCGCCCTTCAGCCCCACCAGCACGCCGCAATGGCCTTCGGCGATGCAGTCGACGGCGGCGGCGCCGAACCTGGTGGCCAGGATGCGGTCCGCGTAGGTGGGATCGCTGCCGCGCTGTACGTAGCCGAGAATGGTGCTGCGCAGGTCGAAACCCATGCGCTCGCGATGCTGGCCGAAGTACTCGGTGAGCTTCGCCGCATTGTAGACCGCACCCTGCGCCACCACGATCAGCGCGTGCGGTTTGCCCCGCTCCCAGGCCTCGCGGATCTGCAGCGCTACGTCCTCCGGGTCGGTCTTCTTCTCGGGGAGCACCACCGCCTCGGCGCCTCCGGCGATGGCCGCCATCAGCGCCAGGTATCCGCAGGTGCGCCCCATCACCTCCACCAGAAATGCGCGGCGGTGCGAGGAGGCGGTGGTCTTGAGGCGGTCAATCGCCTCCAGGGCCACGTTGAGCGCGGTGTCCACTCCGATGGTCATGTCCGAGCCGTACACATCGTTGTCGATGGTGGAGGGGATTCCCACCACCGGGAAGCCCATGGAGGAGAGGGCGTGCGCTCCGGCCTGCGTGCCGTTGCCGCCAATCACGATGAGCGCCTGAATGCGCTCGGTGCGAAGCCGGTCCAACGCGCGCTCGCGCGCATCCGGCGTGTCGTACTCGGGGGACCGCGCGCTGCCCAGTATGGTGCCGCCGCGCTGCATGATCTCGCCGACGTCGCGCGCGCCCAGCGGTTCGACGTCGCCCTGCAGAAGACCGCCGAATCCGTGCCGGACGCCCGCCACTTCCCAGCCCCTGCTCACGGCCATGCGCACCACGGCGCGAATGGCCGCGTTCATGCCGGGCGCGTCGCCTCCACTGGTCAGAACCGCGATCCGTTTCATGTTTCAGGTCCTCATCCATGCACACGCCCAGGTGGCTTCGTTGTTCTACGTGGCGCTTGCGCGCGGTTACGCGTGTCACGGCCGGGTTCGCCGCAGGGTAGGAGGTTCTCCTCGCCACGACAGTGTGGCGTGCTCCAGCGCTGAATGGTTTCTATTCTAGCTGATCCGCGTGCGGGGACAGGCAGTGCTCGCCCCCTCAGGGCCGTTCGGCAACCTCGCCCACCACCGCTGCGGCGTGCTGGCGCTGCCAGCGCTGCCGGGCCTGATATTCCTGCCAGAGGGTGGTGAAACCGGCCCACCAGTAGCCGCCTACAAACAGCAGCAGGAACGGGATGGCGGGGAAGTTGATGGTGTCGATGGCGAACCCCACCATGTACACGAACCAGCACCCCATGGCGAGCTCGGCGTACGGCAGCCAGCCGCTACGGCTGCGGTACTTCTTCGGCGTCCGCACTTTCACCTTCTGCTCGCCGAGGGCGTACTTCGGGGTGCGCGCGAAACTGGTCTGAATCCCCAGCAGGGCCTCGATCACCGCCTTCGAGTTGCTCAGCGTGAGCGCCACGCCGGCCCCCATCAGCGCGGGCAACAGCAGCGCCGCACGCTTCCAGTCGCGGGGGAACAGGACCTTGTGGGCTATCAGGTAGAAAGCCATGATGGACCAGAACGACGCGATAATCAGCGGCAGATCGATGATCACCATCTGCATCCAGCCCATGTAGAACCGCACGATCATCACCGGCAGCATCAGTACGGACATGACCAGCATGAGCGGATAGGAGATGTTCGGCGTCAGGTGCATGAAGGCTTCCACCTTGCGCCGTTTCGAAATATCGGACCGCAGGATGGCGGGCAGCAGCTTGATGGCCACCTGGGTGAGCCCCTTGGCCCAGCGCGACTGCTGCACCTGGAATCCGTAGGTGTCCACCGGCAGCTCGGAGGCGCACTCGATGGACGGGACATACACGAACCGCCAGCCCTTCAACTGCGCGCGGTAGCTGAGGTCGGAGTCCTCTGTGAGGGTGTCGTGCTGCCAGCCGCCGGCATCCTCGATCATAGTGCGGCGCAGGATGCCCGCCGTGCCGTTGAAGTTGAAGAACAAACCGCCGCCGCAGCGCGCCCCGTGCTCCAGCACGAAATGGCCGTCCAGCAGCATGGCCTCGACTTCGGTGAGCAGGTTGTAGTGGCGGTTCAGGTAGGCCCAGCGCGTCTGCACCACGCCAACTTTCGGGTCGGTGAAAAAGTCCACGGTGCGGCGCAGGAAATCGCGCGGCGGGACGAAGTCGGCGTCGAAGATGGCCACCAGCTCGCCGGTGGCGGTCTTCAATCCCTCCTGCAGCGCGCCGGCCTTGAAGCCGTGACGGTTGGTGCGGTACAGGTACTCGATGGGCAGCCCGGTGGCGCGGTATTCGCCCACCAGGCGCTCGGTGAAGGGATGGGTCTCGTCGGTGGAATCGTCCAGCACCTGAATCTGCAGCAGCTCGTGCGGGTAGTCGATGTGACTGACTTCCTCGATCAGGCGCTCCACCACGTAGCGCTCGTTGTAGAGCGGCAGTTGAATGGTGACGCGGGGAAGATGCTCGAATTTCCGGGGCGCCTCGGTGACCATCTGTTGGCGATGCTTGCGGTACCCCCGGATCATCTCGAACCGGTGCATGCCGTAGAGCGAGAGCAGGATAAGAATGGCGAAATAGGGAAGCAGAACGAAGTAGTCAAACGGCTGCAGGTGGTACAGGCCGGTGAACGTGTCGTCGAACAGCGAATTGTAGAGCTGCGTGCTGAAAGACGACGCGAGCAGGAATCCGAACACGGCCATTTATGATTCTCTTCGAAAAGGATCGCCGGGCTCAGACCGCGGGCCTGCGACGTTCCCTATTCTACCGCCTTTCGGATGTTTCGGCCCCCAGGAAGTTCCTATGGTTCCTATGGGGTCAATGCAGCGTAAGATACATTACTTCTGCGTCATTGAGCGACAATAGGGAACGTGACAGCCCGGGCGTTGACGCTCCTCCTGCTGGCGATGGCCGTGCGTGCGCAGACTCCGCCCGCCGCCACCCCGAAGTTCGTCTGGGAGGGCGACGTGGATGAATCGGCCGTCCTGTACATTCGGGGCGACCACCTGGAGGTGGAGAATCCGCGCGGCGAACGCGTCCAGCACCAGCGCTATCGGTTCTTTCACCTGCCGCCCGATTCGCGGCAGCAGGTCCGCCTTGATGTTGTGGAGGGGCGTGGCAGCGTGCGCATCACTCAGCAGCCGGCGCTCGAGAACGATTACACGATTATCATCGACATCGAGGATCTGCAGGAAGGCCGCGGGCACTACTCGATCGCGCTTTATTGGGAGGCTTCCGGCGACGACTTCCAGAACGGCGCCAAACGGTGGCGGGATCGCGGCTGGCAGGGCGACGGGATCGCCGAATCCACGGGCGCCTCCGCGAAACTCACGTGGCACGGACACGTCGATTCGGAAGCCATCGTGGAGTGCCGCGCGTCGGTGTGCCACTCGCTGACGCACCAGGGCATGCCGGTGACCCGCGAGCGGTATCGCTTCGACAAGCCGTTGCCCCATCAGGAGGTTCTGGTGAGCATTGCGGGCGACGATGCCAACGGGAACATTCGCGTTCTGGAACAGCCCCTCCGCGCCAACGGCTATGCGGTGCGTGTGGAGATCACCGACGGCTGTGGGGCCAGAAAGGAATGCGGCTTTACGCTGACGTGGCGGGAGCCGGGCGGCAAGCCGGGCATCGCCGCCGCCGCCGAACCGAAGCAGGCGGCTCATCGCGGCGTGGTGTGGTCGGGTCAGGTGACCGGTACGATCCGCGTCACCGTTCGCGGCTCCTCCACGCTGTCCCAGGTGGTGAGCGGAGGGCCCGTCGCGAACGAACAAACGGTCTTCGATCATGCGCTGCCGCGGCAGTCCGATTTGTCCCCAACCATCAGGAAGCTGCAGGGCCGTGGCACGGTGGCGATGGTGGAGTCGCCATCGGAGCAGAACGGCTTCAGCCTGGTGTTCGAGGTGCGCGATCAGGGGCCTGGCGCGGACGACTATATGGTTGAGGTGGACTGGTAAGACTGCGTTATTGTGGGGCAGCCAATCCTGGCTGCAGCCGCCTTTTCAGGCGGCCTCGCTCCGTTCTCAGGCGAAGATCGGGCGACGCCCCTTCGGCTCGGGAATCGGATCGCCAAACTCTCTCGCCGTGTCAATCCAGAGGCGAATGGCATCCTGTGCGTTGCCGAGAGCGGACTCCTGTGTGGCGCCGTGAGCCGAGCAGCCCGGGAGTTCCGGCACCTCGGCGACAAACGCTCCGTCTTCTTCGCTCCAGTAGATTATGACTTCGTACTTGATCATTCCCAGTCCCCGAGCCCGGCGTTCAGGATCACAGCGCGCACTTGCCTTACCTGGTAAGGCCTCGCATGGGCGCCGTCGCGCTGCAAGTTAATTAATCTTCTCCTCCACACCGATCCTTCGAAACAAGTGATGGCTGCCCCGGACTCGCTTCTCGAAACCCAGGCTCTCGAGCGGATGGCACAAGTCGTCGAACCGGATCGCGGCATCGGCGTTCCTGCTGAGGAGCCGTTGGAGTGTCTTCTCGGCTCCCATAACGACATTCTATACGCGATCCCAGAGCCAGCGGGGACGGCCATGTGGTTGAGGTGGATTGGTAGCACGAAGGCCTACGAGGAGAAGAACTCGCCGGGGCTCAAACGCTTTCTGCCGCCGGCCGCACATCCCTCAGCAACACGCCCCAGCCAGGCAGTCCGCGGCTCAGGGCGTAATCGTCGGCTTCCACGGTGATGGCGGCGTCCACCCGCGAACCGGCCGCCAGCTCCGCGATGCGCTCCGCGAACCGCCACGCGGTGACCGACAGCATTCGTCCGTTCTGGCGCAGACACGTCCGCACGTGCTTCTCCGCGAACACCTGCGCGGCGCTGGCCACTTCGGCGCCGGGAATCGCCAGCACGGGCGCGGGATTGCCGAATCCGAACGGCCCGAGTGAGAGCAACTCGGTCACCGTCTCGTCGCGGATCTCATCGGCGCCGGCGACGGCGTCAATCTCAATGCGCGGGCGGAAGTCGTCGGCCGACAGCCGCGCGGCGGCGAAGGCGTTGAGCCGGACGCGGAACTCATCCACGCGCTCCACCGGCAGCCCAAGGCCCGCAGCCTGTTTGTGGCCGCCGAAGCGAGTGAACAATTCGGCCATGGACTCCAACGCCTCCAGCAGATGAAAGCCGGCGATGCTGCGCCCCGACCCTTGCGCTTCTCCGGTAGCGGCGTCCGAGCTCAGCACGACGGCTGGCCGGCAGAACCTCTCCACCAGCCGGCTGGCCACGATGCCCACCACGCCGCGGTGCCAGTCGCGTCCGCAGAACACCAGCGCGGCCTGCCCGGCAGTGACCGGCGTGCGCTCGCACTCCTCCAGGATGGCCTGCGCGATTTCCGCTTCGGTCTCCTGGCGCTCCTGGTTGAGCTGATGGAGTTGCGCGGCGATGGCCCGGGCGCGTTCCGGATCGGACGTTAGGAAAAGCTCGACCACATCGTCCGCGCTGGCCATGCGGCCCGCGGCGTTAATGCGCGGGGCCACCCGGAAGGCCACCTGCCCTGCCGTGGGCACGGCCCCGTCGCGAAAACCGGCCACTTCCAGCAACGCCTTCAAACCGGGATTGTGCACCGAGCGCAGCCCCGCCAGCCCGTGTTTCACGATGACGCGGTTTTCGCCGGTGAGCGGCACCACGTCGGCCACCGTGGCGATGGCCACCAGCTTGAGGAACGATTCGAGCACGCGCGCCTTCCTCGTTTCCGGCCAGGGGAGGGTGGCGATCAGCGCCTGCACCAGCTTGAACGCGACGCCCGCGCCGCAGAGATTCTTGTCGGGATAGGTGCAATCGGCCCGGTTGGGGTTGAGCACCGCGAGCGCGGGGGGAAGGCCGGCCTCGGGAAGGTGGTGATCGGTGACGATCACGTCGATGCCGCGTTCGCGGGCGCCCCGCACCACCTCGCTGGCGCGAATGCCCGTGTCCACGCTGACAATCAGCGACACGCCGCGCTCGGCCGCCGTCTCGATCACCTCCGCGCGCATGCCGTAGCCGTCGCGCAGGCGGTGGGGGACGTGAAAGCCGGCCTCGCCGCCGGCCATTTCGATGGCCTTCTTCAGGATGACCACGGAAGTGGCGCCGTCCACGTCGTAGTCGCCGTAGATCAGGATCTTCTCGCCCGCTTCGATGGCCCCGCGAATCCGCGCTACCGCCTCGCGCATGCCCGCCAGCAGCAGCGGGTCGTGCAGGTGATCGAGCGAGGGCCCGAGATACCGGCGCGCTTCGGCCAGGCCGGCGAATCCGCGAGCCACCAGAACGCGCGCGGTCAGCGGATGGATGTGCAGCGCGTGCGCCAGCGCGGCTGCCTGCTCATCGGCCGCGGCGGGGAAAAGCCAGCGCGCGCCTGATGGCATCACGTCCTCGGATGCTTTCAGTTCTGCGAGAAGTAGCCGCCGATGGGACCTTCGTCGTCCTCGTCCTCGTCGACGCCGAACATGTCGATCTCTTCCAGGATGTCGGAAAGCTCGTCATACCACTCGGTGCACACATCGAAGACATAGATGCGCCCCTGGTAGTCGAAGGAAAGTTCCAGCGCGCAGGTAGATCCCTCGTACTTGCGCAGTTCCTTGAGACGGCGCTCGAGGGGCCGGGACTCTTCGAGCGGCATGCCGGCGGCTTCGAGGTTGTCGAGAGCGTCATCGATGTTGTCGGGCGTGAATTCGCGATGATGAAAGACCACCAGCTTGGCCTCGGCGCTCCTGGCCACGGCGAGGTACTTGCGGAAGTCCGGGTAGCTGTCGCAGTCCCAATAGATGATGGGCAGCGAGTCCAGCAGGCGCGACTGTCCGTAGAAGACATTGAAGCCCTGCTCGACGAGATACTTCTCCACTTCGTCCTTCAGCGTGTTCAGATTTGTTTTCATGAGTGCCGTACCCCGGGGGACCCTCGAAGCCTGCCTTCACGGTATCACAGGGAATTCGGTGACGTACACCTCATTTCCGAATTGCCAGGGGCTTCGCGGACAACTGCTTCCGGACACCGGTAATTCGGAAATGAGGTGTACGTCACCGAATTTCGAGATTCCTGGTATGATGTCCACACATGACGAGGCGCGGTTTCGTCTCCGCGGTGGCGCTGTCCGCCGGCACGCTGGACCCGCGGCCGCAGGCGCCGTCCAGCTCGCTCATCAAGCCGCCGGCTCTCCGTGAGGGCGATACCGTCGCTCTCATCACCCCGGCCACCGACGTTTCCGACCCGGACGAGCTGGCTGCCGCTCTCGCCGCCATCCAGTACCTTGGTCTGAAGCCGAAGCTCGGCCGCAACGTGGGCCGGAGACTGGGCTACCTGGGCGGCACCATCGAAGAACGTCTGGACGATCTTCATGCCGCGTTCCGCGATCCCGAAGTTCGTGGCGTGTTCTGCATTCGCGGCGGATACGGCTGCGCACAACTGCTGGACCGCGTCGACTACGGGCTGATCCGCTCGAATCCGAAGATCTTTCTCGGTTACAGCGACATCACCGCACTGCACCTGGCCATTCGGAAAGAGACCGGTCTGGTCACCTTCCATGGTCCGGTGGTGCTGATCCATGGCAGCGCCGCTCATTTCAACGACTACACGCAGTTCTGGTTTCGGAAAGCTCTGTTTGAGAAGGAGGCCATGGGGCGGCTCAGCAACCCCGCCGCGGCAAACCCGCTTGCCAACGCGCACCCCATCCGCACCATCACGAACGGCACGGCGCACGGACGGCTGGCCGGCGGCAACCTGACGCTGATCTGTTCGCTGCTGGGCACGCCGTATGAGATCGACACCCGCGACGCCATCTTCTTCATCGAGGACGTGGGCGAGCCTCCCTACCGCATCGACCGCATGCTGACGCAGTTGCGTCTGGCGCGGAAGCTTGCGGCGTCGGCCGGCGTGGTGTTCGGAGAGTGCTCGTCCTGCGGGCCGGGCGACTACATGCCCGAGTTCAGCTCGACGTTGAGCCTCGGCGAGGTGCTGGATCAGATTCTGGGACGGCTGAACGTGCCGTCGTGCACCGGGCTGCTGATTGGTCACACCGAGAACCAGATCACGCTGCCGCTGGGTGTGCTGGCGACGCTCGACGCGGGCAAAGGCGAGCTGGTGATCGAGGAATCTGCCGTAAGCTGAGAGCCGTTAGCGACTCCCGCCGCGGGCGGCGAAGAAGCGGTCTTTGTCCACCTCCGGCTCCACCACCACGTCGAAGAAGCCGATCATCATCTCCTGCCAGCTCTGTTCGCCCCAGCGGACCTCGGCGGCGGGGTCGGGATTGGCCGGGTTGTTGGCGGAGTTGTCGAAGTGCCCGATCCACGTCAGCCGGTCGCCCCGGTGCAGAATGCGCGGCGTCTCCAGTTGGTAATCGAGCTGCCAGAAAAAGTTGTAGGGCTTCACGTCCAGCAGCGTTTCCGGAGCGCCGCCGGGAGGCGTCAACAGGTATTCGAACTCGCTGCCGCGCAGGTGCATGTGCGGAAACAGGCTGAGCAGGATGGCATCGCGGGGCATCGTGCCGGACACCGAGACCCGGTGGTCGCGGTCGCCCGGAGGAATCACGAAGTTGTCGCTGCCCATCTGCAGGGTGAGGATGCGCGCCTTCGGCTCCTCGTTCATCATGGTGATGCCGATGTCGCTCTGATCCTGCGCCGCCGTCTCCAGCGACGTGTAATGCAGTTGCAGAACCAGGTCCGATCCAGCCGGGATCCTTTTTGCCATGCCGGGTGGGCAGACCATGGCCGGCGCGCCTGGCGAGTAGATGGCCAGGATGTCGGCCTTGGTATTGCGGGTGCGCCGCAGCGCTTCGGTATCGGTTGCCGGCGGGGCATACATGACATCCGGCGGCACCTCGCGCAGCCAGCTCGAGCCGGGCTCGCGCACGTACAGCACAGCATGGTGCACCACACGGCGGTCGCTCGGACGGATCTCGACGGCTTTCACCCAGCGGTCCATGGAGAAGTGGGTGGGGATGATCAGGTACTGGTAGTCGATGGTGGCCTTCGCCGGAATCCGGAACGGCTCGGGCATGGAGAAGATGATGTCCGGACTGATGTTCCAGCCCGGCTCCCAGTGAACCGGCGCGGGAGCCGCCGACGGCGATCCCTCGGGCGCGCCGGCCTCCACCCAGGCCTGAATCGTGCGAATCTCATCCGCGGTGAGCGACGGGTCATTGGCGAACCGGCCGAACTGCGGATTGGCGAACCACGGCGGCATCTTTCGCAGCGTGACCTTCTCGCGGATGTCCTTTGCCCAGGGCCGCGCCTCGGCAAACGTGGTGAGCGGCATCGGGGCGATCTCACCCTGACGGTGGCACGCCTGGCAGTGCTTCTGCAGTATGGGCAGGACGTCCTTGTAGAAGGCCGGAGACAACTCGGCCGCTGCCGGCGCGGCTATGGCCGTCCACGCCGCAAGCGCACCTATGAGAGGGGTCACTGATGTCGAGACGAGACGAAGCGATTTGGACGTTACATCCCGGCTGAAGGGTACGCAGTTTTGAGCACCACGTTGTTGTGGTGTTCTTTGTCGGAATAGCTTACAATTCTCTTAGCTGGAGGAGCACCATGGCTGCGATCCCGTCTGCGACCGCGACCGCCGGGGCCGGTCTGACCACTTCCGAAGCCCCCTTCATCGAGCAGGCCCGGCTGGCCGGAGACCTGTTCATACGGCAACCGTACGAACTGTATTCGGAGGGGAACCAGCAATCCTGGCGCACGCTGTACGCGCGCATTGTGCCGCGCTGGGAGCGTTACGCCAACCCGCAGTTCCTGCGCGGCGTCGGATCGCTGTGCCTTGACCCGCAGCGCATCCCACGGCTGGAGGACGTGAACCGCTTCCTGAGCCCGCTGACCGGATTTCAGGCGAAGGCGGTGAGCGGCTACGTGCCCGCGTTCCTCTTCTTCGACTGCCTGCGCAACCGCGCGTTTCCCACCACCATCACCATCCGGCGGCAGGACAAGCTGGACTACCTGCCCGAGCCGGACATCTTCCACGACATCGCCGGCCACGTGCCCATGCACACCGACAAAGCGTTCGCCGACGTTCTGGTGCGCTTCGGCGAATGCGCGCACACGGCGGCCGGGCTGGTATCGGGTATCCGCGGCCGCGAAACGCGCATCCACGCGCTCACCAGCATCATCCGCGCCATGGCCCGCTTCTTCTGGTTCACGGTGGAGTTCGGGCTGATGCGCGCGCCCGGCGGCCTGAAGGTGTATGGCAGCGGCCTGCTCAGCTCCTATGGCGAGATCGGGCACGCCGTGGAAGCTCCCGAGGTGCAGCGCTACCCGATGCGCATGGAGTGGGCCATCAATCAGGGGTTCGAGATCCACCATTACCAGCCGCTGCTGTTCATCGTGGACTCGTTCGATCACCTGTTCAGCCTGGTGGGCGAGCTGGAGAGGTGGATGAAAGACGGGAAGCTCAACAACGTGGCGCCGGGCGAGCCCGCGGTCAGCGAGACGGACCTGGCGAGCTTTCTGGACGGGCTGCAGACGGGTCACTGATAGCGGAACGCTTCCCAGCTATTCTGAACGTGTTCAAAAACTGAGTTGACAGGCTGTTTTTCAGGCCCCATACTGTTTTTGAACACGTTCAATTCATGCCGCCCACAACCGCGAGACCCAAAGCAAGAGAGACCAGCACGAGGATTCTGGACGCCGCGCTGACGCTTTTCCGGGAGGAAGGCTTCGACACCGCCACGATGCGCGACATCGCGAAGGCGGCGCAGGTCGCCACCGGAGCGGCGTATTACTATTACCCGTCCAAGGACGCCATCGTCATGGACTTCTACCAGCGCTCCTGCGCGGAGATGCAGCCGATGATCGAGGCGGCTCTGGAACACTCTACCGGCCTCGAAACCCGATTGCGCGCACTGATTCAGGTGAAACTCGCTCACTTCGCGCCAAACCGGGCCGTGCTGCGGGCGCTGCTGCGAAACGGCGCGGATCCAAGGCATCCCCTGTCGCCGTTCAGTCCGGAGACGAAAGAGATCCGAGACATCGATATCGCCTGGTTTCGCCGGATTCTGGCGGATTGCGGGATGCGGATTCCGCGCGACCTGGAGCCTCACCTCCCCGGCGTGCTTTGGTTCTTTCAGATGGGCGTGATCTTCTTCTGGGTCATCGACGAATCGCCGGACCAGCTTAGAACGGCGCAGTTGCTCCACCTGGCCGCGAAGAGCGTTGCCACGCTGATCGGAGCGTCCGCCCTGCCCTTCCTGCGGCCTTTGCGAAAAACCGCCGTGCAGTTGATTGAAGTGGTGAAGGGAGCGAGCAGGCCGTGAGCACATCCACACGCTTTTTCGCCGGTGTGCTGGCCATGTTCGCCTTCGTCGGCACAGGCCTGGCGTTGCTCCACTTCGGCATCTACGGCCTGACGATTTTCGTTCTATCCCCCATGGTGATCGGCGGGCTGGCGTCGTGGATTCGCCGTCCCGCGACCGGTGCTCGAGCAGCGGGAGTGGGCACAATCGCCGTCCTGGCGGCGCTTGCGTTGTTCTTCCTCCTGGGGCGGGAAGGAATCCTCTGCATCATGATGGCCTTGCCACTGGCCCTGCCAATGGGAGCTTTCGGAGGCTGGCTGGTTTACCGGGTCGGCTCTACCAGGCTGGCGACGCCCAGTGCGGCGATGTTCGTGCTGTTGTCGCCCGCCAGCATCCTCTGGGACGCCAAAGCTCCGCCGCCGGTGTATGAGGTCCGCACCGCAATCGAAATCGCAGCTACTCCTGAACAAGTCTGGAAACACGTGGTGGCGTTTTCGGAATTGCCAGAACCGCGGGAGTGGTTCTTTCGTGCTGGAATCGCTTATCCCAAACGGGCCCGCATTGAGGGATGGGGACCCGGCGCGATACGGTACTGCGAGTTTTCAACTGGTCCGTTTGTCGAACCGATCGAGGTCTGGGACGAGCCGCGTCTGCTGCGGTTCCGCGTAACGGAGAATCCTGCGCCGATGCGCGAGTGGAGCTTCTACGCTCACGTGCTTCCCAGACATTTACATGGGTACATGATTTCCCAACATGGTCAGTTCCTGCTGACGCCATTGCCGAACAATCGCACGCTGCTGGAAGGAACCACCTGGTATCGGCACGGCCTGTGGCCCGCGGAGTACTGGCGGTGGTGGTCCGATGCGATTATTCACCGCATCCATTTGCGAGTGCTGAATTATATCCGGGCGCTCGCGGAAAAGGACGCCGCCGATGATGCCTTCAAACCTCCAAGATGAATCTCACCCGCCGGCGACCGATTGCCCAGTTAGGTCCACGGCCCAGATGCCCTCGAAATCGATGGCAATGCGAACAATGGTCACCGGCGTGAGCGGCTTATCACGGGCATCGCGCACCTGGGAGATCTTGTCGTGGCGCCGGGCGAGCCGGCGGTCAGCGAGACGGATCTGGCGAGCTTTCTGGACGGGCAGGTGGCGTGACTCCGCGGGATCTCACTCAGGCATGAGTACCGGAATGACTCTGTTCCCGTGCCGCCGGTAAATGCGAAAATCGGAGTCCAGGGTAAGGACCTCGCCCGTCGTGTGGATTTCCGAGAGCCGAACAAGACAGGCATCCGCCAAAGACATGGGACGGTTGCGATAGCGGTGCATGAGCGCCCGCAGATCCTCCTGCTCCTCCTGCACTGCGAGTGCGACACGAATCACACCCCGCTCGAGCAAAGCGAAAAGAGCATCGGCTTCGCGGCGCTCCCGTTTGAGGAGAAATGCCGCCTCGGTGAGGACAGGCTCGCAGGTCAGCAGCGGCGGGTGCAGCCGTTTCCACTGCTCAACAGCCCACGCATGATGTCTCAGCCCGGCGGCGAGGAAGCTTACCAGGGGGCCTGTGTCGAGCAGGCCGGGACCTTTCTTCACTCGCCAGAACCTTCCATGTATTCCGGGTTTTCGGCGAAGTCCTCGGGGAGGCCCCTCACGGTACCGGCAAGATCGCGGGCCAGGTCGTAACACGAGACCTCACCGGCTGCCGATTGCTTGTGCAGCGCCTTTTCGAGGCTTTCCCGCACGATCAAGGACTTCGTGACGCGCCTCGCCTTCGCCTCACCGTCGAGCTGGGCGAGAAGATCGTCGGGCAGCTTCAGCGAAATCGTCCGCACAACGTTAGCGTAATACGCGCCGCTCTGTTGCGCAATACCAGGACCAGAGCAACCAGAGCAATCGGGGTGTCAGGCAGGTAGCCGAATCGCTGAGACGCGACGCGGGCCGGAGGATGTCGTCGGGAGTGTGGACGCAACGCGCACGGCTGGAATTTGCGGCGGTGAACGGCGCGATCCGGGGAGGAGCGTGACGGCGGCTTCGCATTGGCCGGGGTTGGCGAGGAGATGGTCGTAGTACGCGCGCGCGGACTGGGCGGAGAAGGACGCCGCCGCCGATGCCCTCAAAGCCCAGCGAGATCCACGGCCCAGATGCCCTCGAAATCGACGAAGTAGGCTTGTACGTCGATACCCGGCAGTTCCTTGCGCAGAAACTCAGCGGCGCGGCGCAATTCTTCTTCGTGGTGTTGGGCTTCGAGGCGGGCATTGCCGCCGAAGCCGCCGTCGAGTCCTCCATACGCTCCACAATCGGAATGCAGCATGAGGATCACCAGCCGTGTTCCGTGCAAGCGGATGGATGTGCGAATCTGTTCCAGCACGAACTCGCGGTCGCTTTGTTGCTCCGGCGATGCCAGACATTTCGCGCCGCCGGCGATCTTGATCGGATCCGAATTCGCAATTCCCAGCCGTTTGAGGTACTTGGCCAACCCCAGTTGGAAGCGGTTGTCGAAGCACCAGACCACCGCCGCGTCGCATTGGTATCGCTCGCGGGGCGCGTCGAAATGAAAGACCTTCTTCATCGCCGAGCGGCCCGATTACTGCGCGGGCTTCGCCGCGGTGGTGGCCGCCGGCTTGTGCGCTGACGTTGGCGAAGTCGCGTGGTGCACTGGCGCTGTCCCGGCCGCGCCCACCCGCTCGATGGCAATGCGAACAATGTTCACCGGCGTGAGCGGCTTATCACGGGCATCGCGCGGCACCTGGGAGATCTTGTCGACAACGTCCTGGCCTTCCAGCACCTGTCCGAAGATGGTGTAGCCGCCGTTGAGACTCGGGTAGGGCGCCACGGTGATGAAGAACTGCGAGCCGTTGGTATTCGGGCCGGCGTTGGCCATGGCCAGGCGGCCTTTGCGGTCGAAGGTCAGGTCCGGGCTGTTTTCATTGGCGAACTGGTAGCCGATCTGGCCCGTGCCGGTGCCGAGCGGGTCGCCGCCCTGAATCATGAAATTGGGAATCACGCGGTGGAAGGTGGTGCCACTGTACAAAGGCCGTTGCGTGGGCTTTCCGGTGGCGGGATCGGTCCAGGTCTTCGTGCCCCTGGCCAACCCGGCGAAATTCCTCACCGCCAGCGGCGATTGCTTCTCGAAGAGCTGCAGCTTGATGTCGCCCATCGAGGTTTTGATGGTGGCATAGAGGCCCGGTTCACGCGCGGGCCTGGCTGGCGTGGCGGGCTTTGCAGGCGCATTTGCCGGGGCCGCGGCGGACGGAGCCTGAGCGCCAGCGGTCATCACGGCATCCCCGCCCGCGGTGCCGGGGGCGACCAGCGGAGCCGCTTCCTGCGACAGCGCCGTCATCAGACAGAAACACATCAGTGCCAACGGTTTCATAACCTTCGATTATACTGAAACATCCCGGTTATGAGACTGCGCGCCACCCTCGCCTGTTGCATTCTTCTCTCCGCCTGCCTGAGCGCCGAGGAGGTTACCGTCACCGTGCTCGCCACCACGGATCTGCACGGCAACATTTATCCGTACGACTATTACACCGCCAAACCAGCCGATCGCGGCCTCGCCAAAATCGCCACGCTGATCCGGCACGAGCGCCAGGACAACCCCAACAACATCCTCATTGACTGCGGCGACACCATTCAGGGCACGCCGCTCGAGTACGTCTACCAGCACTGGCAGGAGACCGGGAAGCTGCCGCTCGACCTGCCCAACGCCCGCGCGCCGCTGACCGCCGACCCCATGATGCTGGCCATGAACGCGCTCGGCTATGACGCCATGGTAGCCGGCAACCACGATTTCAACTTCGGGCTGAAGAACCAGATGGCCGCCCGGCGGCTGGCGCGCTTCCCGTGGATCTCCGCGAACACGAAAACCGAGCCCGGCGCCGCCGTTTCGCCCGCAGATGCCCCGCCGTTCGCCCCATGGGTGGTGAAGACGGTGGCGGGCGTGAAAGTGGCCATCATCGGCATCACCACGCCGGGCATCCCCACGTGGGACCCGCCCGAGCACTACAAAGGGTATCGCTTCGTGGGCGGGCGGGCCGCTGCCGAAGAAGCCGTGGAAAAGCTGAAGGCCAGCGAACATCCGGACATCATCATGGTTGCCGCACACGCCGGACTGGGCCCGGAATCGGCGAAGGGGCCGGCGCCGGAGATGGCCGAGAACATGGTGGACGCCATCGCCACCCATGTCGCCGGCATCGACGCCATCATATTCGGCCACACCCACCAGAGCCAGCCCGGCATGCGCATTGGAGACGTGCTGCTGATGCAGCCGAAGAACTGGGGCATTTCGCTGGGGCGGATGGATTTCAAGCTCTCGCGCGAGGGGAACGGCGCGTGGAAGGTGGTGAGCAAGGACAGCCATCTGATTCCCGTGGCCGTGGATACGCCGCCGGACCCGCAGATTCTTGACATTGCCCGGCCGTATCACGAACTGGCCGAGCGTTACCTCAACACCCCCGTGGCCAACGCTCCCGAAGCGATGGATACGAAGTTCGCGCGCGTCGAGGACACCGCGGCCATCGACGCCATCCAGCAGGTGGAGCTCGAGGCGACACACGCCGACGTGTCTTTCGCCAGCTCGTTCAACCCGAACGTGCACATCGCCAAAGGACCGGTGACCGTACGCCAGCTCGCCGCCCTGTATCTTTACGACAACGAGCTGTACGTAATCGCCGGCACCGGGCGCATGGTGCGCGACGCGCTGGAAAATGCCGCACGCTGGTTCCTAACCTGCCAGGCCGATTGCCGCGGCGAGACGCTGCTGAACCAGCGCGTGATCGGTTACAACTTCGACATGGCCGAGGGCGTTGAATACGAGATCGACCTGACGCAGCCGGAAGGGGGGCGCATTCGGAATCTGCGCTGGCATGGGCAGCCGCTCGCCGACGACCAGCCGCTGCGCATCGCGTTGAACAACTTCCGCGCCGGGGGCAGCGGCGGCTACACCATGTTCCGGGGCGCGAAGCTGCTGTGGCAATCGCACGAAGACATTCGCGACATGATGGTGCGGTATTACGGCGAGAAAGGCGTGCTGCCGGCCCACGCGGAGAACAACTGGCGCGTGCAGCCCGCCAGCGCGCGCGAGACGCTGGAGCGCGAGGCCGTTGACGATGCCGACAGGCAGAGCCATATCAATCGATGACCGTGTCCGCGCGTTGCTGGAAGGCGAGAGCACTCTGGTGCTGGCCACCGCCGCGAACGACGGAACGCCAGTGGCGACGCCGCTTTTCTACTACCCGGACCACGAGCTGGACCTTTACTGGCTGTCGGCGCCCGGCAGCCGGCACAGCCGCAATCTGAGTGCGCGCCCGCGCGTGGCCGTGGCGGTTTTCGCGCCGGTTAGTCACTGGAAGGAAATCCGCGGCGTGCAGATGGAGGGCGCGGCCGATGCCGTGACGGATCCCGCCACGCGGGCGGCGATTCTTGCGCGGTACCGGCGGCGGTTCGCCCTCGGCCCGGAGCTGGACGAGGCCATCGAACACAGCACGATGTATGTGTTTCGGCCGGAGTGGTGGCGCTATATCGACGGCCTGCAGCGGACGGAAAGCGGCGTCGCGCGTCCCTGTCCCGCCTGATACAGTAAACCTGATGGCAACCATAGCCGGGCCGCCGGCGGCGGATGCGCACGCCGCGGCCAGTCGCGAGCGATTCCGCCGCTTCGCGTGGGTGGTGCTGGGCTGGAACTTCGTCGTGGTGCTGTGGGGCGCCTATGTGCGCGCGTCCGGATCGGGCGCGGGCTGCGGCAACCACTGGCCGCTCTGCAATGGCGAGGTGGCGCCGCGCGCGCCGCAACTGGCCACCCTCATCGAATACACTCACCGGATCAGCAGCGGCGTGGCGCTGGCGCTGGTGGCGATTCTGTGCGTGTGGGCCTTTCTGCGTTTTGCGCGGGGCGGTGCGGTGCGGCGCATGGCCGCGTGGTCCGTTTTCTTTATCGTCACCGAAGCGCTGCTGGGAGCCGGCCTGGTGCTGTTCCACTATGTCGCGCAGAACGAGTCGGCCGGGCGCGCCCTCTACTTGTCCGCGCACCTGGTGAACACGCAATTCCTGCTGGCGGTGCTCACTGCCACCGCTTTCCTGGCCGCGCCGCGCGCGCCGCGGCTGACTGGGCCATGGCCGGGAACGCTGCTAGCCATGCTGGTGGTGTCGCTGGCGGTCGGCATTACCGGAGCGGTGGCCGCGCTCGGCGACACCTTGTATCCGGCCCCCTCGCTGGCCGGCGGAGTGCTCCAGGATTTCTCGCCGGCGTCCAGTCTTCTGTTGCGTCTGCGGCTGCTGCATCCTGCGCTGGCCATTGCCGGGGGCGCGTACATCGCCATCGCCGCGTTCACCAGGACCCATCACCCGCAAACCCGCGGGCCGGCCTTCGCGGCTACCCTGCTGGCCATGGCGCAATTGTGCGCCGGTGCGTTAAATGTCGTCCTGCGTGCTCCCATCGGGATGCAAATCACCCATCTGCTGCTGGCGGACCTGCTCTGGATCGCGCTGGTTCTGCTGTTCCTGCACGCTCGCGAGGCGGGACCCAATGCCAGTTCACCCGTCTGAGATCGTGTTAGCATGATATTTCTCTATCTTGTTCTCCCGGTAAGGATCTTCTGAATGAAAATGACGCTGATGTTTCCTCTGTTCGCCGCCGGCCTGCTGGCCCAGATAACCGCCCCGCCGCAGAATCCGCCGGCTTCACCGCTCACCGGCCGGCCGGACGCCAGCCGCGTTCAGCCCGGCACCAACGTGGCTCCGCCCAGCCCCGACAAGGTGGTGGCAACATTGAACGGCAAACCCTTCACCGTCGCCGACGTGGATAAGCTGCTCTCCGATCTCCCGGTGCAACTGCAGGGGACCGTAGCCAGAGAGCCGGAACGTTTCCTGCAACAACTCATGGTGTTCGAACAACTGGAGCGGGAGGCGGAGCAGGAAGGCCTCGACAAAAAGGACCCGTACCGCCAGGAGCTGGCTTACCGCAGGCTGATGACGCTGGCTCAGGCGGAGGTCGACAAATCCCGCAACAGCATCAAGATCACCCCCGACCAGGAACAACAATACTACGAGCTTAACAAGGAGGCCATGTACCGCGTTGTCAAGACGAAGGTGATCTTCGTCGGCTTCGCGCCGGCGGCCGCGACGCCAGCCCCGGCTCCCACTGCCGGCGCTCCCAAGCCTCAACTTCCGCCTGCGCCCACTCCCGCCGCCAACGGCATCACCCGGACCGAAGCGGATGCCAAAGCGAAGATTGACGACCTGCGCAAACAGGTTCTGGCCGGGGCGGACTTCGCGAAGCTCGCGAAAGCGAACTCCGACGACAAGGTCTCCGCGGCAAAGGACGGCGATTACGGCGACATCATCCGGACCAGCCCGTATCCGGAGCCGATCAAAAAGGCCATCTTCGGGCTGAAACCGGGAGAGGTGAGCGATCCCATCCGCCAGCCCAGCGGTTTCTATCTGATTAAAGCGGCCGATTCCTCGTTCCGGCCGCTGGATCAGGTGCGGCTCGAGGTTCACAATGCGCTTGTGGGGCAGGAGTTCCAGAAGCACATGGACGCAATCTCGGCGCAGTACAAACTGACCGTGGAGGATCGCACGTATTTTGCCACTCGGCCGCCGAAGTGAGTTGCTGCCCAGGCGCGTTCCGGTTTTCGACGGACCCGGCATCCGGGTGACCTTCCGCGAAGACCTGCGCACGGCCGGAAGGCGCTTATACAGCGGCCCCCGCGCCCGGCGCATGCGCGGCGGGCAGGAAGTTCACGCGGCCACGTTCATACGCCAGCGGCGCATCGTGCTGGACCGCGCGCTGCTCCGCCGCCGCGGCGAGCTGGGGCGCATCCTGGTTCATGAGCTGTTCCATTTTGTGTGGGTGCGCCTGAGCAATGCCCAGCGCGATGGGTATGGGGCCGCGCTCGCGGACGAGCTGGAAGCGCGGGCTCGGGGGGAGCTGGGCTGGTCCGCGCAGATGCGCAAGGGCATGCTGGCGTCCCGCGCCGGCCGCGCATGGCGCGAGTATGTCTGCGAGAGTTTCTGCGACACGGCCGCCTGGCTTTACTCCGGAGTGAAGCGCCACCAGGAATTCACCCTCGCGCCTCGGTTCCGGGAGCGTCGCGCCGCCTGGTTCGAGGCCGCGTTCGCGGGCCGGGCGATTCGTTTGTAGGACACGCGGCGCCGGCGTTTTTGCGCCACCGGCGAGTCCCCCGGGCACCCCGCCGTGTGTTTATTGGAAACGAGTAGCCCTCCAGAATCAACGTCAGGATCGTCTCGTGCTGGACAAGTGTCCCCTCTTGTAGAATCCCGGAAACGCCGATAATAGTTAGGAGCGTCTCGACAAAAGCATGACGACCTGCGTGTCGCGCCTTATACGCGGGCTTGTCCCGTGTATCGCAATGGTGGTGTGTTCGGGCGCGGACCGCATCGATCCGAATCTGCAGACCCTCGCCGCGGCCGGCAACCGGCTCCAGGTTCTGATTGTCCTCAGCCAGCAACCCCAGCGCGACATCGTCCGCCAGGTGGAAGAGAGCTGGCAGGCGCAGAAGAGCGCCGCCCGGATGCGTTTCGAGGACGCCGCCGGCGCACCGTTTTCGCTTGCTCAGGACGTCAATGACGCGAGAGCCGAGTTAAATCGGATCAACCTGGAGATTCGCCGCGAAGCGATGGAGGAGATCCAGCGCACCATCCAGCCGCAACAGGACCGTCTGGTACTCCTCCTGCGATCATACGGGGCCACGGCCATCCGCCCGTACACGGTGATCAACGCCATGGCCGCGGAAGTGCCACCGGCGATTCTCCCGGCGCTGGAGGCGGACTCCGAGGTTGCCGGCGTGTCTCCGGTTGTTAAACTCCATCCGCAACTGGACGTCAGCGTGCCCGCCATTCTGGCGCCCACGTTCTGGAGCGCTTACTCAAAAGGCGCCGGCGAATCGGTGGGCGTGCTGGACTCCGGCATTGACAGCGACAATCCCGGGTTCGCGGGCCTGAACGTCGTGGGTCACGTTTCTCTCGCCGAGGGGTCCCAGGATCCTTGTTTCGGGGATACCCTCACGAGCGCCGACAAGCTGGGACACGGGACTCATGTCTCCGGGATCGTAGCCAGCCAGGGCGGTGGCTCGTGCCCCAACTGTATCGGCGTGGCGCCGGGAATCGGCGCCCTGTACGCTCTCAAAGTCGGCTTTGTGATGAGCACTGCGAACGGGTGCCCCGGCGGCGGCTCGGCGGACAATGGCGATGTCATCGACGCGATCAACTGGTCCATACCGAACAACGTCACAGTGTTTAACTTCAGCTACGGGGGGCCGGCCTCCGGCGACGACGACAGCTTCTCGCAGATGCTCGACCAGATCGGCGATGCGTGGGGGGTCAATATCGTCATTTCCGCGGGCAACTTCGACCCTGCCGATGGCATCGTGGCGCCAACATCTCCGGGAATCTCCTACAACGGCGTTACCGTCGCCAGCATGGACGATCAGGGTCAGGGTACGGTGGAGCGCAGCGACAACGTCATCTCCAGTTGGAGCCTCAGCGGTCCGACCGCCGGAGGCCGTTTCAAGCCGGACATCACGGCGCCCGGCAACCACGGCGGCAACGGCCTTGGGGGCATCCTCTCAACCTGCCTGACGAAGTACTGGGCCCCGGGGGACTACTGCCAGATGGAAGGGACCAGCATGGCCGCGCCGCATGTGGCAGGCTCGCTTGCGCTGATTCAGTCCGCGCGAGCGCTGGATGGCCTCGCGGCGAAAGCGGTGCTTCTGAATTCGGCTTACCCCAACACGCCACCAGGGTGGCAAGCCAGAAGCGGATGGGGCTTCGTGGACTTGAAACAGGCGTCCACGCAGGTCGGCAATTGTCTCTCGGATTCGGTTACGGCAGCGGGACCGGCGTTCTACGCGGGCGCGGTGAACGGCGCGCTGACAACCACGCTGGTGTGGAATCGGCATCTTACGGGTACCGGCAAGCTTACATCGTCCTTGAGCAACCTGGACCTCTATGGGTACGATGGCGCCAGCGGAAACGCGCTGGGCAGCTCAACCTCCACCATTCAGAACGTGGAGCAGGTGGTAGCCGGCAACGTGAGCACGGCAGTACTGAAGGTGGCGCCGGTCAGCATCGCCGGAGTCGCATCCGAACCGTTCGCGCTGGCCGTCTCGGCCGGGGGGTTCACCGCGAAGAACGGCCCCAGCCTCACCGTCTCCTGCACGGGCCCTGCCGGCGGCGTTCCTGTAAATGCAAAGTTCATCGTGCCCTGCACCGTTACAAACACGGGCGATCTGACAGCCTTCACGGTCACCGGCACGCTG
This sequence comes from Bryobacteraceae bacterium, assembly GCA_049520275.1. GTDB lineage: Bacteria > Acidobacteriota > Terriglobia > Bryobacterales > Bryobacteraceae > CAWACP01. Next base: position 35,875 of record JBEKPY010000062.1, read on the forward strand.
AACTGGCAGGGTTCGCCGGGCGGCGCCGTGAATCATTTTGGAAACGCCGGGCCGGGGCAACCGTCTGGCGCACAGTCCTGGCACATCGCCGCTCCTTCCAGCGCAGGCCAGTATACGCTCGAAGCGGACGTGAGCAGCCCATCGTACGGGCAGACGTTCACCGCGCAAACAACCGTTGCGGTAGTCGTAGGGCAGGCATACGCATTGGACACCGCGGTAACGCAGCCCAATGCCGGCGTGACCACGCCCTCGCCCCCGCCGACCGGTGGAGTCTATGCCGCTGGCACGAAGGTATGCCTGTCAGCCACGCCAAACCCAGGCTGGCTGTTCAGCTTCTGGAGCGGGACCGCGCTGGATTCCTCAAACTGTCTGCTCATGAATGCCAACGCCACCGTGGCCGCGAACTTCACAACCACCGCGCAGTTCAACGACGTCCAGACCGGCGACACTTTCTTCGATGCCGCCAATCTGATGTTCGATGCCGGAGTCACCACCGGTTGCGTGCAGAGCGCTTCTTCTCAAACCCGGCAATTCTGCCCGGACGCCAACATCACGCGCCAGGAGATGGCGGCCTTCATCGTGCGGGCGGTGACTGGGACGACGAATCCGGCCATCTACAACACCACGCCCTATTTCCAGGATGTGCCAGCCTCGAATCCCTTCTTCGCGCATATTCAGAAGCTCATGGAACTGGGCATCACCACCGGCTGCTCGCAGAATCCCCCGGAATTCTGTCCCACCGATACCATTCCGCGCTGGGAAATGGCCATGTTCATGATCCGGGCTCGCCTGGCGTTGTACGGGGCCAGTTTCACCACCTCCTCTACGCCGTACTTTGCGGATGCGCCCGCGAACGTGGAGGGCAACGG
>JBEKPY010000063.1:0-36317 GCA_049520275.1 Bryobacteraceae bacterium
ATACGCACATTCTGTTCTTGGATTTGCAGGCCCGTTCCAAAAGTTAAGTGCCATTGGGCCGAGGGCCTGCCCCACAAGGCCGGACGACGGGGCTGCTTTCACAGGGCGAGCGTTTTCGAAGGGTGTCCCCTGGGTGTCCCCTTTCAGCGGGAAGCCGTTGCGCCGGCGACTTTATCCTTGTCCACGGGCACGGCTTGCGCCAACGCCACATCCACCACCGTGCCGGTGTCGAACCGAACGTCCGTGCCGCGCGTCAGAATGGCGATCAGGGTTCCTGCCGCGATGCCGGAAACACCGCCGATGCCCACGCCGCGCAAGCTTCCACTCAGCGCGCCCGCCGTACTGCCGATCATCGCGCCTTCGGAAGCCCCTTTCCCGACGTTCTCCAGGTCCCTGCCCTTCTCGGAATCGTGCTGGACCGTTCCCGGCTCCTTCATGTGCGTGCTCGCGTTGCCGGGCACCTGCTCGACCAGGGCGGCCAGATTCAGGCTGTAGCCGCTCTGGTAAATCAGCGTGGTGAGGTGGAAGCGCAGCTCCGCGGTCCCCTTGATGCGGCCCGCTCGCTTCACGCTGTCCACCACGCCCTGCACATACGTGCCGGGCGGAATCATGACGTTGCCATCCACCAGGATGGGGAACGTGGTGCGCGCGTAGATGGCGTCTCCGGGCTGGGCGTCTTTGGTGGAGACGGGCTGCTGCAGTTGTATGGGAATGCGGGTCCCCGCCGGGACCACCCACGGCCGGTCGCCCTTGTTCGCCGGCGCTTCGTCGCGGGTCTTCAATTTGGGTTGAGCCTCCGGCGGCTGCTGCGCCATCAGAGAAAAAGTGGTGAGCAGAACAAGAGCGATCATCTTCCCTCAACGGTATCACGTTAATGTTTCTTCAGAATGGCAATCCGTGTACACTGGGACGGGAGAACCAGGCTACCAATGACCGTGCAAACCGGACAGGGTACCGCTGTCGAAACCAGTCTCGATCAGGCCGCCTCCGTGCGCCCCGGACCTGAAGATCTCGCCCGCGCCTATAGAATCATGTACATGTCGCGGCGGATCGACGACCGCGAGATCCTGCTCAAGCGCCAGAACCGCATTTATTTTCAGATCAGCGGCGCCGGACACGAGGCCGTCCAGACCGCCGCGGGCATGCTGCTGAAGCCGGGGCACGACTGGTTCTACCCGTATTACCGCGACCGCGCGCTGAGCCTGGCCCTGGGGGTCACCGCCGACGAGATGCTGCTGCATTCGGTGGGCGCGGCCTCCGACACCTCGTCGGGCGGGCGCCAGATGCCCTCGCACTGGAGTTCCCCGAAGCTGCACATCGTTTCCGGGTCGTCGCCGACGGGCACGCAGTTGGTGCAGAGCGTCGGTTGCGCGCACGCCACCCGCTACCTGCGGCCGGATTCCGACGAAATCACGCTGGTGTGCACGGGCGAAGGCGCCACCAGCGAGGGCGAGTTCTGGGAAACCATGAACGCGGCGTGCCTCGACAAACTGCCGTTGCTGATTCTGGTGGAAGACAACGGGTGGGCCATTTCCACTCCGGTGGAGAGGCAGTCGCCCGGCGGCAACGTGTCCCAACTGCTGGCAAGTTTCCCGAATCTCGCCCGCTTCAACGTGGACGGCACGGACTTCGTGGCCTGCTGGAGGGTTCTGGAAAAGGCCATCGCGTCTGTGCGCGAGCGCAAGGGCCCGGCACTGGTACACGCCTCGGTGGTCCGGCACTATTCGCATTCGCTCTCCGACGACGAGCGCGCCTACAAGACGAAAGAGGAACGGGACGAGGAACAGGCGCGCGATCCGCTGCTGAAGTTCCCGGAGTGGCTGGTATCGGAAGGCGTCCTCGACCGGCATGCGCTCAAGCGAATGGTTCACGAGGTGGACGAGGAGATCGGCAAGGCCACCGACCGGGCGCTGACCGCTCTCCCGCCGCCGCACGGGTCGGCGCTGAAGTTCCTGTATTCCGACGAGGTGGACCCCACCAGCGATCAGTTCGACGCCGAGCCCCGGCTGGAGGGCGCGCCGCGCACCATGGTGGACGAGATCAACCTCACGCTGATCGAGGAAATGGAGCGCAACCCGCACGTGGTGGTGTTCGGCGAGGACGTGGCCGACTGCAGCAGGGAAGAAAGCCTGGCCGAGGTGAAAGGCAAAGGCGGCGTCTTCAAGACCACCGCGGGATTGCAGATCCGCTTCGGCTCGGCGCGCTGCTTCAACACGCCCCTCGCCGAGGCCTGCATTATCGGGCGCGCCACGGGCATGGCCACGCGCGGCTTGAAGCCGGTGCCGGAGATTCAGTTTTTCGATTACATCTGGCCGGCGTTCATGCAGATTCGCGACGAGCTGGCCACGCTACGCTGGCGCTCGCATAACGGCTTCCGCGCGCCCATGGTGATTCGCGTGCCCATCGGCGGATACCTGAACGGCGGCGCCATCTACCACAGCCAGTGCGGCGAGGTTTTCATGACGCACAACCCCGGCTTGCGCGTGGTGATGCCGTCGAACGCGCTGGACGCCTGCGGGCTGCTGCGCACGGCGATCCGTTGCGACGACCCGGTGCTGTTCCTCGAGCACAAGAAACTCTATCGCGAGCCCTACAACCGCTCGCCGCACCCCGGCCCCGATTTCACCATTCCGTTCGGCCGCGCCAAGGTTGTGAAGCCCGGCCAGCGGCTGACCATCGTGACCTATGGCGCGCTGGTGCAGAAATCGCTGCTGGCGGCGCTGCAGGTGGAGCAGAAGAACCCCGCCCACACGGTGGAAGTGATCGACCTGCGGACGCTCGCGCCCTACGACTGGGCGGCGATTCGGGAGTCGGTGGAGAAGACCAGCCGCGTGATGATCGCGCACGAGGACTGCCTGTCGTGGGGCTACGGGGCGGAGATCGCGGCGCGTATCGGCAGCGAGCTGTTCTCGTCTCTGGACGCGCCGGTGGGCCGGGTGGGCGCGCTGGACACCTGGGTGGGCTATCACCCGCAACTGGAGTACGAGATCCTGCCGCAGGTGGACGATCTGGTGAAGGAAGCGGAGCGGCTGCTGGGGTATTGAGCTACCCCGGCGGATCTGGGATTGACAGCTTGCGGCAAATCCGCCGGGCAAGCAGGTTCGCGATTTCAACGTGACGGGGAACAGCTTCCGCGTGGCCTGTCTGCGGATTCTCCCAAAGCGTGTTCCGTGCCTTCGCGCCGCACCACGCAACCGTGCCGCCGAAGGTGGCGCAGCAGCCGCTCGCGCTTCATCCGATGACAACTAATTCCTGTTCGGCGTCGGACGGCATGGAGCGCAGCGAGTCCTCGCGCCGATGGTCAAGGACCAGGGAAATGGCCTCCTTCAGGTTCGCCAGGCACTCCGGGCGTGTTTTGCCCTGGCCGTTGGCGCCTGGCACCTCGGCGCAATACGCGATGTACCATGGACCGTCCTGCTCGACGATTGCCGTGAATTCGTTGCGCATATGCCCCAGTCTAACCGGCCACTCGCAATTAGGGTACGAAATCCGCCGCAGATGGAAGAATCCTTGTATCTTACCCGTGGTAAGATACTTCTATGGAACAGGTTACGGTATCCTCCAAGGGTCAGGTGGCGATTCCCCAGGCCATTCGCGAAGCCCTGAACCTGTCGGCGGGAACCCGATTGACCCTCGAAGTGCGGGGCCAGGAGATCGTGCTCTCAAAAGAGCCTGCCTGGAAGAAACTGGAGGGCGCTGCCGCCGGCCGCGGCTTGATGGAAACGTTCGCCGCCTTCAAGAAGCAGGAGCGCGAACGTGAAGACTCGCGTTCTTGATTCGTGGGCGATTCTGGAGTGGATGAGCGGCCGGCAGCCTGCTCGCGGTTGCATCGCGAAGCTCCTCGCCGACGCGACAGAAGGCCAGACCCGGCTCCTGATGAGCGCCATCAACGTCGGTGAGGTCTACTACGTCCTTTGCAAGAATCAAAGCGAGGATCTTGCCGAATCCTGGCGCGAGTCCTCGCGAACCCTGCCGGCGACAATCGAGGTTCCCACAGCCGATGACATCTGGCACGCCGCCTCACTGAAGGGACGTTTCCCCATTTCCTATGCCGATGGCTTCGCAGCCGCGCTGGCGCAAAAGCACAACTGCCCGCTGGTCACCGGAGATCCGGAGTTCCGGCGCGTCGACCGGTTGGAGCTGGATTGGATTGGCGCGGGTTAGCATTGGTGAATGCGCCGATCCTGGGTTCTCTGCTTTGCCGGTCTCATTGGCATCGTGCAGGCCGGGCCGCCATTCCTGACCGACGATCCCGAGCCGGTGGACTTCAAACACTTCGAAGCCTATCTGTTTTCCACGCGCGATGGCACCCAGGTGGGCTCGGCTTACCAGGGGCCGGCCTTCGAGATGAACTGGGGAGCCGTTCCCGACGTCCAATTGCACCTGGTGGTCCCGGCCGCGTGTTTCGTCAGTCCGGGGTTGAGCGCCTTCGGCATCGGTGACACCGAACTGGGCGTCAAGTATCGCTTTATCCACGAGACGAAGTTCCGGCCCGAGTTCGGCATCTTCCCATTCCTGGAATTGCCCAGCGGAAGCGCCCGCGCCGGGCTCGGCAACGGACGCGCCTGGACACGGCTGCCGCTGTGGGCGCAGAAAAGCGCCGGGCCGTGGACCACGTACGGCGGCGGAGGCGAAGCCCTGAACTCCGCGCCGGGCATGCGCAACTACGCCTTCGTCGGCTGGCTGGTGCAGCGCGACATAGGAAAAAAGCTGACGCTGGGCACGGAGGTCTTCCACCACGGCGCGGAGGGAACTGCCGCGCTGAGCACCCGCGACTCCACGCTGATCGACGCCGGCGGCTACTACTATTTCAGGAAGCCGGCCTTTCAATTGCTCTTCATGGCCGGACACAGCGTGACCGGACAAACCGAGTCGGTGGCCTACCTGGGCCTGTACTGGACCTGGGGCGGAGATGCGCCCGCGAAGTCCGCCGGCCTGCTGCACGAGCACGCCGGATTATGACGCGGCGCCAGCCCGATCCGCGCGATGGCCGCCAAACGCGTGGATGGTCCTGGTTCCCGCCAGTACCTCGCCTTCGTGCCGCACGCCCCGCGGGATAAAGTACTCTTCGCCGGCCCGCACCGGGATGCGTTCGCCGCCGATGACCAGCGTGTAGCAGCCCTCGACGACCGTCATGTACTCGTCGTAGTCGTGCGAGTGGGCGGCCGATGCGGCCGTCTGGGGGCAGGTCCAGAAGGCCATCTGGCTCCCATCGGCGCCGTCGAACACGTAGCCTTCGACGCCCGGGGTTGCCTGACTGAGCGTTGCGATCCGGTTGGCCGGGTGTTTCATGAACTCCGGGAAATCATCCATGGCACGAGTCTCGCACGATTGCCAGGGGCCAACGCGAATCTCGAATGGGAACGAATACAGAAAGGGGACATTTCTAAAGAGGCTTGACACTGTAATGAGCGACGCGGCCGGCGCCGGTGTCCGGGTGTATACTTAGCAGAAATCGAAACCCAAAATGGAAACTCCGGTGATCGGCGCAACCGTCACTCACTATCGTATTGTCTCCAAGCTGGGCGAAGGCGGAATGGGCGTGGTGTATGAGGCCGAGGACCTCACTCTGGGACGCCGCGTAGCGCTCAAGTTCTGTTCCAGCGGCCGCGACGACGCGAGACTGCGCGCTAACCTGCTCAAGGAAGCGCGCGCCGCTTCCTCGCTTTCGCACCCGAACATCGCGCACATCTACGAATTTGTCGAGACCCCCGGCGGCGACGCGTTCATCGCCATGGAGCTGGTGTCCGGCGCCAATCTGGGGCGCATCCTGGGCGAGCGGCGCCTGAGTGTCGGAGAGACGCTGAAAGTAGCCACCGGAGCGGCGTCGGCGCTGGGGGAGGCGCACCGCCACGGGGTCATCCATCGCGACATCAAGCCCGGAAATATCCAGATCACGTCCGCGGGCGAGGTGAAAGTGCTCGACTTCGGCATCGCGCGGCCGGCCCCCCCGCGCGCGGACGACGCGGACGCCGCCACCCGGACGCTGGAAGGCTTCTCCGGAACGCCGCTCTACATGTCGCCCGAACAGGTGTCCGGCGAAATCCTGGATGCCCGCTCGGATCTGTTCTCGCTCGGGGTGGTGCTTTATGAGTGCCTGACCGGCAGGCCGCCGTTCGCCGCGGACACGCTTCCGTCGATTCTGGCGCGATTGCTGACGTCCGAGCCGCCTGAGCCTTCGCGGCTGAATCCGCAGTCGCCGGCCTACCTCGACCGCGTGGTTGGGAAGCTGATGGCGAAGGACCGGCGGGAACGCTACGCGTCGGCCGGCGAGCTGTTGGCCGACCTGCGGGTTCCGGGACGTTTTCACTCGCGCCGTCGCGCCATGGCCGTGCTGGCCGGAGGCGCGGTCTGCGCCGGGGGCGGCGCGCTGGCGTGGTTGTGGAACACGAAGCGCCACCGCGACCCGGCGGCCGCCGCGCTGGGGTGGTATCGCGATGGCCTCGCCGCACTGCACAACGGCAGTTATCACCGGGCCAGCAAGGCTCTGGCCCGCGCGGTGGAGATCGATCCTTCGTACGCCATGGCGCACGCCTACCTGGCCGAAGCCTGGTACGAGCTCGACTACCTGGAACGCGCCAAGGACGAATTGCTCAAAACGATGGAGGCGCGCAGTTCCCTGCCCGCGGTGGAGAGCCTTCGTCTGGACGCGATCCATCAGACCGTCATCGGCGAGTTCAAGGCCGCCACGGAGAAGTACCAGGAGATCGCCGCGATGGTAGCGCCGGAGGAGCGCAGCAGCGCACTGCTGGACCTGGGCCGCTCCGAGGAACGCAGCCAGGATACGAAGAAGGCCATGGCGACGTATTCCGAAGCGATTCGTCTGGATGCGCAGAGCGCCGCCGCCTGGATGCGCCTGGGCGCGCTGCAGGCCCGGACCGGCGCGCGGGAGGATTCGGACCGCTCGCTGGCCCGCGCGGAGAGCCTTTTCGAAGCCGCTTCCAACGTCGAAGGCGTGACCGAGTGTCTCTTTTATCGCGCCCGCTATGCGCGCACTCCCGCTCAGGCCCGCGACCTGATCGGCAAGGCGCTGTCGGCGGCCCGCGTCACGGGCAACGACCAGCAACAGATCAAGCTTCTGCTTTTGTCGAGCAACACCTATTCCGATGCCGGCCAAACCGCGGAAGCGCTGGATGACGCCAACCGCGCCATCGCCATCGCGCGCGCCGACGGCATCGAGAATCTGGCCTCGCGGGGGCTGATCGACCTGGGCATGGCGCTGTTCATCAAAGGCCGCACCGCGGAGGCCTTGCGCACCATGCAGGAAGCGCTGGACATCGCGCGGCGGAACCGGGAGAAGCGCTCGGAAGCGCGCGCGCTGGTGAACCTGGGCAGCATCCGCATCCAGACCGGGGACACGGCGCAAGGCTGGCAGGACGTGCAGGCCGCGCTGGCCTACTACCGGCAGGGCAGTTACCGCAACGAGGCCGCGCTCGCGCTCATCCTGCTGGGCCGCGCCGCGCGTGACAAGGGCGATTACGACGGCGCGCGCCGCGCTTTTGAAGAGACCCTGACCACGCTGCAGCCGGCCGGTCCGTCGCAGCCGCTGGCGCTTGCGCAGGAGGGGCTGGCCTCGCTCGAAGTGGTTCAGGACCGATGGCCGCAAGCGCTGCGCATGTTCGAGGAGACGCGGCGCGCCTTCGAGGCCATCGGCAATTCGTCCGGCGTGGCCATCAATGAACTGAACGTGGCCCTGATGCAGGCCAGGCTTGGCCACAAGAGCGACGGCGCGGCGGTGTCCCAGCAGGCCGCGGAATCCGACCCGCTCAGCGCCCTCCAAATTATTCTGACGCAGGAACACTTCGGCGAGGCCCGCGCGAAAGCCGAGGCTCTGCTGCGGAGCGCCGATGCGAGCGACCCGGAAACGCGGGCCGGCGCCACCCTGGTGCTGGGACTCGCGCTGGCCCGTTCCGGCTCCGGGGCAAAAGGCCTGGAGGCGTGCCGCAAGGCGGTCGAGCTGGCGCAGGCGGCCGGCAAGCCCGCGGCGGAAGCGGACGCGCTATTGGCTTCGGCGGAAGCGGCGCTGGCCTCCGGCAATCGCGCGGAAGCGGCCGGAGACGCGGGCCGCGCGCGGGTCTTTTTCGAATCCGCCAGGAAACCGGAGTCGCTGTGGCGCGCGTGCGTGTTGCTGCTGCGATCGGGTACGCCGGACCGCGCTGTCGCGGCCCAGGCCGCCACCGCCCTCGGGGAACTCAAAGCTTCGTGGCCCGCGGACGATTTTCGGTCTTACCTGAACCGGCCGGTCATTCGGCGGTTGCACGCGGAACTGCTGCGCGTCAACCCGGCAGCGCCTACAATCAACTAAAGAGGAACAAACAGCGCATGAAACGGCTTATACTCGCAACTGCTCTCACCATCGCGGTTCTGCTGCTGTGCGGCAGCCCATCGCGCTTACAGGCCTATTTCGCCGACACCAAGATAGTGGTTGGGGACGGGGGCTCCATCCTGCTTCGCCTGGATGGACTGGATGCAGGCAATACCTGGAAGTACGGCGCGGGCGAAGTGCGGCACCGCAACCGCAAAGGCGTGCTGGACGGCTTGCAGATCACCGAAGCGGGCGCCGACCGTTGCGGGGGCGACCCGATGTGCGGCGTCGATCCGAAGCGGCCCTGGAGTATCCAGGTGACCTACGGCTCAGGATGGGTGACCATCTCCTCCGTATCCGCCAACAACGGCGTGCACCTGAGGCATCATAATCTCGCGTTCGACAAGTGGCAGCGCACCGCGAATCCCGACGAACGCGCGTTCGGCCATGGCGACGGCCTGCACATCGGCAACATCACCCTGAATAATGGCAAGAGCCTGTGCTCGGGCCACGGCGGGTGCGTCATCACCGCGTCGTTCAAGCCCCAGTAGGGCCGCGCCGCGTCAGGCGCGAGCCATTTCGCGATCGTCAATGGGTTGATACCAGCATTTCGGATATTTGCGGTCGCTTTCTTTCAGGTCTGCGGGCCATTTTCCAAAAGCCAGGGCCTTTAATGCCATGCGGGCCATGCCCTTCGCTTTCGCTTTGGCCAGGATCTGCGGGCCGAAGCCGCCGTTTTCCCAGGCGTTGACGTTCACCGGGAAAAGTACGCTGTCCAGATCGAGCGCGTCCATGAGACGGAGAGCGGCCGGGGCGTAGTGGGCGGAGAAACCGAGATGCCGGACCTTGCCCTCCTTCCGGGCCGCAAGAAACGTCTCCGCGGCGCCGGCTGGCGCGAGGATCTTGTCGACGTCGTCCATGGAGCCGACCGCGTGGAACTGGTAGAGATCCACATGATCGGTGTGGAAGCGCCGCAGGGTGCGCTCCAACTCCTCGCGGGCGCCCTTCGCGTCGCGAGCCATGGTCTTTTCCGCGAGAAACACCTGGCTGCGATAGGGCTTCAGCGCTTCGCCGAGTTTGATTTCCGCTTCGCCATCGAAGTAGGAGGGTGCGCAGTCGAAGTAGTTCACGCCGCGGTCGCGGGCGGCGGCGACGCGGCGCGAGGCCTCCTCCTGGGAAAGGCGACAGACCACGATGCCGCCGAGGGCAAGGATGGAGAGGTCGATTCCGTTTTTGTAAGGGCGGCGGGGCAGCGGCGCGGTTGCGCTGAATGCGGTTGAGGCGGTGATGGCGGCGGCAGCGCCGAGGAATTCGCGGCGATCCATGGATTGCGGTCCTCCTGGGGACATTATAGTGGATCGTATACTGGAGAGCGGGAGGTGAAGATGGCAACTGCAAAAGAGGAAGTGCTACGGCTGCTTGAATCGCTCCCTGACGACGCCAGCCTTGAAGATGTTCAGTATTCCATCTACGTTCTCGAGCGCATTGAGCGGGGACGACGGGAAGCGGACGAAGGCAGGTTGATTCTGCAGGATGAAGTTGAGAGCCGGATGCGCGGGTGGCTCGACGAGTAGCGTGGGCTGAATCAGCGTGGCAGGAACTGGACCGCGCCGCGACCCATATCGAGCGCGACTTGCCGTGTTACGCCGTTGCTCGTGTGGCTGGGACGCGATCCGCCGCAAGATCGTCACACGCTTTCCAATCACGGATTCCGGAATGAAGGCGTGATGATTATCGCTTCTCTCCATGGCGCTCGGCGTTATTCCAGTTGATTAGGCTTCGGCAGCATGAATCAGATGAAAATCGCGGCACATCCGAACAGCGGTTGGAGGACGCGATTGCGAGATGTCAATCACGCGATCTTACCGCCCTCTACAACACGACCTAATCCAGTAGTGTCCGGCAACAAGGTGTTCGTTGCGATCTTCGCTCCGGGTGCGGTCTGTTGTCTGGCAAAACGGACCGGAGAACTTCTTTGGCAAACTTGCTTGAACTCCTATGCCGGCTCGGCAGTGATTTTTGCCGATGGCATTCTGTTCGCTACCAGTTGCCGGACGCTCTATGCGCTGGACCCTGAGACCGGTGAGATTCGCTGGGAGTTCACGCCGCACTCACAACCAGGCGAATGGATCTACTCGCAACCTGCTGTCTGTGCAGGCCGGGTCTTCGTCGGCGATCGTTGTGGTGACTTTCATTGCCTGGACACGACCACAGGAAAGGCCCTTTGGGGGCGGCGGACTTCCCGAGCCCGTAATAATCAGGTGAATGCGACCGCGCTCATTGCCGGCTCACGCGTCGTTACCGTGAACAATGACGGCGCCGTCGCTTGTTATGCCACGCGGACCGGGCAAACAATATGGCGGCAGCTTGTCGATGGGGCCTGCACCGGGGAGGTCCTGCGGATGGGGAACAGGGCGGTTGTTGGAGCAAGTTCCCTATACGCCCTGGATCTGAGCACTGGCGCGGTCCGGCTTGAGATTGGGTTTCCAGACAAGACGGTTACCTCCGTCACCATCGCACAACGTCGACTTGTTGCCGCTCTGGGCCCGGACTTCCAGGTGGTCGATCAGCAGCGCCCCTGGAAGTATGAACTTGTCGTCATTGAGCGCGGACGTGAGATCGCCAGACGCTCCTTGAAGGGGATCAGTGCCCTCCGGACCTGCACCGACACGGGCCTTGTCTATCGTGTCGGCAGCTCCTCAATGGACATCATCGACCCGTCAACAGGAACTCTCGTCATGTCTCATCGCAAACGCATGGCTTTGCCAGACAGGTCCCAGGGTTTCTTGTATGGTCTCACTGATGAAGGCCTTGTATTTGCTGAGCGTGGCCCCGAAGTGGGTTAACCGGGACCGGCCCCACTGCCATCAGGCCGGGAAGCTGCCCCACTGTTATCCTGAGTGAAAGAAACATGACTCATCTTGTCCACGAAGTGGTGGAGGCGGAAGGGCACCTGATCGACTCCCACATCATGGAGCAGATCTTCGACACGGTGGTCGAGTACGACGGCCGCTTCGAGGTGGAACGGTTCAGCATCGGGCGGACCAACAGCGAGCCTTCGCGACTGCGCCTGCGGGTGGAGACGCCCAGCGCGGAGCAGATGGGCATTCTGCTGGCGCAACTGGTGGGGCTCGGTTGTTCGCCGGTGGACTCGGGCGACGCCGAACTGCGCCCCGTCGCGCGCGACCGCTGCGCGCCGGAAGACTTCTACTCCACCACCAATCACCGCACGCTGGTGCGCGTCGCGGGGAAATGGGTGGAGGCCGGCAATCAGCGCATGGACGCCATGATCGTGGTGCAGGATGGCGCGGCTTTCTGCCGGCGGCTGCGCGACCTGCGCGCGGGGGACCGGGTGGTGGTGGGCATGCGCGGCATCCGCGTGGTTCCCGAATCGAAGGAGCGCGACCGGCTGGCCTTCGCTTTCATGAGCAACGGCATCTCGTCCGAGCGCCAGGTGGAGACGGCGGTGCGGCAGACCGCGGCGCTGGTGCGGCAGACGCGCGAGGCCGGGCTGAAGGTGGTGGTGGTGGCCGGTCCGGTGGCCGTGCACACGGGCGGAGTCGGCCCGCTTTCGGCGCTCATCCGCGGGGGCTGGGTGAACGCTTTGCTGAGCGGCAACGCGCTGGGCGTCCACGATATCGAGGCGGCGCTGCTGGGGACGTCGCTGGGCGTGCGCCAGACCGATGGGCGCCAGGAAGAGCACGGGCACCGCAATCACATGCGCGCCATCAACGCCATCAACCACGCCGGGAGCATTCGCGGCGCGGTGGAAGCGGGGCGGCTCAGCAAGGGAATCATGTACGAGTGCGTGCGCGCGGGCGTGCCGTTCGTGCTGGCCGGCAGCCTGCGCGACGACGGTCCACTGCCGGATACGATCACCGACATGAATCAGGCGCAGGATGCGTATGCGGCCCAGTTGCGCGGGGCCGGGGTGGTGCTGTGCCTGGGGTCCATGCTGCACTCGATTGCGGTGGGCAACATGCTGCCGAGCTGGGTGAAAATCGTGTGTGTGGATATCAACCCGGCGGTGGCGACGAAGGTGAGCGACCGCGGGACCGGGCAGGCGGTGGGGGTGGTAACGGACGTCGGGTTGTTTCTGGATCTGCTGGCGAAGGAGCTGGCATGACAGAATTGCGGAGCAGGGCTGGGAACCGAGCCTGCCTTGGCGAACAATGAAGAAACAGTACACCGGCGAGCACGCCGCGGCGGGCGTGAACGCGCCGCTGCCGGAGATCGAGACGTGGCCTAATCAGTATCCGGGCTATGAGATCGAGATCGACATGCCGGAGTTCACCTCGGTGTGCCCGAAGACCGGGCTGCCCGACGCCGGGCGGATTATTCTCCGCTACATTCCCGACGCAGAATGTCTGGAGCTGAAGTCGCTCAAGATGTACACGGTGGCGTATCGCAACCTGGGCATTTTTCAGGAGAATGTGGTGAACCGGTTTCTGGAGGATGTGGTGAAGGCGTGCCATCCCGTGTGGGCCATGGTAATCGGGGAATTCACACCGCGCGGCGGCATTTCCACGCGCATCACCGCGAGCTGGACTCGCGAGGATGGCGGCAAGGCGAAACCACGCAATGGCCGACGAAAGCGCTGACGAGCTGAGCACCATCATCCGCGAGATTCAGGATCGCGTGCGCGCGCGCCATCCCCACGGCGCCGCCGCGGCAGGAGGGGAGATCCCGCTGGCGGACCTGATGCCGTTGCTGCACGCGCGCGACGCGGCAGAAGCCAAGGTGGCCAGCATCGGCAGCGTCAATCCGCGGCCGCCCGGGCTGAAGAATTCCATCGGCCAGGCGCTGAAGCGGATCGTGGCGCGCGCGCTCGACTGGCACGTGCGGGAGCAGGTGGAGTTCAACCGCGGCGTCATCGCCTGCGTGCAGGCCACGCTGGAGGCGTTGACCGCGCAGAATCGCGCGCTGGCGTTGGCGGTCAACGAGCAGAGCCGCGCCCTGGCGCTGGCGGTCAACGAGCAGAACCGCGCACTGGAGCGTTTGTCAGCCGAGCAGAGCCGCGCCCTCGAGCAGGTGGTGGCGCAATTCTCCGAACAGGACAATCGTCTGCAGGACCTGATCCACGCGCTGGGCGAGGAGAATCTTCGGCGCTCTTCCGAGATCACGGCGCTGGCCGCGGAGACCGCCAGCCTGCAGGAACTGCGCGGCACCGCGGTCCGGCTGGAGGACGAAGCCCGGCAATTGCGCGATATTCGCGCACACTGGGCGCACTGGCGGCAGGAGTGGGAAGCGAAACTCTCGCATAATGAGATCGTATTTCTGCGAAATCTGGCCGAATCGCACTCGGCATTTCAGCACCGCGTGACCCTGCTCGAAGAAGCCTATCGCGATCTGGCGAAAACTCAGCACTCGGATTTCACCAAGGCGCTGGCGCTTGCGAGCCAGGAAATCCAGAAGCAGGTGCGGCACCTGCGAACCGAGGTGGACAGCGTCATTCATCGAGAACTGCGGACGCTGCGGCAGCGTGGTGTCGCGCCGGCAGTGGTGAGTGCGGCGCCGGCCGGCGAGGAAGCGCCGCCGGCTCCCGGAATCGACTGGCTGGCGTTCTCCGAGCGTTTCCGGGGCAGCGAGGACTACGTCCGCGCCAAACAGCGCATGTACGCGGAGCGCTTTGCCGGCTGCCGGAATGTGCTCGATCTGGGCTGCGGGCGCGGCGAGCTGCTGGAGGTGTTCCATGACGCGGGGATTCCGGCCCGCGGCATCGACGCGAACGGCGAATGCATCGCTGTGTGCAAGGACAAGGGGCTTCGCGCGGAGGCGGCGGATATGTTCGCGTTTCTGGCGCGGGGCGGCGAGCCGTTCGACGGCATCGTCTCCGCCCAGGTGGTGGAGCACCTGCCGCCGCTGCGGCTGCCCGAACTGGTGCGGCTGGCCAGCGAGCGGCTGAGCCCCGGGGGGCTGCTGGGGGTGGAGACCCCGAACCCCGAATGCCTGGCGATACTGGCCACGCATTTCTGGCTCGACCCCACGCACACGCGCCCGGTTCCGGCGGCGTTGCTTTCGTTCTGGATGGAGGAGGCCGGGCTGGGCGGGATTGAAGTGGCGCCGCTGAATCCCGCGTCGGAGAGCATTCCCGCGCTCAACAGCCTGCCGGAAGAGGTGCGCGACGCGCTGTTCGGGGGCATGGATTATGCGATCTTCGGGCGGAAGCTGTGACGGTGCGGGGGCTCGGAAGCACGCCTGGCGGTCTTTTTCCGTGACCGGTGACGCGGCAGGACTGACGCCGCGATCGCTTTCAAGCGGCCGTTTTGTCGTCGGTCACGACAAGCTCGGATGTCTGCCCGACCCAGCGACCAAAGAAACGTTGGCGCTGCGTGACCCTTGAACACAAGGAGCGCAGGCCGCGGGCCCAGGCCACCGGCCGGCCCACCTCACGATATTGCGCGACTCAGTAAGATGTCTGCATGCACTCCAGCATCACGAAGCGCATCGTGGCCCAGAGCGGCCTCCCGCGGCTGGTGCCGGTGCTCGCGGACGAGCTCTCTCCCGGCGATCTGCAGTCGCTCCTTCTCGCCGTCTATCGGAAGCGCGCACAAAAGATGACCGAGCCGGATGCGCTGGCGCGCTTCGAGCGAACCGCTCTGGTTGCGCCCTCGAACATGGACGCACGCGTGCTGAACGAATTCGATCGCATCGCCTTCGCCACCGCCGAGCGCTTCGAGGCCGTCGAACTCTCCCCGGTCTGCCCGCTGGGCACGAGTTTTGTTCTCGGCGGCATCGACCAGAACAACGTGCTCACCACCATTCGCAACGCCGAAGTGCTGGGCGATTCCACGCCGGCCCTGGCGCTGGAATGCGCGCGGCGCCGCCGGCAAAAGGCCCGGCGCACGGCCAACCAGCCGGTGCGCCTCGCCAGCAGTCAGCGCGTGCTGCGGTTGCAGCCGTTCCATTTTCCCGGTTTCACGCCGCATTTTCGCCTGTTCGGCCTGGTCTCTGCCGGGCGGGACAGCGGCTCCAGCGCGTTCGAGATTCAGCACCTGGGCGAGCACATCGTCTTCTACCTGCGGCTGTTTCGCGCTCTGAACGCCGCCGGCTTCAGTCTGACCGCTCCTCTGGTGGAGATATCGGACCTGGCGGCTACCGAGACGCTCCTGGCCGCGGCCGGCATATCTGGCGACGACGTCCGCCGGTCTGTTCGCGCGCACATCGTGGGCGGCTCGGAGCGTTTTCTCGCCGAACGAGGCATCGCGCTGCCGTCATCCACAGATGCCTCGCTGGCCGCATCGCCACGCCTCGCTGGCCGCATCGCCACGCCTCGCTCTGCTCCAGCGGCACGTCGTTGCCGCGTTGCAGACGGAGTACCCGGAGGCGGAGTTTCGCTTTACCCTCGCGAGGCTGGAGGGGCTTGGATACTACACGGGCTGGTGCCTGCGGATCTCTCCCACTGCGCCGGATGGCCAGCGCTATCCCATCGCCGACGGCGGCTTCACCAACTGGACGGCGCGCCTGCTGCAGGACCACAAGGAGCGGCTTCTCACCAGCGGGATCGGCAGCGAGTTCACCTGCCGGCGCTATCGCGCCGCCGCGTAGGCGTTACTTTGGCGCCGGGTCTCCATGCTCGACGTAGTTCTTCAACCGCGTGAATTGCTCGCCGAGCACCCCGTCCACGGGCGCGGCCCAGGTGGTCAGCCCCGCCGGAAGGTAGCCGCCCACCGCGTAGGTCACCTCCAGCTTCGTCCCATCGCCGGCCGGCGAGAGCTCGATCTTCATCGCGCCGGTGACCGCAAGGGACTGCAGCGGGCCGAGCGCTCCGTTCAGGACCAGCCGCTTGCCGGGCGTGGCGTTGATCACCTCCATGTGGCGGACCCCGCCGCCATCGGGGAGCGTCTCGCAGAAGCATCCCATCGCCTGGTCGCTGATGCTGAGGTTGTGCGCGTTGTGGGAGAACGTGTGCGCGGGACTCCACCACTCGCCCACGTTGTGCACCAGGCGCTGGTAGACCACCGCGGGCGCCGCCTGTATGGTGAGCGTGGTCTTCACCGTGAAGCCGCCCCCCGACGAGTCGAGCACCTCGGCGCTCGCGCAACCCGCTGCGGAGAAAATCAGCACTGCCAGAACCGCATGTCCTCGCAAAGTCATAAACTCACTATGCCAGAGCGTGTGGGCGTGCGGCGTCGGCGTATCCAGTGGCAGGCCCCGTCAGGGCCCCGTCAGCGGCACCGTGAGCGACCCGATCATCCCGGATCCGGCGTCGCGCACCACGATTCTCAGTGTCTCGGCCCGCGCCGACAGCGGCAGGGTTTTGTGTACGGGCAACCCGGCCGTAGTGAACTTCCGGTAGGTGTCGCCGAGCATCTTCAGCTCGATGGTGTCGAAAGGCCCGTCGAGCTCGTTTCCCCGGGAATCGCGCTGGACCATCAACATGTCGAGACGGCCGCTGTAGCGGTCGCCATCCTGCTTCAACTGCACCCCGTCGGGCTGGATGGTGACCAGCAGGTCGACGGTTGGCGGGTCGGCAGACCGGGTGGCGTGTACGGTCAGGCCGAGTTCCGTCGCATCCATCGGGCTCCACAGCGCGTCGTGCATTTGCAGCAGGCGCTGCTGTTGGTCCGACGAAGCGGGCGGGACGTCCAGGTAACCGCTGCGGTAGTGCAGGTTCAGGTGCTGCCGCGGAGTTTCGACCTTGATTTTGTGGAAGTCGCGTCCGCTTTTCTCGTCGGTTGGATAGAATCCGATGGTATAAGTCAGGGTGGAATCCGCCACCGCCTCGTGAATGGCCCGCGCGAGGTCGTTGGTATTGTAATAGGCGCGCCCGCCGGTGCGGTGCGCGATATCCTCCATGGTGTCGTGGGCGGCGTTCTGTGAACGGCTGGCGCCGCCGCCGTTACTGGGCCGGGGCGCGCTGGGGGAGGTGTGCGGATGATTAATGCCCGACGATGGCACGGCGCGGGGTGCGCTGTTCGTCGAAGCGCGGCTGGCGTTGAACCCGGGCGGGGTTGTCAGCCCGCGTGCATCGATCGGATACACGGCCACGTTGGCCTGACTCAGCGCGCGCACGGTGGCGTCCACTTCGTCGACATAACCCTCCGCCATGTTGTTCATGTTCTCGTAGCCGAAGATCATCGGGAAGGCACCCGACACCCATACGAGGTTTTTCCGGCCGGGAACGCGCTCCAGATGATTCGCGATGAACTTGAATACGGCGAGCGTGCCCATAACGCGGTCGCGCATGTAGAACTGGCGCTCCAGCGTCGTTCCTCCCCGGCCCGCGAAGGCCATGTCGAATTCGCTCTGCTCCTGATCGAGAGCGCCGGGCACCTCCGTATTGACGCCGATCAGCCGGCTTTTCGCGTCGGCGAGTTTTTTCTGAAAATCCGCCATATCCGCCGTGTACTCGTGCAACACGCGCAACCGGCCGCTGAAGACGTAGACGCCGATGCGATCCTGCGGCTGGATCTCTTCGAGGTACTTGATCAGTTGTTGCCGCGCAAACATCCGATCGGCCATGCGCGTGTTCACCAGATCGAGCAGGACCACGGTGATCCCGTTAACAGCCTGTCCGCGAGCCGCCAGGATGTTTGTGAATGTGCCCGGCGGAAGGGGCTCGCCCGGGGCCGGCGATATCCCGGTGGAATCCGCCGAGAAGAAGCTGATTTTTTGCGGCCGGCCGTCCGCCTCGACGCGGAAATCCTCCGCCTTCAGGCCGGCGGCAGGCTCGCCGTTCTTGTCCCTGGCGATCACGCTGACCTGCACCAGGCGCGTCGTAGCGGTGATGAGCGGCGGCGGCGCTTGTGCCTGGCCGGTAGCCATCTGCGGTTGCCCCACGCCGGCGGCGATGGCCACGGCAAAAACTACGCGAGTCAATCGAGCTGAACAGTCCATGACGTCCCCCTGCTGGATCTTCTCCCGGAAACCGCGGGCGCTGCCTGTGTGGTATGGCGAACGTGGTCGACGAGAGCGAGAAAACCCAAGGCTACCAGAAACGCATGTCTGTGTGGACACGCGGCGTCAGCCGCGTTCCCGCGAATTGGAACAAACGCGACCGGCATCGCCTGCCCGGATTCAGGACACCCTGGCCTTTGCCCGGTCCATGTATTTCATCTCGAGGAGGTTCAGCCGGACGCAGTCGCCGGTCTTGACGAACGGCGGCACCATGATTTCCACCGCGTTTTTGAGCCGCGCCGGTTTCCATGTGCTGTCCTGCTGCCCGTGCAGCGGCGGCGCGGTGTCCGCGATGGACACTTCGAGGATTTCCGGGAACACCACGCTGACCGCCCGGCTCTCGACGAACTCCACCGGCAGGCTCATCCCCGCTTCCAGAAACTTCGCCTGAGGGCCGACCACCGCCACGGGCAAATCCACCTGCTCATAGGTCTCCGGGTTCATGAAGCAGCACTGCCCCCCGTTCTCATAGAGAAAGTCGAGCGTTTGTCGTTCCACCGGCAGCTCCTCCAGCTTCAGCTCGGCCCGGAAACTGTGCTCCCACTGCGTTCCGGTAGCGAGGTTGCGAAGGCGAACGTGGTTGACGCCGCCCATCTTGCCCTGTCCGGGGTGATAGTCGGCGGCCAGAACCTTGTACGGCTGCTGCTCGTAGCGAATGGCCAGGCCGGCCCGAAGTTGCGAGGCGCTGATCATCTACGCCTCCGGTTCCTTGTTATCTTCCGGCCGGGGTGGCCGGGCTGGTTTGGGAACGCCGCGGATGGAAGACCGGCGCGGCCCTTCGGCCGGGTGCGCCGGCATGGTGGGGAATGGGTGCCTGTTCCGTCCCGTGACCCAGGTCCGGATCACGTGCGGATGACGTGGTTTGTCCATGATCTTCCTCCTGCCGGGTTCAGTGTACTGCGAGAGGCGGCCCGTGGGAAGGGACATACTTGACTCGTATGCATCAATGATGCATACTTATCCATATGAGGACGACGCTGATCATCGACGATTCCCTGCTGGAACGGGCCAGGCAACTGTCCGGCATCCCCGAGAAGACGGCGCTGGTGCGGGCCGGGCTGGAGGCGCTGATCGCCCGCGAGGCCGCGAAGCGTCTGGCCGCGCTGGGAGGCTCCGAGCCCACCCTGCCTGCGGTTCCGAGGCGGCGTACCGCAGCCGGGTGATGGTACTCGTCGACACGTCCGTCTGGATCGATCACTTGCGTAGGAACTCGCCCACGCTCGCCGAACTCCTCGACGAAGCCGTGGTGCTCACGCATCCCTTCGTCCTGGGCGAACTGGCGTGCGGCAACATGAAGAATCGGGGGGCCGTTCTGAGCAATCTGAAGTTGCTGCCGGTCGCAGTATCGGCCACCCACGAAGAGACCGTGCGCCTGATCGAGGATCACCGGCTCTGGGGACGAGGCATAGGCTGGGTGGACGCGCATCTTCTCGCGTCGGCGCTGCTCACCAACAGCGCTCTCTGGACGCTCGACGACAGGCTCAATCAAGCCGCGGAGGCGGCGGGGGTAAGACGGTATGGAAGCGCCTGAAGGTCCGCAGAAAAACCTGTTTGCGCCACGCGGCACATTCGTGGCCGGCGCTTCTTTCGCCACCCCGCTGAAAGCTCTCCTTACGGATTCGGCCCCGCCGGCGGCCGCGCCACCTTACCCTTGAGCGCCTCGTCCACCGAAACGCGATTGGCCTCCAGCGTTTCGCCCAGCACCTGGTCCAGCGCCACGCGCGCGCGGCTGTAGGTGGCCAGCGCGGCCACTTCGGCGGTCCGCGCGTCGGCCAGCGCCCGCTGGGCGGTGATCAGGTCGTTCAGCGTGGAGCCGCCCAGGGTGAACTTCTGCTGTTCCTTCTCCAGCAACTGCTCCTGCAGGGTGCGCGTGTCCACCGCCGCCGAATACCGCGCGCGCGCCTGGCGCAGCCCCACCATCTGATTCGAGATGTCCACCACCAGTTGATTCTGGTCCCGGCGGCCGGCGAGCTGGTTCTGGCGCAACTGCAACTGATCGACGCCGTAGTCGCCCTGGCTGACACGGTTGAAGAAGGAAATGGAAATCTCGCCGCCGGCCGCCTCATTGGAGTAATTCCGGCGAAAGATCTGTCCCATGGCGGTGCCCAGACCGCCCACAAACTGTGGGAAGGGTTGTATCCCGGAGGCTGGATTCGGCGATCCCGCCAGACCGGTGTTCCAGGCCTGCACGGCAACCTGAACATTCGGCAGGAGGCCGCTGGCGGTGCCCAGCGCGGAAATCGCCGCGCTCTCCTCGTTCAATCTGGTCACCGCGAAATCGGGCCGCTTGGCCAGCGCCCGCGCCACCAGATCGCGCAAGGGGGGCAGATCGTCGCTGGCGGGAATCTGAATGGAGTCCAGCGGAACGACCTCCGCGGCGTCCAGCAGAGGATCTTCCACGCCGTTTCGGCTTATGGCGTTCTTGAGCAGGATCTCCTGCTGCCGCACGGTGGTCTGGGAGATGATCAGCTCGCGCTTGCGCGTGGCCACCTCCGATTCGGCGCGGTAGGCCTCGACGCGCGCCAGCACGCCAAGCTGGATCTGCTGCTTGGTGTCGTCCAGGAATTTCTGCGCCACCTCGAGGGCTTGCTGTTTCGCCTTCACGTCTTCGTTGTCGCTCACCAGATCCCAATAGAGGTTGAGCACCCCGGCCACCAGGTTGAGCAACTGCGAGCGGAAGGTGAAGTCGGCTGCCACGACGTTGTTCTTCGCCACGCGGATGAAGCGGCTGTTGACCGCCAGGCCGAATCCGCGCATCAGAGAATGCTGAACGTAGAGCTGGACGCTCGGCGCTACCGTGGGATTGAGGACGTCACTGGGCGAGTTCTCGTTCAGGTACGACTCGCTCTGCGAAAGCGTCGCGAAGCCGCCCGTCAGCAGACCCTGCTGCACCGAGGTGCTGTAGATCCGGCTGTCATCCACCAGCGCCGTGGTCTCGCTTTGCACGGCGTTCACCTGCGGGCTGGTCTGGTGCGAGAACAGAGTGGTGTTCCGGAGAACCGGGTCCAGGTTCGCAGTCACCGGCCCGATCTGCGAAACTGTGGCGCCGCCGGTGCTCGATCCGCCCCCGCCTCCGCCGCCCACTCCGGCGCTGCGCTGGCTGCCGGACACGCCCTGGCCGCTGGCGGTCTGGCCTACCTGCGAACTGCCGCTGGTGACGCCGCGGAGCACGCCGCCCGCCTCGGCCCGCTCCACCGCCCAGATGGCGCCGATGGGACCGTATCGATCCACCTCCAGATCGAGGTTGTTTTCAACCGCCAGGGCGATGGCGTCCTGCACGGTCAGGTACAGCCTGCCCGCGCGGATCAGGCTGCGCAGGCGCTGCGAATTGGTCATCCGCGAGGTGGGAACGGAAGCGGCCATCCAGGGGCGCACCAGGACCGGCGCCGTGGGTCTGTGCACTACAATCGGCGAATCCTGCGCCCAGGCATTGCCGAGAAGGCAAAAGACCGCGACGAAGACAACGCCCGGCCGGCCCATCGACCGGTACATCACTTCCCCTCCCCGGCAGCCGTCTCCGGTATAGAGGATTGCCGCGCCACCCGGCCCGACGCCGCCTCGGTCATGGAGACATCGTTCACCTCCAGGGTTTGTCCCACCGCCTCGTCGAAGGCGATGCGCGCGTGCGTGTAGTTAGCCATGGCCTGCGTCTCGGCGCTCTGATCGCTGGCCAGGTCGCGCTGCGCCTGCACCACCAGCGGGATCGTGGACTGTCCGAACTTGAAGCGGGTCTGCTCGGCCTCCAGCGTCTGCTGGGCCAGTTGGCGCGTGGCCACCGCGGCCTCATATCGCGCGCGCGCCTGCTGCAAGCCGATCACCGCGTTCTTCACGTCCACGCGAACCTGGCTGACGCTCCTCTGCAGTTGCAGTTCGCTCTGCCGAAGCGCGAGCTGATCGGTGACATAGTCGGCTTGCGCGGCACGGTTGCGGAAAGGGATGTTCAGCGAGAAACCGACCGTATAGTTCGGGAAATTCCGGCGAAAGATCTGCGCGAGGAAGTTCCCGTAGCCGCCGATGAAGTACGGGTCCACGGGGCCGCTGGAGCCGTTGTAGATGGAGCTCTCCGGCCCGCTCAATGCGTTGTTGGTAAACTCCGCGAAAGCCTGCAGCGTGGGCAGCAGAGCGTTTTTGCTGCCGCCCAGGTTGACCAGGCTGCTCTGGATGTTGATCTTCGTCTGTTCGATTTCCGGCCGCGTGCCCAGCGCCTGCTGAATCAGGTCCGGGGTTGGTTTCAGATCCTCCTTCTCCGGCACCTCGATGCGATCGAGCGGGATGACGTGCACATCGTCCAGCCAGGGACTGGCGATGCCGTTCCGGCTCAGCGAATTCTTCAGGATGGTCTCCTGCTGGGCCACGTTGGTCTGCGAAATGAGCAGATCTTCCTTGCTCTGGGAAACCTCGGCCGCCGCGCGGGTCACTTCGATGGCCGGCAGCGTCCCCAGCTCCACCTGCTTCTTGTTGTCGTCGTAGAGCTTCTGCGCGGTCCCCAGCGCCTGTTGCTTGATGCGCATGTCCTCGTTGAAGCTCACCAGATCCCAATACAGATTCAGGATGGCCGACACGGTAGTAACCACCTGCCGCTTCAGTTGCAGGTCGGTCACCTTCATGTTGTTTTTCGCCACCCGGATGTTGCGGTTGTTCACCCCGATGGCCCGCCCCTGCAGCAGGTTCTGCGTGATGTACAGATCGAGGTAGCCGCTGTCGAAGGGGCTCAGCGAAAAATCCGGGCTGTTGAAGGTGTTGCGATAGCTGCTGAAGGTCAGATAGTAGCTGGTTCCCGTGATCAGCGACTGCCCATAGCCAAACTGATAGTTCTGGGCATTGTTGACCAGCGTATTGACGCCGGTCAGATAGATGTTGCTTTGCGGCGTGGTGAGGTGCTGGAAGTCCACGTAGGCGAACAGATAAGGGTCGAGGCTGGGCGGCGTGGGACCGAGCTGAATCACGATGCCGCCACCGGAGCCGACTCCGCCGCCTTCGGCCAGTCCCACGTTGTTGACGCTCACGCCGGCCAGGCTGACGCTCACCGGGCCAGGGTTGATGGGCATGCCCACGCTGCGCAGAGGTCCGCCGCCCTGGGCGCGCCGCAGGACCTCGCGCGCGAGAAACGGCCCGTAGCGCTGAATGGCGATGTCGACGTTGTTTTCAAGCACCAGCGCGATCACGTCGTGCGCCGACAGGTACAGATTGCCCGCGCGAACCAGGGTTTCCAGACGCGGCGTGTTGGAGAGCTTCACCGGCGACACCACCCGCTTCTGAATGTGGAAGGGCCGCAGCAGTGGGCCGGCAAACGGCACGCCCGCGGGCTCTCCAATGGAGATCTCCGGGGTTTGCGCGAAACCGGAGGAGACGAGAGTGGTCAGGATGAGTGCAGAGATGATCTTCATGGGAGGTCGCAACCCGGAAAAGGTGCAATTCCGCTTCCACTCACCAATTCGGTGACGTTCACCTCATTTCCCAATTACCGGCGTGCGGATTGGCTCAACGTGCCGACAGAAGCGTGTCTGCGAAGCCCCGGTAATTGGGAAATGAGGTGAACGTCACCGAATTAGACCGCTACCGGCCCTGGCGCTGTCCGATTTCGCCACCGACTGTCCGATTCCGGGAGCGACGCCGATACTGCATCACCGCGCGGGTGTGCGCCGCCAGATCCACCGAGAACTGGTGCGACCCCGAACCGTCCGGCCTGGCCACAAAATACAGGTAGCCGGTGTCGGCCGGATGGAGGGCCGCCTCGAGCGATGCCACGCCAGGGTTGGCGATGGGCCCCGGTGGCAACCCCGTATGCGTGTAGGTGTTGTACCGGTTCGCGCTGGCCAGGTCGGACCGGTGGATTACGCCGCGATAGCGCTGCTCCAGCAGGGCCGCGTAGATGGTGGTGGGATCGCAGTCCAGCGCCATGCCGAGGTTCAGCCGGTTGTAGTAGACCGAAGCCACCTCGGGCCGCTCGCCGGCCAACGCCGTCTCCTTCTCCACCATGGATGCCATGGTGACCACGCGGCTGGCCTCGACGCCCGCCGGCGGATCGAGCAATCGCCACTGGCGCCGGAACTCGCCGGTCATCATGCGGCAGAGCTGCTGGATGCCGGTGTGGCGCGTCACGTGATAGGTGGAGGGGAACAGGTAGCCCTCCAGCGTGGGCGCGGCGGGCGCGAGGTCGTGAATCAGCATCGGGTTCCGGGCCGCCTTCAGGAAGTCGCTGCCGCTCAGGAAGCCCAGGCGATCCACCTCGGCGGCGATGTCGAAGACGTTGCTCCCTTCCGGAATGGTCAGCTCGTGGTAGAAGACGTCGCCGCGCACAATCCGGTCGAAGACATGCCAGGCCGAGTCGGGCTGCGAGAAACGGTATTCGCCTGCCTGCAACCTCTCCGAGGGCCGCAGCAGCCGCACTGCCAGGAACTGCCACCAGAAGCGCACGGCGCCCGCGCGCGCCAGCTCCGAGGAGATGCCTCGGACGCCGGTTCCCTTCTCGATATCCACGAACGCGGCATCCGCAAAGCCCTGAAATGGCGCGAACAGAGACCACGCCGCTCCGCCGGCCGCCAGTACGGCCAGCATGACCGCTGCCAGCACGAGTCGGAATATCCAGATGATCCAGCGCCGGCGACGTCGTCTCATATCCGGCGCGAGTCGAGATAATCCTGCAGAAGGAGGACCGCGGAGAGCCGGTCGATGGAGCGGACGCGATCCGCGCGCAGATGCACGCCGCCTTCCCGCAGCACGCGCTCGGCCTGCACGGTGGTGAGCCGCTCGTCGCGGAACTCCACCGGCACTCCCGTGGCCTTGCCGAGGCGCTCCGCGAAATCGCGAGTGTATTCGGCCTGGCGGCCTTCGTGCCCGCTCATGTGCAACGGCTTGCCCATCAGGATCAGCGACACGCCTTTCTCGGAGATGATTCCCGCCAGCTCGGCCAGGTCGGCGCGGATGCCGGAGCGCTGCAGCGTTTCGAGTCCCTGCGCGGTGATGCCGAGCGGATCGCTCAGCGCCAGCCCGATGCGCTTTTTCCCCACGTCCAGCGCCAGAACGCGGGCAACGTGCTCCAATGCGCGGTTTTGATTGCTGTCCTCCACGATTCCATTCCATTATAGGAGCAGGTGTTTTCAGTGCGGCCGGCCACGCCCATGTCAGCTCTGATTCCCAATCTTCCCACTCGGAAGCCCTCCAGCCCGTCCACGGCGGTGCTGGCCGTCGCAGCCTGTATCGCGCTGCTGTACTACGGCCGCATCTTCTGCATCACCATGCTGATCTCCACCATCATCGCCTTCCTGCTGGACCCGGTGGTGACCTTGTTCGTCCGCCTGCGGCTGCCCCGGGCGCTGTCCAGCCTGGTGGTCTGTTGCATTGCGCTGGCCATGCTGTATCTCATTGGACTGGGCGCCTGGACCGAAATCGCCGGGTTTGTGGAGGACCTGCCCCACTTAAGCGGCCGCATTGACGCCATCGCCGACGCGGTGGCCACGAGGATGGATCAGGTGGAGAAGAACACCATCCAGGTGATCGTGCCGAAGCGGTTCCGCGAAGAGGAGCCGCCCGTTCCGTCCTCCAATAGCTCCACCGTCGCGAGCATTGTGCGCGGACGCCGGCGTCCGCCCGCTGCGCCCGCACCGCCAGCCGCTATCCCCGAGGTGCGCATTCACCAGGAGCCCACCCCGCTGGAGCCCCCCCCGTTGTTTTCGTTTCTCTACAGTTACGTGCGCTCCATCTACGATATTGTGCTGATGGCTAGTTTTGTGCCCTTCGTGGTGTATTTCATGTTGAGCTGGCGCGATCATCTCCGGCGCAGCTTCCTGTACCTGTTCAGCGGCGCGGACCGGCAGATGGCGCACAAGACCTGGGAGAGCATCGCCGACGCCACGCGCGCCTACGTGATCGGAAACTTCATGCTGGGCGTGATTCTGGCCGTGGCCAGCGCGGGATTCTTTCTGACTATTCGCATGCCCTACTGGCTGCTGGTGGGCGTTTTGAGCGGGTTCCTGAGCCTGGTGCCCTACGTGGGCCTGCCGCTGGCCATACTGCCCGCCTTCGCCGCCGGCCTCACCGTGTACAACAGCCCGGCGATCTACGTGCTGATCGCCGTGGTGATCGCGGCGCTGCATCTGATCGCGGTGAATCTGCTGTATCCGAAGGTGGTGGGCTCGCGGCTGCACCTGAATCCTCTGGTGGTGACCGTGGCGCTGATGTTCTGGGGCACGTTGTGGGGCGCCGTCGGGCTGGTTCTGGCGGTGCCGATTGTGGCCGGCGTGAAGGCCGGCTGCGACCACATCAGCGGTCTGGAAGCGTACGGGAAGTTCCTGGGCGATTAGATCGCAACCAGTGGCCGAGTTTCTCCGTTCACGATGGCCGGCGAACCGAGCGTAACGGATCGGACACTTCCCACAACGCCGGCGCCGTAAACTCGGTACAACCCTTCGAAAACGCCAGGGTTCCCGAATATGGCTCGCAATTCTGCCGCGGACCGGCCTATAATGATTGGCGCCCTGGGAACCCGAAAGTGGGCGAGGTGAATCATGACTTACCGCCGACGCATTGCGCTGTTTGCCGGTTGGATTCCGGCTTTGCTGCTCGCGGCGCATCGTCCAGTTGGGGCCATGGACCTGACGCTCGTCGACAGCCTTCCCGCTGACAACACTACTGTCGAGCTGAGGCATATTGCGGCGAACGCGGGCCAGACCGCGCCACCGGCCGATCTGAGCAAGTGCTATGGCTTTGCCCAGGTCGAAGGCTACTCTGTGGCCCTGACGGACATCAGTCACTACGGAGCAAACCGGTACTTCACCTATGAATTCCTCGTGTGGAGGAGCGGCGAGCAGACGACAACCCAGGTCCTGTTCGCCGTTACCTCGAACAGCAGCTTCCGGGACTTCTTCAGGGATGTCCCCTTTACGCTGGCAGATGGCGCCAGGAAAGCCTCCGGAACCATCTCGAGTATTCCATTTCATCCACTCGACCCAATACCGCTCTGTAGACCGGGCTCAGGCAGCCCGGACAAGCCGCTTCCCAGCACGAGTTCCCCGCTCAGGGTATATCTGACCGGATCGACGCAATACACTGTCTTCCTCGAATGCAGCGATGCGGCTAACACCCCGGAACTTATCGCCCTCAGCGACGCAACTCCTGGGAATCCCGGGTATTGGCAAAGCGTTTCCTACAACTCCAGTTATTACGGGCCACACGGGCCTTCCCAACCCGTGACCACCAGGAAGTTCGAGCTGCTCAGCGCCACCCTGATACCCAAACTCACTACCGCGGCCGCAGCACGCCTCCGGAGGCTCAGTGTCAAGGACAGTCCGGACGATGCCATCGCCTTCGTTCTCACCTACGCGATCCAACCGAAGGGTCTGCCGATCCAAATGAGGATCGAGATTCCAATCACGTTCTACCCGTCCGGCTACGTTATCGCCGGCGCGCTTTCGTTAGGTACGGGAGCCGGCTGGCTTGCAACGTTGCTCCTGATGTTCGCGGCAGGCAGGCCGAAATCCTGGAAAGTCCTGGGCAGAGCTCTGGTGCTCGGTCTTCTGTTGTCCCTCATCGCCTTTTTTCTTGCATTCCTGGCTTACAGCACAGGTTGCGGTTTGCAGCTCTTCGGTCTGGACGTGAACCCCCTCGACGAGCTGGTGCTGTTCGCTATGGGCCTCATCTGCGGGTGCGCGGCTCTGCTGAAAGTCGACGAGTTGTTGAAAGCGATTGATGGGGCATTCTCGAAAATGAATCTCTCCAGTGCATCAACGGCGCTCTCTTTCTTTCTGCTGGCGTTTTTGCTCTGCCCATCCGCTCGGGCGGAGGCGCACCGCCTGCCGCTGGCCGGCCTGTCCGCCTGCCCCGACGGCGATGTGATAGGTCTGGACCGGGACGGGACCGTCATTCAGTTCTCCAGCGCTTCCCCCGGCGCGTGGAGGCGTGCCGGCCGAGTTGAACGGTCCATGACGCCCGCTGAACTCGTTTGCGCCACCGTTGACGGGAAAAAAACCGCGTTTGTCGTCGGCATGGCCCTGGGAAACATCTGGGTCGTGCGCATGGACCTGTCCAGCGGAGTATGGATGCAGAAGATGGTGGCAGGAGGAACCAGTGCGGGCATTGCCTTTGATCCCAATTCGCAGCTCCTATTCCTCTCCTCCGCGAACGTACGAGCAATCTACAGCATGAACGCCGGCCTGGCAAATCCCTCGCAATGGGCCCCGGTTTTTAACAGCGCGGAATCGATCGGCTCACTGGCGGTCGACCCGGCCGGCCAGCGCCTCCTCGTCGGAGAGGCTTTCTCGGGCGTTATATACGCCCTCCCTCTCGGCGCCGGCCGGCAGAGCACCCTGGTGCAAGGCATGGGAACCGTGAACTCGCTCAGCGTCGACAGCTCGCGCAATCTGCTCTATGTCGCCGACGCGGGCCGGCACACCGTCTGGTCCGTGCCCCTCGCCGGGGACGGGCCCAGGAAGCTGAGGGCCTTCTACCACTCGGATGAGTTGAAGGCAGTCAGTGGAGTCGCCGCCGACGCGCAGTCCAACGTTTGGGTCGCTCTATTCAGCAAGCCTGACGTGGTCGTCCTTGGCCCGGACGGTAAACAACTGAGCACGATCCCGTAGCGCGCCGTAAGGCGTCGCTTGGTCTGAGGACCAAGCTTCGTTGTACAGGATTCACGCGTAACAGCCTGTGGTAGAAGTACGTGCTCGTCCAATTCGGGGACAGGCGCGAAGTTTCCGCGGCGACCGGTGGATTGTTTTCACTGCCTTCCCGATGCGGAAATTCGTCGCCCGTCGCCGTCCCCGAATTGGACGACCGGCCATTTCTGCCACAGGCTGGTAAGCTCCGATCCGCGTTATGCACGCCGGAAGTTAGCGATGCTATCATTCGGACACATCTCTGCCTCGAGGTTTCCCATGCAACGCTGGCCATTGATAGTTCTGGGCCTCGCCCCGCTCTGCGGTCCCGCTTTTTCCCAGCCGCTCGAGCTCCCGAAACTGGAGAAGTTCGACCCGTCCGTGGTGGACAAGTCTCTCGACCCCTGCGCGGACTTCTATAAGTACACGTGCGCCAAATGGTTTGCCGCGCATCCCATCCCGCCGGACATGCCGGGAACCAGCGTGGCCCTCCCGCTGTATCTTTACAATCAAACCATCCTGCGCGCGGCCATGGAAAAGGCCGCCGCCGACAAACAGGCCACCGGCAGCGAGCGCCAGGTTGGCGACTTCTGGCAGAGTTGCATGGACGAGTCTGGACGCAACGCCGGCGGCAGCGTCTGGCTGCAGCCTCATCTGAACGTGGTCGACTCGCTGAAATCGAAGAAGGACCTGGCGCGCGTGCTGGCCTGGCTCCATCTGAACTTCCCGGCCGCCTGGCAGATGTGGAACGACGACGACAACTCCACCAAAGCCCCGCTGTTCGGTTTCGGCTCGGCGCAGGATCTGGAGGACGCGACGCTGCTGGTGGGCGGCATCGATCAGGGCGGCATGGCCCTTCCCTCCATCGACTACTACCTCGGCGCGTCGGACCGTTTCAAGGAGCTGCGAGCGAAGTACGTGGAGCACGTGCGGAAAATGCTGGAGCTGGCCGGCGAACCCGCCGGCAAAGCCGCCGCAGAAGCCAGAACGGTGATGGAGATGGAGACCGCGCTGGCTCAGGCATCCATGGACAACGTGGCCCGCCGCGACCCCCGGAAGATCTACAACAAGCGTTCGCTTGCACAGATCGAGGCGGCGGTCCCCGACTTCGACTGGGCCGGCTATCTGAAGCGGATGGGCGCGCCGGCATCGCCGTTCTACATCGTGAGCACGCCCGGCTTTCTGGATGCCGTCGAACAGCAGATCGGTACGCGTTCGCTGGAAGACTGGCGGGCCTATCTTCGCTGGTGGACCGTTCATCGCGCCGCCTCTTACGTGGGCAGCGACATGGAAGCGGAGAACTTCGCCTTCTTCGGCACCGCTCTCTCGGGCACGCCGCAAATGCTGCCGCGCTGGCGGCGCTGCGTCGCCTCCGCCGACCGGCTGCTTGGAGAAGCGCTGGGGCAGGCCTATGTGAACATCGCGTTCCCGCCCGAGAGCAAAGCGCGAGCCAATGAGCTGGTGACGCGGATTCGTGCAGCCCTGGCCGACGAAATCCGCCACCTCGACTGGATGAGCGATGCCACAAAGAAGCAGGCGCTCATCAAACAGGACGCCACGCTGCAGAAGATCGGCTATCCCGATAAATGGATCGACTACAGCGCGGTGAAGATTGTGCCGGACAACTATCTGGCGAACCTGAACGCGGCTGTCGCCTTCGAGGCGCACCGCCAGATTGGCAAGATCGGCAAGCCCGTGGATCGGATGGAGTGGACCATGACTCCGGCCACCATCAACGCCTATGAAGATCCGCAGATGAACACCATCAACTTCCCCGCGGGCATCCTGCAGCTCCCCTTCTTCGACGGAAAACAGGACGACGCGTCGAATTTCGGGGCCATCGGAATGATCATCGGGCACGAGGCGATCCACGGCTTCGACGATCAGGGCCGCAAGTTCGACGAGAAAGGCAACCTCCGCGACTGGTGGACTCCCGAGGATTCGAAACGCTACGACGAAAAGGACAAGTGCATCGTCGACCAGTATTCGCAGGAGATCCCCGAGTATGGCGTGAAACAGAAGGGAGAACTTACCGCGGGCGAGGACACCGCCGACAACGGCGGCATCCATCTGGCCATGCTGGCGCTCGAGAACGTCTACAAGGCACGGGGCAAATCGCTGGATGCGCCGGAAGCGGACGGCCTCACCGCGCGCCAGCGCTTCTTCCTCGCGTATGCGTTCAGTTGGTGCGCGGAGGAGCGCCCCGACGCCGCGCGCACTCAAGTGATTACCAACCCGCATTCCCTCCCGCGCTTCCGCGTGGACCGGCCGCTCTCCAACATGCCGGAATTCCAGCAGGCGTTTAGTTGCGGCAAGGATGCGCCGATGGTCCATGCGCCGGCGTGCCGGGTGTGGTGACAGACGTGCGCTGCGGCGGGCCCTCCGTCCGCCTCCGTGGCAACCAGCAGGTTCGCGGTAACCTCGGCTTGTGATCACCTGGAAGCTGACACTCGAATACGACGGATCGCGCTATAGCGGCTGGCAGGAACAGAAGAACGCACGCACGGTGATGGGCGAGCTGCGCCGGGCGGCGGAAGAAAGCCTCGGCGTGGCGGTGGATCTGCAGGGGGCCGGCCGCACCGACGCGGGCGTGCACGCTCTGGCCCAGGTGGCGCACATGCGCGCGGCGCTGAAACGGCCGAAGCCGCCCGAAACGCTGCGGCGCGATATCAACGACCGGTTGCCCGCCGACATCGTGGTACTCGAGCTGGAGCCGGCGCCGGCGCGCTTCCATGCCCGCCACGACGCCCTCACGCGCACGTACATGTATCAGATTTCCACCCGCAAAACGGCGTTCGCAAAACGGTACGTCTGGTGGGTGAAGGAGGAGCTGGACGTGGCGCGCATGTCCGCGGCCGCGGAAACGCTGATGGGCCGCCACGACTTCGTCTGCTTCCGCGCGCAGGATCCGTCGAAGCCCGGCGAATCCACCGTGGTGGTGGTCGAAAACGCGGGCATCGAGACGCACGGCCACATGGTGCTGTTCCGCATAGAGGCCTCGCATTTCCTCTGGCGGATGGTGCGGCGGATTGCCGGCGTGCTGGTCCGGCTGGGCCGCGGAGAGATCACGCCGGAGGAATTCCACCAGTTGCTGGAGGGCCGCGCGGAACCGCGGCTCGACGTGGCCGCCTGGACCGCCCCGGCGTCGGGCCTGTTTCTGGAGGAAGTGAGGTACAAGTAGAATTTGGCACGGCAACGGGTTCTGGCCAGAACAGGAAGGCGCGCCGCTGTTTCGGGCCGGCGTGGCTGGGCGGCGCGGCTGGTGCGCCGTATTCTGCTGGCGCTGCTGGCGGGCGTGCTGGCCGGGTATCTGTTCTGCTGCCTGGCGCTGGTGGCGTTGCGCTGGGTGCGCCCCTGGACCACCTGCGTGCAGATGGAGCGCCGCGTGGAGGCGCTCGTCGATCACGCGCCCTATCATAAACGATACGACCCGGTGCCGCTCAGCCGCATCTCGCCGAACCTGCAGCACGCCGTGATCGCCGCCGAGGATGGCCGCTTCTATCAGCATCACGGGATCGACTGGGAGGCAGTCGACAAGGTGGTGCAGGAGGATCTGGAAGAGGGCCGGGTGGGACGCGGCGGGTCCACCATCACCCAGCAACTGGTGAAGAACCTGTTCGCCACCACCTCGCGCTCGTGGCTGCGGAAGGTGTTCGAGTTCAGCCTTGCGCCGGTGGCCGAGTTGATCCTGGGCAAGCAGCGCATCCTCGACCTTTACCTCAACGTGATCGAATGGGGCCCAGGCATTTACGGCGCCGAGGCGGCGGCCGGGAACTACTACCACACCTCCGCCGCGCGGCTCACCCGCGAGCAGTCCGCGCACCTGGCCGCCATCATCCCCAACCCGCGCCGCCGCAAGCCCGGCCGAATGAACGACTACAGCGCGGAGATCCTGGTGCGCATGCGCCAGATGGGTTGGTAGACTCAGCCCACCGGCTGTAATCGCGCCGCCTCGGCCTGCGCCTGTGCGCGGAAGGCTTCGAAGCCGCACTCCGTCCACAGCACGGTTTCCCATCCGGTCAGGGTTCCCGAGCACCACAACACCACCAGGCGTAGCTTCTCTCCGTCGCGGCGCAGCATCCAGCGGTACTCTCCGCCGCCTTCCTGCCAGAAGCATTCGCCGCACCCGTCGCGGGCGGCATCGTCGATCGCGGCCACCAGGTGCGCGGCGGCATCCGGATCGGAGGCGGTCACCGTGACAGGGGCCGCTCCGTCTTCCACCGCGCAGATGAGCCGCTCGAGCTCGTCCACACGGAGCGAGATCTTCATACGGCCATTCTATTACTCGCGGATGCCCACGCAGACGCTGACGCTGGCCCGCCGTGAGCCCCCCGCCCGCTATCCTGTAAGAGACCGCCAGCATGTTCCCCGACTTCTTCGGTAATCAGGACGCCGCCGCCGCCTTGTTCGCTCTCACGCAACAGGAGCGCATTCCGCAGACCATCCTTCTGGACGGTCCCGAAGGGATCGGCAAAGCCACCCTCGCCCGCCGGTTCGCCGCCGCGCTGCTGGGCCGCGCCGACCGCATCGAGCAGGACGACCTCAGCCTGCCGGCCAATCTGGCCATCGTCGCCGAACGCGAAAAGTGGACGGCCGACAAACGCAACGACGATCCGCTGCTGTTCGCCACCCAATCGGATTTCGTGACCTTCGCCCCGGACGGCCCGCTGCGGCAAATCTCCATCCAGCAGATGCGTGTGCTGAAGGACCAGGCGCGGCTCAATCCGCTGCACGGCAACCGGCGCGTCTTCCTGATCGACCACATCGACCGCGCCAACGAGCAGGCCGCCAACTCCCTGTTGAAGACGCTGGAAGAGCCGCCCGCTCACCTCATCGTTTTTCTGACCGCGGAGAACCCCTACGATCTGCTGCCCACCATTCGTTCGCGCTCGGTGTCGTTCCATCTGGCCCCGCTTGGAGCGGAGGAGATGGAGGAGTTCGCGCGGGCCCGCGGGCTGACCGATCCGCGCCGCCGCATCGCCCTCGCCGACGGCAGCCCGGGCATGGCCGTCTCACTGGATCTGGGGGCGTACGACCAGCGCCGCGGCAGCATGTGGAGGTTGCTCGAGGTGGCTTCCGGCCGGGCGCCGTTTTCCGAGTGGCTGAAGGACGCCGAGTCGATTGCGGCGCGCCGCGACAAGCTGGACGCGTATCTGACGGTGCTGTACGTGCTGCTGGAAGACCTGCTGCTGGCGTCCCGGTGTCCGGAGCGCATTCGCAACCACGACCTGGCGGAACGGCTGGGCAGTCTGGCCGGCGCGGTCAGTTTCGAGTGGCTCGACGCGGCAGTGCGCAGAGTGGATGAGCTGTCCGCGCTGGTCCGGCGCAACATTCAGAAGAGCATCGCGTTTGACGCCTTTGCGATGGAGCTGCGGCGGCTTTCGTAGCCCCGCTGGAATAGGCTTCTGGCCAGGCTTCTGGCCTGCCATGACTTTCGCCACAGGCTGATAAACAAGAACGATGCGCCGTAAACAAGAAATGTGATGGCTGCAACCTTCCGGATCGGGAAAAAGACCGAAATAGCCGCGAAACCGGGCGGCGCGCGATCGTGAAAAGAGACGTGGCCGGCGGGAGCCCCCTCCGATCCGCGCCGTCGCGCCAGTGCGCTCATGTCTCCGGCATTCTCCCGGCGGGCGTCGCCCGGCTAAAAATCGCTTGACTCAACCCATGAAAAAGCCGAATCATGGATAACCATGAGATCGGCTCTTGTGACTCTTGCCTGCGCAGCGTTGTCGTGTTCGCTCTTGTCCCAGGGACAAAACGGCGCCATGGGAAACCCCCACTCGAAACAGGAGGAAGCCGCGGAACTCAAGGCCTGCGCCCAATCGGTTCTCGCCGGCTTTCGTAAGATCGCCGACACTCGCGAGGTGCGCTTTCAGGGGAAGGTCTCCGTGGCGACGGATATCTGCCGCGGCGGGCAAAAGACCCTCCAGTTCCGGCTCACTCCATGGGTGGATTGGTCTCAGTATTGGGGAACCGGCGACACGTCCTCGCTTCCCAAAGGGTTTCTGTCGACGAAAGGCCCCACTCTCCGCGGCGTTACCGGCGCCCTGCTGGATCTCGAGTTTCAACGCATCGAGCTGATCAAATTCAACCTGTTCGATAACAGCGGAACTTTCCAGACGTATGTCACGGGCCGCGGAGGCGCCGGCGGCCCCGCCATTAAGACATGGCCCGAAATGCGCCTGCCCAGGACCGACCCGAATTATCAGGCCGTGGGCGGCGATAGCCAGCAACTCTGCAAAGGCGATCTCATCCGCGCGCGCACGCTGACCGGTATCTGCAACGACATTCGCAATCCCCTTATGGGATCCACCGGCACTCCCTTCGCCCGCAACGTCGAATTCGCCACGACATTCCCGGACCGCGGGGAGACCGATCTCACCAGGAACCGTCACGGCAACCGCCTCGGCCTTCTTACCCCCGATCCTCAGGTAATCAGCCGCAAGCTGTTCACGCGCCCGCAACCGGACGGCAACGGATGCAACTCCGGATTCGGTCTTCCCAACAACTCCGCCGCGGCCAACTGCGATTACCAGAAAGCCCCTTTCTTCAACGTGCTGGCGGCTTACTGGATACAGTTCATGACGCACGACTGGTTTTCCCATATGGAGGAAGGCCACAATGCGCCGCAGTACATGGATGTGGGCTGCCGCAGCCGGTTGGTCGATAACGTGGAGACGCCGCTCACCCCCGCACAGGTGCAGCAGCTCGGCTGCCGCCCGGCCGACCGCGTGGACAAGACCTACGTGGCGCTGGACTCGCCTCCGAATCGATTCTCCAGCGGCGGCCACGATTATCTGGCGCGTGCGCCGGAGACTTTCGGCAACAACAACACCGCATGGTGGGACGCCTCGCAGATTTATGGCTACGACGAAACGTCGCTGCGGCGCGTCAAGCGCGATCCCAATGACCCGGCGAAGCTGCTGCTCCAGCCGGTTCCCGGAATCACCGGCGGCTATCTGCCCACCTTCGCGCCGGGCGATCCCGTTCAGCCGCAATGGGCCGGCCAGGAGACGGCCGCTTTCCCGGATAACTGGTCCATCGGGCTGAGTTTCCTGCACACTCTTTTCACCCGCGAGCACAACGCATTCGTGGACGAGTTCCGCCGCGAAGCCGCGGCCAGGCCGGAGGAGGACAGCGGATTGCGCGATCCCTCCAACCCGGGACGCGAGATTCGCAACAAAGACGTAACGGCGGACGAGCTTTTTGCGGTGGCGCGGCTCGTGGTCGCCGCCGAGATCGCCAAAATTCACACGATCGAATGGACCCCGCAACTGCTCTATGACGAGCCGCTTTATAAGGGCATGAACGCCAACTGGAACGGTCTGCTCGGCGCAGGCGAGCCCGATGTATCGAAAGTCCTCTCGGATATCGTCGCGCACGGTTTCGGAAAGTCTAGCCAAACATATTTGAAATTTTGATTCCACCGGTCGTCTGGCCGAAGATCAAGTTGTCGAGACAAGATCGGAGGACCGACGACCGATGGAACTCTTCGCAGAGCTGTTTTCCAGCCTGCT
>JBEKPY010000064.1:0-36219 GCA_049520275.1 Bryobacteraceae bacterium
TCGTAGCGCGCCTCGCGGCTGATGCGGCGGAAGGTGTCGTCGATATGGCCGTTCACCACCAGCAGGTCGAGCTTGCCGTCCAGGTCCGCGTCGAAGAAGAAGCAGCCGAAACCGAGGCTGCGCCGGGAGAGCCGTCCGATGTCCGAGCCCGGCGCGAGGTCGATGTAGCTGCCCGATTTGTCCTTCCGGTACAGGCCCAGCATCTCGTTATCGAAATTGGTCACCACCAGGCTGGGCACGCCGGAGTTGTCGTAATCGCCCGCGTCCACGCCCATGCCAGCGCGCGCTTTGCCGTCCTCGCTGAAGGCCACGCCCGCGCGCAGCGCCACGTCCTCGAAACGGCCGTCGCGCCCATTGCGGTACAGCTTGTTCGGCTGCGTGTCGTTGGCCA
Organism: Bryobacteraceae bacterium; assembly: GCA_049520275.1. GTDB lineage: Bacteria > Acidobacteriota > Terriglobia > Bryobacterales > Bryobacteraceae > CAWACP01. The sequence continues at coordinate 392 of JBEKPY010000064.1, forward strand.
CGAACAAATCCGGCCAGCCGTCCATGTCGTAGTCGAGCATGGCCACGCCCAGGGATTTCGAGGACGTGTCGAAGATGCCGCTCTTCGCCGTGACATCCTCGAACGTTCCGTTGCCGCGGTTGCGAAACAGCCAGCAGGTGGCGCCGTGATAGGCTTCCGGAGTGCAATAGGCTTTGGTGGTTCCGTCCAGGCTGCAGAAGATGTCGGTTTCGGCGGACCATTTCACGTAGTTGCAGACGAACAGGTCCAGCAGGCCGTCGCGGTCGTAATCGAACCAGAGGGCCGACGTGCTCAGGCCCTGATGATTGCCGAGGCCGGCCTTCAGCGTGACCTCGACAAACGTTCCGCGGCCGGTGTTGTGGAACAACCGGCTCTGGCCGACGCAGGTGACAAAGATGTCGGGGAAGCCGTCGTTGTCGTAGTCGCCCACGGCCACGCCCATGCCGTACATCTCGATATCCAGGCCGGCCGCGCTGGTGACGTCGCTGAACGTGCCGTTGCGATTGTTGCGATACAGGCGCATGGTGCTGCGCTGCTTCTTATGGCCCGGCCAGTCCATGCCGTTGACGATGAGAATGTCCTGCCAGCCGTCGTTGTCGTAGTCGAAAAAGGCGCAGCCGGGTCCCAGCGTTTCGGGCAGATACTTGCCGCCGAACGCGCCGCTGTTGTGGCGATAGCCGATGCCAGCCGGCACGGTGACATCCACCAGGCGGAAGCCCGGGGCCGCATTCGACGCGGCCCGCAGAAGCGGGGCGGCCGCGGCGCCCAGCAGAAACTGCCTGCGATTCACGGGAGTTGCACAAGCCCCTTCCGCACCGCGTAGAGCACCAGCTCGGCGGTGCGATGAATCCCCAGCGCCTCCATGATGTTGGCGCGGTGCACGGAGATGGTGTTCACGCTCAATTCCAGCAGCGCGGCAATCTCCTTATTCGATTTTCCCTCGGCGATGAGTTGCAGCACCTGCTTCTCGCGCGCGGTCAGTTTCTCCTCGCTCTCGTCGTAATCGCCGGGCGTGGAGCTGATCAGGCCGGGGCCGATCACCTGCTGCCCGGCGGCCACCTTCTTCACGGCGCTGGCCAGATCGATGTCCGCCGCGTTCTTGAGAATGTAGCCGCGCGCGCCCGCCTTCAGCGCGTTGCGCACGTAGTTTTCCTCCGAGTACATGCTGAGAATGAGAATGGCCGTCTTCGGGAGCACTTTGAGGATCTCGATGGAGGCCTGCATGCCGTTCAGACCCGGCATGGCCATGTCCATTACGATGACCTGCGGCTTGAGCTCCTGGGCCAGGCGGATGGCCTCGCTGCCGTCCTGCGCTTCGCCCACGACGCGGATGCCTTCCTCGTCTTCCAGCATGCGCCGGAACCCCTTGCGCACCAGACTGTGATCGTCCGCCAGCAGAACCGAGATTTCACTGCTCACTTCGGAGAGCCTCCCTTTCCGATGTTTCCGCCCCTTCGCCCGTTCCTTCCGCGACCACGGGCACGCGAAGCCGCACCAGGGTCCCGCCACCGGCCGGGTGCAGGAATTCGATGCCGCCCTTCAACAGCTCCGCTCTCTCGCGCATGGCCACCATGCCGATGCCGCGACGTCCGGCCCGATCTTCGCCGGACCCCGGCCCCACGCCGTGGTCGCGCACTTCCAGTTGCAGTTCCGCGGGTCCCAGGTGCAGGCGCACCGAGACGGTTTCGGAGCGCGCGTGCCGAGCGACATTGTTGAGCGCCTCCTGTAATACGCGGTACACGTGGATGGCGATGGTATCGGGGATCGCCTCGCTCGCGCCCGTCTTATTGTAGGTGACGGCGATGCCGGTCTGTTTCTGAAAGACGGGAAGATACCAGTCGATGGCCTGCTCGAGGCCGCCCTCGTCGAGGATGGAAGGGTGCAGCACGAGCGAGAGACTACGCACGCGCTCCAGCGTTTGCTGGGCCACGTCGCGGACCTCACGGACATCCTCCTTAAACGAATCGGGCACGTTTTGTTTCGCGGCGCGGGTGAGCATGGCGCCCATGGCGGTCAGAATCTGCCCGAACTCGTCGTGCAGCTCCCGCGAGACGGACCGCAGCACCTCTTCCTGCATCGTAATCAGCTTGCGGGCGAGGTCGCGGCGCTCGCCGGAGAGGCTGGCCAGACGCTCGAACAGCCGGCGGTTGGAGTAAATGAGGTACAGAGTGATGGAGGAGAGGCTGAGCAGCATGGCGGCAACGAAGATGTAGACGTTGCGTTCCACGCCCACGTAGATTTGCTGGATGCGGGCCATGGCCAGGTCCTCGGCCTCGTAGTTGGCCACCAGCAGGCGGGCCACGCTGGTGGTGACGCTCTGTTCCGCCTGGGTGGTGGTGCGAACAATTTCCAGCGCTTCTTTGTCGTGGCCGGTGGCGGCGAGCGCGAAGGCGCGGTCGAGCTCGGCCCACAGGCGCGTCAGCGAGTCGGCCAGAAAATGCTGGCGGTCCGGGCTGCGCTCGGCGGGCGCCAGCTTCTGCTCGAGGCGCATGGCGTCGTCAAGGTCCCTGCGCAGGCGTTCGAACTGGCCCTTGTAGGCCTCCAGCGGATAGGGCTCGTCGCCGCCGATCATGTCTCGCATGGCGATGGCCAGCGAGTTGAGGTTGCTCTGGATGCGCAGAAGCTGCAGCGAATCGCGGCGGTTGCGGTCCACCACGCGGGTTTGCAGGTCGCGCAGGCCGGCAATCTGCACCAGCGAAAACCAGGAGAACACGGCGACGGCCACCAGCGTCACAACGAGGCCGGCCATCAGACGCGGGGTCGGCGAAGACGGTGTCCTTTCCATGGTGGAGGCTGCCTAACAGGATAGCGTGCGGCGGGCGGGGAGCGCGGGGAAGGCCGCTCGGATGGCTGGCGAAGAGCCGCCGGAAAGGCGATTGCAGCCCCGATTGGCTGCCCCACGGCGCTCCGGGGCTGGTGGCCGGAGTCGGCCGGATTCGTTTCCTACATCTTCCAACCCCCTTCGCCAGAAGGATTTCCACGGGTTGGCGGCTTTTCGCCAGAGTGGCCGGAGGTGGCGGGTGGCCGGGAATTGGGTTCGTTTCGTAATTTGGGCTTGGCGGCGGCGCGGGCCTCCAGCTTGCGCATTGCCTGGAGCTGTTTGAGGGCCCAATGGCCGGCTCGCTCGGCGTCCGCGGCGAAACGTTGCAGGGCGATGAGGGAATTGGCGGTGCTGTTGATGAGCGCTGCTGCGAGCCGGGGAGGGGCAAGCCGGCCGGGGGCGAGGGCGACGCCGGAATCGGCGGGGTCGCCGAGACCGGCCATTTGCTCGATCAGGGCGGCTTCGAGACGGCGGATGCGCGCGAGACGCCAGCGCGACTGGGCCATTTCCTCGACCAGGAACTGCTCGTGGACGTTGGCGGGGGCGAAGGTGCGGTAGTACTCGGCGACTAATTCGTCGAATTCCTGCTGATTTTCATTGGGGAAGACGCGGAAGCCGGCGGAGAGGCCGTGTTTGGTGGCGTTGGCGCTGGAAATGGCTTTGCCTTCCGAGGTGCGGGGGCCGGTGCCGGTCTGGCCATTTACGCGCTTCGCGTGGATTTCAGGGTCTGTTGGCATGACGTGTTGACGGTAGCACGGGGCGGGTGGGATTCCGGGCGGGGTGGGGGCGGAAGTGGTTGGTTATGTGGGTGGTTTTGGGGGTGTGGATTTTTGTTACTGGGTGGTGGGGAGTCTGAGCACAGCATGTAATACCGAATCCGCGGGCTTGGAAGGAGCCCCACCGCGCGGACGCAAATCCGAGCAATCACACCAGCGAAAACCGGGGGAACACACCGACCGGGCGGGCGAGCAGCCGATCTACGGCAGATCAGGCCGAGACTGTCCGGAGTGCCTGGCGCAACTCCTCGCTCGGATCGATGGCAACGAACCAGTCGCGAGGGTACAGGTAGTCCTCGCCGGACTCGTCGACTACGCGGAGCATGCCGTGCCGTTCCGAGTCCCCATCCGCAATGATCGGATAGATCTTACGAAGCTCGAGTGAGGCGGGAACATCGTCGTTTCGGACGCATACGACATACCCGAAGTTGGCGGACGTCAATGGGCGCATAGAACTCAACCCCAAAAGAGCTTGATCTTGAATTCCTTCGGGCGTTGCCCTTGAGCCTCCTCCACCGGCCAGGTCCATAGTTCCTTGGCAGCCTCTGCAATTCGCGGATCGAGGAGCCCGCGGCAATGCGTTCGATATCCAGAATCGGCCCGAGGATCTCGAACATGCCTCTCATTGTATCGAGGGCCGAGCCGCGCGCGCCTTCGTCGGGATTAACGGCCTGCAGCGCCAAGATACACCCACATGCGCCGATCCTTTGGCAGGTCCAGACGCACCGTGCCGGCGCGATCAGCCTCGCATTCCTGCATCTCTTCGTCCTCGATTTCCACGTTGTACTTCGCGCCGGCCTGGGCGCCGACCACAAACAGGGTATCCGCTCCGGCTTCCACGCGCAGGGGAATGCGCCACTGGACCACCTCGGCCGTGCCCACCTCCAGCGGGCGCGGTGCAGCGCCGGCCGGGCCCATCTCCAGCACATGAACGCGGCCGTCCTCGAACAACTGAAACTCGCCACCCACGATTCCGAACCAGCGCGCGTCCTCGTCCCAGGAGGAGCGCACGAACAGCGCCCCGCGCTGCGCATCGTAGAAGATCCCGGGAAGCAGCGTGTAGGCGAGCCCGGGCTGATACGGATTCGCCCACAGGAACTCGTACGGCGCGCCGAACGAATCGCGCATCATGAAACGGTCGTGCATCAGGAAACCCTGGGCGTACTGGACCTCGGTGGCGTTGGTGTCGGAGGCCACCATGGCCAAGCCGGCCGCGCGAGCCAGAGCCGCGCCGCGCACATCGGGTTCCCCGTTCCCGGCCCACGACGGAATCCGGAATTCGCTCGCGGCGGCCTCCCAGGGAGCCGGATAGAAGCTGGCCACGTACCAGAGCGGCAGGGGCCGGAAGTAGCCCGGCGCATCCTCACGCAGGTCAATGTTCAGGTTGTCGCGAACGGCGTGGATGATTTCGAAGAGAGGATACAGCTCGGCCTGGCTGAAACCGAGTTCGCCCGAGCGAAGCCTGGGAGCCGTTTGCTCGCGCCACCAGTGTTCCACCACGGATTCGAGCGTCCGTTCCGACGCGGCCGGCTCGTACTCGGCAATCGCGATGGCGGCGAGAACGCGGTCGCGCACCCTGACGGTGTTGCGGGCGTCTTCGGAGGCAAGCGTTCCGAGCAGGTGGCGAACCATCGTCCTGCGTTCGTCGTCGGAAAGCGCGTCGCGGCACCAGTCAAGCACCAGGGCGAGCTGGCGCGGTTCTTTCATATCGTGGGCGGCGCTATCGAGAAGGGCCCACTCCGCGGCTTTGCGCCCGGCGGTCTTGTCCCCGCTGATGGCGAACCAAAGCGCGTCGGCGAAGCCCGGTTCCCGCATCGGCGCGCCGCCACTGAGCAGGGCGTTGAATTGCATCCAGCGGACGGACTGCCGTTCACGCTCCCGGCGCAGTAGCCGCAGCCGTTGCGGGCGCAAAAAGAGCCGCGGGGCGTCGGTGTAGACCCGGTATTGCTCCGGCGGGGTTTGCTGCGCGCCCGCCAGAACCGGCGGGAGAATCAGGGCCGCGAGCAGCCCGGCGGCGAGGGCTTCAGACGTGCGCGTCCAGCATCTTCTGGACATCGGACTTGCCGACGGCGCCCACGCGCTGGTCCACCACCCGGCCACCCTTGAACAGCAGCAGGCTGGGAATGCCGCGAATGTTGTAGCGCATGGCCGTGCCGCCGTTCTCGTCCACGTCGATCTTCCCCACCTTCACCTTGCCCGCATAGTCGCCGGCGATGGCGTCCACGGTAGAGGCCATCATCTTACAGGGCCCGCACCACTTGGCCCAGAAGTCCACCAGAACCGGGACCTCGGAGTTCAGAACATCCGTATCGAAACTTGCATCGGTGAAGGTGATTGTGTTGTCGCCCGCCATGTCTTCTTTTCAGCTCCAGAATATAAGATGCCAGCCGGCTGGAATTGATTCAAGCCGGCCTGAACCATTGTAAGTCTTCTGTCCCGCCTGATCGGGCCTGCGGGCCGGCCCCGCGCGGAGTGCCTTTTGACAACGCCGCTTGCCCTCGCTCACTAACTGAACTCGGCCAAATTCCACGCAGGCAAAAGTGTGGTCTAATGGCGAAGAAGAGGCGAACACATGAACTTGTCACTGGGGCTGAGCGAGCTGGCGCCGAGGGGCGGCCTGGAAGCGTCGGTGGCGCGCTTCGAGCAGTGGATGGCCCTGCCCGATTCGCCCATCCGCGCCATTCGGCGGCAGCCCGCCCGCGAGGCCGCCTGGGCCGGGATGCCGCAAGAGCTCCACCCCACCCTCCGTGCCATGCTCGCCGCGCGCGGCATTCCGCAGCTCTACACGCACCAGGCCGATGCGTTCCGGCTCAGCGCGGGCGGGAAGAACGTGGTGGTGGTGACGCCCACGGCCAGCGGCAAGACGCTCTGCTACAACCTGCCGGTGCTGAACGCCATTGTCGCGGACCCACACGCGCGCGCCCTCTACCTGTTCCCCACCAAGGCGCTGGCCGAAGACCAGTTGCACGAGATGCAGGCCACGCTGGACGCGGCCGGGTCGGCCATCCGCGCCTTCACCTACGACGGCGACACACCGCAGGACGCGCGCAAGGCCATCCGCGAGCGCGCCAACATCGTGCTCACCAATCCGGACATGCTGCACTCCGGCATCCTGCCGCACCACACCAAATGGGCCAAGGCGTTCGAGAACCTGCAGTACATTGTCATTGACGAGCTGCATTACTACCGCGGCGTGTACGGCAGCCATCTGGCGAATCTGCTGCGGCGGCTGCGGCGCATTTGCGCGTTCTACGGGTCCACGCCGAAGTTCGTCTGTTGCTCGGCCACCATCGCCAACCCGCGCGAGCTGGCCGAAGCGCTCACCGAGGCGCCGTTCACACTCGTCGACAACAACGGCGCGCCGTCGGGCGACAAGTACTTCGTCTTCTACAATCCGCCGGTGGTGAACCGCCAGCTCGGCATCCGCCGCAGCTATCTGCAGGAGACGCGGCGCATCGCGGCGGAGTTCATCGAGCGCCATCAGCAGACGCTGGTGTTCGCCAACAACCGCCTGGCCACCGAGCTGCTGATCACCTATCTGCGCGATGCCTGCGAGCGCGGGCCTCTGCCCGGTGATGCGGTGCGCGGGTATCGCGGCGGCTATCTTCCGCGGGAGCGCCGCGAGATTGAGCGCAAGCTGCGCTTGGGCGAGATCCGCGCCGTGGTGGCCACCAACGCGCTCGAGCTGGGCATCGACATCGGTTCGCTCGACGCCGTGGTGATGGCCGGCTATCCCGGCAACATCGCTTCCACGTGGCAGCGGGCCGGACGCGCTGGCCGGCGGCAGACCCCTTCGCTGGCGGTGATGGTGGCCTCCAGCGCCCCAGTGGATCAGTACATCGTAGAGCACCCCGAGTACTTCTTCGAGCGCTCCCCCGAGCACGCCTGCATCAACCCGGACAACCTCGAAATCCTCATGAACCACCTCAAATGCGCGGCCTTCGAGCTGCCCATTCGCGATGGCGAGAAGTTCGGGCCGCACGACGTCGCCGAGCTGTGCCGCTTCCTCGACGAGGACGCGGGCCTGTTGCACCACTCCGGCGGCGCGTGGCACTGGACCTCGGACACCTACCCCGCCGACGCGGTCAGCCTGCGCAGCGTCAGCAGCGACAATTTCGTGGTGGTGGACATCACCAGCGACCATCGGATCATCGGCGAGGTCTCCTTCCCCATGGCCCTCACCACCCTGCACGAGAAAGCCATCTATCTGCACGAGGCGCGCCAGTATCAGGTGGAGCGCTTCGATTACGACGGCCGCAAAGCCTACGTGCGCAGCGTGGATTCCGACTACTTCACCGACGCCATCGACTACACGCAGGTGCGCGAGCTGGAGGAGTTCGCCTCGGCCCCTCACGGCGGCATCCGCCTCGCTCACGGCGACGTGCGCATCAACCGCCAGGTGGTGGGATTCAAGAAGGTGAAGTTCTACACCATGGAGAACGTGGGTGCGGGCCAGCTCTCCATGCCCGAACAGGAAATGCACACCACGGCCTTCTGGCTGCACTTTCCCGCGGCGTTCCTGGGGCAGTTCGAGGATCTCTCGCCCACCGAGAAGCAGAACGGCCTCACCGGGCTGGGCAACGTGTTGCGCACCGTGGCCGCGCTGCTGCTGATGTGCGATCCGCGCGACATTGGCACGGCCATCACCGACGCCGTATCGCAGGAGACGCAGGCGTGGGAGCCGGACCTGTTTCTCTACGACAACTATCCCGGCGGCATCGGCCAGAGCGCGCCGCTGTTCCGCATCGCCCCACGGTTGCTGGAGGGCGCGGCGAGCCTGCTGCGCAACTGTCCGTGTGAGAGCGGTTGCCCGGCCTGCGCCGGCCCCGTGGGCGAGATCGGTGAACGAGGGAAGGAAGCGGCGTTGCGGATGGTAGCTGCGCTATGCGGGTAGCGGAATTGGGAATCCGTTCAGTTGCGCACGAACTCGTAGCGCTCCAGCGTGGCGGCCATGCCGTTGGTGCCGTCGTGCCGCACCACCTTGCCCACGCACCGAAGCCGGACCTGCTGTGGAGCCTGACCCACCGGCAACGTGATGAAGTACTCGATGGTCTCGCCAACCGGCACGGCAATGTCCGCGATGAACAGGACGCCGTTGGAGCTCATGTTCCTGGTTTCGGCAATGCGCGGCTCCGGCGCGGCGCCCGCCCGGATCAGCTCCAGGGGCAGCTTCAGATCGAATCGGATAGCTTTGCGTTGGTCCGTCACGTCAAATCAACTGTATTGGACTTCAGTTCTAAGGTCAATACCAGCGTGGGTTCTAAAGTCCCGGTACGTCGGGCGCCCTGCCGCGTCTGGAGGGAGAGGGGGCTGGGCGGTGGCGGGCACCAATCCTTACAGAAATATACAAGTCCTTACAGGTTAATGGGTTGGCGTCTTTGCGCGCTTCCAATCCCTGGCCGGACCGGGGCCATTACTGGACTAAATCAGTCTCATCCGCGAAAATGGAAACAGGAGCCAGACAGTGTGGCACATCATCAATTGGAAGGATTACATCGACGGGCCGTTTGACAGCTACGAGAGTGCGCTGACCGAGGCCATGTTCCTTGGCTACGAGAACCGCCCGCAGCCGCAGGTCAAACGCCTTGCGCGAGATTTCTACCAGTATCGGGCGCCATACAACAAGCAGGAGAAGTGGTGGCCGACGTTCTGGATTTGCACGGAAGAGGCGGCGCTCAAGCGGGGCATCCCGCAGAGCCGCCTGCGGCCAGCCTTCGAGCAGACTGCGGCGTAACCTCACCGCGAGGCCTGGTGGAGATGGCGCTGGTGGTGTGCCCGGACAACCGACATCGAGCGTGGGGGCAGATGCCCACGCCTGCCGGATCCTGAAAAGGAAGCCAGCGATCGCCATCTGGATTTCCGGAAGGGGCACGCGGCGCGAGCCGCGTTTTCGCGATGTTGGGCGAGTACGCCGCCGCATGTCCGCTGTGTCTGAAGTACTGGCTACGCTCAGACGAGCCCGGCTGTCGCCAAACTGAGCGCGTTTCCACTCTCCAGAAACTCACCTGCGCAACCACGCGAGGCTCATTGACGCTACCTGGCCGAATCGTAGTACCCGGGTCTCCAGAACACCGAAGCCTGCCGGACGCCCGGCGGCGGCGTGAACTTCAGCCGCACGGGGTGGAACTTTCCGTCGCCCTGTAGCGATTGCGCCTTGTAAGCAAGGATGTACTCGGTTCGAATCTCGTCGTTGATCTGTTGCATGGCGCGCTCCAGATCGGAGAAATCGTCGATGCCGATGTTCCTTCCGCCGGTGGCGCCGCAGATGCGATCCAGCAGTCCCGCCGCGTCCGCCGCGTCGCCCGGGCCATCGAAAGGAATGCTGACGGCATAGACCTGAGCAGTGGTTTCGAGGAGCGTTCGCTTCACCTCCCATTCGTTCCGCCGGCTATGGTTCTCACCGCCATCGGACAGGACGATGATCGCGCGTCGTTCGTTGTGCGCGCGTCTGAAAAGCGAGGCGGCACTCTGCAGGGCATCCAGTAACGCCGTGTGCCCATGGCTCTTTGCTTCCAGCAGGCGAGCCGGAATCACACTGCTGTCCCGCGTGAAGCCGGACTCGAGAGTTGGCCGGTCCGCGAAGCTGATCAGGGCGAATTCGTCGGCGTCCGAGGAACCCTTCAGGAACTGCTTTACCGCCTGTGCGCATCGGGTGACGCCTTTCGCCATGCTGCCGCTTTCGTCGAACACGATTACCACCGATACGGGCTCCTCCGTTTCGGCGAACGACAGGATCCGCTGTTCGGTGCGGTGCTCGAACAAGTGAAAAGAATTTGCGCGCAGACCCCGCAACGGACGCCCGTTTCGATCAAGCACCGAGACGTCGATGAGGACGAGATCCGACGACGCAGTGAGCACGGCCGGAGGGTCCGGAGCCCTGACCGAATGCCGGCTCACTGTACCGCCGTCGAATGCGTGGAGCGCAGCAGGGGTGAAAGACTGCGCGTGAACGCAGAGCCAAAGGATCGGGGCCAGGAGCAACGCTGGGAATGAGAACGACATGGCATCGCATCCTCATGGGTCACAACGGAGCGCGCCCGGGCAGTGCCGCCACTACCCGGGCACGGGTCGGCGCTCAGAACGAGAGCCGGGCGCTCAACTGGATTTCGCGCCCCGGAGTGGAGGCTTCGGTGATGGTGCCGAACTGGGGCGTGTTCACGAAACGATTCGGCGTGCCCCAGTTCGAATGATTCAGTGCATTGAACCCCTCGGCACGCAGCTCCGCATGCAGCCGCTCCCTGAGGGCGAAGGAACGCACCAGCGCTACGTCCAAAGTCTGCATGCCCGGCCCGTAGACGGTGTTGCGTCCCGCGTTGCCGAGGGTGTACGCGGCGGGAGTGGCGAACGCGTCCGGATTGAACCATGCCCCCGTCGTACCCGTGCCCGAGCCGAAAACCGGCTCTCCGGTATAGTTCGCGCGGATCGCGTTCTCGCCCACCAGAGTGCCTGTGTTCGCGGTGTCGCCGAAGACCGATATGGTGAAGGGTAGTCCGGACTGCACCTGATAAATGGTGGAGAGCTTCCAGTTGCGCGTGACGGCCTTTGCCCACTCCGTCACCGTCAGGGGATGCACATCGTACACGGCGCTGAGCGAAAGCCGGTGGCGGATATCGCACGACGGCCCTTTTTCCGCGTCCAGGTTGCTGTCGTTCTGAGGGATCGCGGATTCGAACATGGGCGACCGAAAGTCGGGAGCATTGGCGAGGTTCTTCGCATAAGTGTAATTGACCAGCAAACTCAGCCCATGCGAATACCGCCGCCTCAGATCGGCGTAGCCTGCGTCGTACCAGCTCCGAGCGGTGTTCTCCAGCATGTTCACGGCGCTCACGGGGAAAGTAGTGCTTTGCACCGTGATGTTGGCCGGCAACACAGTGCCGCTCACGAAGGTGGCGTCCTGATACGGCCGGCGGGGTTGCAGAGTCCCCGGTCCCGGAGGGGCGTTGTTGATGAGATCCGAGCGCTGCAGATGAAACCCGCGCTCGCCGTGATAGCCAACTTCCAGTGTGGTGTCGTGCCCCAGGCTCTTCTCGAGGGAGGCGCTCCCCTGCTGTATGTACTGTGCCGGCGCGTGCGGATCGAAGGCTGAAAAACTCACCACCGTCTTGCCCAGCACCGGCTGCGGGAAGTTGAATCCGGTGATCTGCGGAACGAAATTGTTGCTCTGTTTGGTGATGGGGAACAGGACCGGGACATTATGCAACTCGTTGCACCAGGTGTTCATATCCACCGGAGTGTAGAAGATGCCGTAGGCGGCGCGAAAGACGATGCCCGTTTGCGTAAAGTGATGCGCGATGCCGAAGCGCGGCGCGAAGCGCAGCTTGTTCGCATACATCAGCCCGCGCGGCATGCCCTCCTGACCGCCGATGAACGCCATCAACTGGCCGTTCTCAGGCAGCAGATTGCTCCACGGCTGCCGGGTGTCCGCCAGCGGCGTTTCGAATTCATAGCGCAAACCGAAGTCGAGGGTGGTGGTGGGCGTCAGCCGCCAGGTGTCCTGAACGAAGGCATCGGCGGACCAGTTGCGCAGGTTCATGCTGGGCACGCCGGCCTGAAGCTGCTCCGATGCGGGAAGGCCAAGCAGGAAGCTGGCCAGCGCGGAACCCGTGCCGTCGTTAGTGGCGGTCTGGGTGGTGAAGCCCGGAGTGAACTGATAGTAGCCGCGGCTTTGCACCAGCGCCCACATCGGCCAGATCACCCGCCGGTAACTGGAGCCGAACTTCAGGCTGTGGCGGCCCTTTTGCCAGCTCAGCGTTTCACGGCCCTCGAAAGTGGTGTTCCACTGACTCATAGGGGTGGCCTGCCAGAAGTCGCCGAATGGCGAGTATCCCTGCACATTAAAATAGGGCGTGCCCCAGCCTTTCTGTCCGCCAAAGTTGGTCCCGGTAATACCCAGTTCGTCCACGATGTCGTTCACTCCGTTGTCCTGCGACCAGTGATGCAGGGCCAGGCGGGAAACGCCAACCGAAGCGTTATTCACGATAGTCGGCGAGATCACCTTTGTGTAGACGATGGAGCCGTTCTGCGAGGCGTTGTTATAGTTGACGCCGTAGCCGGGCAGGTTTTGCGGCGAAAACCCCTGCTCGTTACTCGACGAATAACGCACGTTGAGCGCGTCGCTGCCGAGCGTCCGATCCACGCGGATGGTGCCCTGGTTATTTCGCCCCTCGGCATCGCGGACATCCAGCAGGTTGTTGGAATCGAGGCCGGCGCCGAACACCTGGGGCGTGCCGTTCATAGTCATACCGAGGCCCATGCCTCCCATCGTGTTGGGGCGTGGCACGTAACTCTTCAGCATGAGGACGGCCGCTGAATTCAAGTCGCTGGCTGGAACGATGTTTCCGGGAAACTGGTTGCGCAGCACCTGCGGATTGGTCGCGCTCACCGGAAGCGCCGGGTTGTAGTTCGGATTCGCATGGGTGCTGTTGGGATCGTAGACGGCCACTCCGCTGGCGCTGAAGTCGCCGCTGGCTTCCGCCGCCGTCGGCACGGTGTCCATCGCGCTCTGCGCCTGGGTCTGCCGGAAACCCTCATAGTTGGCAAAGAAGAATGTCTGCTTTCCGAAAAGCGGACCTCCCAGCGCGCCGCCAAAGTTGTTCTGCACCAGATGGCTGTTGCCCGGCAACTCGTTCCAGGTGCGCGCATCCAGCGCGTTGTTGCGCAGAAACTCATACCCGGTCCCATGAAATTCAGTGGTGCCCTGACGGGTGATGACGTTGATCTGACCGCCGCCGGCGCCGCCGAGCTCCGCCGAGTAACTGCCGGTCTGGACCTGAAACTCCTGCACGGCATCGGGCGACACACTCAGGTTCATCGTATTGAACGTGGGGTCCGTATTCGTTACACCGTCCAGAAGGAAATAGTTGGCGTTGGGACGGTTGCCGCCGATGGTGATAGAGGAGCGCTGGCCGGGACGCCAGTAGAGCGGGCTCATGTCGCCGGTCTGCGCGCCATGGCCGATGTGCGCGTCCGGAACGGTCAATGCCAGATCGATCAGCATGCGGCCGTTTAACGGCAGTTCTTCGATCGACTTCGGCTCCACCACTTCGCCCAGGCTAACGTCCTGCGTTCGTAGCATTTGGGCGGCCTCCACAACCTGCACGATTTCGTGCTTCTCGCCGAGAGCGAGCGCCACATCCAAGGCCATATGCTGGCCGACTTCGAGCAGGACATCGCGGGACTGCTCGGCGAATCCGGACGCGGCTACCCGAACCGAATAACCGCCCGGAAGCAGGTTCGGGAATTCAAACAGACCCTCGTCGTTCGTGACTGCCCGGCGGACCGCGTCGGTCGCGCTGGCCGTCACGGTGATATGGGCGCCGGAAATTGGCGCCTGCGACGGATCCTGAATCCTTCCACTTAGCGTCGCGAAGTTACTCTGTGCATACAGAGACGCGCAGGCGATGACAATAGCTGCTGTGAGTTTGACAAACGCGGGTGCGCACGGCAGGCCGCGACGAAAAGATCGAGGCTCGTGAGTGCGGGCTGCGCCCAGCGAACACACGAATTCCATGCCACCGCTAAGGGTGTGTGACATTGTAATTACCTTTTAGAGCGAGACTATATAACCAACGCGGAATCGTTCACGGAGGCTCGTACGAGCCAACCGGTTGACGATTAGCGTTTGACCGCTGCGTAACAGCAGCGAGGCGCACCACGAGAAACCAATCGGTCCCGCGGTGCGGACTTACTTACCACCAATAGAAATTGTGACTCAATGATACGAGGAGCTACATGCTATGGCAATACTGTAATGGCACTATGAGTCGCCGCCAGATTATCGCTATTCGTGCGCCCGCACAAACAAAAGGAGCAGCGAAGGCCCAAATGCCCGCACTGCTCCGCAAAGTCCCGCAGACGGACTGACCGCTAAAACACGAACTTCACCGCCAGTTGCAGCAGGCGCGGCGGACCCGCCTGCAGGATTTGTCCGAATGCCGGAGACTCCAGGTCGTTCTCGGGCAGTCCGAAATTCGGATGGTTGAGCAGGTTGAAGCACTCCGCCCGGAATTGCACGCGCCGCGTCTCGTCGAGGTTGAAGTACTTGAACAGCGAAACATCCACGTCTTCGATCCCCGGACCGCGCACCACATTGCGGCCCTCGTTGCCGAACTGGCCCGCCTGCGTTTGTGGGTTCAGTTGCAGGAAAGGCGCGCGGCTCACCCATTCGTTTGCCGTGTGCGGCTGCCCCTCGTTCGGATTGGAAATCAGGTCGGGCCGGCTGGAGTAGAAGCCGGTGATCTCGGGCGCGCTTCCCTGCAGGGAAACGTTGGCGCTGTCGTAGACGGTAAACGGCGTGCCCGTGGACAGGCTGCTGATGGTGTTGAGCTGCCAGCCGTTAGTCAACAACGCCGCGCCCCGCGGAGCATCTCGCCAGCTCGGCAGCGCCCAGCTTCCACTGAACACGAACCGGTGCGTGGCGTCGAACAGGGACGGGCCGTGCTCGGCCGCCAGGTCGAACGGGTTTTGCGCCAGGTCGTTTTCGCCGGCCACCAGCGTGGGCGCCGAACCGGCCACGTTCAGCGTGGAGATGTCGTCGAGGCTCTTCGAATACCAGTACGAAGCAAGGAAGCTCAAGCCGTGCGAATACTGCCGCGAGAAGGCCACTTCCAGAGCGTGATAAGTGGAACTGGATTCGTCGGCGAGCAATCCCACCGATCCGTAATTGCAGAGGCCGGCGGAGTTACACGTGGTGTATTCGCGTATTTCGTTGTTGTTGTTGGCGTTGACGCCCGGTCCGTAAATGCTGGGGTTCGCTTCGATGAAGCGCGGCAGATGCGTGCCCTTGTTGCCGACGTAGCGAACGTCGAGCAGATAATCCTTCGCGATGGCCCGCTCGATGGAGAGGTTCCAGTTCTGCGAGTACGGCGGCTGCATTCCCGATTGCACTGTGAGCACGGTGGCCGGCGCCACGAAGTTACCAGTGCCGAAGGGGGTCGGGGCGCCGCCGTAAGGATTGGCCAGGTCGAATCCCGGACCGGGCAACTGGTACGCCTGGGTCCACGGCAGCGCGCTGACGGACGCCTGCAGTGGACCTCCCGTGCCGTTGGTGTAGCCATCGTAGAATATGCCGTAGCCCGCCCGCACGATGGTCTTGTTGCCGCCGAATGGATCCCAGGCGACGCCCACACGCGGCATGAATTCGCGATAGTCGACGGGAGCGATGCCCGCGGGCACGCCCGGATCGCCGGGGAACAGCAGTCCTTCCGGCGCGTTCGGATAGATTGTCGATTGCTCGCCCGGCGCCCACGCGTTCATGCGATTCCGAATATCGGTGTAGGGCGTGTTCACCTCGTATCGCAGACCGAAGTTGAGAGTCAGGCGCGGGGTGAGGCGGTACTCATCCTGCGCGTACCCGGCCGCCACCCACTTACGCAGTCCGCGGTCGAACTGGCCGCCGCCCTGAAAGAACTGCACCGATTGCCCCAGCAGAAAACTGGCGAACGAATCGCTCGCGGGGAAGGGAGCGAACACGAAGAAGCCGTTGGTGGCGATTCCGAACAGGACGTTGATCTGTTCGCGAGTCAGGTCGGCGCCGAACTTGAGGTTGTGCCGGCCGCGGGTCATGGCCACCGAGTAAGACCCCTGGTAGTCGTTCTGATACGTGTTCTGCGGCCCGGTAATCGGATTGCCGAGCGACGCGTACCCGCTCACGATGAGATAGGGAACGCCGTCATTCAATCCGAGCGTGGGATCGTATTGGAACCCGAGGTCGCTGCCCGGCGTGTGATTTACCGCCTGTCCGCTCAGGAACACATTGCGCAGGAAAGACGCGCGAACGGTCTGCACGGTTTGCGGCGAAATCATGTGGACCC
The DNA here is from genome assembly GCA_049520275.1 of Bryobacteraceae bacterium. Lineage (GTDB taxonomy): Bacteria > Acidobacteriota > Terriglobia > Bryobacterales > Bryobacteraceae > CAWACP01. The sequence goes on from JBEKPY010000064.1 coordinate 16,801, forward strand.
AGGAGGTGGTGGCGGAGTTAGTCACTATGTCGTCGGTTACCGGAAAACCGGGGACGCCGGCGCCGGCGATCGGCAGTGGGTCGAGCTGGTGAAGAGACGATGCGGAGTACCGCAGAAAGAGCTGGTCGCTGTCGCCAAAGTAGTGGTCCAGGCGAAAGCCGCCCTGGTCGTAATCCGTCGATCCGAGCTGCGTCGATTCGAATACGTTGGCGCCGATATTGGGCAGCGGATACAGTTTGGCCGCCGCCAGAGCGATCGGATTCTGCATGTACGCCGGGATCTGGTTTCCCGGGAACGGCTGGCCGGTGAACTCGTTGATGAGTGGCGCGGGCTGGCCCGTGGCGGGATTGACGAGTCCGGAGAAATCGCCGGTCCGCTCCGCGGCGGTGGGTACAATGGCGGCCTGTGACTCGCCGTCGGAAAGACGCTGCCCCTCGTAGTAGAGGAAGAAGAAATCCTTGTTCCTGCGGATGGGCCCGCCCAGCGTGGCGCCGTACTGGTTGCGGTGCAGCGGCTCCGTCTGCGCGGCGAAGAAGTTGCGCGAGTCCATGGCGTCGTTCCGGAGGAACTCGTAGACGTCGCCGTGAAGATCGTTGCCGCCCGACCGGGTGGCCACCGATGTTGTCGCGCCGCTGGTTTCGCCATACTCGGCGGGCGCGTTCAGAGTGAGAATGCGGAATTCATTCACGGCGTCCACGGGCGTGCGCAGCGCGTATCCGCCATTCACGCTGTCCACGTTGCTGGCGCCATCCAGCAGATAGTTGTTCGATTCCGGCCTCTCTCCATTGACCGCGTAGGCCTGGCCGCTGCGAGAAATGCCGCCCGCCTCGGCAAGGCCGGCGGTCATGGGGGCGACGCCGGGCTGTAGCAGGCCGAGTTGCGTAAAGTCGCGTCCGTTCAGGGGAAGATCCACCGCCTGCTTCTCGGAAACGACATTGCCGAGGGTCGGGCTGGTGTCCACGGAGACCGTTTCCCCGGTGACATTCACCTCGGCATGCGCGCTGGCGATCTGCAATTGTACGGGCCAGGACACCACCAGGCCGATATCGATGCGGATGGAGGAAACCGAATACGGCGCGAATCCCGGGGCCTTCACCTCGAGCTGATATGCGCCGATGGGCAGGTCGGAGAAATGAAATGCTCCCTGGCGCGACGAGCGGACGGTCCGCGTGAGGCCGGTTTGCACGTTGTGGACGCTGACTTCGGCGTTCGACACGAGCGCCGCGGCCGGATCGGTGATTTGTCCTTCCAGTGTTCCGATGGGGGTTTGTGCCCTGACAAATGCGCACAGGCACACGAATAGCAAAGCGATTTTACGCATAAGCGAGTAAACGTCCCTCCAGAGACTATTGAAGTAAGTCTACGGATCGGGCGCGGTCACTGCAATAGTCAAAAATGAGTAGAGAACGGCGCATGCTGGTGACCACTGGTCCCGAGCTTCCATTGCAGAACACCTACCGTCGCGGCGAGCAAAGCCAAAAGGACAAAATCGGTGAGCCATGGGTCCTGTTCAGCCGGCGCTCCTCGATTCTACCGTCATCACAGCGGGGGCCATGCCCGGCCCGGTCAGCGCCGGTGAGTTATGATCGGCGCGGCGGCATCCCGCTAGAATAGTCGTGGTCGTCTTCATGCGTGCGACATCTCGTGTTTCCTTCGGCCTCTGCCTGCTTGTTTGCCTGGCGGCAACCAACCCTAACGTGGAGGAGCAACTCTGGCGCTACCGCAATCTGGGCAAAGCGTTCTATGAGAACCCGACCACCCAGGTGGAGGCCATCGACACGTTCCGGAAGGCGCTCGATCTGGCGCCCGATTCCATCCGCGAGCAACTGAACTATGCTCTCGCCTTGCTGCACGGAGGCCGCACCGAGGAGGCCGTCGCGCGGCTCCAGAAGGTGCAGGCAGCGGACCCCGGCCTGCCCCACACGTGGTTCAACCTGGGAATCTACTATCGCAAGAACGGCTCCGTCGACAAAGCGACAGCGCAGTTCGAAGCGATGAGCCGGCTGGTGCCGAACGAGCCGAAGGCGCACTACAATCTTGGGGTTCTCTACAAGGAGGCGGGACGCACCGAGGACGCCCGGAACGAACTCGAGTTCACCGAGCGCCTGGATCCGAACCTCGCGGCGCCCCATTTTCAGCTCTACAACGTGTACCGGCAAGCCGGGCGGCGCGCCGACGCCTTGCGCGAGTTGCAGGCGTTTACCGCGCTGAAGAAGTCCCAGGAGGGCGCGCCCATTGCCGAGGACATGGAGTGGTGCGACTACGCCGAGATCTGGGACCCCATCGACATGCAGCCGCCGCCGCCCGAGCAGGCGCCGAGGTACGAAACGCGCACGCTGCCCGGCCATGTCGATTCGCGGACTGCCGGTATGCTGGTGATCGACTCGGAAGGAACCGGCCGAGCCGATCTGCTGGTCTGGTCGGCCGAAGGCATCGCTCTTTATCGCAACGGCGTCGATCCCGTGAAGAACTCCGGACTGGAAGACGTCACCGGTGTGATCGGCGTTGCCGCGGGCGACTTCGATAACGACGGCCTGCCCGACCTGTGTATCCTGACCGCGAAAGGTCCGCAGCTCTGGCGCAATCGGAAGGGCCGCTTCGAACGGGTGCCCGCCAACCTGCCGGCGGAGCGTTTCGAGAAGGCGGTCTGGATTGACTACGACCACGATTACGATCTCGATCTCGTTCTTCTGGGCGAGACGTCGCGTCTTTATCGCAACGAGGGACAGGCTGGCTTTGCCGATCGCACCGCGGACTTCCCTTTCCGGAAAGGCCACGCGCTCGACGCGGTAGTGACGCGCATGTTCGCCGACAGCAAGGCATTCGACCTTGTGGTCTCCTACACCGACCACCCCGGCGTGGTTTATCTTGACAAGCTCGGCGAGCGCTTCGAGGCGCAGGACATCCCCGCCCTGCCCGCGGGCGCCACGGGCCTTCGTGTGGCCGACGTGAACCACGACGCCTGGCTCGACGTGCAATCTGATGGCGGGACGCTGCTGAATAACCGGGGCAGGCTGGAGCCCGCGTCCGCAAAGTTCGAAGCAGCGCCGCTGGAAGCGGACTTCGACAACGACGGACGGCTGGATCGCGCCGTCATTACTCCGGACGGGCGGGTTCGGATCGAGTTCAACCGGACGCCCGCGAAGGAGCACGACTGGCTACGCGTCCAGATTGTCGGAGTGAAGAATCTGAAGCTCGGTTACGGCGCCGAGGTCGAGGTGAAAGCGGGGACGCTATATCAGAAGAAGATCTATGAAGGGGTGCCGCTCACCTTCGATCTGCACGGGCGGACCGCGGCCGACACGGTCCGCATCGCGTGGGCCAACGGTCTGATTCAGAATGAGACGCAGCCGGCCGCGGGCAAGGGATATGTGTATCCCGAAGCCCAGCGCCTGTCCGGTTCGTGTCCGATGATCTGGGCTCGCGATGCCTCGGGTCGGTTCCGCTTCATCACCGATGTCCTTGGCGTTGCGCCGCTGGGCGCCAGCTCGGGCGACGGCCAGTTCTTCCCGGTGGACCATCAGGAGTACATTCAGCTTCCCGGCGAGGCGCTGGCGCCGGTGGATGGAAAATACGAAATCCGAATCACCGAAGAGCTGAGCGAGGTAGCCTTCGTCGATCAGGTACATCTGATCGCGGTGGACCATCCAGCCGACGTCGAGATCTTCACGAACGAGAAATGGAAGTCGCCGCCGTATCCAGAGTTTCGCCTGTTTGGCGCACGCCGGCGTGTCTTCCCCATCGCCGCGCGGGATGACCAGGGCCGCGATTCTCTGCAGGCGGTCCTTTCCCGCGACCGCATCTACCCGAACGCCTTCCAGCACGACATGAACGGCGTGGCCGAAATGCACTCCCTCGTACTCGACTTCGGACCGAATGCCGCGCCGGACAACCGCGCCGTCCTGATCCTCAACGGCTGGGTGGACTGGGCCGACGGCAGCACCTTCCTCGCAGCGGCTCAGGAACGAAAGGGCGGACTGGTCTCGCCATATCTGCAGGTGAAGGATGAACGCGGCCAGTGGAAAACCGTGATCGCCGACATGGGCATACCCGCGGGCAAGCCGAAAACCATCGCCGTCGATCTCACCGGCAAGTTCCTCTCGCCGTCGCGCGAGGTTCGCATCGTCACGAATCTCTGCGTCTATTGGGATCAGGTTTTCCTCGACGAAGACTCTTCCGCCCCGCCCGCCCTCGTCCGCCGCGTGCCCACGACTTTCGCCGATCTGCATTTCCGGGGCTTCTCAAAACCGGTGATCTCCGCGGACCGGTCCCAGCCGGAGGAGTTCCTCTATGACACCTCTCTGCCGTTCAGCAACTGGAATCCCACTCCCGGCCTGTACACGCAGTATGGCGATGTTCGCGAGTTGCTGGAGGAGCCGGACGACATGTTCGTGGTGATGGGTTCGGGCGATGAGATTCGCCTCCTTTTTGACGCCGGCGCGCTGCCGCCTCCCGCGGCCGGCTGGAAGCGCGATTTCCTGCTGAAGGTCGATGGGTGGGCCAAAGACCGCGATGCCAATACCGCGTTCTCTCAATCTGTCGAACCGTTGCCCTTCCACGCCATGACCGGTTACCCATACGCCTCGCCGGAGCACTACCCGGAGGACGCCCGGCACCGGGAGTACCGGAAAAAGTACAACACGCGGCCCGCTTTGCGGCTGATTCGCCCGCTGAACGACCAAACTGCGGCCGCCGGCGCCGTTCCTTTGCACATACATGGGACGATCCCGGAACGGCAAGCACCCGTTCCGGTTCATCTGGAACCGGTCTCAGGCCACAGCCCATAATGTCTATCTCCTGCTGTATCCGAAGGGCAGTCTCGATGGCGCGCTGAGGGAGAACCTGGGGCTTCAGGGACAGGTGTTTGAGGCGCTGCGCCGCATCACGCCAGCGCAGCTTCTTTCCGAGGGCAGGGTCTACGGCGGCGGACTACACAAGGTCGAACCAAACGAACTCGCCAGGACGCCCGCCCACACGATTTTCGAAAGCCTCGCCCTGCCGCCGTGCGTCGGGCAGCAGACACTCCCGTTCACCTGAGAGGGATTCAAAAAGGAAAGAGCCCTGCCGACCCCCGACAGGGCTCCCCTACACAAGAGAGACAACACCCACAAAAGCGATGGGCCGCTGCCCCTGAGCACCATCCTCAGCAGCAATCGCATCTCCACCGCTAAGCTGTTGACAACGCAGGAGAGCGAACACGCCGTCCTACCGGATTTCATAGTTGGTCCGCCCCCACCCCTACGCCATTCCGTAGCAAGGGATAGAATACGAAGTTGGCAGGCAGCCTGAGTGCAGTCCCTATGAACACCGTTGACTCCGGTGTCCGCGCCGCCCGTGTCTCCCTCACCGGATTCTTCCTCACCGGTCTGCTGATGTCATTCCTGGGCGCCGCCCTGCCCGTCTGGGGATTCCACCTCAGTTCGGACTATGTAACGGCGGGCACATACTTCCTCCTGCTCAATGCCGGCTTCCTCGTCGCCGCCCGGGCCGGTCAGGCGCTCGTGCAACGGCGCGGCGCAGCCTTCACCGCCGCACTGGCCGCGTTCCTGGCTGCCGGAGGCTTCCTCTTTCTGGCGTTGATGAGCTCGCCCTTCTCGCCGTGGTGGCGTCTGCCGGGTCTGTTCTGGCTCGGCTTCTCCGCCGGACTCCTGAACGTCGCACTGGTGGAAGGCGTATCGCCCCTCTACGACGTGGGCCGCGCGGCCACTCTGAACCTGGCTGGCGTGACCTTCGGGCTTGGCTGCATAGTCATGTCCCTGCTGGTGGCGGGAACTTACTATGTGTACGACGTGCGCGGCATCCTCATGCTGGTGGCGGCGATCCCGGCCGCCTTCGGCGGGCTGTTTCTGCGCATGCGCGTTCCGGGTCCGCCGGACCCGCATCCGGAAACCGAGCAACTCCGCCGCCAGTTCCGCTCTCCCGCCGCGGTGCTCTTCGCTCTGTTGCTGTTCTTCCAGTTTGGGAACGAATGGGCCGTCGCCGGCTGGCTGCCCATGTTCCTCATTCAGAGGCTGGGCATCAGCCCGGCGGATTCGCTCTTCCTGCTCGCGTTGTACTGGACGTCACTGCTCCTGGGGCGTGTGGTCGCCCAGGGGCTGTTGTCGCGGATGAGCCGGGGGCGCCTGCTGGCGATTTCGGCCACGGCGGCCCTGTTCGGTTGCGTTCTGCTCAGCGCCACCGACAGCATCTCCGGAGCGGCCGTGGGAATCCTGTGTACCGGCGCGGGGTTTGCCGCCATCTTCCCCCTGACCGCGGAGAACATCGGGCGGCGCTTCCCCTACTACCATCCGATGATCTACAGCGGCATCTTCTCCTTCGCCTTCACCGGCGGCATGCTGGCCCCCTGGTCGTTGGGCTTCATGGCGCACTGGTGGGGCATCGGCGCGATGATTGTCGTGCCCATGCTGGGAACGGGCATGGTGTTCCTGCTCCTCGGCCTGATCGTGATCGAGGGCCGCCTGAGTGAAGGCCAGCCGGTGCGGTAAGGCTGTACTGACTTTCTGCTCATTGCGGCATTAAGAACCACCGCAGGCGAAAGGCGGCGTATTTATTTTCGTTCCCGCGGATTGCGCCAAACTATCGGGAATGCTATGCTCAACCCACCGCTGACCATCGCTTAGCCAGCAAAAGGGAGGCACAGTTCCATGTCAGAGGAGCCACACGCAGCGCATGCAGCGCACGCAGCGCAAACCACCCATCAGCCCAGGGAACGCATTGGCCTGGCCCTCTCGGGGGGAGGCTTTCGCGCTTCCATCTTCCACCTGGGAGTCATCCGGCGCCTGGAAGAGCTGGGGATTATGCACAGAATATCCGTTATCTCCGCGGTTTCCGGAGGCTCCATCATCGCCGCCTACTACGCCTATGCGATAGAAGACCAGCTTCGTCTCCTGCCGCCGGACGACTGGTACAAGGTGGATGCCAGGCTGAAGGCCTGGGACACCGTGGCCCGGCAGTTCCTTCAGAAAATGCGGCTGAACATGCGCTCGCGGGCGCTGGTGTTTTCACCGCGTTACCATCCCTGGCTCCTGATGAAATCAATCGCGCTCCGCCCTTTCCGAGACCACGCCTTTTCGGTGTTGATACAAGCGGAGTACGACGAGCACTTCTTTCACGACTACACGCTCGATCAACTCCCCGCGGTCCATCCGGGCGCCCAGAGACGGAGCGCCGAGGGACCGGTGCTCACGGGCCCGAAACTTCTCCTCAATACAACCTCGCTGATGACCGGCGAACGAAAGACGTTTTCGCGCGACGCGAACACGTATCTCGCGCAGTTGAAGACGTCGAACAAGAATGTGCTGAAGCTCTCGCAGGTGGTTGGCGCGTCCTCGGGGGTGCCCGTGCTGTTTCCGCCGACCGCAGTTTGCGGAGAGCTTCTGGTGGACGGAGGCGTGAGCGACAACCAGGGCGTGGAAGGGCTCCTTCCGCCGCCGGGTTTGTATACGCCGAGGGATGGGGAGGCTGGGAAGCATGCGGAGGTTAAGCCGGATTGCCCTCCACCTCCCGACTATTCGCCCGTGGACACGCTGTTGATCAGCGACGCGTGCGGCCAACTGGAATTGAAACACACCATGTCCATCGGCAGTTGGGCCGTGTTCTCGCGGGTCAACGATATCCTGATGCATCAGGTGCGCAACAAGCTTCTGGATCTGGTCGCTCTGGCCCACAAGGGGGATCGGATACGCTTCGCGTTTATCCACCTGCTTCTCAATCTGAAAGACGACGGGTCTGAAAGGAAGTGCGTGCCCTCCAAGTACGTGGAGCCGATCGCGCGCATCCGGACGGACCTGGATCAATTCAGCTATATTGAATCCGAAGCCCTGATGTACCACGGATACACGCTGATCGATGCGATGATCAAACGGTGGTGCAGCGAAGGATTGATACCGGAAAAGGACGCCGGCGGTGCGGCTCCGCTGCGAACGGCGCCGCTGTTCCTTAAGACCGTGCGCGACAGCGACGGCCTGATCCGCGACGAACTGGTGGCCGGCAGCGAAAAGGTCTTCCTGTTGCGGTGCTGGAAGAAATTCGGATGGAAGCGCCTGCTGTGGATTTACGGGCCCGCCGTTTTGATCTGGCTGGCGATCGTCATATACCTTCTCGCTCATCCCGAACGCTTTGTCGATCCGGTGGTTCATTTGTGGCAGGGATGGCTGAGCCGGATCAACCTGCCGAGCGGGGCCGGGGAGGCCGTCCGGAGAATCAAGGACGCGTTGCAGGCGATCATAGGCGGCGCCGCCGGGCTGGCGGGAGTGGCCACGGTGGTGCTGCTGCCGGCTTACGTGGTGGTGTATTTGCTATGGGAGGTCATGCGACGTCTGGCGCTGGCCCTCGACCGCCGGAACTACATGAAACTAACCGGGGGTGCGGACCCCGAATCGCTCGACTGGCCTGTTGAAGAGTGATCCGTTCAGGCAGGTTTGGCAGGAACGCGGCTGGTCGCCGCGTGTCCGCCCGGCCAGGGAGCTCCGCTGTCGCTAGTGCGCCGCCTGCACGCTGATGGTTGTTTGGGCGCTGACGCCGTCGGCTGTGAATATGCTCAGGCTCAGGTCGCCCGACGACGTGCCCGATGGCACCACGACGTTCACCTGATACAGCCCCGTGAAACCCGGCGCCAGCCCGGCATAGGGCACGCTGGGCGACTGGATACCACCGATGTAGACCGCCGGTTTCCCATCCGCAAGGCTGGCATGAGGAGGCGCGAGGCCGGCAGCGCCGTTGGGCACCCCGGGGCTCACCGACCCGAGCCCGGTGGTGAAGAGTTCCACTGTTTCGCCGGGTGTCGCCGGGTTGGCGTGATCCACCAGGGACCCGTTCGCGTGGAGCGCGGCTACCGGGCCGATTCCATCTTCCCCGGCGGCAAACACCCCGGGAGCGGCGTTGCGCACGTACACCGTCACCGGGTTCGAGGAGCCCTCGGGGTTCACAACCTGAAACGTGGCGAAGGACACTGCCCACACGGGGGAGACGTCCAGGGGGACCAGTGCCTCAATCAGCGTAGGGCTGACCGAGAACAGAGGCGCGGCTTCGCCATTGATCAGCACCCTGGTATTGGCCAGAGTGGTGGGCAGCGGCAGCTTCGCGGTGGCCGATTTTTGCGCGAGGTTCGTCCCGAACAGCAAGACGATTTCCAGCGGGGCGATCGGGTTGGTGACCGGCGCATAGCTGGCCGCGTTCACGATCCCCAGCGGATTCAGAAACACATTCGAGTTAATGCTATAGGACTGCGCCAGGCCGACGATCAGCGAATACTCGCCGTTCATTCCGTTGCCGAGGAAAACCAGATCCCGAGCCCCCAGCACGTACCGGTACGGCGTTCCAGTGGGCTCAAATGTGCCATCGGCCGCCACCGTGTACGTGAGATTGAACGTGTAATCGAAGGGCGCCGCGTTCAATTCATTCGTGCGCAGGTGGCTGATGGCCTGCCCGGCCGGCGTTGTACTGGTGGAGCCATAGAAGCTGTCAATGACGTCCGTCCCCGCCCCCAGAGTGGAAAGCCGGGAGGCGTTCTCTTCGAGCCCCGCGAGATAGTAGAAGCTCAACACGCCCAGGTTGGACGCGTCCGCGCCGGTGACGGGCTGCGTTCCGATGAGCAGGTCGTAGCCATTCGGGTCGCCACCCAGCACCAGAAGACCGTCCGGCGAAATGTAGAACATCTTGGTGCCGCTGATCAGTTTGTTCTCGGCGTTTGAGCCGTCGTCGAGGATGAGGGCGCCTCCGTTGGCATCCGAGAGCGTGTAGCTTATGCTGCCGGTATTGTCGACGATATTATTGCCGATATTCGCGGCGTTGCCGGTCTCTGGCACGGCGAAGCCGGCAATCCCGTTTCCGAGGCAGTTGAGAGTGAACCAGGCGTTGCGCACCTGGCCGGCCTGCCCATCGAGGAAACTGAGGTATGTAAATTTATACAGGCCGTTCAGGTTGGCCAAATCGAGGCCGCTGGCCAGGGGGATTCCCACGATCATGTCGAAATTCGGCCCTTCCGTCGTGCTGGCCACGAACGCCGACGGTCCGACGAGCCCCACGCCGCCCCGGAGAACGTCCGGGCCGTTGGAGGGGGTGGTCCCAAGCAGGCTCTGCATCTCGAGGAAGCCGTTCGCGGCCACCGCAAACGTGCCCTTGATCGTAGCCGGAGAGGCGCTCTGCGACTGCAGAGCGGAATCCATGATCTGCCCGTTAAAGCTGAAAACCCCACTGGCAGTGAACGAAACCATGCCAATGGCGCTGCGTGCATGGCCTATGGTTCCCCCCGTGGACACTTTGGTCAGCAACACCTCGCGCACGAAATAAGTGCCAGTCAGCGTGCTGTTGCCGCTGTTGTCGAACTGGTTCTGCCCGAATGCGGCCGTACACAAGAGCCCCGCGACGAGGAGGCCCATGGCGGTCCTTCCGATGATGTTAGTAAGCATGATTCCCTCCCCTGCACGCATGGCGGCCCACGGCAGGAACCGCCCCTCAGCACGGTTGCGGCTCCGCAAGGAGCTGCCGCGCGCCCAGACTACTGCGGATTGATGGCCAATTCCCAGAATAGCGCTCAGCGGGATTGAAAGTGCCGCAGCGCCTCGGCGGTTCCCTTTTCCCAGGCGTCGATGAGCTTGTCCCAGGCGGCGTCGGCGTCCGCATCCACCTGGCGGCGTGCGGGATCGGAGTCGAACCAGGCGAGCGTCCGGCGAATGCCCTGTGCGAACGGCGTGGTGGCGCAATAGCCGGGCACGAATCGTTTGATCTTGCTGTTGTCGAAAACCACGCTGACGGACTTGTCTCCGGTCAGGCTTCCCAGGTGTTCGGGCTGGCAGGCGGCGAGGAAATCCGATGGGATATGCACCAGCTTTGGCTCCGCGCCCGCCGCCTCGGCCACGATCCGGTAGAACTGGTCCCATGTCATGACCTCGTCGGAAGTAATGTGGAACGCGTGTCCGATGGTCTGCGGGTTCCCCAGCAATCCGACAAGACCTTTGGCGAAATCGCTGTTGTGGGTGATCACCCACAGCGACGAGCCGTCGCCCGGCACGATCGCTTTTTTGCCCCGGCGCATGCGGTCGACCACGGAATAGGATTTCGTCCAACTGTTGACCGCCAGCGTGATCTGCGTGTCGCCGTAGGTGAGCGAGGGGCGGACGATGGTGATGGGAAAGCCCTCCTCGCGATACGCCTTCATGAGCCGCTCTTCGCAGGCGATCTTGTCGCGCGAGTACTGCCAGTATGGGTTGGCCAGCGGCGTGGACTCGGTGATCAGGTAGTGTCCAACCGGTTTCTGATAGGCGCTGGCGGAACTGATGAAGACGTACTGTTGGGTGCGGCCGGCAAACAGGCGCAGGTCTCGCTCGATTTGGGCGGGCACGAAGACGGTCCAATCGACCACGGCGTCGAACGAGCCGCCGCCCAGCGCGCGCGACACGGCGGCCTCGTCCTCGATATCGACGGCGAGCGTCCTGACGCCGGCTGGTGTGTCCACCCGGCGGCGTCCCCGGTTCAGAAGAGTGAGGTCGATACCGCGTTCCGCCGCCAACCGCGTGGAGGCGGTGCTGATGATTCCGGTGCCACCAATGAAAAGAACTCGCATGGAGCCGTTGTATCACGCGCGGACGGGCTCGCGGTGGCACTGCGGATGAATGCGGCCGTCGTCCGGCGGCACGTTCCATTACTTGCGCTATGGCCTACCAGTACCGGAGCCAGGTGGAGCGCCTTCTGGTACCGGGCCAACGTTCGGTCTGTTGTTGTGGCGCCGGCCCACCAATACGATGGGGACGCGTATGAGACACCTTCCCAAATCGATCTGCAGGTTGCTGATTTCACTCGGGGCCATTGGCCTGTTGGCGCCTCTTGCGGCGGCCAGCACGGTCACCTATACCAGCTCGGCGGCTTTCCAGGCAGCCACCAACATCAATCTGTTGGAGAACTACGGGACTTTGACCGACGGCCAGCTTATCAGCTCGGGTTCGACGGTGGATGGGTTTACGTATTCCGGATTCGTTTTCACCGACGGCTCAACCGATCTCGACATTACGAGTCTGTACCACTCCCTCAGCGGACTCGACCTGGGCGCCGACCACACCGCCTCCGGCTCGGCGAACACTTACTTCATGGGTGACGAGGGCGCCACCATTACATTCTCGTCGCCGGTGAACGCGTTCGGCATCTTCTTCGATATGGATCTCAACGCCGCCGACAGCTATGGCTTCACCGATTCGAACGGGGACTCTGTTTCCGTCGGAGGCGGAAGCTATGACACCAGCGCTAACACCTTCGTGTTCGCCGGGTTGACATCCACCAGGCCATTCACCTCCATCACGTTTTCCAGCAAGGGCGGCGACGCCGACTACGTGATCCCGGAATTCGAGGCCAATGCGATTTGCGAGAAGGCCAGTGCGGTTCCCGAGCCTGCCTCGGCGCAGTTGCTGCTGACCGGCATCGCGCTGCTGGCCGGCCGGGTCCTCGCTCGCCGGCGGGGCCGCCGCCGATGAACGCGGATTCCGATCTTCATTTCACGGGCTCGAAGTCGAAATACGCCAGATTATTGTTGGCGTTATAGTGCAGCGTCAACAGGTGCAGTCCGGCCTTCGGGAAAGTGATCTGGCCGCAGTTGACGGCCTTGTTCCATTTGTGCCAGTCGCCGGTGTCGATGGGGAGCTTGCAGGAGGCGGCGGGCTGGTTGTCCAGTGAGAACTGCACGGTGTTGGCGGCCTTGCCGTACAGGGCGTCGATCCGGTACGTCCCGGCTTTTTTCACTTTGACGGTGTAGTTGGTCCATTCGCCGTCGGCCTCCCAGCCAATATAGAGCTGTTGTTTCGGCGGATCGAACAGGTTGGGGTGGCTGAAATCGGCGAAACTCTTCGTGTAGGAGATGTCGACGCCTTCCTTTTCCCGGAAATAGCAGATGTATTCGGGCACGCCCGGCTCGCAGTGGCCGGGGGTGTGGTTCAGCTCGCCGCTTCCATGATTGATGGCGTCGGTATCGTGATAGGCGACGCCCTCGCCGCCGAGGTCGTAATACGCGCACTGGATGACGCCGGGGATTACCTGCGGGCCGGACTTGTAGCGATCGTCCCGGAATGGCTTGCCTTTGTAGTCGCGGGGCAGACCGGATGCCTGGGCGGCGGCTGCCAATAGCACAAGAGCGATGAATATGCGGGTCATTGCTGGCTATGCTATCAGACCCCGCCCGGCGGCCTGAGTCCCGGCGAGCCCGACGCACATCGTATCAGGCTGGCGGGATCCAGAACGGCTCGGGCGCGGGGACGAACTGGACCGGCACCTCGGTGACGAACTGCTTCATCCATTCCGCGCAGTACTTCATGCCGGACTCCTCCGAGACCACGTGGCCCATCAGGATGAGCGCCTTCTTCTGACCCGCCGCGATGGCGTCCTGCGCGTACTCCACCACTTCCCACTCGCGCGTTTCGCCGCAGATCACGACGTCGACGTCGGGGCTGGCGAGCAACTGGATGCCGGGGTCGCGGCTCAGGTAGCCCCAGCTTGTGGACACGCGGCGGACGGGGAGCACGGGGTCGCCCACTACGCGCATGGCGCGGATGTGCAGGCGGTCGGCGATCTGCTGGGCGAAACGGGCGAGCGGCGTGGGCGGGAAGGTGAACTCGCGCGGGTCGGCGGGGTTGACGACGTTCTGCTGCCAGCCGAGTGCGCGCGACATGCCCTCGGCGATGCCGTCGGGATGGCGGTCGTGCCAGTGGTCGTGGAGGCGGAAGATGACCAGGTCGTGCCGGCGGATGAAGTCGGTTTTGAATTTGTAGACGGGGTTGTTGGTGAGGGTGTCGGTGGCGTCCTGGTGCAGGTAGAAGGTGGGCTCGTGGGTGATCACCAGGTTGAGGCCGGCGACGGCGGAGCGCTGGAGGACGTCGAGGGTGGCCATCATGGTGGAGGCGATGCCGCGCACGGGGGTGTCCGGGGTGCCCGCGATGACGTTGTCGACGGTTTGGGGACGGTCCGGGGCGCCTACGTTTTGCTTGATGCGGCGGATAATCTCGGCGGCGGTCGGGGTTGGCACGGGGCCAGCGGCCAGGGCGGTGGTGGCGAGGAGGCTGGTGTTAAGAAAGGTTCGGCGGTTCATGGCTGGGAAGGATCTTATCACGGGCGGGAAGGCGGTCTGAGAGGCCGCTGTGCTTGGGCAGCTCGGCTATCCTTGTGGTCAGTGCGCCTGCTTGCCCTCATCGCCGTCCTGATGCTGGCTGGCTGCGGGCCCGCTCCCGCGCCCTCAAAAGCCGATCCGGCCAGCGAAGCATGGTATGGCCAGACTGCGGAGCAACTGGCCGCCCTGGACCGCGATGCCGAGCGCTTCCTTGCGAGCGGCAACTCCGACAAAGCCGCGGCGGCCATCACGCAAGGGCTGCCGCTGGAGAGCCGTCTCCTCTCCGTTTCGCGGCCGACGCTGGCCGCTACCGAGGCGGTCTCCGATCTGGATCGGCTCTACGGCCGCATGCTGCTCGCCAACCGGCACTACGGCTGGGCGCGGCTCACCTTCCAGAAGAACCTGGCGCGGTGGAGAAACTGGAAGCCGGAGACCCCGGATACCGCCCGCCGCCTGCAGCAGGCGAGAGTCGACATCGCCGAGTGCGACCGGTACCTGCCGTAACGGAGCGCCGCCCCTACTTCAGCTCCACCACCGTGGCGCCGGTTCCGCCCTCCGCCTGCGATGCCGCGTAGAACTGCGCCACGTGCGGGTTCGCCGCGAGCAAATCCGCGATCGCTTTGCGCAGAATGCCCATGCCATGGCCGTGGACGATGCGCACGCGATCCACCGAGGCCATCGCCGCCGTGTCCAGGAACTTGTCCACTTCGTCGCAGGCCTCCTCGGCGCGCTTGCCGATCACGTTGATCTCGCGATAGGTGACATTCCACGCCGGGCCGGACGGCTGGTAGGAGATACCCTCGGGCAGCCGCGACGTTTCCGCGGCCGCGGGCAGCACTTCCTCCACATCCTCCACGCCGATCTGCATCTTCATGAGGCCGGCCTGCACCTCGATGCGGTCGCCGGAGAGTTTCCGCAGGACGCGCGCCGGCTCGCGCACGCCCTGCAGACGCACCCGAGCGCCCTCTTTGAGGCGAAGCGGCAGCGGAACCTGCGCGGGCTTCGCCGCTCCAGGCGCGGCCAGAACCGTGCTCTTCACCTCTTCCTGAAACTCGCGCCGTGTGCGCGCCACCTTGCGCAGGGCCTGATCGGCGGCCTTGCGTTGCCCGCCACCCTCGGCTGTCCTGGCGATCCCTTCGATGGTCTCGCGGGCCTGCGCCTCGAACGCCGCCACCGCGTTGTCGCATCGCTGCTCCATCTCCCGGAGCTTCGCCGCCTCCCGCTGTTCCCACTCCTTCGCCAGCGAGCGCTCCCGCGCGGCCAGCTTCTCCCGCTCGCGCTCCAGCTCGCGCTCGTTCTCCGCAGTGCGCTCAATACGATCGTGCAATTCGCCCAGGAAGCGTGAGATGTCGCGCTCCTGGTGGGTCATCGCCGCTCGCGCGCGCTCGATCAGTTCCGGCGGCATGCCCAGACGCCCGGCGATCTCGAGTCCGGCTGACTTGCCCGGCGCGCCCGTGCGCAGCACGTACGTCGGCTCCAGCGTCGCGTCATCGAAGCCCATCGAGCCGTTCAATACGCCCTCGGTGTTGGCCCCGTACACCTTCAACGCCAGCAGGTGCGTGGAGGCCAGCGTGAACGCGCCCGACGCTCGGAAGCGCTCGACAATGGCCACTCCCAGCGCGCCGCCCTCTTCGGGATCGGTGGCGCGGCCCAGCTCGTCCAGCAGCACCAGGGACTCGCGCGTCACCGCTTCCAGCATGGCCCGGATGTGCTCGATGTGCGCCGAGAACGTGCTCAGGTTTTCCTGAATGGACTGCTGATCGCCGATGTCCGCCAGCACCTCGTCGAACAGCGGGAACTCGGCGCGCGCGGCCGGCACGGGCAGCCCCGCCTGGGCCATGAGCGAAAGCAGCCCCACCGTCTTCATGGACACCGTCTTGCCGCCGGTGTTCGGGCCGCTGATCAGCAACGTCCGGCGCTTCTCCTCCAGCGTCAGCGACAGCGGCGTGACCCGTTTGCGCTGGCGCCGCAGCACGTCCTCGAGCAGCGGGTGCCGCGCGTCTTCCAGCATCAGCCGGCGATCCCATGCCGCCGTAAAGCACGGAATGCTGCATCCAAAATCCACCGCGAAGTTCGCCTTGGCGAAGAGCAGATCCAGTTCGCCCAGCACGCGCACGGTCTCGCGGACGCCGCCCGCGTGGGCCCGCAACAATTCGGTGAGCTCGCGCAGGATGCGCTGCACCTCGCGTTGTTCCTCTTCCCGCAGGCGCACCGCTTCGTTGTTCAGGTCGATGGTTTCCAGCGGCTCGATGAACAGCGTGTGGCCGGTATTGCTGGCCCCGTGCATCACGCCCGGCACGTGCCGCTGCTGGCCGGCCGCCACCGGCACCACCAGACGGTCGTTGCGGACGGTGATGAAATCCTCCTGCAGCACGCCGTCGTCGCGGTGCGCGCGCACGAAACGCTCCAGCGAAACCTGGATCTGGCGGCGCTGTTTCTCGATGTCGCGCCGTATGCGGCGCAGCGCCACGCTGGCGTCGTCGGCCATGGAGCAATCGGGGAGAATCTTCCCGCGCAGATCGCGCAGCACTTCGCGCAGGTCCGCCAGTTGTTCCGCCCGCGCGCCCAGCAGCGGGAATCGCTCCACGGCGCTCGACAGGGTTCCGCGAATCTCCGCCGCCCGCTCCAGCAATTGGGTCATCTCGAGGATCTGCCGCGGCTCCAGCACGGCCCCTTCCACGGCCACCATGCGCGCCGCCGCGGCGACGTCGGGCACGGCATCGAAGCGCACCCGAATGGCCGCGCCGCGCGCCGGCTGCTGCGGCTCCATGGACAGACGAACGTATTCGAGAGCTTCGCGCACATCGGCCAGCGTGCTCTCCAGAAGCGCGCGGTCGGCCACCGGCTGCACCTGCTCCAGCTCGGCGCGGCCCAGCGGGCTCTGCACGAAACGCCCCAGCAGTTGCCGCAGGCCTTCGAATTCCAGCAGGTCGAGAGAGGTTCTGTTCATGGCGTTTGCGGACTTGTGCGGCGCGCGCGGAAGGCGCGTTCCACCACGGCGAGGGTGCCCTCGGTAATGCGATACGCGGGGAGCTGGTCTTCGCGGACCCACACCGCGCGGCTCGCGTCGCTCGACGCCTGCAGCGCGCCCCCTGCCACCCTGCATACGTAGTCCACCAGCACGTAGTGATACTCGGTGCGGCCGACCGCATCGGGCATAATTCGTTCGAAGACCTCGAAGATCGCACTCGGCTCCACCTCGAGGCCGGTCTCTTCGCGCACCTCGCGCCGGATTCCGTCGGCCAGCGTCTCGCCCGTTTCGAGTATCCCGCCCGGCAGCGACCACCATCCCTTCAGCGGCTCGTGTCCGCGCTCCACCAGCAGGATGGCATCGCCATCGAAAATGAGCGCGCCGATGCCCAGGAACGGGCGGCCGGGGTAGCGGCGATCGTCAGTGGCGCTCATCTTACGGCGTGGCTCCCTTCACGCCGAGCCGCACAACATATACGGTGGTGCGCGCCGTGACAAACAGCAGGTCCATGTCGGGTCCGCCAAAGGCGCAGTTGGAGGGCGTCTCGTCGAGCTTCACCGCGCCGAGCGGCTGTCCGCCCGGGCTGAAAATGTAGAGTTTCTTCGCGGCCACGTACAGGTTGCCTTTCTCATCCACCTTCATGCCGTCGGGCACGCCCTCGATGCCACTCACAACAATACGCTCGTTCGAGGCCACCCCGCTGCGGGCGACGTCGTACGCACGAACGTTGCGCTCGTCCGAATTGGCGACGTACAGCGTTCGGCCGTCGGGCGCGAGCGCAATCCCGTTGGGCCGCCCCGCGGGTTTCGCGATCACCTCCAGTGCGCCGCGCGGCGCGATGTGATAGACGCCGTAAAAGTCCAGCTCGCGGCCATCGTTAGCGGGACCGAAGGCCGGGTCCGTGAACCACGCATGGCCGTCGCGCCGCACCACAATGTCGTTGGGCGCGTTCAGCCTGTGGCCCTGCCACTTGTCCGCCAGCACCTCCACGCGGCCGTTCCGGTCAGTGCGCACCACGCGGCGCGCGTGGCCTTCGCAGGTGTACAGCCGCCCCTGTGCGTCGAACGCGTTGCCGTTGGCGCCGTTCGAGTTGGCGCGCATCAGCTCGCGCTGCTGGCCCGGCTGCCAGCGCCAGATCCGGTTGTTGGGAATGTCGCTGACCACCAGATAACCGTCGCGCGACCAGGCGGGCCCTTCCGCGTAGGTGAACCCAGTGGCCGCGGTATCGATGTGGAGGTCGGCCAGATCCTGGGACACGCCGGACGCGGCCAGCGCGATCATGATACTAACTCCGGCAGCGGTCACTTACCTATTCTATGTGCGAGCGCGCG
This sequence comes from Bryobacteraceae bacterium, assembly GCA_049520275.1. GTDB lineage: Bacteria > Acidobacteriota > Terriglobia > Bryobacterales > Bryobacteraceae > CAWACP01. Next base: position 35,189 of record JBEKPY010000064.1, read on the forward strand.
ACCTGAAGGCGAGGCGCCAGCGATCGCCAATGGACTCGCCCCGGGAACACGCGCCGTGAGACCCTCGGCGCCCCGGCTTTCCAGTCGGATTGTCTATGTGCCGCTGGACTCCGCCACGCGAATGCGCTACAAAGAATCGGATGCTCATCGGCCATTACGGTGCCGCCTTTGCGTTGAAGTCAGCCGAGAACAAGGTCTCGCTGGGCGTGCTGTTCGTCGCCACCCAGTTCGTGGACATTCTGTGGATCGTGCTGGTGCTGGCGGGCGTGGAGAAGGTGCGTCTGTCGCCGGCCGCAGACGCTCCCATCGAGTTCACTTCGTATCCATGGTCGCACTCGCTGCTTATGTCGGTGGTGTGGGCGGCAGCGGCGTTCCTGCTGGTGCGTTTGCTGCCCATATACAAAGGTCCGCGCCACACCCGCGCCGCGCTGGTGGTTGCCGCCTGCGTGCTCTCTCACTGGTTCCTCGACCTGCCCATGCACCGGCCGGATCTGCCCATCGGCTTTCATGGCCCCTACGTTGGGTTCGGCATCTGGAACAGCCCCACCCTCGGCATTCTGGTGGAAGCGGCGACGCTGATCGCCGGGTTCTGGATCTACCGGCGGAAGGCGCAGCGGCCCAACTACGGCCTGATCGTGCTGGCGCTGTTTCTGCTGGTGGTGCTGCTCATCAACGCGTACGGTCCACCGCCGCAAAATATCGCCGCCCTGGCCAGTTCCGGTCTGGCGTTCTACGTCTTTGTCGCGGCGGTGGCGTGGTGGCTGGATCGCCCCGCCGGCGTCCCGACTTAGGGCCCGTCCAGGCCAGGCGGTCGGGGACCCGCCGCAGGCGTGGGCGCCCGCCCCGACAGGCCCATCGGCGGGTGCGCGGCACGAAACACGCCAGTGCGCGCCTGGGCCGGGAGGGCGGGGCTGAGAGCCCAATGGCACTTAACTTTTGAGCCTGTCTGGCAAGTGGTTGATTCTCTGAGTTTGTGGGGCGGGCAATCCTGCCCGCAGCCGGCTTTCAAGCCGGCTTGGCGCCGCGTGGAA